>CAZNLJ010000001.1:0-230095 GCA_964573725.1 uncultured Saprospiraceae bacterium
CCGGCGGCGCGCTTGGGCGCGCCGCCGGCCGTCCTGTCCAAAAGGCGGGAAGCGCAATCAAGACCCCTTGGTTATGCGCAGCTTACGTTTTTATACAATCATGTGAACCTTGCAATCAAAATATTCGATTTAGTCCTTATCGTGGGAAGGTGTGTAACAAGCGGCGGACCGAACCGCTCTCAATCGGCGGTTTCTTCCCAGCTTTCCTGCGGAGGTTCCGGCAAGGCCGGATGATAAGTGTCCAGCGCGTCGTAAATTATCTCATGGACCCGGCCCCGGGTTGCTTCCGTAAAGATCTTGGTGTTTTGCGCACTCGGGTGCACCCGGTTGGAAAGAAAAATATAGATCAGCTCCTCTTTCGGATCCACCCAGAAGCAGGTGCCGGTAAACCCCGTATGTCCGTAACTGTTTCGCGCGGCATGACGGGAATAACTGGGGTACTTGCGCTGCGCCGGGGTATCGAATCCCAAGCCCCGGTGATTCCCGTAACTCGCCGCAGTAAATTGGGAAACGGTCTCCGGACGGAAATACGAACGCCCGCCGTAGGTACCCCCGTTGAGCAAGAGCTGGCACAGGACGGCGAGGTCTTCCGCATTGGAAAACAAACCTGCGTTTCCGCCCACCCCACCCATCAGGGCGGCCGCCGGATCATGTACATGGCCGTGTACCAGGGTTTTCCGCCAACGTTTGTCTTGTTCGGTCGGCAATATCCGGCGCTTGCTGAACCTTTCCAAGGGATGGTAAGTCAGGTGACGCAATCCGAGCGGTCCGTAAAGCTCGCTTTCCAGGAATTCGTCCAATCCAAGCCCGGATTCCCGCTCCACCAACTGCTGCAACAGGAAATAATTGACATCGCTGTACCGGAAACGCGGCTTGTAGACGGGCAACCGGTATACCCGGCGCAGGATGCTGTCCCGGTAATCCCGACGCATGTACAGTCCGTCCGCAATCTTCACCTGATAAGCCCCGCGTCGGGTCCGGCAGAAATAATTGTTACATCCCTTGGAAGGAACCTGCCGATAGTTGTATAACTTGCCGATGGGCATTTGCGCTTGCAGGCCGGAATTGTGCAGCATCAAATCGCGCAAACGGATATTGCCGACCGGCCGGCGGACAGCCTCCGGAAGATACAATCCCAGCCGGGTGGACAGGTCCAGCTGCCGGGTGTCCACCAATCGCATCATCGCCAAGGTCGTCGCCCCCACTTTCGTAATCGACGCAATGTCGAACAAATCATCCGTCCGTACCGCCGGCCAACGCCGTCGGTCGTAGGTGTGATGCCCGAATCCTTCGGAAAAGACCACTTTCCCGTGTCGTGCCACCAACACCTGACAGGCCGGAAACACCCCTTTGCCGATGGCTGCCGATACAACGGCGTGTATGCCCACCAACTTCTCCGGCCGGATTCCCGCATCACGCGGATCGGTGTATCCCAGGCGCACGGGAGGCGGATGCAGCCCTGTTCCTCGCGTCAAGGTACCCGACAGGTCCACGGGCAATACCCCGGATGGACGGTCGCCGCCGAACAGGATTTGCGCGCAGTATTTCTCCGTGGTCTCATTCCGCTCGAAGGCCTGGATGACGGCCACCGACGGATCCAATAGCGGCAAGTGCGCCGCCGAACCGAAATGCACCACCACCACCGACCCCTGGCATGCCAACGAATTGATCCGCTCCGTCAGCACCTCGTCATTCCCTTCGAATGAGGTTGCATCCATGACCACCACCACTACCTCATCCGGCCGTATGCCGCCGGGCAGATATCCGGGCTCCAGCCCTTTCCAGCAAGAATCCACCGGCGTGAAGTGCATTTCCTCCGGATCGGCATATTTCATGAAGGCTGCACCGAAGTGCCGGAACGGGGTTTCCGAAAAACCCAATACCCGGAAGCTGCGCTGCCGAAGGTCCTGAAACGGAACACGCCCGCCGGCATCCCGCACCAGGACCACCGACCGGGCAAACAATCCGGCCGCAAAATACGGCCACTCCTCCGCCCGAAAGTAAGCACCCAACGCTTCCCGCCGGGCCGGGTCCAAGATCCGCCGCGCCCGCTTGTCGGCCACCAGCCGGGGCGCAACGGCGACTCCCTGCTTGTGGCCGACCAGCCGGACATACGGCTCCGCATCCAGCCCCTGCTCCCGTCCCGCCGTTTCCCGCACCACCAGTGGCAGCCGTCCCCCCCAATGCCAGGCCTTCGCCTGGAGGATTCGAAATACGCGCTCGTCCAAGGCCTCCATCGGAAGCTCGCCCTCGGATAGCATCGTCCGCCAAGTGGAATAAACCTGCGCCGGCCGATCGGTGAGAAAAAGGTCCCCTTGCAGGAACAGCTGCGGTGCCTTGTCCTCCAGGGCGCGCATATCCACCACCCGAAGACCGTCAAAGCCCACGGCATTGCGGTATCCGGCAAATATGTCTTCCGGCGGCACGTCCGACCCCGCCTTCATGCCTAGACCCGACAGACCGGCGTCCGTCCGGTCCTTCCACCCAGGCAGCGTTTCCCGCCAAACGGAATCCGGCTCACCGGTTTCCCCAAGGGAGGCGACCAACGCGATTCCTTCCCGGTGGAAGGCCGCCACCGTGCGTGCCGAAGGTCCCGCTTTCAAGCCGACCGCCCCAGGCAGCGGACCATAGGGTGGTGACCACTGGGCCGCCAACAGGTCCTCCGTCAACACTAAATTGATATCCAGCGCCTTACATTGGGAAACAAGATGCGACTCCATGGTCTTGCGCAAGGCCGCCGAATCGATGCAGGCCATGGTCACCGCCTGCGGAAATACCACCGCATCCGTAAAAAGCCGATGCAACGATACACCCTCGTCGGTACCGAAAAACAAGGGTATCCGGGCTGCGGCAACCAAACTGTCGTGCCTGGCAAAGTAGGTATCCAAGGTGAGCTCCCGCAGGAACACCCCCCCGATGCTGCCGCATCGGACAGCTGCCAACATGCTGTCCTGCAAGGCCGGCGTGCTGACCACCGGGTTCCATACCAACAACTGACCAATTTTTTCGGCTGTCGTCATGGATGACAACAGCACCGCTATCTCCTGGCTGTCCACGCCCGGAAAAGCGGTGGACGCCGACTTGGGAAACCAATTCCCACCCTGCTTGTCACACCCCCCCAATGCCAACCATACCACAAGCCCACATAGGAGGCCTCCCCACCGGAATCGGGTGGCGGCGCTGTAACTTCCCCTGATCTGATCCCTCATGACTCCATCTGGTTTGAAAAATCCGCCGACCGCAACGGACCGGGCGTATGGTTCCGGCCCTGCCGTTGTCCTGCAGCTACTTACACCTCCCGCTCCGGGTCATTTCCGGCCCTTCGACGGGCTGCGCGCGACCGGCCCGGATTCCGCGCAAGCTGGTCAACCCGATGAAGGGCGCAGCAGGCGGAGGCTTGTAGGTGGCGGGCTTAAATATATATGTTTTCGTCCGATGGCAAAACCCCGGCGAGGTACTTTCCGGATGGAAATACGAGGAAAAAAAAATCGGTAGGAAGAAATGCCGGATCAGGACGGCTACGCCGGATGGTTCCGGTCACCATGACCGGGACCGGTCGGAAACCGGCGCAAGCTGCCCATATATGTTATCGGTCGGACCGGGAGCCGGTCACGGAACCATGGCCAACTGTCCGCCCGTCTTGGGCAGGAGCAACCATATCCTCCCGTAATGGTGGAGGGTGGAGGCCTGTTTGCGTCCATAATCCCCTTTTCCGCAATACAGGTCGATATGACCGGCCCCCTTGATGGAGCCCCCTACGTCCTGCGGCAACAAGATGCGGTATTCGTGATGGGTGAGACGGCCTTTCCGGTCCGTGACCGGAACCTCCGCCAACAAGACGCTGCCTATCGGAAAATGCCGGGGATCCGCTGCAATGGACACCCCGTCGATCAAGGGCACTTCCGCCGCACCTTTGACCATGCCCGCCTTGACGGTGAAAAAGGTATAGGATGGGTTGTGGAAAAGGATACTGTCGCGCAAATCGGGATTTTCCTCCGCGAACCGCCGGATGCCGTCCATGGAAAGATTGCGGATGCCCAGGTCTTTCCGGTTGCGGAAGAATTTCTGGATATTGCGGTACGGATGTCCGTTTTGCCCGGCATAACGGAACAACCTGCGCTCGTGCGTGTCGACGAATTCCACCGTACCGGATCCCTGAAGCTGCATCACGTATATATCGAAAGGGTCGGATGCGTAGGCGATCTCCAGGCCCATGCCCGACAGGACCCCCTTTCCGTCGATCGCTTCCCGATTGGGCAAGGGTCCCTCCCAATCGGAAGGGAAGGCATAAATCGGATATTTGTATTTCGCATCTTGAACGCGACGGACTTTCAGGGTGGGCGTATAGTATCCGGTGAAATAAACATGCCCCCGTCTGTCTTCTCCCCAAACCTGCCAGGCTTCCAATTCGCTCGAAAGATCGACTCCCGCTGCCAAGGTTGTATCCAACAACATGGATATCACCCGTCGGAGCCCATCCGGATCGGCCGAGGGGATGTCCGCGTTCCGAAGGAACCGCGCGCCTTTCCTGTCCAATGCCTCCAGCTGATGACGAAGGCCGATGGTCACCGCCTCCGTGAGCGGGGGAACCGCACCTTGCGGAAGTACGGACGGCGTGAATAGGAAAGGCAGGACATCCGCCTCCTTGCGCTTGCCGTTGAAATGCGTCTCCGCATGGGTGCTTTCCAACCGGGAGTCGGCGGGAGCCTCCACCCCGACGACCCGATAGACGGTAAAGTTATGGAGCAATATGGAGGACAGGCCCAGGATGCCTACCAAGGTAAGTGATTTCAGCTTATTCATGGGATGTAGTTTGTCACAGTGGACGGCCGAACCGTCCGTTCGTCGGGGCAGGAGCGTGAATGCCGCGCCGAACTTCTCTTTTCATATCTCAATAGCATGGGTGCAAGCGTTCCCCGCATACTGGTTGTTCCGGACACCCCATGGCGCCGGTCCTTCTCCGAGCAGTGATTGAATGTGTAGCAATATCTTGCAGAAAAACGTTCCAGCACTGCTTTTGTTCGAAAAAAACAAGCTTTTTACAGTCGCAATTAATTCATTATCAGCCTGTAAAACGTTTTTTCAAAATACTTTTCCAAAAAGGAACGCCAAGACGCTCCTTCGTTTCGCTAAATTTGCCCTTTCCAAAAGAAAAAATGGCATGGTCAGCAAGCGGCGGATTGCCGGAATTATCGTCATTTTCGGCTGCCGGACGGGCAAGCATGAACTTTCTTACAGACCGGCCATTTGGCATAGCGGTGTATGGCGGCGCGGATACTGCCCGTGGGTCAGGGTGACCAGGGGCTTATCGGCCGGACGCCCACCGACCAAACGAAACCTGACATGGAGAAGATACTGGTAGCCAACAGAGGGGAAATAGCTTGCCGGATCATGCGTACGGCGAAACGGATGGGCATCAGGACCGTGGCGATATATTCCACGGTAGACAGGGATGCACCGCATGTGATGATGGCGGATGAAGCGGTCCACGTGGGTCCGGCTCCTTCCGCCCAATCTTACCTGGATGGCAATCGAATTATCGCCGCCGCACAAGCCTTACAAGTGGACGGCATCCATCCGGGATACGGCTTCCTCAGTGAGAATGCCGCCTTCGCCGCCGCTGTCCGACAGGCAGGCATGACATTCATCGGCCCTTCACCTTCTTCCATTCGGACGATGGGTAGCAAAATTGCTGCCAAAAATGCGGTAAAGGCCTTCCAAATCCCGATGGTACCTGGAACGGACCATGCCGTGACCGATCCGCAAGTGGCTGCGGAAATATGCGAATCAATTGGTTACCCGGTTCTTATAAAGGCTTCTGCCGGCGGTGGCGGCAAGGGGATGCGGGTGGTCCGGAATGCCGCCGAGCTGCCGGAACAAATGGCCAGGGCCGTCAGCGAAGCCACTTCCGCTTTCGGCGACGGCGCGGTATTCCTGGAGAAATACATCGAATCCCCCCGACACATAGAAGTGCAGGTCCTGGCCGACCAATACGGCCGGGTGGTGCACCTGTTCGAACGGGAATGCTCCATCCAGCGCCGGCACCAAAAGGTCATCGAGGAAGCCCCGAGCAGCTTCCTGACGCCTGCCGTCCGGGCGGCGATGGGTGCAGCAGCCGTACAGGTGGCGGAAGCCTGCCGGTATGAGGGTGCCGGTACGGTTGAATTCCTGGTGGACAAGGACCGCCGGTTCTACTTCCTGGAGATGAATACCCGCCTGCAGGTGGAACACCCCGTGACGGAACTGATTACTGGGATCGACCTGGTGGAGCAACAGATCCGCATCGCCCGTCGGGAACCGCTTTCCTTTTCGCAGGAAGACCTGGACATAAGCGGCCACGCCATCGAACTGCGGATTTGTGCGGAGGATCCCCGGGAGAATTTCCTTCCCGCCACAGGATTCCTGACCACCTACCAGCCTCCTACCGGAGCAGGTATCCGGCTCGACGACGGTTACCGCCAGGGAATGGAAGTACCCGTCCATTACGACCCCTTGCTCGGAAAACTCTGTGCCCACGGCCCCTCCCGGGCAGCGGCGATCCAACGGCTATTGGATGCCATCGCCGCCTTCCGGTTGGAAGGCGTCCCCACTACCCTCCCCTTCGGACGCTTCGTACTCGAGCACCCCGCCTTCCGACAAGGCGATTTCGATACCCATTTCATCGATCGACACTTCCATGCCCACCTTCTGACGGCCGCTACCGCCCAAACGGCGGAAATCGCCGCTGCCGTCGCCTTGCATCATCACCTGCAGGAACTGTCCCGGATCCGGGAACCCAACTCGCACAAAACCACCACATGGACCAACCGATGACCGATTCCTGTCCGGCCGGCACATGCATACGCCCTTCGGCCCCGCGGCAGCAATCCGGTAGCAACCGGACGGATCGCCGCCGATCCCGACTGTTTGCGCCGGAAAAAGGAGTGTGTGCCATTCGGTCAGCCATTCTTGCCCTGGTCCTCCTGTCTGCCTGTTCCACCACAGGACCTGAGGCGGAACCTTCCCTTCCCATGGAGAACGAGCCGGACCCAGCGTTGGTCGCCTTGGCGAACCGGTTCGAAACCTACTTCGAACCGGTCTTCGACCGGGAAGGCCCGCCCGGCGCCGCCGTCGTATTGGTCGCCGATGGACAGGTCATCCTGCGCAAAGGTTACGGTGTCGAATCCGCCTTGTCCTGCCGGCCGGTCGGTGCCCATACCGTCTTTCGGGTCGGCTCGCTGTCCAAGGGGTTCGCAGGGGTGTTGACCGCCATCCTGGTCGGCCAGGGGCGGCTCGGCTGGGAAGACCCCGTCCGGTCCCACTATCCGGAATTCATGCTCAGCGACAGCGCACAGGCGACCCGGATACAAGTCAGGCATCTCCTTTCGCATGCTACGGGTCTGCCGTATCATGCCTTCGACCTGCTCGTGGAACAAGGGCTGGACTTGGGCACCATCGTTCGCGAACACCTCCCTTTCACGCCCCTTTACTTCCGGGAAGGCACACAGCACCGTTATCAAAATGCCGTATTTTCCATCATTGAGCCCGTGCTTGAAAATGCCACCGGACAAAGTTATACCGCCTTGCTGCGGCAATTCATCCTGGAGCCCGGTCGCCTGCAGGATGCTTCCTGTACCAAGGCCGGCCTTCTCGCTTCCAAGGATAGTGCCCTTCCGCACGTACCGGTCGGTACAGGATACCTGCCGCAGTCCATCTCGGACAAATATTACTCCCTGGTCTCTTCCGGCGGCATGAACCTCAGTATTTCCGATATGGGCGCATGGTTGTTGCTGTTGCTGGGGGAAAGACAAGCGCTCATCGATGAAGCCGCCCTGCGGCAGGTTTTCCGGCCGGTGGTCAGTACCGGGGCGGAAAGGCCCATCCTGCCCGGCTGGATTCCCAGGGACCAGGCCTATTACGGCCTGGGATGGCGCGTCCTGGTCCATGGATCCGATACGATCGCCTACCACGGGGGATTCGTCAACAATTACCACGCGGAGATTGCCTTGGACCGGCACCGTAAACTCGGGATCGGGGTGTTGTTCAATGGCAACACCCCCCTGAAAGGGGAGATCATCCGTAAGTTCTTCGCGTTCGCCGATCAGTCGTGTATCGGCCGCGACCATTGACCGTTGCAGATTCAACCTGCCGCCTCGCCGCCGTCCGCCTGGAATTCATCCTTGCCAAGCACGTAGGCTCTCCACGACCAGAAAACGGCGACCAGCAGGATAAAGGCGAAAGATACGGACAACCCGAACCAGCGGGCCAGCCAGCCGATGAGGGCAGGCCCGCCCATGAAGCCGATCATCGCGAAGGTATTCATCGTCGCCAAACCCGCTCCTTTCGCCATGCCCGGCACCTTGGAAGCGGCGGCATACAATACCGGTGAACCGGTGGACACCCCGAACCCGACCATGGCAAAACCCACCAGGACCGACGACGGAAAGGGCAGCAGCACGATGACCGCCAACCCGGCCGACACCATAAGCCCGCCCGCCACCAATACTTTCCTGCTTCCGAAACGGTTGATGAAGGCATCCCCGATGAACCGGCCGCTTGCCATGAAGAATGCATAAACGGAAAAACCCCATCCTGTCATATACTCCGGTACGGACACCACTTCCTTCATGTATACCGACGACCAGTCGGTCATGGAGCCCTCCGTCAGGTTGACACAGACACTGATGCTGATGAGCGCCCACAAGGCCTTGTTCGGCATCATGAAATGCCGTTTCGCCTTCGGCTGTCCGACATCGGAAACCTTCCGCGGCAAGCTTTCCTCCGGAATGCCGGAAAGCGGCCGATACAAGGCTAGCGCTGTCACGAATTCCAAGAGGATGACCAGGGAAAGCCATGCAAAAGGAGACCAACCGCCCCCCGTCAGGACCGCTCCCAAGGCCGAACCGATCATGGCTCCGGCACTCCAGCATCCGTGACAGGCGGACATGATCCTGACTCTTTCATGAATTTCCAACTGGGAAGCGATTGTGTTCATCGCCACATTCAGGCAAGAGTAGGAGGCACCCGCAAGAAACAAGCTCAGTATGGTCGTTGACAATTCCTCCATCCGAAAGACGACGGCGAAAAGCAGGGACGAAAGAACCAGGAACGCCAAGGTCGTCCGGACCGTACCAAGCCGATGCATGATAGGAACGGAAAAAGGGTTCATCACCACGACGCCCGCCGGCATCGTCAGAAGGAACAGGCCCAGCGCCCCATCATCCAGCTGATGATATGCCTTGACAAAAGGTATCAAGGCCGCCCAGGCTCCTAAAATGATGCCGGCGGCCGTAAAGACCAAGGCGGTGGCCCGGCTTTGCCGGTGATTTCCGAAAACGGACAGGTGATGTATCATGGCTGGAGGCGCTCCGATCGGAAGCTCGAAGGATTGTCTTTCGACGCAGGTGCTTGCACGCATGGGGTTGCTTCCGTGCATGCAGCGGAATACGGGTATACCAGGTAGACACCCCGGAAGGGAACCACGGATGACTGGCTGCCGACGATGCAGGCGGGCCGGCTCCCATACCGAAACATACCAATGGATCCGAAGCCACGGGTGCGGCCGTCGGTTGTTCGCTGCTCATATATCCGGATGGCCGGCAGCGGGCCTGCCCGGAAAGGACGGGAGCCGTCGCTCGATGCGGATAACCATGGATTATTGCGACTGCAGCGGGACATCGACGGCGGTACCTCCACCGAGCATGAAAGTGGCCACCACACAAAGTACCAACAGGGCAATGGCCAATCCCCAGGTGATTTTTTCGATGAGGTCCGCGGATTTAGCCACCCCGAACATTTGGGTCGCCTGGGATCCGCCGAAGGTGGCATCCACACCCCCACCCTTCGGATTCTGGATCAATACCGCCGCGATGAGCAGGAAAGCGATGACTGCGATGAGAATGGTCAGAAAAATCATAACAAATCGTTTAGACCGGACACCGGTGCCGGGGATGGGAAAGTGATGACAACCGTTTCGGTTCCGGCCTTTCGGGAAGAACCGTGAACCCTGCGCGGTTGACAAGGATCCGATTTGGGCGCAAATAAAAGACTTTTTCGGGACAATGAAAAGTGCATTCTGCGGGAAGCCGACCTTCCCGAATCAGGTGCCGTGTCATCATCCAATGCGTCATTGATACTGACAATCCGCAGAAAGGTTGCCTCTTCGAGCGGAAAATCCCCGGAGGGCAGGATTCCCGGTGTTCGCGGCGCGCGGGAGCCCCCGGAGCGGGGCGGCGGGGTCGGGACGAAGCGGCGTAAGGAGCGGCGGGAAGCTTCCGGAAATGGATGGTAAGGACGGGTTCCGGACGGTCCGGAAACGGCCTGCAGGTGCAAGCACCCTCAGCGCCTGGCCTTGAGTTCGGCAATTTTTCCGGCGAAGAAATCACTTCGCTCCGGATGTTTTACCATCAGCTTCCGGTACATGGCCACGGCCTTGTCGAAATGTTGCTGCCGTTCCAGCACCACGGCCAGGGTCTCGCTGACAATACCCACGTCCTGTTGCACACTTTTCCTGGCCAATTGCCGGGCCTGTTGCTCTTGCTCCGTCTGCTTGTCGTTCTGTTCGGGCGCTGCCGGAGGCTCTGTAGCGGGCGTTTGGGCGGCGGGCGGCTGGCTCCGTTTGTAGCGGATGACGGGAACGGGTTTCTGAAGCAGGGAGCTGGCCGGCAGTTGTCGGTCCGGCTTCCAGCTTTGAAAAGCTCCCTTGGGAAGCGGGGCGGTCGGAGCGTCCGCCGGTGCGGAGGACCGATCGGACGGGAGCGGCACTGGGGCTGCGGGATTCCCGTCGGCGGGCGGCGCAACTTCGGGCGGAAATCCGAGGGACAACCCGCTTTCCGCCGGTGGGTGTGCCGGCGGCGACTCCCCTGCCGGACTCTCCGCCACCGTGTCCGAATTTTCAGCGGCGGCGTTTTCCGTCGTTTCCAGCGGGTCGGGAGGGGCATTATCGGTACCGAGGATAATCTCGAGCAAGGCCATGCCCCCGTAATCGGAGGCCATGCCGTCGTCATCCGGCAGCAGCTCGCTGCCACCGGTATAACTGGATTGCATGGCGTCCGACGCTTCGGTCACCGATTCGCGCCCGGCGGAACCGGATACCGCAGCGGTGGCCGTCTCCCGATCCAGGGCCGCTTCCATGCGGCGGGATTCCGACGGCTTCCGGGAACCTGTTTCCAGCGTTCCGAGGTCTTTCAGCTCCAGGAAATCGTCTTTTGTCTCCATTGTAGCCAACTCCGTTTTGAAGGATTCGAACGAAAGCCTGAGCTGTCTGAGCTTGCGGCGGTCGGGTGCAAGGGCGGCCGCCATGGCGAGGTTCTTCCCTTCCTCCCGGTGCTCCTCCAGGTAGCTCTTGAGCCATAGCAAAAAACGAAGATTGGCCGCAAAGGGATATTGCAGCACCAATCCCTTCAGTTCCTGGTAAGTGATCTGGTACAACAGGGAAGGGTTGTCGATATAGCTATGGAAATTCTCCAGGTTCATAAGCCGAATGGGCCGCGGCCCTATTTTGGAGAAGGGCGACGGCCTGTTTCACAAAAGTAACCGCTTCAAAACTTTATTTCAATAATATTATATTTTTTTACTAAGTTTATTCGACAGGCTGTGGCATCCGGTGACGAAAGCCGGCGGAAATTGTCGGGCGGACCGCTGCGGCGGCCGGCGCATCACCGGGTGAGGAATTCGACCAACTGTCGGACAGCCTTGCCGCGGTGGCTGATCTTGTTCTTATCCGAGGCAGCCATTTCCGCAAATGTGCGGTCCGACCCTTCCGGAAGGAAGATGGGATCGTAACCGAATCCGTCGCTTCCTTGGGGGGCGAGTGTAATGCTGCCCTCCACGGTACCTTCGAAGACATGCAGGCTCCCTTGCCGCAGCAGGGCCACCACCGTCCGGAAGCGCGCCTTCCGGTCGCGGGCCCCTTGCATCCGCTCCAGCACCAGCGACAGGTTTGCGGCGGGATCTTTTCCCGTGCCGGCATAGCGGGCACTGTGGACACCCGGTTCGCCCCCGAGGAAATCGATTTCCAAACCGGTGTCCTCGCTGAAGCAATCCACGCCGTAGCGTTCGTACAAGTATCGGGCTTTTTGGACGGCGTTGCCCTCGATGGTCCCGGAAGTTTCCGGCAAATCCGTCTCCATACCCAGGTCGTGCAAGCTGACCACCTCGAAGCGCCCTGCCAGCAGTTCCCGGACTTCCCGGACCTTATTCGGATTTCCGGTGGCAAAAACCAGCCTGTTGTCATGCATGATGCCGAAAGTTGAAAGATGAAATCGGGCGGATACGCTGCCGCCCCTGCGATGGCGAACGGTCAGGAGAACAAGTCCTGCATACCGGTCCACAGCGAACGCTTGCGGGACGCATCCTGCAGGACATCCGACAGGGGCGGGGCGAAAAGCAGCCGGCGGCCCGCCAGGCGTACGGACTGGTAGGGCGGAGCCTGCAGGTTCATGCCCAAGCGGTCCGCACCTATTCCGAAGAAGAGGGCCTTAGACCATGCGGCACCGGCTGTTTGTCCCCACAACCAGATGCGCTGTTTGTCCGCCAGGACAAACCGGCCGACGTCCCGCTCCATGTCCAAACCCGCAGCGGAAAGCACCTTACCCAGGAAGGTCGTCAGGACCGGGTCGAGCACTTCCGTCGATCCGACCAGGACCCCTTTTCCATTCTGGCCGCTGAGAACCGGAGCCGGATTCGATTCTACTGAAAAGACCTGAAAATCCAAAAATCTATTTGCTTCCAATGTCTTTTTTTTTCAAAAATAAAATAAAATACTGATTTTTGTAAAAAATCCTACTTGAGGTTCCGCAGGATGTCCGCGACGGCCGGGCAAAGGTCCTTCGCCCTGTCACTGGACAAAAATAAGGTATCATCGGCAAATCCTGCGGTCGGGACGTGCAACCGGCGGCCTCCACCTGACGTTTCTAAACGGAAAAGGGCATCCGGCAGCGGAATTGCTTGCCGTCCGGGCAGGAAGAATTCCTTCTCACAACCGGCGACCGGCCCGGTCGGAATCCGGCCGGTCTAAACATCTTTTGAAAACATGAAGATCAGTATCACGAAAGCGACGGCCAGCCAGCTGGCCGGGGTGGATTTTCAAAACCTGCCGTTCGGCAAGACATTCTCCGACCATATGTTCCTGTCGGAATACAAGGACGGAAGCTGGCAGCAGCCCCGGATCGAACCGGTCCACGCGCTGTCCCTCCACCCGGCGACGATGAGCCTCCACTACGGACAGGCCATTTTCGAGGGGATGAAAGCGTCCGTCGGGCAAGACGGCCGCCCCCTTCTCTTCCGGCCGGAAATGCATGCCCGGCGCATGAATGCTTCCGCCCGTCGCCTTTGTATGCCGGACATCCCGGAGGACCTGTTCCTGGAGGCTGTCCGACAGCTTGTCTGGCTGGACCAAGCCTGGATTCCCCCGGTCGCGGGCAGCGCCCTGTACATCCGCCCGACCATGATCGCCACGGATGCCTCCATCGGGGTCCGTCCCTCCTCCTCCTATCTTTTCTTCGTCATCACCGGTCCGGTGGGGCCGTATTATCCCAAGCCGGTCAGGCTGTTTGCGGAAACGACCTATGTCCGGGCGGTGAACGGCGGTACCGGCGAGGCGAAGGCCGCCGGCAATTACGCCGGTGCCCTGCTGCCGGCCAAAATGGCCCAGGACCGTGGCTTCGACCAGGTGCTTTGGCTGGATGCCAAGGAATTCCGGTACATCCAGGAAAGCGGCACGATGAACATCTTCTTTGTCATCGATGGCAAGGTCGTCACGCCGCCGCTCTATGGGACCATCCTGCACGGCATCACCCGGCAGTCCGTCATGGAACTGCTTCGAAAGGAAGGCTACCCGGTGGAAGAATATCCCGTCACCATAGACGAAGTGATCGAAGCCCATCACCAGGGTACCCTGCAGGAGGCGTTCGGGACAGGGACCGCCGCCGTCGTATCACAGGTGGATGCCATCGCCTACCGGGATACGGTCATCCAGCTGCCTCCGGCCGCCGACCAACCCATCGGGCGATTCGCGAAGGAGACCATCGACAAACTGCGCGCCGGCATGATTCCAGATCCGTTCGGGTGGGTCGTACCCGTTTCCGGGCCTGAGCATGAAGGTTGACCTTTTGTCAAACCGTCCGGAAACGGGGCGGTCATCCCGAAAGCCGCCTTGTCCTTGCCAAAAAATACATACCTTTGGCCGGTACCGGAGGCCGGTGGCGACGAGCCGACACCGCATGGTATGACGCAGGGATTCCGGCGGATGAAAAGGCCGGTTCGACGGCCGACCCAGCGGTGCCTCCAATTGCAACGAAAAAGTGACAACACTTCAGGACACTCCCCCGGACATGCTGGTGGTCGGTCATCTTTGCCATGACCGCGTGCCGGGCGGCTACCTGCCCGGGGGCGCAGCGGCATATGCCGGCACCCTGGCCGCAAGGCTGGGATACCGGACGGCATTACTGACCAGCTACGGACCGGATTATCGTTTCCGCACCCTGTTCGAGGACTTGGAAATCCATGCGGTGGCTTCCGACGTCACCACGGAATTCGAGAACATCTACACCGGGCAGGACCGTATCCAATACCTGCATGCGCGCGCTGCGGAATTGCGGCCGGAGAACCTGCCGGCAGCCTGGCGGAACGCACGGACGGTCTTGCTGGGGCCGATTTGCGACGAGGTGGACCCTACCCTGTTGTCGGCCTTTTCCGCGGAGAGTTTCATTTGTGTCTGTCCCCAAGGCTGGATGCGGCGATGGGATACCGCGCACCGTGTGTACCCGAAGCATTTCACCGACTGGGATTCGCTGCTTCGGGCGGATCTGGTGTCCTTGAGCGAGGGTGATGTCAATGGGGACTGGCAATTGCTGGAGCGGATGGCTGGAAAGTTCGAACGCCTGGTCGTAACCCAGGGCGCCGCCGGCGCTACGGTATTCGAAGGAGGCAGCAGGCTCCATTTTCCTGCGTGCCCGGCCGTGGAGACCGACCCCACCGGTGCCGGCGACATCTTTGCCGCTGCCCTCAGCCTGCACTTCAGCCGGTATCGCCAGCTGGATGCCGCCGTAACCTATGCCCATACCGCTGCCGCCATCAGTATCGAAGGAGTGGGCCTGTCCTCGGTCCCGGATGCCGACACGGTGGACCAACGTCTCCCCAGCCCGGTCGCGTCCGCCGGCAAGGGCTGCCGGTGACACCTGCCTCCCCTTTGCAACCCAGCCCCTCCGGAGGGCCTAATTCCACGGGATGACTTTCGCCGAATGGATTCACTACCTGGTCTATGCCCCTTCCCTGGCCTTGGTCGCCATCTTTTGCCTCAACCAGGTTTACCTGTTGACGGCCGTCCTCGCAAACCGGCACCGCCCGGAGTTGCCACAACCTGCGCCGGCGGAACCCCAGCCCGACCCCTTGCCGTTCATCACCATCCAACTGCCCCTGTACAACGAGCGGTTTGTCGTCGGACGGCTGCTAGACTGCATCGCCGACATGGATTACCCCGCCGACCGCTTTGAGGTCCAGGTCCTGGATGACAGCACGGACGATACCGCCCGCATCGCCTTTGACAAGGTAGCGGCCATGCGGCAGCAGGGATTGCAGGCCACCTTGCTTCACCGGAGCGACCGGAAGGGGTTCAAGGCAGGGGCCCTGGCCGCGGGTATGTTGTCGGCCAAAGGAAGCCTGATTGCCATCTTCGATGCGGATTTCCTGCCGGAACCGGACTTTCTCCGCCGGGCCCTACCCTATTTCCGGGATCCTGCCGTCGGGGTGGTCCAAGGCCGCTGGACCCACCTCAACGAGGACAGCAACCTGTTGACCCGGCTGCAGGCCTTGCAGCTGAACGTTCACTTCCGGACCGAACAACCCGGCCGGCAGGCGGGCGGTTTTTTCCTGCAGTTCAACGGGACGGCCGGCATTTGGCGAACGGAGGCCATCCATGCCGCAGGCGGCTGGAAGGACGACACCCTGACGGAAGACCTCGAGCTCAGCATCCGGGCCCAGCTTGCGGGATGGAAGGTCCGGTATGTCCCGACTTTGGAGGTGCCCGCCGAACTCCCCATGACCATCGGCGGGGTGAGGAGCCAGCAATACCGCTGGATGAAGGGCGGAGCGGAAACAGCCCGGCGCTGGCTGCTGACGGTCATCGCCACCGGTAGGCTGCCCGCCGGGGTTCGATGGCAAGCCATCCTCCATTTGCTGGGCAGCAGCGTATTCCTGCCGGTCGTCCTGCTCTCCCTGGCCAGCCTATGGTCGGCATCACCCGGCGGCCTGACCGGCGTTTCCGGCCTCGGCCTCGCAGGGCTGGTCGCCTTCTTCACGGTACAATCCGCCTCCAATTGGCCGGAACGGAGCGACCCTGGCAGGACCAGGTCCGGATACCGGCGGATAATCGTCCGCAATGCCCTGCTCTTTCCTTTATTCCTGGCGCTCAGCCTCGGATTTTCCTTCCGGAACTGCTGGGCGGTGCTGGAAGGTTGGTCCGGCCGACGGTCCCCTTTCGTCCGGACCCCTAAATACAATGTTTCGGATAAGGACCGGAAACAACCCGCCACCGCCTACGACACCCGCCCCAGCCGGAGTCGGCTCGCATACGGAGAATGGCTCCTGCTGCTCGTGTTCCTCCTCGCCACAGCCCGGGATATCCTGGAAAGCCGTACCGAAAACCTCGCTTTCCATTTGTTACTAACCACCGGCTATGGCATGGTGTCCCTGTACACCCTGGCGGAAAGCCGATCATATGGCCAAAGTATCCGCCGGCGCGCCGGCCATGCCATTGGATCCTCCCCTTCTGCCGACGGGCATGCCGATGTTGGGTTGCCCCGGATTCCGACGGAATGGCAGGTACCGGAAGGTGTGGATAAAAACGAACCAAAAGACGATAAAAGCAGTTACATTTACGACCGGTAAGCGACACACCGGGCGAACCGCCGGACGGTCGTCTTCCACGGCCCATGCCGGCAAACACGCGGCGGACAGAGACCTTGCACAACCAAACGAACTTGCTAACAGGAACCATCATCAAATCCACCGGTAGTTGGTATCAGGTCCGCCTCCCGGACAACCGCGAAATGGTCTGCCGAATCGTCGGCAAACTGCGGCTCGGCGGGCTATCCACCACCAATCCCGTCGCCGTGGGCGACCAGGTGGAAATCTTGCCGGAGTCCGCGGAAAAAGGCCTGATCAAGCAAATCCTTCCCAGAAAAAACTATGTCATCCGGCAATCTCCCCGTCGCAAACACGACCTGCACCTGATTGCGGCCAATGTCGACCAGGCGATCGTCATCGTCACCCTCGTCGAACCCAACCTCAAACCCGGATTTGTCGACCGCTTCCTGCTCATGACGGAACCTTACGACATCCCGACCGCCATCGTGGTCAACAAGGCGGACCTGTATGACGAAGATATGCGGGAAGTCTTCCACGATTTGACTGCGCTTTACAGCCCCATCGGCTACCCATCCCTGCTGGTATCCGCCAAGACCGGTGAAGGCATGCCCGACTTGCGCACATTCCTGCAAGGGAAAACGACCCTGGTCGGCGGTCAATCCGGTGTCGGCAAGTCGACCTTGGTCAACGCCATCCAACCGGGCCTGGGCCTTCGGACCGGCGACTTGTCCGACTATTCCGGAAAGGGCCAGCATACCACCACCTTTGCGGAAATGTTTTCCCTGGACATGGGCGGGGACATCATCGACACACCCGGCATCAAGATGTTGGCATTCAATAATCTGGCCCCATTGGATGTGGCACATAACTTTCGCGAGTTCTTCGCCCTGGCACCGTCCTGCAAGTTCGGCGGCCAATGCCTCCATCGAAACGAACCCCACTGTGCCGTCCGGGAAGCCGTATCCAACGGCGAGCTCAGCCCCCTCCGTTACCAACACTACCTGGCCATCCTCGATGATATAGCCCAGCAGAACCATTGGGAAATCCACGAGATGTAGACACCATCCTTGTATGAAAAAAAACAACCATGCCCAGGGACCGGGAAGGCCGGGCAACCGTCCGGCTTCCAGCGCAGGATCCCGCCGCCGTCCGGACGGCACCACCGGTGGCAGCCATCGGAAGGAACGCCGCAACCCCACTGGCGACGGACCGGAAGCAAAGGCCCCTTTCTGGGCACCTTTCGCGAAAAAAGCCACGGATAACGCTGGCCCCAGGGACCGCCGCCGACCCGCGCAGGAGTCGCATCCCGCTTCTCCGGACCGCCCCAACCGAAGACCCGACAGGCCGCCTTTCTCCGAATCCCGGCCCGACCGGCGGGAACGGCCCGACCGGCCCGACCGGCGGGAACGGCCCGAACGGCCCGACCGGCGGGAACGGCCCGACAGGCCGCCTTTCTCCGAATCCCGGCCCGACCGGCGGGAACGGCATGACCGGCATGAACGGCCCGACCGGCGGGAACGGCCGGAGCGCCCGGCAAGTTCCGCCGCCCAGTCGGTTTACCCCATCCGGTTGAACAAGTACATCGCCCACTGTGGCATCTGTGCGCGTAGGCAGGCCGCGGAATTTGTGAAGGCCGGCACGGTCACTGTCAACGACAAGCCGGAAACCAATCCCGGCTACCTCGTCCAGGCAGGGGAAACCGTCCGTTTCAAGGGTAAGGTCGTCCGTCCGGAGGAAAAAAAGGTCTACATCCTGATGAACAAACCCAAAGGGGTCATCACGACGGCCAGCGACGAAAAAGGTCGGAAAACCGTCTTGGATATCGTCGGACCAAAGGTTCAGGAACGGGTCTTCCCCGTCGGCCGATTGGACCGAATGACCACCGGACTATTGCTGTTGACCAACGATGGGGATCTGGCCACCAAACTCGCTCATCCTAAACACAAGGTCAAGAAGGTGTACCACGTTACCTTGGACAAGCCACTGACCAAGGCGGACCTGGAGAGGATATCCGCAGGAATCCCCCTGGAGGACGGTCCCGCCGTGGTGGATGCCATCGGCTATGTGGACGGGAAAAAGGACGAGATAGGGATTGAATTGCATTCCGGGAAGAACAGGATCATACGCCGGATTTTCGAACAACTCGGCTATGAGGTGGTCCGGTTGGACCGGACTTACTATGCAGGACTGACAAAAAAGGACATCGGAAGGGGGCACTTCCGGCATTTGACGGAAAAAGAAATCATCCTACTCCGGCATTTCACCTGAACGGGCGATGCATTCGGCGCTTGGCCCCACTTTTTCTCAACAGTATCCCAGGTCGCTGTAGTCGTCCCAAAACAGTTCCTTGGGCGGCTGCTTCGGTTTGTTCGACTCTTCCTTCGACTTGGCAGCTCGGCCCGTCGGCGCCTCCTGGCGGGGTCCCGCGGTCTGTTCGGCGACCCGTTCCCTGTTTTTCCCCGAAATTTTCAGTTTTTTCATGGCTGCACGAAGGTTTTTCCGTTGTTCGCATCCATTCCGGGAGTTGGTACAGGCAGCGGTCGACACCCCGACGTAAAAAATTCCCGAAACAACAACCCGACCGTATGCCTCATTCCCGCCGCGCAGTTTGCGGAACAGCCGACCTGCGACTCGCCGCTGCGAAGGAAATGTTCATGGGTGGGTCGGCGGGAAACCTGTAATTCCGTTTTCCGCCGCCATATGCAAACAATCGCTAATGCGAATTATGATGAAAACCAAATTGTAGAATAGAAACTAAGCGGATAACAGCTTGCAGGGGACAATGTTCGGACAAAGTGACTTTTTTTTATATTTTCTTCCGATTATCCGATTAGTCCCTGCACAAACGGACGTATGGGGAACCCGCAGCCCCGAACCTCGAACCCCGCTGCATTTCGACCACCCTTGCCCGTCATCATCCACCTCGCCCCTTGGGAAATGGACCGGGGAGCCGGGAGCCGACCCGAGTACCTGCCGATAGGCTATGCAATCCGTTTGTTTTCAAGGTAGGAAAGCATCCAATATCATGCCTTAAAAAAAGCTGCCGGTCAAAATGTTACATCGAAATGCGCCAAGGAAAACAGTCCCGTAAATCCGCTCCCCCTCCGACCGCTTCCCTTGGGTGCAAGAAGGCCCAGGCGCCCCGGGCCGTTCCACCGTCACAGACCGTGCTTCCCGGGCAACGAACGGCAACCATATCCGCATTTCCAGAAAAAAAAGCCTGCCGACTGCACCACGGTGTACGGAAAAAACGGCGTCTACAGTCGGCAGCATGGGTTTGTTGCCCATACTGTTTACGCCTCGGGCAGGACCATGTGCGCAGCGGTCCGTCAGGAGGGCTTCCTGCAATCGGGCGAGGGATCGGTACCAGTTCAGCGGTCCTGGTCGGTAAGTTGTTTTTGACGCTCGAGGGCATAAACGCGATCCAGCTCGCGAAGTGCCCGCAGCAAGTCCGGCAACCGGTGGTCCGGCGCGATGGTTCCCGGGGCACCCCGAAGGGTACCCAACCACCCGGCAGCCAATTCCACCGGCACATCCGGATAGTGCGCCGACCGGGCATAATGGACATATTTCAACACTTGCAGGCCGTTGAACCCACGCCAGAACCGTTTGAGGAACGCCGGGAAGGAAGCGGTATGGGCGAAGGCGTCATCAAGGAGGTCTCCGATACCCTTTTGAGAGAGAT
Source organism: uncultured Saprospiraceae bacterium (assembly GCA_964573725.1). Classification (GTDB taxonomy): domain Bacteria; phylum Bacteroidota; class Bacteroidia; order Chitinophagales; family Saprospiraceae; genus UBA6168. Next base: position 20,531 of record CAZNLJ010000001.1, read on the forward strand.
AATTCCCGATCCCTTCCGGCAAGCCGTTCAACAGGCGGCTGAGGTCCCTATGCCTGTAAAACTCCTCGTCCAGGCGGCGGACGAACGTCCGTAGCTCCCGAAAGATCGCCGGGTTGTACGAATGACCTGCACCTTGCCGCTCCAGGATGCCGAGAATCGCCCGACCCGTCCCGAAGGGCACCCTTTCGGAAGGTCTCGGGGAAGGGTACACACAGGTGTCGTGGATTTCCGTAAACCCACCCAGGGGGATGAACTTATGGAGAAAGTAGAAATCTTCCCCAGCCTTCCTCCGGTTCATTCCACCCTGTGCCTGGTATGGCCGGCATCGGACCGCCATGCTGCTGCCCACGGTATGCCAGGCATGCGGAATGCCGGACCAGCGCTGGGCATTGACATAATAGCGAAGGTGTGTTTCATAGGCCGTGACCGCTTCATACACGGATGCGGGAAACTCCGCTCCGGCAAGCGGATGTTCGAACCGGATACCACAAGCCATGGCGGCAGGGAGAGTGGCGAAGTGCCGGTACAAGACCTCCAGGTAATTGTCGTCGCACCGGCAATCCGCATCGAAACAGGCGATGACCCCGTACGGACATCCGACGCTTTCCAGCCGGTGACAGGCTTCATCCATCCCTATCTTCCGGGCAAGCCCGACACCGGCGGACCGCGGCGGCAAAGGTTGGAGCAGGACATGGAGGCGCAGGTGCGGACGATCATACATCCGCGCCCAATCGGAGGCGGATGCGGCGCATGCAATTTGCCGGGCCACCAGGTCGGAAGGTGCATCCTCAGGATGGTTGACCACTACGATCACCTCCGTTTTACAGGCAGGGGGCTTACAGTCCCATAGCGACCGGAGCGACCGGAGCAGGTCCGGTTCGTCGAAACAGGGAATGACGACCACGATACCCAGACCCGGATCGGGAGGCGAGGAGACCAGCGGGGGAAAAAGTGCGTTGGACGAAAGGTAATGCGTCATGGGGAATCGAGGATTATGGTCTGCCGGTGTCGGCCGGGATGTAGGAGACGAAACGGTTCACAAAGCTACCCCCCATTCCAACCCGACAAGGCTGCCGCCGGCGTGTGTCCGGTCCGAGCGCGGCCGGGGTGCGGAAGGACATCGGGCGGAAACGGACGGCATGGTCCCACCCGTGCAAGGCCGCGGGGAAAATACGGCCGCCGGCTTTCCCGGCAATCGCCCGATGAACGCAAACCGGACGGAAGACCGGTATTCCGAACGGGTCTCCAATCGAAGCTGGCGTATGAAAGTAATGCGCACAGTTTCTTACCTTTGGCGAATGGAACCGATCAAAGGAAAAACCGTTTGGATCACCGGGGCCTCCTCCGGGATTGGAGAGGCGCTGGCCTATGCTTATGCCCGGCAGGGTGCGCAATTGATATTGTCCGCCCGCCGGGAGGATTTGTTGCGGCAAGTCGCGGCGCGTTGCGGTGGCCAGCCGTTGGTAGTCCCCCTCGACCTGGCGGATACCGCCGCCTTGCCGGAACTGGTATCGGGTGTGATGGCAAGAATCGGCCGGCTGGATATATTGGTCAACAACGGCGGGATTTCCCAACGGTCCCTGGTCAAGGACACGAGTTTCGACGTCGACCGAAAACTGGTCGAAGTCAACCTGCTGGGTACGATTGCCCTGAGCAAAGCGGTGCTGCCGTATTTCCTGGCGCAACAGTCTGGGCATTATGTGGTGATTACCAGCCTCATGGGTAAGTTCGGGGCGCCGATGCGGTCGTCCTATGCCGCTGCCAAGCATGGATTGCACGGATTCTTCGAGACCTTGCGGGCGGAATGTTGGCGGGAGAACGTGCGGGTTACCTTGGTTTGTCCGGGATATGTCCGCACCGACATCAGCCGGCATGCCCTGACCGGGGACGGCAGCCGGCAGGGCACCATGGATGAGGCGACGGACCAGGGCATATCCCCTGCCGTGCTGGCGGAGAAAATCATCATCGCCGTCCGGCGGAACCGGCGGGAGACCTGCATCGGGGGTAAGGAATTGTTGGGCGTCTACCTGCAGCGTTTTTTCCCGGCGCTGCTTGCGCGGATCGTACGCACGGCGAAGACGACCTGAGCGCCCCCTTCGGGTGCTGTCTTTCGTATTCAATTGTTGCCTTGCTTCTTCTTCAGTTCGAGTTCTTCCTGCAGTCTTTTTAGGTCCGCCTCGAGGGACCTTCTTTTTTGTTCCAATTCGGCGGTGAGGCGGACAGCCTCTTCCTGAGCCTTTCTTTCCGTGGCGACTTGGCGGGCGACCTCCTCCTTGACGGCCGTCAGCTGGCTGGTGGCTTGCGCTTTTGCCTGATAGATGGCATCGGAAGCATCCTTTTGGGCGATGGAAATCTCCTCGAGGGAAGCCTTGCGGGCTGATTCTGCGGCTTCGCGGTATTGTTCGCGGGCCTCCTCCGTCTCTTTCCGGATGGTGGCCAACTCTGCCGTTGCGGTTTGGCGGGCGGCGGCCACTTCCGTGCGGGCGGTGGCCTCGGCCTCCCGCACCTGCTCGGCATATTGTTGGAGCAAGGCATTCGCCTGTTGTTGCGCCTGAGTAATCCTTTTCTGCGATTCGAGCTGGGCGGCGGTGACCGAGGCTTCCAGTTCCTCCGTCTTTTGTTGCCGTTCCGCCTCCAGTTGGGCGACCACCTCCTGTGCCTGTTTTTGGGTGGCCGCCACTTCCCGGGCGGCGGTTTCCTTGGTGGATGCGATTTTTTCGGCCGCATCCTTTCTGGCGTCGAGCAATTCCACGGCCAATTTTTCCCGTTGGCGGGCCGCCTCTTCCCGGGCGGACCGGATTTCCTGGGCCGCTTGTTCCCGGGCGGCACCGATTTCCCGGGAGGCGGTTTCGCGGGCAAGTGCCACATCGGTGGCGAGCCGCTGTTTCTCTGCGGCGGATTGTTCGCGCAGGTTCTTGATCAGGGTCGCTTCCTCCGATTTCGACTGTTGGACGGCTTCGGTCGCTTTCCGTTTGCTTTCCGCAATCTCGTTGGCTGCCTCCTGGTTCGCCTTGACGGCCCGTTCGCGGGCGGCGGCTACTTCCTGGGCGGCTTTTGTCTGGGCGGCGGATATTTCGGCGACGGCCTTTTCCCGGGAGAGCGCCACCTCACCGGCACTGACTTCCTTGATATTCTGTTCCCGATCCCGGATGGCCTGCAGTTCCAGGGCGGTTTCCGCCTGGATGTCCTGGATCCGGGAATCGGCCGTCTGCTGGGCGGATTGGACGGCGGCGGCATATTGGTCGCGGGCGGCTTCCGAGCGTTGCCGGGCCTCCTGGACGGCCGCGGCGGCCTCCTGTTGGGCCAAGGCAATCTCCCGGGCCGCATTTTCCCGGGCTTCAGCGGTTTCCCGGGCGACCTTGTCGCGGATAGCCGCTTCATTGGCCCTGGCTTCCTCGAGATTCGCCGCTATTTCATCCTTGATCCTGGCCAATTCGCGGGCGGCGGCGTCTTTCGCTGCGGCGATTTCCGCCGCCACCTTTTCCAGTTCCGCTTTCGCTGCGGCACGGGCGGATGCGACCTGGGCCGCTTCCTGGGCGGCGATTTCCTCCAGCTTTCGGGCGGCCGCCTCCTTGGAAGCCTGGACGGCGGCGTTGGCCTTTGCCTGTTCGGTGGCGGCGGCGGCATGGATGGCGGCCAGCTCCGACTGGGTCCTGTCACGGGCCTGGGTGATTTCCGCGTTGCGGGCTTCCTTTTCGGCCGCCAGTTGCCGGGCCAATTCCTCCAGTTGTTGCGCCGCCTGCTTGCGAACGGCGGAGACCTCCATCGCCACCCGCTCCTTTTCCCTGGCCAGTTCCTCCTGCAGGACGGCGAAGGAAGTGGCTTGTTGTTCCCGGGATTGGGCCATCTCCTCGGCCGAACGGCGGCGTGCCTCCGCCACCTCGAAAGCCAGTCGCTCCTTTTCGAGGACAGCAGCCTCCCGGCTTCGGGCGACCTCCTGTGCTGCCTGCTCCTGTGCCTGAAGGATCTGTTCCGCCGCAGATTGACGCGAGTTCACCACTTCCTCCATCGTCCGCTCCTTCTCCTGGACGGCGTTGTTCCGGGCGGATTCGACGGCACCGGCCGATTCGCGGCGAATCCGCTCCAACTCGATGGAGGCATTTTCCCGGGCGGATGCGATCTCGTCCCCGTATTGGACCCGGGCCAGTTCCATGCTTTCCTTGATCCGCCGCACCTCGGCTGCCGCCAGTTCCCTTGCCGTACTGACTTCCTGCGCCGCCGCCAGCTTCACCCGCTGGATTTCCGCGGCCGCATGCTCCCTGGCGAGCAGCACATCCGACTGTATCCGTTCCATTTCCGCACCGGCCTTCTCCCGTCCGGAACGGACCAGCTCGGCTATTTCCGACTGGATGTTGTCGATTTCCGCTTGCGACCGCTTGCGGGCTTCCAGGACCTCCTGGGCGAAGCGGGCCTTCTCCTCCTGCGACTGTGCCCGGGCGGCGGAAAGCTCCTCTTTCAATTGTGCCTTGAAACGGTCCAGCCGATCGTTCTCCGCCGCTATCTCCTGGCGGACACGTTCCTTGGTCTGCCTGAGTTCCGCATAGAGCGCCGATAGTTCCTCGTCGTTCAAATCACCGACATCGGCGACCCGCCGTCCCGGCTGCTGCGTTTCCGGAGGAATACCGGCCGGTGTCGTCCGGGAAATCGGGACCGAGGCCGCCGTTTCCCCCGCGGCAGGAGCGGCCGCCGACACGTAGTCCTCCGGCAAGTCCTTTCTCAATCGCTGCCAGAAACAATCCGCCACCGACTGCAACTCCGTCTGGCGGTTCGCATTGACCGTCAGCTTGAGCATCTGGTTCTTGATGTTGTTCTTGATGTAGACGACGTTCATCAGGGAACCGGCAAACCATTCCACCCCGGCGGGATCCAGCCCGAGGGTGTTCTGATGTACCGGTGCACCGGCTTCCTTGCCCATCTCACCGGCCGTCACGAACCGGAAGCTCCTGCGTCGGTTGTTGACATCCACGAAGACCAGTTCGTCGTTTTGGTTGAACAACTCCCCACCCTTCGAATAGACGACGGCGACAATCCCCTTGCTGTCAAAACGGAAATCCAGGCTGTAGGTGTAGTTGCCGCGGACCACGATGGTCTGCGGGACCGTCCGCAGGATATGGACGCCTCCGATGGTCTTGTCCTCCGGGATCAACTGGTCGCAATCCTGGGCGCTAACCATCCCGCCGACAGACAGCAGGCAGGCTATGCAGCTGAAAATGATTGATGCTCTTCCCATATTAAAAAATAAGCCACAAATTACCTTTTATTCGGTGTATGGCAAAATTTATGTATCTAATAAAAGCGGTAACGTCGGCCAACGGCAACCATTCCCGGCCCCTACCGTATCGTTCCCTGAAAAGCTGCATGGCAGCTGCCGGAAAAGCGGCGTTACGGTCCGGACCCCGGGTAAGGTCCCGGCGTCGACCGGATGCCTTTGCTTGAACCGAAGTGTGCCCGCCAGGCATACCTTGCCAAATGTGTGCAGCCAATACTGCGAAGGAATCACCCCGACCAATCCGTAAGTGCGTATATTTGTCCAATGATCGGAAAAAACCGGTTCACCGGATCCGACCGGGCTACACCTGTTCAAATATGAAAACCTTATCCGTCTTTCCCGCCGCATCCGACACCGGGTCCTTGGGCCTTATGTGCCCATGCATTCCCGCATACAACTATTTCGACCGTTCCAGTAAGCCGGGACCACCTGGCATTCAACAGGAACAGGGTACCACCCAAGTAGCGGACACCCGCTCGGGGTACGGCGCACCTGGACGGATGTGAATTCTTACCTATTTTTGGAACCGCGCATCCGGAAGTTCCCCAAATGCCACCAGTCGATGAAAATCCTTTCAAGTCCCCCGGGCGTAAACAATGACAGGCATATTTGTTTATCCGTTCGTTGCGCTGCCGCTCTCACCAGGCAGAAAAATGCAACGACTCAAGAAAGCGGTCTCATCAGTGAACGAAAGTTCCCGGTTCAAGCCTGGGCTAGGATGTTCACCATCCTGAACCGCTACAAGATGGACCCATTCTTAGAGAAGGAACCCGGGGGTAGGTGCAGCAGGAATTAGGTGTTGGAAAGGAAAGTAAGGGTGCCGGGCGCAGCAATGCGTCCGGTCACCAACTTTTTCCGACCGGAACCGACCCCTTTTTCAGCGCATCCCGCCTCTTACCATTTCCCGACCAATGACGGGCATCGGTCCCGGCAAGCCCCCCTGTGGCGGAAGATCCCTGCTGAGGCCGAACCGACGGCGGGGTAGCCGCCACCAGCGGGTCGGCCCACCTGTCGGCGCCCGCGGGGCACTAAATGGACAGACTGTCGACAGACAGTTGGATTCAACGTCCCAGCTCGGTAATTTTGAGGTTCGTGTAGGGCAAGGCCTGCCGGGAGGCGGGTGCCGACCGGTGATGTACAGTCGCCGGCGGATGTCCCGGGCGGCGCAACCTGCTGATGTGATGAATCGTATTCCGGCCAGTTTTCCAACCAGATTTTCGTCCCTGTCTACCCAGGAAAGAACCATTCTCTCCTTATTGTCGATGGCTTGCCAACCCGTCTCGGAGAATAGCCTCCTGGAACTGTTGGGTTCGGTGGACCTGCGCAGCCGCCGGGGAGAACTGCTCCGCCCCTACCACCTGGAGGCCTTCCGGGAATTGCTGGAGGCAGGTGACTGGCTGGTTCGGAACAAGCACGGAGAAAGTTGGCAGGTTGCGGACAAATACATGGAGCCCATCATGCGCATGGCCGCCCAGGACCCAGACTACGAGACCTGGAAACGGACCATCCAGCGGCATTTTCCTTACAAGCAATCCGGATCCGGCCCTTCGGACTTCGGAACCTGCCTCCGGGAATTCCGTTTTGCCTTCTACGGAAACCGACCGGATGCCCTGTCCACCGTCCTGGAGGACATCGGGCGCTACTATCCGGACGCCTGGAGGAAGCACCGTTTTTTCGCCCGGGTCTTTTCCGAATCGGAAGGTGCATACCTGGCCGGTTTCGACCTCCGCATACAAGCGGAGGCAATCAGGCAACTACTGGCTTATTACACGACCGACCTGCAGGCCCTGGCCCCCTTGGAGGCGTTTCTGGAGACGAACGGCTGGTTCGGGCCGGCGACGGAACCCCTGGGGATGATCTATCCCAGCCTGTTCATACCCTTTGTCCTGACGGGCCGGCTGTCCGCCCTGGAATCCATGCTGGCCCGATTGGCGGCATCGGAATGGCCGGACACCACGCCCTGGCAAGCGGCGATACATTTTTTCCGGGCGGAACACCATCGGACCGTCGAATGCTTCGAGGGGGAACCGCGGCTTCGGCAGCCGGGGAACCTCCGGACGTCGGTATCCTGGCCCGCCTTACCGACGGCCTTGTACCTGCTCAGCCTCTGGCATCTCAAGTCGCCGGACTACCTGCAGAAAATCGCCGCCCTGCTTCCGTCCTTATCGGGTGACGGTGCGGACATCCTGAAGCCCTGGATTTCGGCGGCTTATTACTTCAGCATCAACCTGCCGGCAAAAGGGCAGGCACTGATGCGGCAAGACCCTGACCACCCTTTGGGCTGGCTGTTGTTCGGGGCGGTCCGGTATTGGTACGATACGCCGACGGATTCCCGTCAATTATTGAAATACAAGGACCTGCAGTTCATAGCGTCCCGGCATGATTACACCTGGCTCTCGATGGAGCTGTCCGAACTGATCGGCTTGGTGGACCCGACCCCGGCCACTGCCTCGGACTACCGGGAGGCGGCGAAGCGGTTGCGGACCCGCCTGGGCATGGGCGGCATCGTGTCCTTGTTGCAACCGGCGGCGGAATGGGAACGTGCCTTGGATGCCTTGCTCACCTTGCCTTCCATCGCTGCCCCCCGCCTCAAGTCCCCTCCGGAGAAGGAGACCCGGATCGCCTGGCTGCTGGACCCGGAGCAAAGGACCGTACAGCCGGTGGAACAGACCCATGGGAAGGGAGGTTGGTCCAAAGGCCGTCCGCTCGCCTTGAAGCGGCTTTACGAATTGAATGTGGAGAACCTGGGCGAGCGGGACATCCAGGCAGCCCGGGCCATCCGTCAGCTGCCCTCGGGCCTCCACGGGAATCCGGAATACCAGGTGGATTTCGACCGCCTGGTCCGCATCCTCGCCGGGCATCCCTTCCTATTCAGGGCCGACAACCCGGTGGTACCGATCGAATTGGTCGAACGGGTCCCGGAATTGCTCGTCGAGCAGGTCGGCGACACCTTCACCATCGGTTTCTCGGAGCCTTTCCCAAGCGCCGGGCTGCATTTCATCCGCGAGACCCCTTCCCGCTACCTGTTGCTGGACATCACCGAAAAACAGGCGGAAATCAACCGGTTGGTCCGGTTCGGGGAGCTGCATATCCCTTCGGCGGCATCCGAAAAAGTGCAGGGGGTCGTCCAGGCCCTGGAGCGCATGGTCCCCGTCCGGGTGTTCCTGGATACCGGAGACGGGGAGACACCGACCTTGGAAGGGAATCCCAAGGCCGTGCTGCAGCTGCTCCCGATGGGGGAAGGATATAAGCTGGAGTTTTTCGTGTGGCCCGTCCCTGACAACCGGACTTATTGCAAGCCGGCGAAAGGGCGGCAGCGGCTGTGGGTCACCGAAAACGGACAAAGACGCCGCATCATCCGGTCATTCGAAGCGGAGCGGGAACTGCTCCGGACCCTGTTGGATGCATGCCCCCTGTTGCAGCGACTACCCTCCGAGAACGAGGAATGGCCGCTGGCGGCCCTGCCCGACTGCCTGCAGGTGTTGCTTGACCTGGAACCGTTGCGGCAGGCGGGCCGGTTGGTGTTGGAATACCCCAAGGGCCAGCCGGTCCGGGTAACCGGAACCCTGGGTTCGAGCCAACTGCGGCTGGGTATCCGGCAAGGCCAACATTGGTTTGATGTGACCGGGACCGTACAGGTCGACGAAGGGCATTTGATGGATTTCCGCCAACTCCTGGAGCTGACCGGGCAATCGCAACGGCAATTCGTAGAAGTCAGCGACGGGCAGTACCTGGCACTGACGGAAGAACTGCGGGCGCGGATGACGGAATGGGACAACCTCCTGCGACGGACGCCCCAACAATTGCAGCTGCACCCTTTGGCTGTCCATATGTTCTCGGACCTGGAGGAAACGGTCGGCGAACTCCGGGTGGATGAGGCCTGGCGCAGGCAATTGGAACGGATGCGTACGGTAGAGACGGCCATGGCGGAACCGCCGGCCGCATTCCAGGCATCATTGCGGCCTTATCAACGGGAGGGATTCCAATGGCTGTACCGCCTGGCGGAATGGGGGGTCGGTGCCTGCCTGGCGGATGACATGGGCCTGGGCAAGACCATCCAGGCCTTGGCCTTGCTGGTTGCCCGGGCATCGGCAGGCCCGGCCATGGTGGTGGCGCCGGCATCCGTGGTGCGGAACTGGTACCGCGAGGCCGGAAAATTCGCGCCGAGCCTACGGCTCCATATATTCGGGGAAGCGGACCGGGGCGAGACCGTCCGCGGATTGGCGGCGAACGACCTCCTGCTGGTCAGCTATGGGTTGTTACAACAGGAAAGCGCCTTGCTCGGCGGCATCGGATTCGCCACCGTCATCCTGGACGAAGCGCAAGCCATCAAGAATCGGGCGACGAAACGTTCGCAGGCCGCGATGCAGCTGCAAGCGGATTTCCGGATGGTCACCACCGGTACGCCGATCGAAAACCACCTGGGTGAGTTATGGACGCTCTTCCAATTCCTTAATCCCGGCCTGTTGGGCAGTGTGCCGCAATTCAACGAGCGGTTCGCCGCACCGATCGAGCGGGAACAGGACAAGGAGCGGCTCCTGCAACTCCGGAAATTGATCCATCCTTTCCTGCTGCGCAGACGGAAACAGGATGTATTGCAGGAACTGCCCGCCAAGACGGAAATCATCCTTTCCGTGGAACTATCGGCCGAGGAACGTGCCTTCTACGAGGCCCTCCGGCGCAAGGCCCTGGAGGACATCGCCCGGGCCAAGGGCGGAACGGCGGACAAACGCTTCCTGATCCTGGCCGAGTTGATTCGCCTGCGGCAGGCAGCCTGCCATCCCCGGCTGATCCAACCGGATATCGACATCCCCTCCAGCAAATTGCAATTGTTGTCTGAAACGGTGGAGGAGCTCCGGGAAGAAGGACACAAGGCTCTGATATTCAGTCAATTTGTAAAACATTTGAAAATTGTGGAAGCCTGGGTCAAATCCCAGGGAATCCCTTACCAATACCTGGACGGCAGCACCCCGTTGTCCGAAAGGGACCGTGCCATCACCGCATTCCAGCAAGGAACGGGGGATGTGTTCCTCATCAGTTTGAAAGCCGGCGGTTTCGGGCTTAACCTGACGGCCGCAGATTATGTCATCCACCTCGATCCCTGGTGGAATCCGGCCGTGGAAGACCAGGCCAGTGACCGGGCCCACCGGATCGGTCAACAAAGGCCCGTCACCGTCTACCGACTGGTATCGGAGGATACGATCGAAGAAAAAATAGTGCAGCTGCACACGGAAAAGCGGGAACTGGCCGACAGCCTGTTGGAGGGTGGGGAGATGGCCGGCAAGCTGAGCGCGGAGGAATTACTCGCCCTGTTGGGCAGTTGAGGGCGACCATTCCGGAAACCGGTCATTCTTCGCGGGTCATGATCTTGATTTCGACCCGTTGGTTCCGGATCCGGCTCGTCCTGGCGATGTTGCGGGTCACCACTTTTTCCTTGCCGAAGGCCTTGACAATCATGCGCTCCGGTCCGATGCCATGGGCCAACAGCCAGCCGTAGGCGGCATCGGCCCGCAAGGTGGCCAACTTCCGGCAGTATTCGTCCGACGGGATATTATTGGTATGGCCTTCGATGAAGGCAAGATAATTTTCATCCTGTCCAAGGAGGTCCAACACCTGTTGAAGGACCGGTTCGTCTTCGGCGTCGAGTGCGAACGAATCGGCTTCAAAATAAATCACCGCATCGAATTTCACCAGGTAGGTGACCGAATCCTTTCTGTTTGCGTCCGTCATCGGTGAGTCCGTTCCTTGGACGTCCGCCCCCGGGGCGGACAGGGTGTCGGTGGCCGGCGGATTGTCGGGGACAGCATCCGGTTCCTCCGGTCCCTCCTCGGAAGGTACCGGTTCCGGAGGTACTTCCGGAAGCGGTTGGACCGTCACGGTCCGGACCTTGGTCACTTGGCATCCGCCGTTGGTCTCTATGGTCAGGGCGACCGATTTCTTTCCCGGCGTATCGTACCGGACGGAAAAAGGCCCCTTCCCCTCCGCCTGTTGCGGGTGTGCGCCGGTACCGAAGGACCAATGCCAGGCGCGGACCCCACCTACCGCAACGGAAGCGTCCTTGACGTACAACTCCTGGTCGAGCGGTATGGTCAGCTTCTGGAACGTGAAATGATTCTTGGGGCCGGCGATGGTGCCCGTTCCGCCGAAGGACAAGGAAAACCCATTGCCGGTATTGTGGTAATTATTGACCATCAGCGCATAACTCATTCCCGCTTCCATGCGCAACGGGGCCAGGAAATTATTGTCCGTGAGTTCGCACCCACCTTCCTCCGCCAGGTCCATATCCCCTTCCCGAAGGCCGGTCTCCCCCGAGCAACGCAACCAGGCCAGGAAGGGTTCCCCGACATTTTCCCCGGAAGCCATGCACCGCAAAGGAAGCTTGTTCGCACAATCGTCCAATCCGTCCGGCAAGAGAAACAGGGCGAAATCCAGGTCGTCCGACGGATTGACCGGTTTCAGGGAAAAAGTGAGCGTACCTGCCTCTGCGCAAGTCCACTTGTACCAGACGGATTGGGTCTCCGTCGGCAGGCAGAGCCCGTCCGGAAGCTCGTTCCGGTTCCGGCCGGCAGTCAGGACGCTGGGGACATTGATTGCGGATTTGTCACACAGGACGACCGCCTGTGCACAATCCGACGTGGGGGCTGGTGTCGGGTTGAAGTTATTGATGCACAGCTGGAAGCTGCCTTGCCGACCGTCGCGGCCATCCACCCGGATGTAATAGGTCTGGCCGATGACCAGGTCGTTTATGAACGTCTCCACGATATGATACCCCCGTACATCGGAAATGCAGGCCAGTTCCTGCAGCTCGCCGCTGCAATTCCCCTGGTACAGGGCGAGCTGGGGGTGCCGCAGCGTACCGCCGGGGCGGTTTGCGATATTTCCGGTGATACTGACGTTCAAGGTGGGGGCGACTGCGCTGAAACGGAACCAGACGTCGTGGTCCTCCGACGGCGAGAGAAAAGGAAAGCAGGAGGCCGGGTTCCGATCGGAAGCCGTGGCACCCTCATTGCTGAAGGCGTTCGGTGCGCTGCACCAATTGGACACCTCCTTCAGGAGGTAGGCACGGGAACAATGGTCGTAGGCGGGACCTGCGACGGCTCCTGTCCACGTTGACCAGCCCAACATCCATGCCGACAAGATTACCGACTTGTTCAACCTATCTAACACGATGGCGACCTGTTTATGTCCATGAGGGCTCCGGGGAAAGCGGCACCACGGAATTTCCCGCCTGGGTCGACCGCAGGACGACAGGCTCCAGTTTTGCCGGACCGGCCACTACCGACGAGTAGTCCGGACCATGTCGCCCAAGCCACCTTCCTTCTGCGGAAAAATTCCCGGGGCCGGGGCTCCGGTTCCAACGCGTCAGCCGCACCGCCGGCAAGGTCTCCCCGGACCTGGAGGCACTTCGGGGCACCGATGGCACGATGCGTCCCATCGCCGGCATCCGCGCAAAAGCCCTGGTACTGCGAAAATATGGATAGTTCATGCAGGAAGATAGTTGAATTTGGTTTAAATTTCGCCTAAAAACGACCATGCGCCTCCTTCTCCTGACCTTTGTCAGTCTACTGGTCCGGCCGGCCGCCGCCCAACCGGGCGTGGATCCGCCGGCCGCCACATCCGACCAAGCGGCACTGCTGGCCCGGCAATTGATCATAGCGGACGGGCATGTCGACCTGCCTACGCGGCTTTTTGTACGGAATTTCCGCCTGGAGCGTACCTTCACGGGCATACCCATCACCTCGACGGAAGGGGATTTCGACTATACGCGGGCGAAGCGCGGCGGCTTGGATGCCCCGTTCATGTCCATCTATGTCCCTTCCAGCTATCAAACCAGCGGCGATGCCAAGGCATATGCGGATTCATTGATTGAAATGATCGGTACCGTCATCTCGGAGCATCCGGACAAGTTCGCGCCCGGCCTCTCCCCCTCCGCGGTCGAGGAGAATTTTGCCAAGGGACTGATATCCCTGCCGATGGGGATGGAGAACGGGGCCCCGATCCGGGAGATCCAGGACGTGGCCTACTTCCATGCGCGCGGGATCCGGTATGTCACCCTGACCCATGCGAAAGACAATCAAATCTGTGATTCCTCCTATGACACGACCCGGACCTGGAACGGGCTGAGTCCGTTCGGCCGCCTGGTCATTGCGGAAATGAACCGGGTCGGCATGATGGTGGATATCTCCCATGTTACGGATGCCGCTTTTTACCAGGCGCTGGGAATTTCCCAGGCGCCGGTCATCGCTTCCCATTCCTCCTGCCGGACTTTCACGCCGGGATTCCAGCGCAACATGAGTGATGACATGATCCAGGCCTTGGGGAAGAACGGCGGGGTCATCCTGATCAATTTCGGGTCGGACTTCCTGGACCGACGCCATACCAGGGCCAGGGACGAGATGCGGGCGCAATGGTCGGCCGTGCTGGCGGAAAACGGGTGGCAGGAGGGGGACAGTGCCGCCCAGGTGGCCCTGGAGGAATTCCGCCGCATTTACCACGACCAACTGTTTTCGGATGTCGAAGTGGTGGCCGACCACATCGACCATGCGGTAAGCCTGGCCGGGATAGACCATGTCGGTCTGGGTTCCGATTTCGACGGTGTGGGGGATTCCCTGCCGGCAGGCCTGAAAGACGTGGCCGATTATCCGAACCTGTTGCGGACCTTACTGGAGCGAGGCTACACGACGGAAGACCTGCGGAAAATTTGCTGGGGCAACCTGGCCCGGGTCTGGCGGCAGGTGGAACGGGTTTCCGCCGCTTTGTCCGCCGCCCCCTAGCCTCCGGCCGGTTGCGACCATCGGAGCCGCTGTCGCTTGACGGGTTCCGGTCGCCATGCCAATCCGGTCGCCGCCCCCTCCCACCCTTTCACAAACTGATTCCCGGATGTTTACGAACCATACCCATCGCCTGTTATTTCTGCTGGCCTTTAGTTGGACCACAGGGCCCTTGCCCGCACAACCCTCGTCGTTGGAGACCGCCCTGTTCGACCTGCCGGACCTTTCCTTCCGGCGGATCGAGACACCGGAGGGATTCTCCGCCGCCTGGGAGCTGACCGTCCGGCAGCCCCTGGACCACGACCATCCCGAAAAGGGCCATTTCTACCAAAAAGCCTATTTGTCGCATCGCGGACCCGACCGGCCGATGGTCCTATGTACCGAGGGCTACCAGCGCCCCCGGAACCGGGTATACGAACTGGCGCAGCTGCTGGATGCCAACCAGCTTGTCATCGAACATCGGTTTTTCGGCGAAAGTGTCCCGACCTTACCGGATTATGAAGACCTGAACCTCCGGCAGGTCACGGCGGACCTCCACCACATCCGGGAGCTGTTCCGGGCGCTTTATCCGGCCCCGTGGCTGAGTACCGGCATCAGCAAGGGCGGGCAGACCACCTTGTTCTACCGCTTCCATTATCCGGACGATGTGGCGGTAAGCGTTCCTTTCGTCGCCCCCCTGAACCTTTCGCTGGAGGACCCGAGGATCTATGATTTCCTGGACACCGTGGGCAGCGACGCCTGCCGACGGGACATCCTCGCCTTCCAACGGAAACTGCTGCAGGAACGGGCTGCCTTACTGCCTCGGCTCCAATGGTACGCACGCGGTGCCGGCTTGACCTTCGATTACCTCGGCTTCGGTCCGGCGTTTGAATACGCGGTGCTCGAGTATCCCTTTTCCTTCTGGCAATGGGGGCACGACTGCGGCACCATTCCTTCCCCGGACGCCCCGCCGGATTCCTTGTTGAACCATTTGGTCCATGTCTCCGGAATAGATTTTTTCGCCGACGAAAGCATGCGCATGTATGCACCCCACTACTACCAGGCGGGGACGGAGATGGGCTATTACGGATACCGGACAGCCCCGTTCGAGGGGCTGCTGGAACATTTGCCGACGGATGTCAATCCTTCCGCCGTTTTCATGCCGGAGAAGGCGGCACCCACTTTCGACGGCCGGCTTGTCCGGCAGCTCCAGGACTGGCTGGACAAGGAAGGGAACCACATCATTTACATCTATGGAGCGGCCGACACCTGGTCCGCCACGGCGGTACGGCCTTCCGGTCATACCGATGCGGCGTTTTTCTTCCTCCCTGGTGCGGACCATGCCAAGGCCAGGATCGCGCATATGTCCCGGCAGGACCGCACGGCACTCATCGGACTGCTGGAAGCATGGCTGGACCTGGATATCGCGGAATGATTCGGTCACTGTTTCAGGAAGCCGGCGGAAAGGACTTTCTCCCCCTGGCTCAACCGGACCCGGTAATGTCCGCCGGGAAGCATCGCCGCAGGAAGCGTCTCCGAAACCCCTTCCTGAAATTGAACCGCCGGCCAGCATGCGACCAGTTTTCCGGACAGGTCGAAGACATCCACCCGGCCGTCACCCGACAGGCCCCGGCCATGTAGCCGCACGGCTTCCAACACGGGATTGGGAACGACCCGCAGCCCTGCTTCGGCACCTTCTCCGACGCTTTCAGGAGACAAGCCGGTCAGGGTCATCAGGACGACCTCGTTGGAATAATCGGAATCCGCCCCACCCGACACGGCTTTGACGCGATAGCGGAGGGTGTTTCCGGCCGGAAGCCCCAGGTCATAATAACCGACCGTATTAGGGGGTAGGACGGCCAGGATGGCGAAAGTGTCGACCGGCCCGACCGCCCTTTCCAGTACGAAGTCGGATTCGTTATCCGAGTTGTCGACCCAAAGCAGTTCGGCCTGGTCCGCAGCGACCAGGGTGCCGGTCAGCAAGGAGGGGGCCGAAACCTGCACGGAAGGGCAGCCGGCTGCGATATAATCGGCGACCGATTGCCGGAGGGCCGGCAAGGTGGGATAGAACTGATTGCCCGGGCAGGCGGTGGCACATCCGTCCTGGTGGCCGGCAATCCGGGACAAGGTCAGGCCGGAGCCAGGATGGTAAGCGCTCCCGAGCGGATCCAGGGATGCATCGCAAGCCTTCCAGGAGAGGAGTTCCCTCAGGGTGTTCCGGGCGGCGGCGGTCGGTTGCACCGATGTGAAGTCGCCCAGCATACAAACCCCCATGGTACCACCGTTGGCGCCGCAGAAATGTGCCCCCAGGCGGTTGTCCCCGCGACCTTCGTACAGCATGCCGTTGGGGTCCACCAGCCAATTGTACCCGATATCGTCCCAACCGTTCACATTGACGTGAAAGTCCCAGATGGCCCGCACGACCGCCGCCCAATCGGAGGCATTGTTGGTGCCAGCCGAATGGTGGATGACCAGGAAGCCGACCTGTGTGGGGACGGGTGTCGGGTCAGGCGGACAGTTACCGGCCGGACACCAGTCCAACCTGTTTTCATAATCCGGTGCCGGACAGGGACAAGCCGAACCGAGGGACAAGGGTGCGGATGAATCCGCAGCCTGCGGGGCCCCGCGCCGTGTCGGACCCGGATGGTAAAAGTGCAGCTGAATGCCCCCCGGCGGGAGACCGTCCGGACCGGTCCATTGAACCCGGAAGGAGACAAAAGGTCCGTCGGTCGGCCAAAGGAAATCCAATCGGCCGACGGTTATCCCGGACAAGGTCCCGGCATGCGGGTCCGGACGGAAAGGAAAGGTAGAGGAAAGGCCGTTCGCCGTGCGGAATACCACTTCCAGATATTGCTCCGATCCAGGCACTTCGCTCACGATCGCCATGGTAAGGAATGGGTCCCCGACCGGCAGGGGCAAGCCCATTTCGTCGGTGCTCCGCACGCCTTCCGGAACCAAGTCCCGATGAAAGTCCTCCGAAACGAAGGAGAGGACTACCCGGTCCTCCTGCGCAATGACCAGCGAAGGACATACCAGCAGCACAACGGCAGCAAGGAAAAACTTTAGCATCGATGCTCAGGTTGAACGTTCAGCCTCCGGCCCGCGCACCTGCGGAAGCCGGGAGGGCGACAAAATAATGCCATGGGGCAATATAATAATTATTTGCGGACCGTCGGCAATCGGAATAATTCCCTGCCATCCCAAGCTTTTGGGAAATAAACGATAGGAAAGCAAACAAGATCGGCGAGACCGGCCCGACCGATCCGGGTCACACCCCGGACCGCCGGGGTTTTTATCCGCAGGAATCCTTATTATTGCTGTGAATTTCGTCGGTCGGCCAACGGCCCCGGCCAAATGACCCGGAAGTCACGCGGGGCCTTGGCGGCCCTGGCCGTTCCGGAAGAAACATTCAGGGGGTCGGGTAAGCTTCCAGCCGGGCAGACACGACGCTCACCCAACAATAAAGCTTTTCAATTCTACATTATGGTAAAGATCTTGGCCAATGACGGCATCCATGCCGACGGCAAATTGTTGCTGGAAGAAGCCGGTTACGAAGTGACGACCCAACAGTATACGCCGGAACAGTTGCAGGAAGTACTCCCCGAATATGACGTCATCATCGTTCGCAGCGCCACCAAGGTACGGAAGGAGCTGATAGACGGTTGTCCGGACCTGAAGGTCATTGCCCGGGGAGGTGTTGGGCTGGACAACATCGACGTGGAGCACGCGCGAAGCAAAGGGATCCAGGTTTTCAACACCCCCAATGCATCCAGCCGGGCGGTAGCCGAATTGGTCTTCACCCACCTGTTCATGTTGTCGAGGATGATGGGCATGCTGAACCGGGAGATGCCGGTCAAGGGGACGGAGGAATTCAACCGCTTGAAAAAAGTGGCTTCCAAGGGTATCCAACTGAGAGGCCGGACGTTGGGCATCATCGGATTCGGCCGGATCGGGCAGGAAACGGCCCGCATCGGTATCGGATTGGGGATGAACGTCATGGCGGCCGACCTGGTGGTGCACGAAGCGGAAATAGACCTCAACGTATACAAGAGCCAGGACGTCAGCTTGTCCGTGCGGGTGGAAACCACCAGCATGGAGGAGGTGCTGCGCAAATCCGATTTCATCACGCTGCATGTCCCCGGTGGGAAACAGGCGCTCATTGATGCCGCGGCATTTGAAAAGATGAAGGATGGTGTCTACCTGGTCAACACCTCCCGGGGAGGACTGATCGAAGAGGATGCGTTGCTGGATGCCCTGGCCAGTGGAAAGGTCGCCGGAGCCGGGCTGGATGTGTTTGTCGGCGAACCGACGCCAAGGGCCGAATTGCTGAACCATCCGCAGATCACCGTGTCCCCCCATATCGGCGGGTCCACCCTGGAGGCCCAATCCGCCATCGGGATGGAGTTGGCCGAACAAATCATCGCCCATTTCGGCCATTAAGCCGCCGCAGGTCTATTCACCCACCGGAACCTGCCGGTTCCGGTGGGTGTAAAGCCGCAAAGCGTAACGGAAATCATATCGGAGGAAGTGCGAACCCTTGCTTCCAGCTCCATTCCGTTCAGGTTAAGGAAGACGGGATTGCGCCGGACGCGCCCGGGACAATAGCGACATCCATACTGCTGCATACCTGGGCTTGCACTTCGGGTAGCGAGATACCTCGATTACCAGGGCGGGCTAAAGAGGCCGGATGAGGACGGAAGGAGAAGGGCTGTTCCCCTCACTTGACCATTTTCAAAAAAGATTTGACGAACCAATCCGCATCCGCCTTGAGGAGGGTTTCCACCAATGCATCCGCTTTGGAGGAGAAAAGGCGGATTTCCCGCACCGTCTTGACGAACTCGCCGATTTCCTGCGATTTGCCGTCCACCATGGCCACTTCATCCAGCACCTTTATGACGGGTTCCAGTTCCCTGCGCTTCCGGTTGGCGATGATTTTGCACATGACATTCCAGATATCCTTTTCCGCGACGAAATATTCCTTACGGTCGCCGACTTTCAGCTCCTTGTAGACAAGCCCCCAATCCATGAGTGCCCGCAGGTTGAGGTTTGCATTGCCGATGGAGATCTTCAGTTCGTCCATTATATCCTTGGACGCCAGGGGTTCCGGAGAAATCAACAACAAGGCGTGAATCTGGGCCATCGTCCGGTTGATGCCCCAATCGCTGCCCAACATCCCCCAAGCTTGCAGAAAGCGCTCTTTAGCCTCTTTGTATTCCATTTCTTACGTTTGGCATGCCGACGGAGCGGGTCCACCGCTGCACGGAATTCCCTGTCGGGAAAACCGGCACCGAACCACTATCCAAAGACATACAGTAGGTAATTTGCTTTTCTTCACCTGTCGTGCGGGGAGGCAATATCAGGAAATCCCTTTTACCAACCGAGGGGATTCGGACCTTATTGATGAAATGCCACAAGAAAACAGCGAAGACAGGCCTCACCTCCTACCATTGAAGTTTTTGGCAGGAATGTAACACCATAACCGGCAGTTTGTTTTCCGGGGCCGGAAATGGGAGCAAGCGGAGACGCCGTCACCGGGCCAGCGCAACGGAACCCGGGCGGAAAAAGGAAGTTGCAGGGAGGTACACAGGCAGCCCAAGCGCCCCCTGGGGGCGGGACGAGGCCAGCCGTCAAAGGCCGTTTTGGGCGACGGGCAGTCTTTTTTCCCGAATGAAGAGCGTCAGCAGACCGGCCACCAGCAGCAGCCCGCCCGCGAAGGAGATCGCACTTCGCGGATCCGAGCCCAGGAAGGTGGAATAGATGCCCGGATAAAGGCCATCCACCCCGCCGAAGGTCAGGTTTTGGATAATCATGGGAATGACGATCATCATGTTGATGATTCCCATATAAACGCCCCGCTGTTGTTCCGGGATATCGGCGGACACGATGACATAGGGGACCCCCATCATGCTGGCCCAGGCGACCCCGAATCCGGTGATATACAAAAGGGCGAGGTATTGGTACTCCACTCCTTGGACGGTCGGCAACAGGAACAGCGAGGCGGCGGCCCAGGCGAGACAGGCGGCATGCACGAATTTCGCCTTGTAACGCCGGGCGAAATACGCCAGCAGGAATGCCGACAAGAAGGTGATGATGTTGTAGAATCCGTTGACAAGGCCGGTGAAGGCCACGGCCTCCTCATATGCGGGGCTATGCGAATCCGTGGTGTCCCATATGCTCTTGGCCAGGCAGGGGGCGACGAATTGCCAGTAGCAGAACATGGCATACCACTGGAAAAGGTATACCGCCGCCAACTGCCAAAGACTCCGCGGCATGTGGGTGATGGCTTTTGCGATGTCGGACAAAGGTTTGAAGATCCCGCCCCGTTCCGCGCGAAGGGTAGCGAGTTCCGCCTCCGAAGGCATGATTTCACGGGTCTTGGCGACGGACCAACCGACGGAAGCCAGGGAACAAAAGGAACCCAGGAAAAAGGAGCCGAACACCCAATAAGGGATACCGGCCGCCGTTTCGCCTCCAATGTACCGCTGGAACCCGAACAGCGACAGGTTGGCCAGGGTGATACCCAGTCCGGTGAAGAAACTCTGTGTCAGGAATCCCGTCGGTTGTTGCGCATCCGGCAAGATGTCCGTCACGAACGCCCGGTAAGGCTCCATGGCCGTGTTGTTTGCGGCGTCGAGGACCCAAAGCAGGCCGACGGCCATCCACAAGGTGCTGCTGAATGGATAGATGAAGAGACATAGGCTGCAGAATATGGCGCCGAGCAGAAAAAAGGGCTTCCTGCGTCCCCAACGCGGATGCCAGGTCTTGTCGCTGATGGCTCCGATGAGCGGCTGGATCACCAGCCCGGTCACCGGCCCTGCCAGGTTCAGCAGGGGCAATTGTTCCGGGTCGGCCCCCAGGAAGGAATAAATCGGGTTGATCGCCGTTTGTTGCAGGCCGAAGCTGTATTGGATCCCGAAGAATCCGATGTTCATGTTGATGATTTGGGAAAAGGACAGCGGAACCTTACCGGTGGCGAATCGTTTCATGACCGTCTTTCGTTTTGTGCAGCTGCAAATAAAACCAATAAATAGGTATCGGCATAGCTCCTTTGCCAATTACTCCCCATGCCGGAACCCCGGTTCCTATATCCGCAAGCCCCGGACCACCGGAATGGCTTGTCCGCCGATGTGCATGGCGGCAGCAAAGCGGTGTACGACTGACAACCCTTCCTGTTTTCAAAATTATTTTACCTACATTGCAAAATATTCAAGTAAATATTCGGTATTTCAAAAAAAATCACTTTAATTTGTGTGGTGCTTCGATAAACGGTGATTCGAAACGAGCGGTAAAAGGTTTCGGTCACCGATTCGGACCCAACCCATCTTGACTGCCTATCGTTCTGACATTGGATAAAAACTAAATGGTAATATCTTTTTAAATTATAACAGTCGGGTGATTTCTTAGAAGGGCGTGGCAATCTATTGCTTACGCTCTTTTCTTTTGCCCCCGTCCGCCGGACACACAACCAGGAGTCCAGCGGTATCCGACAAAACGGACGTAGCCGGGCGGCGTGTATTTGCTTACTTTTGCCTGGTGTCCGTCGGCAGGTCGTGCAGCCGATGGAATCTGAAAAATCCGGATCTTCCGGTGCGGCAGTCTTCCGAGCCGACTTTGCGTTGCAGCAGAAACGAGAAGTTAAGGGACCAGCCGACGCTACCCCGGCCACTCGGACGGAAGAATCCTCTTATCAGGCTACCTGCCGGAGGTCCCGCGCTCGCCCCTACGGCCGACACGCATCCGCCAAACAACACGTCCATGATAGAAGCCACCGGCATCCACAAATATTACGGCGCGCTGCATGTGCTGAAAGGGGTCGACCTGCAGGTGGCCCGTGGGGAAATCGTCAGCATCATCGGGAAATCGGGAGCCGGCAAAAGTACCCTGCTCCATATACTGGGCACCCTGGACCAGGCGGACGCGGGTCGGGTCGTGATCGACGGTGCGCAGGTATCCGGACTTTCCGCACGGGCCTTGTCGCGTTTCCGTAACGAACAGGTCGGCTTCATTTTCCAATTCCACCAGTTGCTGCCTGAGTTCACCGCCATCGAAAATGTTTGTCTGCCGGCCCTGATTCACGGTACGCCGGAGCGGAAAGCCCGAACCCGGGCCATGGAGTTGATGGAATACCTGGGCTTGTCGGACCGGCTCCAACACAAGCCCGGGCAATTATCCGGCGGGGAACAGCAACGGGTGGCCGTCGCCCGTTCCCTGGTCAACCGGCCTGCCGTCGTCCTGGCCGACGAACCGTCCGGAAACCTCGACTCCGCCTCATCGGCGGATTTGCACCGGCTGATTTTCCGGCTTCGGGATGATTTCCGGCAGACTTTCCTGATCGTCACCCACAACCAGGAATTGGCTAATATGAGCGACCGCATCCTGGAGATGCAGGACGGTACGCTGCACATCGAACAGGCGACCCGCTGACAAGTCGGCCCGGATCCCGCCGTATCCTCAATCCGGAAGACACCACGCGATACCCGCTTGGCCACGATCGGCCAGGTACCGGTTCGTTTTCGAAAAATGGCGGCATCCGTCGAATGCCCCCCCTGCCAACGGGGAGGGGTGTGCCGCCTCCAGCACCAAATGACGGGAGACGTCCACCAACAGCTTCTTCTGCCGGGCAAAGTTCCCCCACAGCAAAAATACGAGTCCCTCCCGACCTTCCGACAAGGCCCGGATGACCGCATCCGTGAAACGATGCCAGCCGCACTTCGCATGGGAATTCGACAAGCCGGCTTCCACGGTCAAGGCTGCGTTCAACAGGAAGACGCCCTGGTCGGCCCAAGCCGTCAGGTCGCCGTGGGCCGGAACCGGGCAACCCAGGTCCCGGTTCAATTCCTTGAAAATGTTCTGGAGGGACGGCGGCACGCGGACTCCCTTCGGTACGGAGAAGGACAGGCCCATCGCTTCCCCGGGACGGATGTAAGGATCCTGCCCCAGGACCACCACCCGAACCGAATCGAAAGGTGTGTGATTGAACGCATTGAATATGAGTCCCCCGGGCGGATAAACCACTTTGCCCGAGCGGATCTCCGCGCGAATGAAGGCGGTCAGCTCCTCGAAATAAGGTTGCGCGAACTCCTCTTCCAACACCCGGTACCAGCTTTCTTCCATTTGGACGGCCATACGGTCTGGTTTGTGATACCCCCGCTACCGTCGGCAAGACGACGCCGCTGTCGTACTGTGCCGCAACCGCAACAAGGGTCAAGGTGATTGCAATTTGTGCCCGATCCGGGCTCTTGCCGGTCGCAACAGGCGACTTCATCGCCATGAAATACCACCCAGGGCTAAAATAAGCGGTACATTTGACACCTCTTGAAAAAAAACTACTTTTGCGGGGAGACGATTCTATGGCATGCTTCCATTCGCAGGGGTCGGTTTTCGGTTCCCATTCCGGGCAACCTTCGGACATCCCGCCCTCACAGACCATCGTCCTCGTACCGGTCCCGTAGCTCAGCCGGATAGAGCATCTGCCTTCTAAGCAGACGGTCACAGGTTCGAATCCTGTCGGGATCACGATTCATCCAAAAAAATATTGGATATCCATCACTGTTGAAACCCCTTCCTGTCAGGTGAAAAATATTGTCCCGCCTGCCCGCGCGCACGGCACCGCTTCAAGTTTCTGTTGTACCGTCCTACCACTTTTCGGATCACTCCCCACTTTTTTGTTCGGTCAAATGCCGCAACGCAACATACCCTGCCGCTCGCAGTCCGCCGCTCCCTGTGGAACTTTCCCGTCGCCCTGTTTTATTCCCGACCATTTGAACGGATTTACAGCGTTTTAGTATCAGAAGATGGAAAGTTTTAGCCCAGTGGAAACACCGGCTAGCCCGGTCGCCACAACCGGTGCGGGGGGCATTTCAAGACCAGGGGCGAGCGGAACTGACTTGCCGGCGTGAGGGGCCAGCCTTCCGGGCATCAAAATCGGCCGAAAAAGTAATCTCCTGTACTGCATTTCATCATTTTTTGTAAATTTGCCTTACCTATACGCAACCGCGTCGATTCCTCCCCCTTTGGTATCGACGCCGTCCATACCCAACCGAATATCGTCTGAAGTCAAGCGGGTCTTCCGGAAACTGCAAGACCCGAACCTCAACCTCCTGCGAAGACGAAAATTGCTTTCCGCTGCTCTGCTGCTTCCCAAACTGCTCCCACAGTAAACGCACCCGAATCTGACGACCCGGCGCCCCCGTTGCGCATACCACCATCTCGCCGGAGTTCCGATTGCATCGGACCGAATGACTTTTTGAAAACAAACCAGCTGACCGAATGATCCGTTTTATCACCTTGCTGTCGCTGTTGGCCTCCCTTCCGTCCTTTGCCGCCACCTACACCGTTGTCGCATCGGGTAATTGGTCCAGCACCACTACCTGGAGTCCATCCGGCGTACCAGGGGCGGGAGACGATGTCGTCTTCAATTTCAACCCTTCCAGCCCCCTCACCCTGACTGTCGACGGCAACTATACCATCAACAAGCTCGATTACGGCGGGTATGGAAACATTTCCACGCCGGGAAAAATCACGGTCCTGAACGGGACAGGCACCCTCACGCTGACGGACGACTCCTCCTGGACCGGCGGTTTCATCAGCGGCAGTGTCCAAATCACGTTTCCTTCGGGAAAAACCTTCCAGCTCTATGCCGGAGGGGACAGCAGCAACCGAAAATTCCTGAACAACAACGCATTGATTACAAACAACGGTACCATGACCTGGGGGGGGACCGGCATTTTCTTCGAAGATGCCGCCCAGATCGTCAACAACGGCACCTTTGTGGACAATACCCTTTACAACCGCCTGTATCGAAACGACGGCAACACGTCGAACATCGGGTTCATCAACAACGGCACCTTCGAGGCCAATAGTTCCGAATGCCACCTGCATGCCGCTTTCGTCAACAACGGAACCATCAACATCAATTCCGGCTGGGTTCACAGCGATTTCCTGCTGGAAAACAACGGCACCATCAACCTGTACTCCTCCGGTGCCTACAATCACCAGTTCATCAACTACGACGGCACCGGCGGCACCATCGAGTTTCATACCAACACAGCTCTTGAAATCCTTGGAAAAGGAATGGCCGCAGTCGTAGGAAACATCACCGGCACCAACGGAACCTTGATTTTCGCCAATAGCAACTCCTCGGACGCCACCATCATCGACCAAGCCATTCCTTCCGGCTTCCTGCTGGATTTTTCCCAAGGTGGCAGGGTCACCCTGAACTCGAACCAGAGCTTGGTCTCCAATAGCGGATTCGCCAAGGATATGGACGGCACCGGCAGTCTCACGATACCGGCCGGTGTGACCATGACCTGGACGAGAGGCTATATCGGCGGTGATGTGGAACTGATTGTCGACGCCGGCGGCACGCTGCAGATTGCGGACGGTGACAACAAGGACCTACGGGACAACAGTCTCTTGACAAACAACGGCACGGTTGACCTCCAGTCGGTAATCGGACTTGCCACCAGCCAGGTCATGATCCAAAACAACGGCACGTTCCAAATCACCTCGGATGCCAGTATCTATAGCCTGACTACGCTCCCCTTGATCAACAACAACGGTGCCTTCAAAAAATCCTCCGGCAGCGGTACCTCCCTGGTTCAGGCAGGCCTCACGAATGGGGCTTCCGGTATTATTTCCGCCGAATCCGGTACGCTCAACTTTCACTTCGCCGTCTACAACAGCGGCATCATTCAAGGGACCGCCACCCTGACCTTCCCCAGCGGCCAATCCTTGGGAGGAACAATCGCCCCAGGCCCCAACATCGGGACACTTGCCATCCAGGCCCCTTCGCTGACCACGACCGCCGTTCTCCAAATAGAAGTGAACGGAAGCAGCACCGACCAATTGCAGCTCAACGGCTCCCTGACCTTATCCGGTGCCCGCCTTGTCGTGACGGAAGCCGGCAGCCCACTCACGCCCGGCCTGAATGCCAATATCATTCAAACCGACGGCATCTCCGGCAACTTCTCTTCCTCCACTTTCCCGAACGCCGGATATATACTGAATATCTCCGGTAGCAATGCCACCCTATCCAATGCTCCACTACCGCTGGACCTCACCGATTTCCAGGGTTATGTCGAAATTACCTGCAACCACCTGGCTTGGGAAACGGCCAAAGAAATCGGGACCGACCGGTTTGACATCGAAAGAAGCATCGACGGAAAGCTTTGGGAATCTATCGGTTCCGTCAAGGCTTCCTTCCAAACGGACCATTCGGTGAACTACTCCTTCCGGGATGATTCGCCATTTCCTTCCGCCTATTATCGCCTGAAGATGCTGGATATGGACGGCACTTACACGTATTCCTGGATTATCGAACTCTCCCGGTCGGATTTCAAGGAACAAACGGAAAGGGTCACCATCTATCCGAATCCATGCCGGAGCAGGATCCACGCATCCATTCCCCTGGAACAGCATAGCCCGGTGGAAGTCATCGTGAGCGGCTTGGACGGACGGACGCTCCGCTCCTTCCGGGTCGACCAGCAGCCCGATGGGATTGACCTGGACATTTCGAACTTGCCACCTGGTGTTTTCTTACTGTCCGTTTCAACGGACAGCAAACAATACAGCGGCAGTTTCCGGAAACTTTGAGGAACTGCCTTGGAACCAGGAGATGCGCAAGCGTTTCTTCCGGGCTGTACGCCCGAAATCCGATTGCGACGGCAATTCCGGTTTGTGACCGATTCATCCGGCAGTAATAACCGGTCGAGCCACCACCGAAGTATCTTTTGTCTCCTGAAAATCAACAACACCATGAAACAAACGCTTACCTTCCTGTGCGGCCTGTGCACCTGTCTGGCCCTCGGCCAAACCAATTATCAGCTGAACGGAACCGGCAACTGGGACGACCCTGCCGTCTGGACGCCCAACGGCATTCCCGGCGCAAATGATACGGCAACCATCACCGGGGCCTACAATAGTACCCAAATGTCCGTGACGCTGACCGGAAACGTGAACATTGCCAGGCTGGCCTTCACCGGCTATTGGGATAAGCACACCATAGATGGTTCAGGCACCATTACCCTGGGTACCACTTCCGAATGGCGGGGTGGCGCCCTGGCAGGTGACGTAACCCTCCACGTACCTTCCGGCGTCACCCTCGACTTGTCCCAAGACGGAAACGGCAGCAACCTGAAACGAATGACCGGGAATGCAGCCCTGACCAATGACGGCACCCTGACCTGGACAGGCACCAGCTTCTGGCTGTTGGACAATTCCCGCTTGACCAACAACGGGGCTTTCAACTGCACCGTATCGGATGCCGTCAGTATATACGGGAACGGCAACCTCGGTGCATGTAGCATGCCTACCTGCCGGTTCTCCAATACCGGCACCTTCACCTTCGACGGCTCCGGCAACTCCCTGGCCGTCGAGGCTTGGGTCGATAACAGCGGCATCATCAACGTGAACAGCGGTTACCTGGATTTCCGACAAAACAGGACCGAAAACAGCGGCCAGCTGAATCTCAACGCCGCCAATGCAAACACCAACCGGCTTTTCAACTACGAAAGCAACGGCGGAACCCTCCATTTCGCAGCGGCCACCACCGTTGAAATCAACAGCAAATGCCGACGCTCCGTCATCGGGTCGGTCACCGGAAGTACCGGCACCCTTAAGTTCGCGGAATCCGCCCTTGCAACGGACACCAACATCCTAAACATCGCCATACCCGGCGGAATCGTCCTGGACCTGTCTGCCCCGGGACTGCTGCGCCTGGACGTGGTACAGGAGGTGAACAATTCCATGACCCTCGAAAAAGAAATCGTCGGCACAGGTACCTTGGTCGTCAAAGCACCGCATCGGGTCACTTGGACGGACGGTTATTTCGACGGCGGGGCAGATTTGACCGTTGATGCCAGTGCATTCCTGGACCTGCCGAGCGGTGACAACCGATCAATCAGCGACGGGTCCGTCCTGACAAATTACGGTACGCTGACCTTCAGCGGCGGCACTTTCGGATTGGACAATGGCATCCTCAACAACCATGGTGTCTTGACTATCGCCGGAGACCTCAACATCACCAACGGCGGAACTTCCTTCCTGAACAATTACGGTACATTGGAAAAGACAAGTGGTGGCAATTATGGAGTTGTCGAACCAAAAGTGGAAAACCTTGCCAGCGGGTTCATTTCACTCACTTCCGGTTTCTTGGAATTCCGGGCCTTCAATATCACCAACGACGGGACCATCAACGGCAACGGCATATTCCAATTTCCGCAACCCAGCAACTACGGCGGCACCGCCGACCAAACCATCGCCGGCACCGTATCCCCGGGCACCAGCGGCATCGGGGAAATCTCTTTCTGGTTGCCCACCAATATCCATCTTACCGGCACCCTCGAGGTCCAAACCCAAGGCAGCCTGTGCGACAAGCTCAAGTCAGATGGAAACACCCTGTACCTCCAACCCGGCTCAACCCTCCAGGTTTCGGAAATGAGTGCACTGCCCGCCAACTCGTACTGTGTGGTCGTGCAAACCGAAAAAAACATCGTAGGCACCTTCGGCACGGAAAACCTGCCGGCCGGATACAGCCTCCAATACAACGACAAGGAAGTATGGTTGATCAACGGTGTCCTGCCGGTGGAACTGGTCCGTTTCGAGGGCTCCAGCCTGCCTCGGGGAAATTCCCTCCATTGGCTGACCGCCTCGGAATCGGATGCGGCCGGTTTCGAAGTGGAGCGGAGTCCGGACGGCCTGACCTGGATCCACATCGGTACGGTGACCGCCGTCGGAAACAGTTCCGTCCTCCAGGAATATTCCTTCCTGGATACCCAGGCTCCGGTGGAATGCTATTATCGGCTGCGGCTGGTGGATCGGGACGGGTCCTACATGTACTCGGATTTGGTCTTCCTGCGCAAGGGACTCCCCGCACCGGAAGGATTGTCTGTTTTTCCCAATCCGGTCGGTGCGGCCGGCCAGGTGACCGTCCGACCGGCTCACCCCTCCGGCAAGCTGATGGTCCGTGATTTTTCCGGCCGCATCTTCCTGGAGCATGCACTTGACGACGGCACGCCGTCCCCAGGACCGGTCCACATCAGCCTTCAATCCCTGCCCGCGGGCGTCTACCTGCTTCAGCATGTCAACGGTAGGGATGTCAGCAGCATCCGCCTGGTGAAATAGGACGGGGGCCGATATTCCCAAGGACAAATCGTTGTCGGCCGGCCATAGGGGTATGTTCGCTGGGACGCATCGGAAATTACCCGCTTTTCCAAAAAAAAGTGCAAGAACTCCCTGTCGGTACAACTTTCCTGCCTTTCCGGCTTTACTTTGGCATGGGGTAGCGGTACGAACGTTTTGATCCGGACCCCTTGCCGCCCGGCCATGGGGCCCTCGTCCCTGCGGTGCACCACCTTCCAACCCGTCACCTTGTACGAAGGTGACGATATTCTATCATTCACCACCAACATTATGATGATGAAAGGTTTTCTGACAATTCTCCTTTTTGCCACCCTTGTTCTCACCGGCGTCCTTCCGGAGCTGGCCGCGCAAAACCAAGGGCCGGCATCAAAACAGCCGGTCATTATCACCGACTCGGTCGGGAATGCCCGCATGGAAAAGATGGAAAAGATGATCGTCCGGACAATGGTCGTATCGGACAGTACCTACCCCGACCGGCCCGCAGCGGATAAGGCTACCCGAACCATCACCATCACCATCGACGACGCAGGGGGACGCGAGGAAAAGGTCCTGGTCCTGCCCGATGGGAATACCGATGTGTCGGAAATCATGGAATCGCTTCCGAAGGGGCCGGAGTCACAGCACCGCATCCTGCGGATGGAAGCGGATGAGTTCTTCATCGAACATGACCAGGCACTGCCTGGTTCGCCGGACCGAATCCATTGGGTGGAACGCCAACATCCCGGAGGCCCGCCGCAATGGTCGGAAGAGGAGGAACTGATCGAGGAGATGGATGGGGACGGCGTAGTCCGGAAGCGGATATCCCGGAAAAGGACACCGCAAGGGGAGGAAGAAATGATGGAAGAGATGGACGGGGACGGGGTGGTGACCAAGCGGACGGTCCGCACGCGGAAATTCAACCGGGATTGAACGTTTGCATCCGACCGGGCAGGTTTGCTTGCCCGGTCGGATCAAAGTCCACCGGCCCGCTCAACGGGATGAAAGGTCCGGTGCCGGCAAAGGAATTGCCTCGGGAATGCCGGCCGGCGGTATCACGGAGACCCAACGGCCGGGCACGGAAGCCTGTACGGAGGCATCGTACATGGCTTGGCAGGAAATGACCGGTTGGAAGAAAGTCCCCTGGTACGCGGCGGTCATTCGGAACCGGAATACGGCCCCGGCACCGGGTGCCAGGTCGAAATAAGTCAGCACCCGGTCGTCCCGGATATCCTGGTAATGGGGTGGATGAGTCGGCAGGCCTGTTCCCGGCTCGGACAGGCGTTCGTTGACCAGTTCCCATCCGGCCGGAAAAGGGAAGGTCAGCGCCAATCCTTGGTAAGCGCGGCCGGTTGCCTTCGGATGGGTCACCTGGACCAGGACCTGGAAATCCGTCCCTTGTGGAAGACGGTCCGGGTCCAAGGGTGTTCCATCCGGCGATTCGAACGTGATTTTCAAGGACAGGTTTTCGGCGACAGTCTTTCCGCCCTGGACCGGTTCGGGTTTTCCCGCCACGATGAGCCGGGTGAACAAGGTGCCTGTCCCTTCATTCACCACCGTGACTGGCCGGTTCCCCGGGCCGGATTTCCACTCCGACCGAAAGACCGGGGCATCGGACTTCACCGAATGCGTTCTTCCCTCCCCGTCGACATACCGAAAACGGGCTTCCGCCGATGTTGTAAGACCGGCCTGTCGGACAAACTTTCCGATGGCGAGCAGGGCATATGCCGTGGCATGTGTATCGAACCATTCCGTGCCGCCCAGTGCCTCCGCCAGGTATTGTGCGGTTGCTTGGGCCTCGGGAAGCTGCCCCAGCAAGAGTTGGGTCTCGAGGCGCATGGCTTCGTCCCGAAGCGCACTTTCCAGGGTCGGTCCGCCCGGTTCGTGGCCATGCCGCCCCGGGTCGTCGACTTCCCGGACCAGCTGGCGGCCGATCGCCGTCTTGCCAGCCTTTGCATAGGCGGCGGCCAGCCGCCCGGCTGCTTCGGCGGATAAATCCGGCAACTCCCGTAACCTGTTCATCGCGCCCCATTCGGGTTTTCCCGCCAGCACCAGGGTATACAAGCGGTAGGCCTGTTCCAGCACCGCCGCGTCCTCGGGACCGGCCCCGCGGACAAGCGGCGTCCAACGCCTGGCCATGGCTTGCTGGAAGGTCATCCACTTCGACCGGACCGAGGCCGGTACCGGATAGCCGGCCTGTTCGGCTTCCAACAAGAGATGGCCGGCATAGTTTGTCGACCAGGGATGGTAGTCCGAACCCGGCCAGTAGGCGAACCCGCCTCCCGGAAGTTGGTAGGCGGAGAGCTTGCGAATGGCCTGCGTGAGATAGGAACGGACGTACGCCTCCTGCGGGGCGGAAAGCTCCGTCATGTCCGCCAGGTATAATTGCGGAAAAGCGGCGGAAGTGACCTGTTCCAGGCAGCCGTGCGGATAACGTATCAGATAATCCAACCGGCTGCTCAGTTGCAAGGCCGGAAAGGAAGACACCTCCAGGACCACCTGGCCGTCCGAGCCCTTGCCGACCGGCGGACAAGCCTGCGTCCAGGATCGGCCGGCTGCCAGTACGCCGGAATAGACCGAGCGGACCACCGGGTTCGGATTCTCCACCGTCAGCCTTATTTCGTGTCGGGCCGATTCCTGTCCGTTTCCCGCGGAAACCAGGAGGCTGGCGGTTCCTTCGGCACTTTCGGCGCTACGCAAGGAAAACCAGACCAGCCGCTCCGCCCGTCCGCCCACTTTCACTTTCCTGGTCAGCTCGGATACCGGTGAAAGCAGCTTTGCATCGACGCGCAAAGTGACCGTCACTTCCTGCTCGGCCGATTCCATGTTGAACACGGAAACGGGCACCCGGAAAGTTTCCCCCGGTCCCAACTTCCGCGGCGCGGTCGCCAATACCATCAAGGGCTGCCGTACGGCCAGGGTCCGGTCGACGGCACCGTAGGCACCATCCGGATGGGCGGCCGTCAACATGACACGTACCGTACCCACATGGGCAGGCATGGTGAAGCGGTGGATGCTTTCGCCGCCATCGAGGAAAAAAGGTCCGGCATGCAGGACGACCGGCTGGAAACGGTTGGCGTTCCTCCGCTCGGCAGGAATCACGGTTTCCCCGTCCCCACCGACGCGGAGTATCCGGTTTGTCCGCTCCTTTGCGGCCCCCAACACGTAATCGTACATGTCCCAGGTACGCACCCCCAAAGCCTCCCGGGCGTAAATGGCCGGATGCGGGTCGGGGGTCCGGAAATCGGTCAGCCCCAATACGCCTTCGTCCATCACGGCGAGGGTATAGGCCATAGGGCTGCCGGATTTTTCGCTTACCTTCACCTGGAAAGAGGCACCGGGCCGGACTTCGCGGGGCACTGTCAGCAGAGGTTCCAGGCGGGTGGCCGGGTCCGTCACCGATACCGGCAGTACGCCGTACATCCGGATCGGCAGGTCGTTGGCCTGTTGGTCGTACGGCTGGAACAGACTGACATGTATGTAGAAGTTCGGACACATATCCGGGATCGCCCGGATGCGGAACTTGTTCTCCCCGGCGGAGACATCCCGCCAAAAGGAGCGGATAACCCGATGGCCGTTTTCCAGGGAAACGAACATCCTGCCCTTCCCTCCGGAGGGAATGTTCACCTCGATGTCCTCGCCGACCGAATATCCCGGCCGTTCGGTGGTAAAGGTCATCATCGCCGCCTCCTGTCTGACGGCCAGGCTTCCGCCGGGGGCATCCCAGGGATACCCTGCATAAAAATAGTCACCGCTGCAATGCCCGGTGGCAGGGTCGCAGACCCGGATCAGGTACCGCCCCCAGTCCGATACCGGCGCATCCCATGCCGCCAGCCCATTCCCATCCGTTTGCAAGCGGGTACGCACCAACGCATGCTCATGTACGTCGGAAGTGAAAGCAGCATCCCCTTCGTCGGTCGCATCCCACCACCAACGCCAATCCACCTTGTATAGGGCTGCTTCCAATTCGATGCCGGCGGCAGGTCGACCATCCGCTCGGAGGGAGGCCATTTTCAGTGGCACCTTGCCACCGGCAGCAACCCTTTTCTCGCCACGAACCGTCGGGACCCGGATACCGACATATCGTTCATACGGGTCGTAGGGGTAACGGAAATGAAAAGTGCTGATGTCCCCACCCCGTTCGAAGGCCCTGACCCGGAACTTCAGCTCCAGCTTCCCGGGATACGCCCCGCCGACGGGTAGCAGTGTCTTGGTGAACAAGGCCTTACCCGAATCATCGGTCTGTCCCTCGAACAACAACGAGGGTGCCGCATCGACCTGCTTCCGGGAAGGGTCGTCGAATACGAAGCCGCCATACCCCCGGAAATCGGTCCTCACGGGAACCGGCGTGGCTTCCACCGCCACCGGAAGCTGGGAACCGGGAGCACCATGGAGCCAATCCACCTGCACGCGGCAGGAGAAAGGTTCCGCTGCCGCGGCGAGGGCCCTTTTTCCGGTATCCAGGGAAATCCGCAGCCGGTTGGGTTTCACCGTTTCGATCTTCAGGGTCTTTTCGATAACGGCCGCACCGACCCGCACCGTGGCGGTCCAGTTGCCGGTAGGATCGGAAGGGTCTGTCCCGATCGGAATGGGATAGATGTTTCCTACCGGATCGGACAGCAGGCGGGAATCATAACGCCGGCCGAGGGCATCCTCCAATTCGAACACCAGGGGATAACCGGGCGGGAGGGTACCTTCCGGATCGTGCAGGACGAAATGCAGGAACAGGCTGTCGCCCGGCCGCCAGACACCGCTGTTGCCGTACAGGAAACCTTTGACTTCCCCGGGCGAGCCTTCCCCCGACACATCGAATCGACTCAGGTTCCGGGCATTGCCATCGCCCAATTTCAGGAAACCCTGCTTTTGTCCGTCTCCGGCGACCAACAGGAAAGGCTGCCGGTCCAGTTGTAGGTTCGCCATGCCTTCCGCGTTCGTTTGGGCTTGTCCGACCAGTTCCTGCTGATAATCGTAAAAGCGCAGGGTTACGGAAGGCATCGGACCGGCCGAACGGATGTCCGTAGCCGCCACCCACCAGCTCCCGTCATCGGCCGCCTTGGCCGTCAGCCCGATGTCCGCCATCAGGATGTTCGCCTGTACGAACCTTTCCGGATGGTAATAACCGGGAAAACAGGGATCCTCGCGGTGATCCCATCGAAATCCCTCGTAGTAGCCCTCGATACCGTAAAAGTCCGACAGGAGGGAGGGTCTTTCCCCGGCGTCCGATGCGGTCGACCGACGGGGAACCACGGGAGACCCTGCTGCCGGTGCGGCAGGACATTCGATGAGGGCATGGGTCGGTCGGAACCCGATGCGGACCTGATAAATGGCGGTGGGGTCCGCCCGGAAGAGTGCGCCCAGGTCCAGGGCGTAACGGTTCCAGACCTTGGGGTCCCAATCCGCGGACAGCCGGCTCAGCGGGATTTCTTCCCGGCGGATTATTTTCCCCACCCTGTCCAGCGCGTAATCGCCGACCCCATCCAGCTCATTGGTTTGCAGGAACTGGTGGATATTTTGGTGAAAGATCTTGAACACCTCCACTTCGACCGCCTGCAGGTGGACCGCCTCGAAAAACAGGAACTGGTCCCCGCCGGCGGAGGGCATCAGGACGCCGTTGTCCTGGAGGCGGACTGCGGGCTTCGGTACCGGCAGCCCGACATCCCAGGTGCTGACGCCCGGAATGGAGACGCCCAGCCTGTTCCGGATGCCCGGTCGCAACTCCAGGCGCAGGGCTCCGTCGGGCGGCATCGGCGGAAAGAGCACCAAGCGATTCCCGTCGATCAGGTATTCCGGTTGCAGGGCGGGGAGGGAAGTATCCGGGTCGTCCGGACCATAACCCGATTCCCCGAAGAAACCGAACAGCCCGCGCAGGTCCTGGGCCGGTGCGAGGGGGTCGGAAAAAAGGACGACCAGACCTTGTCCGTCCGCCGCTTGCCAAGCGACCGACTGTACGGAGAAATCTCCCAACGCCGGCACCATCAGCTCCTGCTTCATTTTTCGTCGGATACCGAACACCGCCCCGTCCAGTTCGATGTCCACCCGACCAGGTGTCGAGGTACGGCGGATACTGTCCACGGTAAAGGTGAAGCCGGTGGCACCCGGACCTGCCGACCACCGGACGGGAAGGGTCCTGCCGTCCTGCCGCACCGCAAGGCATCCCTCGGGCAGGCCTTCATCCGGCACATCCTGCAAGGTGACCCGGCCCGTCAACCGCTGCCTTTGCAAATCGGAGAAATCTACGGCGGATAATCCGTCCAGGTGAAGGTGCATGTCCTGTTCCCGCACCAGGAAATCGAATTCGAACGCCCGGAGGGCGGAGGGAAGTTGCGGCAGCAGTGGGTCGAGCCGCACGGTCGCCAGGTACAGCCGGCCACTCTCCCAGGGGGTTTCCGGATCGAACCGGATGGTTTGCGGATCTTCCCAGCTGGCCATGCCATCCATGGGCGGTTCGAAACGGAGCAGTGCGTCCGGTGCCGGTGCACCGACCTGTCCGGCCGGGCACAGCGGCACTGCGAACCGGACCCGGACAGGGTCCGTCCGGGAAAGGATACCGCTGGTCCAACCGTACAGGTAGGGCGCCAATTCCGCGGGAAATGATTCCGCCCGGCGGACAGGCGGGGCAGGCCGGCAGGCGGACAAGCAGACAAGGGCCAGGACCGCGAAGGCCCAGGAGGAAACAGGTCTGATCATAGGGTCGATTCAGGAAGGTCGACGGGCGATTCCGCTCCGCCGCCCTTATTTGTAATAGCGCACTTCCACAAAGAACCGGGCATCCTTCGCCTCCAGGAGGCGGGCCAGGGAGGGAGAAAGGACGACCAGGACATCGTCCCCGTATGCCTGCTGCGGGATGGTGCCCAGTACCTTGGCATATACTGTCTTGTTCTTCGTTGGGTTGAATAATTCCAGTACGGCGTCTTTCGGCGCATGGCGATGCAAGGCATAATAGTCGTGGGAGGGTTTCCGCTCCCTTTGCCAATAGGCGGCCCCTTGTTCGCGAATCAGTTTCCGGCCGGATTGCCGGTCCAGGAAACGGATGCGGAGGGCCGACATCCGCTCGTTCCAGGCACCGGTGTCCACCGCCTGCAGGGAATCGGGAATCCCGGTGGCCGGGATCCAGCCGACCTGGAGATGTTGGCCGCGCCGCAGCGGAGAGTCCCCCTGCCGGTTGAGGTCCATCAGCGCCTGCAGTGGAACCTGGAAGAGCCGGTTGGCGATCGCATAAAAAGTGTCTCCGCGGCGGACGACA
The DNA here is from genome assembly GCA_964573725.1 of uncultured Saprospiraceae bacterium. Lineage (GTDB taxonomy): Bacteria > Bacteroidota > Bacteroidia > Chitinophagales > Saprospiraceae > UBA6168. The sequence goes on from CAZNLJ010000001.1 coordinate 56,910, forward strand.
TAATAGACGGGCAGGAATTGGCCGGCTACCGCACTATCCAGGGGAGGGCGCACCAATGCCGCCGTGGGAAGCGGGATCCTGATTTCCTGCCCGACCTGGAAAGCCCCGCTGGTATCCAGTTCCGGATTCCAGGAAAAAACGGTGGCCGGCCGCAGGCCGAAAAAACGGGAAAGGGAATAGATGGTCTGACCTGCCTCCATCCGGTGATGGATGAACAGTTCCCCATACCCGGAAGCCTCTACCAACAAGGAATCCCGGCCGGGGGGAAACCCATGGCCTGCCAGGGCCCGGCAAGAAAGCATCCAGAAAAGTACGAAGGGCAGTATTCGAATCATGGCGCGGAAAAAGTAGGAAGACGGATCCGGTCAGCGCGTATGGACAGGGCATGTTGCCCCTGACCGGCCCACAAACGGGGTAAAATACCCGCTGTGTCGGCGCCTGGGCTGTACCGGATTCCGCACAGCCTTCCGATTGACCGCTTAAAAATAACGGAATTGTTGCCAATAGTCTAATTTTGGATAAGGTTGGGTCTCCTGGAAAAACGCGCTAAACGCCGGCAAGCGGGAATGGTACGGGAACGGACCTTCCCCGGTCTCCGGGTGGTAGCCGACCTGCCTGAATCCGAAACCTTGTCATGAAAAAAAAGTCCGGCACCTTGGGTATCATTCCCGCCCGCTACCAATCCAGCAGATTTCCCGGCAAGCCGTTGGCGTTGCTGGTGGGGCGACCGATGATCCGGCACGTCTACGAACGAGCCCTCCGGGCGGGTTTGGCGAAGCTGGTCGTCGCCACGGACGACGAAAGGATTGCGCGGGCGGTGCAGGATTTCGGAGGGTCCGTCCGGATGACCGATGCCGCGCTGCCCACCGGTACCGACCGATGTGCGGCGGTGGCCGGGGAGCCCGAATTCGAGGATTACGATATCGTGGTCAACATCCAAGGGGACGAGCCCCTGATCCATCCGGACATGATCCGGCAAGTGGCGCAAGTCCTGGAGCAGGAACCGGCGTACGACATCGGCACCCTGCTGCGGGAGGAGAACGACCGGGAGGCATATCATTCGCCGCACACCGTCAAAGCGGTCACGGATGCCCGTGGCCGGGCCTTGTATTTCAGCCGGGCCCCCATCCCTTCCGCCGCCTTGTCTGAGGATGCCCATGTTCCGGCTTATCTGCAGCATGTCGGAATTTACGCATTCCGTCGGGAAGTGCTCCGACAAGTGGCGGAACTCCCGACCGGCAGGTGGGAGGGCATCGAGCGACTGGAGCAGTTGCGTTGGTTGGAGCACGGGCTGGTCATCGGAACGGCCCGCACCATGCATCATACCTGGGGGGTGGACACCCCGGAGGATTTGGATAGGATTGCCCGCCGGCTGGCGGACAAGTCCTGACGGACCGCGGTCGAACTGGCATGCCGGTCGACCGCCTATCCGCAATACCGACACATCACATGGTCATACTCATCGCACCGGATTCGTTCAAGGAGGCCTTGGAGGCCGCCGCCGTCTGCCGGGCCATCAAGGCCGGCCTGACGGCGGAGCTGCCCGGGGCGGATTGTCGATGTTATCCGATGGCGGACGGCGGCGAGGGAACGGCCGAGATACTGTCGGCGGCGATGGGAGGGCTGCGGATGCGGCAGACCGTGTCAGACCCCCTCCATCGGCAAACGGAAGCGACCTGGTTCCGGACCCCCGATGCGCAAACGGCCATCCTGGAGGTGGCGGCCGCCAGCGGCATCCACCTGGTCCCGCCCTCGGCACGAGATCCATGGAGCGCATCCAGTTACGGGACCGGTCAGTTGCTGGCGGCGGCCATAACCGGCGGTAGCCGGCGAATCCTGTTGGGATTGGGCGGAAGTGCCACCAACGATGCCGGGATGGGAATGGCGGCGGCCCTCGGCTGGACATTTCTCTCCGCCACCGGAGAAGCCCTCGCTCCCGCCGGGAAGAACCTGGAGAAAGTGCATGCCATTCGCCCTCCCGCGGACGGTCCGGGCAGCCGATTGCTGCGGGGGGAGGTCCAGGTCACGGCATATTGCGATGTGCGCAACCCGATGCATGGTCCGGAAGGAGCGGCCCGGGTGTTCGCCCCCCAAAAAGGGGCCGACCCGGCCATGGTGGAAGCCTTGGACCGGGGCTTGTCACATTTTGCCGCCGTCTTGGCCCGATGGTCCGGATCGGATTATGCAGCCGTATCCGGAAGTGGGGCGGCCGGCGGACTCGGTGCCGGTGCCATGGCATTCCTGGGTGCCCGGTTGATGCCCGGTGCCGAGCTGCTGATGGAAGCCAACGGGTTGGCGGATGCCATACCCGGTGCGGACCTGATTATCACGGGAGAAGGCAGGCTCGACGACCAATCCGCCGGCGGTAAGGTCGCCTCCGCCATCCTGCGGGCAGCGTCGAAACATCAGGTTCCGGTGGTGGGCCTGTTCGGAGCCGTCCGGCTACCGGCCGCCGCTATTCGGGAAATGGGATGGCTGGCCGCGCTTTCCGTCTCTCCCGGCCCACAGGAGCTCCGGACCGCGCTCGGTGCCACGGCGGCACAATTGGAACAAACGGCAAGCCAGGTGGCCCGCCTGTTGGCCTGGCGGTACCGCTGATGCGGAGCCGATGCCGGGTGGCGCCGGATAGGGCCGGCACACCATTCCCATTCCTGGGAAATATTACTTAATTTAGTCCGGTATTACCAGTCAAAAACAAACACCATGACCTTACGGCAAATGTCAGGGGCCCTGTACCTGGCAGCACTGGCTGCTTCCTGCCAACCTTCCGGACCTTCCCGGGCGACCGGACCGCAAACGGTTTCCCTTTCCCCGGAAGAGGAATATCCGGATCTCCTGCGGGCGGTGCAATTGGAACAGGTCTTTCCGGACGGGAAGACCTTCGTCGACTGTCGCCCCACCCTTCCCCCCTCCGAAATCAGGGAGTTATACCGACAACAGCGGGAAAAGCAGGATTTCGACCTGGCGGCGTTCGTACAGGCGCATTTCGAGCTGCCGACCCCTTACGCATCCGGGTTCCGCAGCGACACCAGCCGTTCCCCGGCGGACCACATCCGCTCGCTGTGGCCGGTGCTCACCCGCCAACCGGAACCGACGCCCCAAGCCGGGACATTGATTCCGCTTCCCTATCCATACATCGTCCCCGGCGGCAGGTTCGGAGAAATCTACTATTGGGACAGCTATTTCACCATGCTGGGACTCCAGCTATCCGGCCAGGCAGACATGATGGCGGACATGGTGGCCAATTTCGCCTGGCTGATCGACCGGTACGGATTCATCCCCAACGGGAACAGGACCTATTTCCTCGGACGGTCGCAACCCCCGTTTTTTTCTCTGATGGTGGGATTACTGGCGGAAAGCCGGGGTGACAGCATCTGGACGAGCTATTTGCCCCAATTGGAAAAGGAGCATGCCTTCTGGATGGATGGGGCGGAGGGGCTCACCACCGACCAACCGGCCCACCGGCGGGTCGTCCGGCTTCCGGACGGTGCCCTGCTGAACCGTTATTGGGACGACCGGCCCGGTCCGCGACCGGAATCCTACCGCGAGGACGAAATGACCGCTGCACGGAGCGGCCGGCCGGCGGAAACGGTCTACACCGATTTGCGGGCAGGCGCTGAATCCGGGTGGGACTTCAGCAGCCGATGGTTGGCGGACGGCCGTACCCTGGAGACCATCCACACCACGGACATCCTTCCCGTAGACCTCAACGCCCTGCTCTACCACCTGGAATGGAGCATTGCCCAAGCCTGGTCCGCCACCGGTGACCAGGTTGCTGCCGACAAATGGATCGCACGGGCCCGCAACCGGGCGGAAGCCATCCAATCCTACCTCTGGGATGAATCCGCCGGCTTCTTCGTGGATTACGATTTCCGGCAGGCCCGGCCGACCGGTATTCTTTCCCTCGCAGGTGCATATCCTTTGTTTTTCCGCTTGGCGACCCCCGAGGAAGCCGCCCGGGTCGCCGGTCGCATACAAGCATCCTTCCTCCGGGAGGCCGGGGTCGTCCCCACCTTGGAAGAAACCGGGCAACAGTGGGACGCACCCAACGGATGGGCTCCCTTGCAATGGATGACCATCCGCGGCCTGCGGGATTACGGCCACACGGAACTGGCGGACACCATCCGCGACAGATGGACCCGACAAGTCGAACGGGTCTACCGCGAGACCGGAAAGATGGTCGAAAAATATGACGTCCAAGCCCCTGACCGGGCCGCCGGAGGCGGTGAATACGCCTTGCAGGACGGATTCGGCTGGACGAACGGCGTCTATCTCCGGTTGATAAGCGATGAAAACCGGATCGGAACTTCCTCAAAGGACCAACCGCCGCCGCGATAGGTGGCCGCATGTGTACCGAGGCACTACAGGACCCGGGGTGCACCCTCATGCACTGGACAATCAAATATTTGGGCGTTATGATTATTTTTCGTTTATTTCGCCTCCATTGAGACGGGTTCCATCCCCAACCTGCGCACGGACCGGAATCGGCCGCAAACTTTGGCGAGGTCCGACAAAATGGTATTTCATTACTTCACTAAATACAATCATTATGATGAAAAAGTACTTTTCGTACCTGGGCATCCTGGTGTCGGGCCTTGCCTTTACCGGCATGCTGCACGCCCAGACCACGGTGACCATCACCGAACCCTCCGCCATCGCCGGGGACTATGAAGGCATCCATGCCGCCTTCGGTCCCTACCTGGGGGGGCAATCCGCTTCGGTCGTACTGATCGACGACGGTGCCGGCGCCACGACGGGCTGTGTAGCGGCCGCCAATGACCTGAGCGGTGCCATCGCGTTGATCGACAGGGGGGTCTGCGGCTTCACCACCAAGGTGGCCACCGCGGAAGCTGCCGGCGCCATCGCCGTCATCGTCTGCAACAACGATGTGGCAAATCCCGATGCCGCCATCATCATGGGCAACGGGGCGACGGACCCGCTCGCCTGCGCCGTGACCATCCCTGCCGTCATGGTCAGCTACAACACCTGCCAGACCATCAAGGCCGAACTGGCCAACGGGGCGGTATCCGCCACCCTGCCGGACGAAGACCCGACCGAGGAGGGACAAAGCATCACCAACCCGATCGCACTGGCAGGCCCGGGTACCTACACCGCAACCGAACTGACCGGCTCCTTCGCCCTGCTCACGGACGGTACCGCCGCCAAGTTCTATACCATCACGGCACCGTCCACCGGCGTCATGAACGTCAACTCCTGCCTCGGCGGTGTAGACACCCGCGTAGCGGTCCTCCAAGGCTGCCGCAACGCCCTCACCCTCATCGACCTCAATGATGATGCCTGCGAACTGACGCCGGGCGGGGATGCCTACGCCTCCTCCCTCGATGTCATCGTGACCGAAGGGGAAAGCTATGTCATCTACTGGGACGATATCTGGGATTCGACCGGTTTTGATTTCACCATCGCCTTCGGCGCCCTTCCTTCGGTAGACGTCACCTTCCATGTCGATATGCAGGACGAGACCGTGGCACCGGACGGGGTCAAGGTCTCCATCAACGGTACGGAATACGACATGGTGGACGACAATGACGGCACCTGGTCCTACACCGGTTCCTTCACGGCCGCGGACATCCTCGAATACCGCTTCGCCAACGGAGCCGGCAACCTGGAGGACAATGCGGACCTGGCGGGTTGCAGGACTGTGGCCGTCGGACTTAATGCACTGTCCACCAACTTGGTATGCTACAACTCCTGCTCCGCATGCCCACCCGATGTCGCTTGTCCCAATTGGATCCAGGACGATTTCGAGGAATATGCCTTGGGTGACATCAGCCCGCAATCCGACGATTGGGCCACCTGGTCCGGTGCCGCCGGTGAGAACTCGGTCGTCAGTGCCGACCAGGCCAACAGCGGCGCCCAATCGCTTCACGTCACCGCCGCAGGCGGCGATGACCAACTGCTGCTGCTGGGCGACCGGACATCCGGCCACTACGTGCTGTCCTGGAAGATGTTCATCCCGACGGGCAGCGGCGCCTACTATAACCTGCAGAAAGACCAGGACACGCCGGGTGTCGGCGATGCCTTTGCCAACGAGGTGGTTTTCCAGCCGGGCGGTACCGCCAGCTATTTCGTCGGCGGCGGCAGTGTGGATTTCAGCTATCCGCACGATACCTGGTTCACCGTGTACCATGACGTGGACCTCGACAACAACAGCAACCGCCTGCTCGTCGACGGCCAACTCGTCACCACCCATCCCGCCAACTGGCAGGCCGGCTCCCAGACCGGTATCGCCCAGCTCGGTTCCGTGGATTTCTTCGGCTGGAGCAACGTGTCGGCGGATTTCTTCGTCGACGACGTGCTGCTGAAGGAAATCGAAGCCTGCCCGGCCAATGCCATCATCTGCGACGGCTTCGATGCCTATGACCTCGGCGCACCCGGCCCGCAAGCTCCCTGGTGGGATACCTGGACCTTCAACCCCGGCGGCCCGGACGATGGTGCCGTCGTCAACGAAGCCCAGTTCTCCTGCGAGCAGTCCCTGAAGATCAGCAATGCCGACGGGGACGATGTCCTGCTGCTGTTGGGTGACCGCACTTCCGGCAACTACCTGCTCAGCTGGAAGATGTTCGTACCCGCCGGCTTCGGAGCCTACTACAACACCCAGAAGTTCCAGGACAACCCCGGTGCCTCCAACGGTTTCGGGATGCAGATCGACTTCCTGGCGGATGGTACGGGCACCCTCGATGCCGGCGGCGCCGATGCGGCTTCCTTCACCTACCCGCATGACGTTTGGTTCGATGTGGTCCACCATATCGATGTCGACAACGATGTCATGTCCCTGCGCATCGACGGTGTCGACGTGTACACCTGGCAAGTCAGCGACCGTGCCACGGTCACTACCATGGGTATCAAGCAAATCGGTGCCGTCGACCTGTACGGCAATACGGGCAACCTCTATTACGTGGACGACGTCCTCTTCCAGGAATTGCCGGCTGCACCGGGCAACGCCTGCTTCGGCGCCATCGACCTGAACGACTACCTCGGGGCCGGATTGGGAAGCACCACCGCCACCCCGCTCTTCGACAATACCAACAATTCGACCACGGCCTTCGACCCGGGTACCGGCTGGGAATGCTTCGGTGAACCGGACGGTGCCGGTGCCGCACCGGAACTGAACAACACCATGTGGTTCACCTTCGTTGGTGACGGCGAAACCTACTACATCGAGACAGGTGCCTGCGGCGCCGCCAACTACATCGAGGACGGCGACACCCAAATGGCCATCTATTCCGGCAACTGCGGAAGCCTGAGTCCCGTCGCGTGCAACGAGGACAGCCCTAATGCCGTCGCCGGCAATTACATCTCCGGCCTCGAACTGGCCACCACCGCCGGAACGACCTACTACCTGATGATCGACGGGTTCAACCTCTTCAACGGTCAGCAAATCTCCGCCGGGGAGTTCTGCCTGAACTTCACCCAGCTCACCGGTACGGTTCCTTCCGTTTCCGTCACCTTCCAGGTGGACATGACCGATTATATCGCCGCCGGTGGTACGCTGGAGACGGTCAAGATCGCCGGTAACTTCACCGACAACGGTGCCAGCGTCCCGAACTGGACGCCGCCGGCTTCCCCGGTCTTCACCGACCTCGGCGATGACGTCTGGAGTGCCACCATCGAATTCCCCTTGTCTTCCGCCGGCCAAAGCCTGGAATACAAGTTCCTCAACACCGCCGATTCCTGGGGTGATTGCGGCGTGCAGCAGGAGTGCATGGGCGCGGAGGATGCCGACTGCAAAAATCCGAACAACGACAATCGCCTGCTGGTCATCCCGCAGGAGGATGTCACCCTGTGCTACATGTGGGAAGGTTGCGCCGATTGCAACACCACGGACGTCCGCGAGGCGTTCATCGATATGCCGATGACCATCGCTCCCAATCCGTTCAGCAACCGCACGGTCGTCACCTTCCATACGGAAATCGCCAACGCCGAAGTCCGCTTGACCAATGCCATGGGACAACTGGTCGACACGTACCGTGTCAACGGTCCCCAATTGGTCATTGACCGCAACGGCTTGACCTCCGGTATGTACTTCCTGCACGTGGTCACCACGGAAGGGGTATCCGCCGCCCACAAGCTCATCGTCGAATAAACGAAATCGCTTTTTCCGGATGTATCCGAAACCGGACCATCCGGCATCGACAGCCCGTTCCTTGGTTTTTTGGAACGGGCTGTTCCTTTTACATGCGGGACAACAAACCAAGCTTCCTTATGGCGCTTCACCCATTCCTTCAGGTACATGATAGTGACAATGTGCTGGTCGCCTTGACCGACTTGTCCGCCGGCCGGTCGGTTGATTTCGGCCATCGCACCCTTCCGCTGCGGGATGACATCCCCATCAAGCACAAATTTGCGGTTTCCGACCTCCACCCCGGCGATCCGGTCGTCATGTACGGGGTGGTCGTCGGCCGGGCCACTTCGCGCATTCCTGCCGGCGGGCGTATCACCCGGGAGAATGTCGTGCATGCGGCGGCGGACTACCGGGTGTCCGAGCGCCCGGACTCCGCATCCTGGCAAAGACCGGATGTCTCCGCTTTCCGGAACCGGACCTTCCAAGGCTACAGACGCACCCACGGGAGGGCGGGTACCAGGAACCACTGGCTGGTGATTCCCATGGTCTTCTGCGAGAACCGGAACATCCAGGTGATGCGGACCGCGATGCTGGAACCGCTGGGATACATCAGCGAACGAAGCTTTTCGGTAGATGTCAACGCCCTGGTATCCGCCTATCGATCGGGTGCCGGTCCGGATGCCATCCGGCGACTGACTTTGGACCACAGGACGGAACACATCCTGGGTCGGCGGGTTTTTCCCAACGTGGACGGCATCAAGTTCCTGACCCACGACGGCGGCTGCGGCGGTACGCGGGAGGATGCCGAAATGCTGTGCCGGTTGTTGGCAGGCTACATCGCCCATCCGAATGTCGCCGGTGCCACCGTGTTGAGCCTGGGCTGCCAGCATGCCCAGCTCGAATGGCTGGAACAGCTGCTGTACGAAACCGTCCCTGGGTTTGACAAGCCGCTTTTCCTGCTGGAGCAACAAAAAAGCAAGTCCGAACGGCAATTCATCGCCCATGCCATCCAGGAGACCTTCGCCGGTCTGGCGCAAGCCAACCAGCTGGAAAGGGAACCGGTACCGATCCGGGAACTTTGCCTGGGATTGGAGTGCGGCGGCTCGGACGGCTTCTCCGGCATCACGGCGAATCCTGCCCTGGGCCGGGCGGCGGACATGCTCGTCGGCTTGGGTGGCACGGCCATTCTCTCGGAATTTCCAGAGCTGCACGGGGTGGAACAGGAATTGGTCAACCGCTGCACCCGGATCGAGACCGCCCGCAAGTTCCAGACCCTGATGCAGGCCTATGCCCAACGGGCAGCTGCCGTCGGTTCCGGATTCGACATGAATCCGTCTCCGGGAAATATCCGGGACGGGCTCATCACCGATGCCATGAAATCCGCCGGTGCCGCCAGGAAAGGCGGGACTGCACCGGTCTCCGATGTCCTGGATTATACGCAACCGGCGCTGAATCCAGGCTTGAACCTGCTATGTACGCCGGGAAATGACGTGGAAAGTACGACGGGCCTGGCCGGTTCCGGTGCCAACCTGATCGTGTTCACCACCGGGCTGGGCACACCGACCGGCAATCCGGTGGCACCGACCATCAAGATGTCCACCAACACCCGATTGGCGGAACAGATGCCGGACTTGATCGACATCGATGCCGGCACCATTGTGTCCGGTACCGATACGACGGAGAGCATCGGTTCGGCACTGATGGAACTCATGATAGCGGTGGCCGGCGGGGAGGTGCTTACCCGGTCGGAACGGCTTGGGCAGGACGACTTCATTCCCTGGAAGCGGGGTGTCTCCTTGTAGTGGACAAGCCGTCATTCCTCCAACCGGTAGACCACCGTGCGTACCCTGGCCGATACTTGCCCATCGGGTTCCTGTTGCCGCAGGACCAACCTGTCGGCGGCCGGCAATTCGAACAGTTGCCGAAGGTCCCGGACCGGTACCAACGGGATATCCAACCGGCGGCAGGCCTCCAGCCACGCATCGGCCGTTCGGAGGGCGAAACCCGCCTGCAGCTGCGCATACAGGGCCGCCCGGTTCGCCAAGCGCAGGGCATTGGTTCGGAAACGTTCGTCAGCCGGCAGCCCAGGCTGTTCCAAGACCCCACACAAGGCGGTGAAATGCCGGTCGGTTCCACTGGCCAACAAGAGGGGCCGGCCATCCGCCGAGGTGAAGATTTCCCCGTACGGCGCAATGTTCGGGTGGAGGGTCCCCATGGGAACCGGCAGCACCCCCAGGTTCAGCCAGTTGGCCGCCTGATTGGCCAAGGCGGCCACCCCTGCATCGAACAGGCTGACCCGGACTACCCCGCCTTGCCCCGTCCGTTCCCGACGATATAGAGCCGCAAGAATTCCTTCTTTCATTTGGTGTGCCGCCAACAGGTCCATCAAGGCCACCGGCAGTTTGGCAGGCGGGCCGTCCGGACTGCCGGTCATCGAGATCCAACCGGTCTCCGCCTGGATGGCCGCATCGAAGCCGGGCCGGGGATCCTCCGCGCCGTAGGCGGTCAATTGGGCATATATCAAGCGGGGGTTTGCAGCCCGCAGGGTCGACGCATCCAACCCGAAGCGCTTGGAAGTCGATTCCCTGACATTGCAGACGAGGATGTCGGCCGTCGGGACCATTCCCAGGAAAAGATCGCGGTCCCCGGCAGATTCCAAGTCCAGAAACAAGGTGCGTTTACCCCAGTTGACGGAATGGTAATAGGCGGAAGCGGAAGCCGTTTCGGCTTCCATCGGCATTTTCCAGTGTCGGGTGACATCGCCGCCGGTCCGGCGGTTTTCCACTTTGGTGACTTGTGCCCCCTGTTCGGCAAAAAACATCCCCACCGCCGGTCCAGCCAGTACGCTGGCCCATTCGATGACGACCAGGTCCTTGAATATCTCGTTTGTCATGCGCAGGATTTCATTGGTTCCGCCGGAAAAAGGCCCATCGGCAAACGGCCGCTTGTTCCGGTCAAGCCATTCAACCCGCCAAGCTGCGAAAGGGTTGGGAACAGTTTTGTTTTTTACAAAAAAAATACGACTTTCAGCGCGTCGGCATGAATTTGTCCGCCGCAGTCCCGGCCAAGTCCGAATCGGACCGGTTGCGGGCAATTTTTCGCCTCCACTCCTGTAAAAGCAAGCAATTCATGAAGAATCATCAAAACAGCGGTTCGCGGAGATCTTTCGTCAGGAAGATGGCGACCGGTGCCCTGGGTTCCGCCCTGCTGCCGACCGTCGGCGCCGCAGCCCGTCCGGCACAAGAACTGGCCTGGGAACGTCCCGGGGGAATTTTTTCGGCCAATGATACCATTCGGATCGCCTGTGTCGGCATGGGTATCATGGGATTTGAAAATTGCCGAACCGCCCGGAAGGTCCCGGGGGTCGAACTGGTGGCGGTTTGCGACCTGTACGACGGGCACCTGGCACGTGCCAAGGAGGTGTTCGGCAAGCACCTGTACACCACCCGCCGCTATGAAGAGTTGCTCAACCGCCCCGATATCGATGCGGTTTTCGTATGTACCAGCGACCACTGGCATGACCACATCTCCATTGCCGCCATGCAGGCGGGCAAGGCCGTATATTGTGAAAAACCCATGGTGCAGCACCTGGAGGAAGGCAAGGCCGTCATCGAGGCGCAGGAAGCCACCGGCCAGATCCTGCAGGTCGGCAGCCAACGGGTCAGCTCCATCGTCAGCGTCAAGGCCCGGGAACTGTTCCAACAGGGTGCCATCGGCCAATTGATCGCCGCCGAGTCCTGGATGGACCGCCAATCCGCCAACGGCGCCTGGCAGTACTCGATCCCGACCGACGCATCGGCGGAGACGGTCGACTGGGAACGCTTCCAGGGGGATGCTCCCAAGCGGAATTTCGATCCGGTCCGCTTCTTCCGTTGGCGGAATTACCAGGATTACGGTACCGGCGTCGGCGGCGACCTCTTCGTCCACTTGTTCTCCGGCTTGCATTATGTCATCGATTCGCCCGGCCCGGGAACCATCTTCGCCACCGGCGGACTGCGGTACTGGAAGGACGGGCGGGATGTCCCGGATGTCCAGATCGCCTTGATGGATTATCCCGAAACCGCCAACCATCCGGCGTTCAACCTGCAGATGCGGGTCAACCTGATCAGCGGAGACGGCGGCGGATTCATGAACCGGCTCGTCGGTACGGAAGGCATCATGGAAATCGGGTGGTCCAACCTGGTCGTCCGCCGAAGTGAAGTGGACCGAGATCCCGGCTATGGCGGTTGGGACACCTATGATACCTTCTCCAGCGAGCAACAGACCGCCTACAAGGCTTGGTATGAAGCGCAATATCCGGCCAGGCCGCCCCGGCTGAACGCCCCGGAGGTCCAGGAATATACCGTGCCGAAAGGATACGACGAGCGCTTGGACCACCACCGGAATTTTTTCGACAGCATCCGGAGCGGAAAGAAACCCGTCGAGGATGCCGTTTTCGGATTCCGTGCCGCCGCACCTTCCCTTGCCGCCAACATCAGCTACTTTGAGAAGCGCCTGGTTCACTGGGATCCCGTCCGCATGGTCATGAAGTAAGCGGTCCGCCCGCCGCGTCGATTCCTCGGTCGTCAGGCCGGCTTCCATACCTGGTAGCCGCCCGACATCAGCTTGCCCGCTGGATGCCGATGGATCCGCCGGCGTGCTCCTCCGCGCACCCGTTCCTACCGATGATATATCTACGAAGCATCCTGTCCGGCCGCTCATGCCGGACTCATCCGACAGCCGACCCTTGGTCGCTAACAGCCCTGCTGCTGTTGGCCTGGGCCTGCCTGCCCGGCATGCTTGCCGCCCAGCCGGTACTCGTCGAGCTGGACACCCTGCCCGCCTACGGCGCGAATGCCTGTCACGAGGCAAGGGATTGGCTCGTCCATCCCGGCGACTGCCGGACGACCGTGTACCGGGAAGGCACCCGCGACATAGTCCTCAGCAACGGACTGGTCTTGCGGCGGTGGCGGATCTATCCGGGATTCGCCACCACCCATGTCACCCTTTCCTCGAACGGGGAGAACTTCGTCCGCGGCGTAAAACCGGAGGCCAGGCTCGTCCTGGACGGGGATACGGTGGATATCGGCGGACTCCAGGGGCAACCGGAGTACGCCTACCTGCTGCCGGAATGGCTGGACGACATGACCGCCCCTCCGGACGCTTTCCGGCTGGATGCCTATGAGATAGATTCGATCCCTCCGCTCATGCCCTGGAAACAGACCCGCTGGATACCGGCGACCCGGTTTGCGGCGACCGGGCGGCGCATCCATTTCCACTTTTCTCATCCGGCGGAGAAATGGAAAGGAATCCGGGTGACCATCCATTACGAAATGTACGATGGGATCCCGCTGGTCGGCAAATGGATCTCCATTCAGGTCGAGGGACGAAAAGCCTTGCGGCTGGACCATTTCACCAGTGAAATCCTCGCCGTCCGGGAAGAGGAAAGCGCCGTAGACCACGGGGCCGGTTTGCTAACCCCGAACATCCTGGTACAAAGCGACTATGCTTTCCATGACATGAGCAGCCGGTTTTCCAACAAGACCGTCCATTGGTTGCCCGACCCCCAATACAGCTCGCAGGTCAACTACCTGCGGCAGACACCCTGCCTGCTCGCGGTTTTTCCACCCATCGGGCCTGGCATCGTCCTTTCCCCGGGTGACACCTTCCGTACGTTCCGGATATGGGAACTTTTTCTCGACAGCCATGACCGCGAACGAAAAGGACTGGCGGAACGGCGGATGTACCGCATCCTCAGCCCTTGGGCTACGGAGAATCCCATCTTCATGCACCTGACCTCCACCGATCCCGAGGTCATCCGCTCGGCCGTCGACCAATGCGCGGAAACCGGTTTCGAGATGGTCATCCTCAGTTTCGGCAGCGGTTTCAACATGGAGGATACCCGGCCCGAAAATATCGCCAAATTCAAGGGCCTGGCGGATTATGCCCATTCCAAAGGCATTCAGTTGGGCGGTTACTCCCTATTTTCCAGTCGGCGCATCGACGACCGGAACGATTGCATCCATCCCCAAACCGGCAAACCGGGCGGAGCGATTTTCGGAAATGCCCCCTGCCTCGGCAGTGCCTGGGGCATCGAATACCTCAACCACCTGCGGAACTTCCTTTCGAAGACCGGATTCGACCTCCTCGAACACGACGGCCCATACCCGGGTGACCTTTGTGCCAGCTCCGGGCACCCCGGGCACGAAGGTCTCGAGGATTCCCAATGGCAGCAATGGTCCATGACCGTCGAATTTTACGAATGGTTGCGGGAGCAAGGGATTTATCTGAATGCGCCGGATTGGTATTTCCTGAATGGCAGCAACAAGACCGGTATCGGGTACCGGGAAGTGAACTGGTCCCTTCCGCGCGAAAGGCAGCTTATCCTGGGGAGACAGAACATTTACGACGGCACCTGGACCAAACTCCCTTCGATGGGTTGGACGTTCACCCCCCTGGTGGAATACCACGGAGGGGGTGCGGCCGCTACCCTGGAGCCGCTGTCGGAACACCTCGATGCCTACCTGGCACACCTGTGGCAAAATTTCGGCGCCGGCGTCCAGAGCTGCTACCGGGGGCCCCGGTTGTATGATGGTCCGGTCGTAAAGGAAGCGGTTGTCCGCGTCGTCGATTGGTACAAACAATACCGCGACATTCTCAATGCGGATGTCATCCACCTGCGAAGGCCCGACGGACAGGATTGGGACGGGTTCCTCCACGTCGACCCGCAATTGCCGGTCAAAGGCATGGCCATGCTCTTCAATCCGACCGATGTCCCCTTGTCACGATCCATCCGATTGCCCTTGTATTATACCGGCCTTCGGGAAAACGCGACCGTCTCCCTCGGCTATAGCGACCGGACGGCGGCGCTGTTCGCCGAAAGCGAGCGACAGCCGCTGGATGCAGCGGGCTCCATCCGACTGGACCTGGTATTGCCGGCCCGGGGTTGGGTCGCGGTCCGGCTGACAGAATGAACCGGGAAAACAAGCGGGTTACTTACCGGGCGGCATGGTGGGCCTGACCTCGATCTTGCTGGGAAGTGTGCGGGGGTTCATACGCAGCAGGTCGACCGTCATCTGACCGATATCGGCCGATTGGATTTTCCAACCGTCCGCCGCTGTCGGAACATGGTCATTGAACTCCGTGGCCACGGATCCCGGCATGATGGTCGTCACCTTGACACCATGCCGCCGCAAATCCATCATCATGGCCTGTGTGAAGCCCACCAGTCCGAATTTGGAGGCGTTGTACGCGGCACCACCGGCGAAGAAATTCGTTCCTGCCAAACTCGCGATGGTGATATAATAACCTTTTGCCGCAATAATGGCCGGCAAGGTCGCCTTGACCGTATGGAAAACACCCGTCAGGTTCACGTCGATCGTTTCCTGCCAGTCCGCTTCCGACATATCCTCGATCCCGGCGAAATGACCGACACCGGCATTGGCCACGACCACATCCAAGCGGCCCGCCGCCGCCAACAATCCTGCCGACACCTGTCGCATCGCTTCCCCATCTCGGACATCCGCCGCCCAACCGTATGCACGGCCCGGTCCGAATGCCGCATTCAGGCGGATCACCGCCTCCTCGACCTTCGCCTGGGTCCGGCCGGTGATACCGACGGTCATACCGGCTTCCAGCATCGATTCCGCAATGCCGAAACCGATACCTTTGGTACCCCCGGTGATGAGGGCCACTTTTCCTGCCAACGTCATTTGATTTGTCATTGCTTATGTTTTTGAACAGTCCGGCCGGGAAACTTTCCCGGCTCAGGTGGTTTCCTGATGCCCGGCCGGGACCTTTCATTTTCCATCCAGCCCGATTCCCAGTCCCAACAGGGCGGCGGCGGCACCCAGGTGAATGAGTAGTATCGCCTTCTGCCAGACCGGGCGCGCATTCCAGGGCTGCTCGGGACGGAACGGGTCGAAAGCCAGTCCGATACCGAGGGAAGATGCCGCCTGAAAGTAGTCCGCACCGATTATCGCCTGATAAATACCCAGGAATAAAAAACCTGAATAAAGGAATTTGTTGAAAGGGGTACGCATAATACGGCTGTTCTTGATTGTCCCGGCACCCGGCTACCCTTCGGTCCGGCGAGCCACCGATGCAGGTCGATTTGCCGGGAGGCTGTCAGTTTTTCTGCGGGACAAGCACGAAAGCTTCCTGACAGCGCCGCCCGAAATCCTCGAATTTCATCCAGATATAACCGTCGCTTCCCCATTCCGGCCCCCAGGGCCCCATGAGCTCGAAAGCGTCCAGGTCGAGGTTGTAGCTGACGACCAGAAAGGGAAACAGGGCTGCGTTTGTAGAACCGGCCGGAACCGGTGGCAACCAGAACCGGGTGTCCGCGACATCCTTGACCGATTCGGGCAGTTCCAATTGGACGATGACCGGATTACCCCGCATGAGGGCTTTTTGTATCTCGAACACCTTCTGCAGCGGGCGGGCCTCCGGGGCGAATAGCTGCAGGTAATTGCCGATTCGGAATCGGACCGGCGGTTCGACGCCGGAAGGAATGCGGGAAGCCCCATATGGCACGAAATCGGCCGGTACCGTCCCATCGGTGACCAGGAAGCGAAGCACTTGCCGGATTTCCGGCGACCCGTGCTGCGGCAACTGGAGGCTGACGAAATCGGGACTCAGGTTCACTTTGTAATTCTTCCGGAAATTCGTGTAGAACTCCATCGCGGCTGAGATCACATAACTCTGCAGCACCGAGCGGCTGTCCGCCTCCCGCGGCGGCATGAGGTATGGTTTGACGCTTTGCTGGTTGATCATTTCCCGGGCGTCGCTGCCCAAACCGGGCATGGTGAGCATCATCTCCGCAACCAATTCCGGTGCACTGATGCCGATGGCGACACCCTTGACCCGGTAATCCGCGATGGTATCCTGGGCGGACAAACCGGCCGCAGTCAATAAGAAGAGCGTAAGAACGGCGAAATTTCTGTTTGGCATTTGTCGGTGGATGATTGGGTAAGCGGAATGGACCACGTCTTGAAGATATTCGACGGTCGGTCCATCCATCAACGTCTATCCCCTACCCTTTCGTCTTTTGCGGCCCTATATTTTCGCGGCGGCAGGCGACATCCTGAAATTCCCGTTTTCCGGTCATCACCCGGCATCACCGACGGAATTCCCACGGAGCGGCCGTGTCGGCTCGGATCAGTCGCAAATCATCGGCACCAGCTGGTCCACCATGCCGATGGAGACCCTGGCTTTGACGAAACGGTAATCCTCACATGCTTTTTCCAGTTCGTTCATGTTCATGTAGGCCTGCCCCCGCAGGTATCGGAAATCCGTATTGTCCGGAAAAAGCGCGATGGCCCGGTTGAGTTTTTCCACCCCTTCCGGTTGGTTGCCTGCGTTGAACAAGTTGGAACCTTCCGAGGCCAGGCGGACCGCCTCGTGGAAATCGGCGACCTTGTCGGCACATCGGGGTGTATCGGACAGGAAGGTCAGCGGCATATCCACCAAGGCGGGTACTGCACGGTCCCGGCGCACGGCCGGTATCCATTTTCCCCAGGTGGCGGTGGCGGTCCGGATGGCTTCCCATTCGAAATCGGCACCCAGGCCCCAGTGGTCGGTCAGGTCGACCACCCGGACATAGCCGTCCGGCCGTACGAGGATACTGAGGTTCATCACCCCGGCGAAACAACTGTCCCGATATTTTTCAGGCACCTGCTGTTTTGCATCCAGGAACGATTGGAAGGCCGCCTCACCACCATTGAACCGGATGGAATCATCCAGGACGACAAAAACCGTGTCTCCCCCGTCCAGCAGAATGAAGTCAGGCGGGGTCTCCAGTTTGAACTTGATGGGGACCACCACCTGGGTACGGACCGGCACACCGTCCTTATAACCCGGTTTCCAAGCCATGCCGGCCAGGCTCAACGCCTCGTTCATCCCGCTCGCCACCCGGAGCGCCTCCGCCCCGCAGCCGCCGCCGATGTCCTTGAGAATCGTCGGTCGGGACACCGTCCCGTCCTTCTCCACAACCAGGGACAGGACGACCGTTCCGGATATGTCCTGTTCCCGGGCTTCCCAAGGGTACTCCATGTTCTGGTTGAAAAAATAGAGCAGGGAAGCTTGTGCACACTGGTTCTTCACCGCATCCGTCGTATCCAGCCGCTCACAGCCCGGAAAGCGGGGCGGATCGGGAACCATGTTGTATACCGTGGTATCCTGTCCCGCCGCGACGAAGGAAAAACAGGTCGCCAACAAGCCGGCGACCCGGCGGATTGTCCTTTTGTTCATAGCAGTGTCTGTTGTGCCGGTCGTAGACAGGGAAAGGTAACGGACCATCCTGCTGCCGACAACCGGTGGATTTATGCGTATGATCTTCCCGGATGGGGTGGCCCCATGCCGGTATCGGTGTTTGGATGCCCTCGTGGATGTCCGCCACCGTGCCGGCAATACCGTCAGGAATCCTCATCCCGGTTCTTCCGCAGCTTCCGGGTCGGTTCGGCATCCTTCGCGGGCAACCAGGTTGCCAATTTACGTTTCAGCAGGGTATGCGTATTGTGGTGCGCCAGGTTCTCCCATTCGTGCGGGTCTTCCGCCAGGTTGTACAACTCCTCCGAACCGTCGGCATAGCGGATGTAATGCCATTCGCGCCATCGCAGGGAATGGTTGCCCCGTTCATTCGTCATCAGAACCGGTTTATCCCAGTAGATATCCGGCCTTTCCATCAGGGGACGCAGGTCGTTCCCCTCCAGTCCTTGCTTCGGAGGCAGGCCGCACAAGGACAGCAAGGTCGGGTAAATATCGAGCAAACTGACCGGTTGTTCGATTTGTTGCCCGGACGCCGGTTCCCGGGTATCGTTGACCAGCAATACCGACCTGGTGACATCCTCCCAGAGGGCGAATTTTCTCCAATGCTGCTTCTCCCCCAACGAATAACCGTGGTCCGACCACAAGACGACTATGGTGTTGCGATGGTGAGGGCTCCTCTCCAGGGCATCCAGTACCCTGCCGACACACGCATCCGCAAAGGTAATACTTGCCTGGTAAGCTTGGACGGCCCGGTGCCATTGGTCGTTTGCCAACACCATTCGATGGTCGCTCATACGGATGAAAGCCCTTCCGGCCGGGGGAATGTCCTCCAGGTCATCCTCCTTCACCAAGGGAAGCTGTACCGATTCCAAAGGATACAAATCGAAATATTTTGCGGGTACGTTCCATTTCAGATGCGGTTTATAGATGCCGCAAGCCAGGAAGAACGGTTTCTCATGTTCCTTTTGCAATTCGTCGATGACCCAATCCGTCACTTTCCAATCGGGCATGGCCGAGTCCGGGAGCTCGAGAGGGCCCCAATCCCAACCAGAAAAGGCGCCGCTAATACCAAAGCTGTCCATTTGGACCCGATCGAATACCTTCTCCGCCCGCTCCGGATCATTCAATGTGGTAGTGGTGTGCGAAGGCCAGTACCGGTCCCAGGAATCCGGATCGGGGAGATGACTGTGAAAAATCTTCCCGCTGCCCATGACCTCGTAGCCATGTTGCCGGAAATATTGGGGGAGCGTGACGACATTGGCCAGTGCCGGGCTTAGCCGCATCGGTTGATTGTTGTTGTACACGCCGGAAGTGGAAGGCCGGATACCGGTCAACACGGCCACCCGGGAAGGATTGCAGGCGGGTGCCGCACAATACGCCCGCGTGAACAGGGTGCCCTGCGCCGCCAACCGATTGATATGCGGGGTCCTGGTTCCGGGATGTCCGCCCAGGACATCCACCCAATCGTTTAGGTCGTCGACCGCAATGAACAGGACATTGGGTTTGGAGGTCTCCTTTTCCACATCCTGACAAGCCGTCAACAGCACGGTCAAGGTTGACAATAGTGTGGAAAATAACCTTAAGGAATACATGATTGAACTTTGATTGTTTGCGTACCGAAGACACCTGCGGATGTCGGCCGGACAGCCGCTTCGACCGACGTTTCCGGACACCGGAGGCCGGGTCATTTCCTGCGCCGGAGCCGAAAGGGTATCAATGGCGGCACCTTGGCCTGGTATTCCCGGTAGGCGTCTCCGAATTGAACAGCGAGTTTACGCTCTTCCAGCCGGCTTCCGACGATAAGGTAAACAATCGTCGATGCGGCGGTAGCGAGGTGCACGTCCGTGGGTAAATACAAGAATCCGCCGATGCTCCCCAGGAGCAACCCGAAGTAAAGCGGATGACGGACACGTCCGTTCCATCCCTTCGTTTCCAACTTTGCAAATTCCGTTGATCCGGGAGCGGACAGCTGCCGCCACCCGCTGAAATATCCGAGGTCGTACCTGTAAAATGCGGCAACGGATACAAAGCAGCCGAACAGGATGAACCCGGCTCCCAACCAACGCCATCCCCCCGGGTCGAAAAAGCGTTCCTGCCCCAACCGATGATAGGACCATCCTACGACGGATAACCCAAGCAGGCTTTGCAGGTTGTACAAAAGCCTGTAATACCTTGCCAAAAAGGGGAACCGGGCAATGGAAACAGCTTTTACCCGATCCGTCGCCAATAGGGAATGAGCGGCATAAAAAGCGACCAATACCGAAAGGTACCAACCTAAATCCATCCGGTAAATCTACCACATTTCCATGGAATCCGACCATAATCGGTACAACGAGGCCCGGTGTCGAGGGAAATGATTTTGCCGGAAAGGCAATTTTCACGAATTTGGGAGCCCGTTCCAGGGTCGGAAGGCCCGTCCAAACATTCGAGAACCTGATGCAGCATCCTATCCTCCTGTATTTCCTGCTGTTGAGTCCGATGGTCCCCCGTTTGTATGGTCAAGGAAGCGCTCCTGCCACCTTTTCCATCGGATGGCCGGTCGTCAACGAGCGCCTGACCGAGGGTGTCCGGTACCAACCCTACCAACTCTTGTATGCGGCACCGGTAAGCAGTTGGGGAAAAAAAACGGGCCGGGAATGGGAAATCTTTCTGGAACCCCAGTTGGTGCTGGCATTGTTCAATCCCCCTGGAAAGACCAATGCGGAATTCGGCGTGAATACCGGCATCGCCTTGCAACAGCGCTTGTCGGATCGGTTCCGACTTCGGGCGGCCATCGGGACAGGCCCCCATTTCATCACCGTTGAAACCCGGCAACAAGCACGGGGATTTATCTTTTCGGACAATTTTTCGCTCGGCATCATCGGGAAGCCGAGGGTATCCGACCGGTTGGCGGGACATTTGACGGCCCGGTTCCGGCACATCTCGAACGCCAACCTTTTCTTGCCGAACAAAGGTATCGATACCTGGTTCCTGCTGGCGGGAGTGGTCCTCACGCCTTGAACGCCCGATGGCCGCAGGACCCGGTCTGCTCAAATGACCTGTCGCTTCCATTCCCCTTTCCGGAATAGGTAGATCATCGCCAGGGACATCACCGTTTCGGAGATGGCGACCGCCCAGCAGACGCCCGGCACCCCACCCTCCGCATATATGGCCAACGCATAGCCCAAGGGTATTTCCAACAACCAGAAACAGATGAAATTGACATAGGTAGGTGTCCGCGTATCACCGGCGCCGTTGAAGGATTGGCTGAGCACCAGTCCATAGGCGTAAACCGTGTAGCTGACGGAAAAAATCCGAAGGGTTTCCACACCGGTGGCGATGACCGGAGGGATCTCGCTGAAAAGAGGCAGGACGACAGGGGCGGAGATGGCCAGGGCAAGGGAGATGAAAGCCAGGAATCCCATGGTGATGTGTGCCGTCCGCCAGGCGGAGGCGGCTGCACGTTCCGGTCGGCCTGCCCCCAGGTTTTGGCCGACCAGGGTCGACGCGGCGTTCCCTAAACCCCATACCGGCATAAAGGTAAGGATGATGACTCGGATGGCGATGGTGTAGCCGGCAACCGCCTCACTGCCGAACACCGCGACAATCCGGACCAGGAACACCCAACTGGCGGAGGAAATGACGTATTGGCCGGTCCCGCCGGCAGCCACCTGCATCAGACGGAGAATAGTCCGCCGAACCAACACCAGATGCCTCCGTTCCAATCGTATACCTGTTCCTTTCCACAACAGGTAAAGCTGTACGAGGACACCGGAACCGCGCCCGATGACCGTCGCAAGCGCCGCTCCTTCCACCCCCATGGCCGGAAACGGCCCCCAACCGAAAATGAGGATCGGGTCCAACACCAGGTTGACGGTATTCGCAAAAACCAGCACCCACATGGCGTAGATGGGCCGACCGGCACCCCGGAACACCGCATTGAACACGAACAGGAACAGGATGATGCCGTTGGTGGCGAACATCATCGCCGTATAACCCGAACAAGTGGCGACCAATGTCTCCGTCGCACCCATCCAGGTAAGGATTTCCTCGACCAGGAAGAAGCCCGGAATACCCAGCAGGACGGATACGAAACCGGTCAGGAAAACGGCCTGGACCGCCGCCAGGGCCACTCCCTCCCGGTTTCCCGCTCCCGTTCGCCGGGCAACCAGCGCCGAAGTGGCCGTACTGAGGCCTGCGGCCAGGGCGTACACCATCGTCATGACCGTCTCCGTCAATCCCACGGTGGCGATGGCCTCTACACTGAGGCGCGACACCCAGTAAGCATCCACCACCACGAATACCCCCTCCATGATCATTTCCAACACCATCGGCACGCTCAGCAGCAGGATGGCCCTGTTGATGCTACCCGTCGTGAAGGACTGGTTTTCGCTGCGCATGGCTTCCCGCAGTGTTTGAAGGATTCCGGTCATCGGTGGAAAGGGGATTTGGATACCCCCGCATCGACAGGCATGATGACGGATACCCCGGAGATACCCGGAAGGATTGGAGTAGGTAGTTTTTCCATTTTCAGTTTGACCCGGGGACTTTTTTTCGGAAAGCCGCCCCGGATGTCGAAGGGCGGGGTCCGAAGCTGGGCGGCCACGCTTCTCTTGTCGGGACACGCACGCTATTCCGTTTAAACAGCCCAGCCCGCTTTTGGTTGCATGTCCCTCCGGCAGCCCATGCGACCGGACCGGGCCAGGCAGGAAACATACGGTTCGATTTATCCGTAAAAGGAAAGACAATCCCGCCAATCGCAAGGGGATACAAGCAGCATGGGATTCAGATTTTATCCACAACTGGATGCGATGGACTGTGGGGCGGCCTGCCTGCAGATGGTGGCCGCACATTTCGGCATCCGTACCAGCCTGGACAGCCTGCGGGAGAAGACCTTCCTCGACCGGGACGGCGTGTCCGTCCAGGGCATCGTGCGGGCGGCGGAAACCCTCGGCCTGCGGGCCCTGCCGGTCCGCCTGCCTTACCAAAGCGGCAAGGATGCGACAACCGTCGGCTTGTGGGAAGCCCCTTTGCCCTGCATCCTGTATTGGGACCAGCGGCACTATGTCGTGCTGTACCGCCTTTCCCGAAAAGAAGCGAAGATCGCCGACCCCGCCTTGGGTAAACGGAGCCTGACCCACCGGGAACTGCTGCGACATTGGGATCCGGCAGATACCGGCGGCGTGGCCATCCTGTTCGAAGCCGGCCCGCCGCAGCCGCAGGACCCGGCAAAGGCCGAAGGCCAGGGGACACGTTCCGGTGGCCTGCGCAGATGGTGGCCTTATGTAAAATCCTATCGTCGGCTCGGTGCACAGTTGTTGTTGGGGTTGGTCGGCATGAGCCTGTTCCAGCTGCTGCTGCCCCTGCTCACCCGGTCCATTGTCGACCGCGGGATCGGGACGGGGGACCTGGCCTTCGTGTGGTTGTTGTTGTGGAGTCAGCTCGGGATTTTTGCGGGGCTCAGCACCATCAGGTTCCTGCAGGGGTGGATCCTGTTGCACATCGGTACCCGGGTCAACATCACCATGCTTGCGGATTTTCTTTTCCACCTGATGCGGCAGCCGCTGAGCTTCTTCGACCGCAAGCAGGACGGGGATCTCCTGCAACGGATCGCCGACCATCGCAGGGTGGAGGAATTTTTTTCCGTCGGTGTCCTGCAAACCCTGCTCTCCGCTGCGACCGTCCTGCTGCTCAGCGGTTTGCTGGCCTTCTTCGACCTCCGTCTATTCCTGCTGTTCATCCTTTCCACGGCAGCCTATCTCGGATGGATCCTGCTGTTCCGTCGCCGACGGGCAACCGCAGACCAGCGCAGGTTCCAAACGCGGGCCGAAAGCCAACAGCTCCTGTTGGAAATCATCCAGGGCATTCCGGAAATCAAACTGCAAAACAGCGAACAACGCCGCCGCATGCGTTGGATGTCGCAGCAGGCGCAGGTTTTCCAGGCCAATGTGGAGGCCTTGCGCATCGCCCAATGGCAGGAAATGGGTGCGGGATTCCTGCTTCAACTGAAGGACCTGCTCCTCACCGCCCTGGCCGCCACCGCCGTCATCGAAGGGGAGCTTTCCCTCGGCACCTTGCTCGCCATCTCCTTCCTGCTCGGTCAGGTCAACCTGCCCTTGCAACAACTCATCGGATTCAGCCGAATGGCACAGGATGCAGACCTGAGTTTCCGGCGTTTGTCGGAAATCCACGGGACAGCCGACCACCCGGCGGACGCTCCGGAGAGCAAGCCGATTCCCCGGCAACTGCCACCCATTCACCTGCGGAACCTTTCCTTTCGGTATCATCCGCAGGCGGCTTATGTGCTGCAGGATGTTTCCTTCTCCTTGCAACCGGGTACCGTCACCGCCCTGGTCGGTACCAGCGGCAGCGGGAAGTCCACCCTGCTGAAATTACTGCTCCGATGTTATCCGCCCACCGCCGGCGGCATCTTCCTCGGTGATCGGTCCGTGCAGGAAATGGCGGAAGCGGATTGGCGCAGACTTTGCGGCGCAGTGATGCAGGACGGGTTCCTGTTCTCCGACACCATCGCCGCCAATATCGCGGAGAGCGAACCGGACTGGCAGCATCCGAACCGACAGGCCGTCGATTCGGCCGCCGCCGCCGCGTCGGCCGCCGCGTTCATCCGGCAGCTGCCGCTGGGCCTACAGACTCGGCTGGCGCCCCGCGGCCACAACCTAAGCCAGGGCCAGCGGCAAAGACTTCTGATCGCCAGGGCCTTATACAAGGACCCGCCCTTCCTGCTGTTCGATGAGGCGACCAATGCCCTGGATGCCGAGACGGAGCGTCAACTCAACCTCGGCCTGAAGGAATACTTCCGGGGGCGAACTGTTCTCGTCGTGGCGCATCGGCTCAATACCGTCCGGGATGCGGACCAAATCATTGTCCTGGAACAGGGTCGTATCGCCGAAAAGGGCACGCACGAGGAACTGGTTGCGCGGCAAGGCAGCTATTATCAGCTGGTCAGACACCAACTCGGCCCGGATGGAGGAACCACCCCGATTTGTCGCTTATGAACATACCGTCTCCGGATATCCGCCCTTCTAACGAACTTTCGCTGAACCAAATCCTTGGTCGGCCCGAAGGCTGGTGGCTGTATTGGGGAACCGGTGTCGTCTTGTTCACCCTGCTTGGACTGGTCGTCGCGGGCAGCTTCATCAGCTACCCGGTCGTCTTGGAAGCGGATGCGGCCCTCTCCGCTGCCCAACCGCCCATCGCGGTGCCGGCACCCCGGGATGCGGCCGTCCATGCCATCCTGAAATACGACGGGGATACCGTCCGTGCGGGTGACAGGCTGCTCCTGCTGGAGGATACGGCCAAGCCTTCGGAAGTATTGCGCTTGCACGCACAACTGGATACCTTCCCCTTGACCGATCGGAAGACCCGGCGGGCCGCCCGGCTGACCGCCCTGACGGAACCCGGAAATTTAGCACCAAGCCTCGCGGCCTTCGAAAAGGCGCTCTCCCGGGTCCTGGAATTGGAAGACCGTTCCATGCAGTCCGTATGGCTTCTCAACCTGCAGCAACGCGAAAGTACGCTCCTGCAACTGGTCGCCACCGTCGAAGACCAACTGGTAATCCGCTCGGAACAAACCCGGCTGTATCGGGACATGGCTGAGCGGGACAGTCTCCTTCATGCGAATGGTGCCGGCAGCAGGACAGAATACGAGCAAAGCCGCCAGCTGTACCTGGGTGCCCACGGATCGGCAGGCACCTTGCTCACCAGGATTGAAGAGGCAAGGCTTGCGCTCGCCGGCCTGGAGGCGGAACGGCTGGAACGGCTCCGTGCCGACACGGAACAACTTGGTTTGGCGGAATCGGACCTGCGGGAAAAATACCGGATACTGGTAGGGGCCGTCGATGCCTGGCTGGACCGCAACACCGTGGTCGCTCCGGTGGACGGCCGACTGGAGTGGGCCCGGCACTTGTACCCGCAGCTGGCGGTTTCCGCCAGCAACACGCTCTTCCGGGTCATACCGACCGGGCCAGCCCCGCCTTGCTTCGCATGGGCTACCCTCCCGCACGACCGCATCGGTGAGATCCATCCGGGTCTGCCGGTCCGCCTGAGGCTGGACGCTTACCCTTATGAGCGTTACGGGGAATGGAAGGGCACCGTGGAAACAGTTGCCCGATATCCCGATGAGGACGGCTACCTCGTCCGTTTTTCCCTGTCGGAAAACCAGCAGGCCGGTGGCAGGCCTCCCTTGTTTCCTGCCATGAAGGGGAAGGTCCGCATCCTGACAGACAGGTCCAGTCTGCTGGAGCAATTGTTCCTGGCCGGCAACGCTTTCGCGGGCAATCTCTACTGGGCGGACTGAGCCCCGGCCCCATGCACCGCCGCCGCGAATTCCCTGACCAGTTGCGGCTGTGCTTCCAGGATGTTTCCGACGACAATCATATCTGCTCCGGACCGGGCTTTCTGCGCCGCCACCCGCGGCGAACGGATTCCTCCGCCCACCAGCAAGGGAAGGGAGACGGAACGACTCACCGTACCGATCATCCGGTCCGACACCGGATGCAAGGCCCCGCTGCCCGCGTCCATATAGATCAACTTCAACCCCAAGAACTCGCCGGCCATGGCCGTACAGACGGCGATATCGTCCTTGTCCGCAGGGATTGCAAGGGTATTGCTCATGTACTGTACGGACGTAGGCACCCCGCCGTCCACCAGCATGTATCCCGTCGGAAGCACTTCCAGGGTGCTCTGCCGGAGGTAAGGTGCGGCGACGACATGGTTTCCGATCAACAGGTCCGCATTCCGTCCGGAAATGAGGGAGAGGAACAGGATGGCATCCGCTTTTCGACTCAGCTGCAAAGTATTGCCCGGAAACAGGACCGCCGGGATGGTACTGCGTTCCCGAATCGTTTCCAGGACTTCCTCCATCCTGTTGTTCAGGATCAGGCTCCCCCCGACCAGGAAATAATCCACTGCAGCATCCGTCGACCGTTCCAACAAGGTGTCCAGCTGGTCGAGATGCGTCTTGTCCGGGTCGATCAATACCGCCAACATCTTCTGCCCCCGCAGTTTCGCCGCTTGTATCGCTGCCAACAGATTGGCCATGACTTTTCTGATTTGATTTGTCTGGAAAATTGGAACCTTGCTGAATGGGCTTGGCAATTATCGACGGAGTGCTGCGAAGATACTCCGATATGCCCATATCCGGAGCAGCAACGACCTGGGATCTTCAAATTTGCAAACCCTTCCCCACCAGCCCGGCCGGTACTGGTCAACGGCCCAAGCGGCGGCCACCAGGGTATATTCCAGGGCCACCACCCCGTAATTCTCCTGAAAAGGCTCCTGCCGGTAACTGCTGTACGTCAACAAGATCAACGCGGACCAGACCAAGGCGTATTTCCAACGGGTGAAGACCGAACAGACCACCGCCAGGGACAGGTACCATGGATGTACCGTCGTCGCGCTCAGCAAATACAGGCTGTAGGCGAACATCCAACGCCGGAACAAGGCCGGCCCAGGTTTCGCATCCGCCTGCTGCCCCCGGGTAGCATATCGTATGGCCGACACCGCCAATACCAGGGCGGCGGCGCCTCCCAGCATCGGTCCGATGACGGCTATTCGGTTGTAACCGTGGAACTGATACCCGATCCATCGAAACAGGTAATACAAACTGCCGTTGAATTCCAACTGCCGGAAATATAAGCCCAGGCTGTTGAAAAAACCGGCCAAGGACCCCTTCGCTCCGATTCCGTAGTAAAGGGGCATGAAACCGACCAGGATGCCGACAGCCACCGAGCCGAAGAAAACAGGACGGTCACGCGACGGCATATGCGGCCAAAAGAAGGGCAGCAGCAGCAAAGGCAGCAACTTGGCCGATACTGCCAGGGAAAAGGCAACGCCCGCCGCCGCCAGCCAAAGCATTCTACGATGACCCTCGCTTCGCAAGGCCGTACCCAGCAGCCATACCGACCAAAGGACAAAGTATATCATGGCCACTTCAAAATGCAGGTTCCCCATACCCTCCAAAAGGACCAACGGATGCAAGGCGTATAAAAGGACGCGTGACACCGGCATCCGGAACCGCCGCAACAAGGCAATCAACAGGTAGATGTTTCCCAACTCGAATACCAATAACCACATTTTCATCAAGCGGATGCCCGTCCGGTCATCCCCGTTTGAAAAATGACAGCCGAACCAAAATTGCGCCTGCGCCAAAGGTGGATAACAACTGTGGGTGTCCTTCGATCCGAAAGCGGCGAACAGGCTTGCGTCCAGACCCGGTACGCCCTGCCCCGGCCGGAGATAATGGCTGGGCAGCGCGACATAAGGACTGATGCCGGCATCGACCAGGCGCCCATCCCATAGGAACCGGTAAACATCGTCACTCAGCAAGGGCACGGAAGCAGTCAATAACAAGCGCAATACGATGGCCATACCTAACCATAGCCAGGTATTTCCGCTCAACCCATCTCCCTCCTCCCTGCGGCAGTTGACATACACATACACCAGGAAAAGACCTGCGAAACAAGCCGCCAGCGCCGGAAAGTCCGACTGTCCCACATGAAAGCCCAACACATAGACCAGCGTCAGCATCCCCACCATCAGGAAGTAGTCCTTGGTCCGGCCTGTATGCTGCTGAATTTTTGTTCGCACGTCCGATTGATACTAAGTGAGCAGGCACGGAATCCCCGCCGGATGGCGGTCGAGTCCTACCGACCGGGTGAACAAAGGCCGGACCACCTATTCCGGCCTGGCAGGCATCCGTCCGGGTTGGAGCGCCGCCGGAAGCCTGCTCCGTGGTTCCGGTGCGCTTCAATCCCCGATCGGTTCACCGTTTGCCGCCTCCCGCCACAACCTGTCCAATAACTCATACCGACGGTATATCATGTAAGCGTTCCGAACGCTGATCTGCCAGCCCGCCTTACCGTCAAGAAAACCGGCTTTCAACAAGTAGGTCCTCAGGAAACGGCTGAGGGGGGAGAAATACCGCAACCACCACCGGCTCTTCCGTCCTTCGGCATACAAGGCCCGGGCCGACAAACCCGCATACTTCTCGATCCGGGCCAAGTGATCCGCCTTGTCCCGATAGGAATAATGCCACAGCTTTCCCGGAATCCGGATTATACGCGTGCCCGGAAGAAGCACCAGCTGTTCGTGTACGAAGTCCCCTTCCCACCTGGCATCGTCCCGATGAAACAAGCGCACTTTCCAATCCGGATACCAGCCGCTGTGCCGAATCCAGCGATTACCCAACCGGGTTATCCGGTCCAGCGCATATGCCTTCCCCCGCTCCGGTATCAGCGCCGCTATTTGTACCGACAATTCCGGGGAGACAACCTCGTCCGCATCCACCGACAATATCCATTCGTGCCTGGCCGTAGCGTGTCCGAGGTTCTTTGTACGGGCAAAGCCCGACCAATCCGTATCGACCACCCTGGCTCCCAATCCCTTGCAAATGTCGACCGTACCATCGTCGCTGAAGGTGTCCATGACCAGCACTTCGTCGCAAACCGATGCCAGGGCACGGATAGTCCGCCCGATCTTATCCGCCACATTGTGCGTGATGATGACCGCAGAGATCGACGGCCTGTTTTCGCCTTCCCCGGTCATACCGGCCTCCATTTTTCAACCATCTGCGATTGTTTTACGGAGAAAGGTAACGTTAAATGCGGGCAATTTGTAATTTCATCCCGCTAAATCACCGTAACCCGACCGGTTTCCATTCCGAACGCACTTTTGGCAAATAGGTGCCCACGCCATGGCAACCGGTTCATAAACATATTTTTATGGCAAAGATAGCAATGCTCGGCACTGGGTTCATCGCCGACTTCTACATTTCCGCCCTGCATGGACAACGAAGCCGGGACCGGGTCGTCATGGCCTACTCCACCACCAGCGAACGGGCGGAACCCTTCGCCCGCAAGCACGACATTCCGAACTGGACCAACGACCTGGAGGAAGCCGTGAACCATCCCGATGTGGACATGGTCTGCATCGGTCTCCGGAACAACCAACACCTGGAGGCGGCCGAGGCGGCCGCTCGTGCCGGCAAGGCGGTCATGTGTACCAAACCCCTGGCCCGCAATGGGGAGGAGGCCTGGAAGATGGTCCAGGCCATCGAACGGGCCGGTGTGTTCGGCGGTTATCTGGAGGATTTGGTCTACACACCCAAGACACTCAAGGCCGTGGAAAGCGTCCGGAACGGCGCCATCGGTCGGGTCCTCTGGGCCAAATCCCGGGAAACCCACCCCGGCCCGCACAGCCCCTGGTTCTGGGATATGGAAAAAGCCGGCGGCGGTGCCCTGGTCGACCTCGGTTGTCACTGCATCGAAATCGCCCGGAGTTTCATCGGCAAGCAGGTCCGCCCCGTCGAGGTCATGTGCTGGGCGGATACACAGGTCAAGCCCATCGATGCGGAAGACCATGCGATCGGCCTGGTAAAATATGCCAACGGTGCCATCGGCCAATTCGAAGTGTCCTGGGCCTTCCGGGGCGGCATGGACCTGCGGGACGAGGTCATGGGTACCGACGGCACCATCTGGTTGAACCACTTCCTGCGCACCGGATTCGATATGTTCACCGCCCCCGGCAAGTCCGGTTACGTCGCGGAAAAGGCGGAGTCCTCCAGCGGCTGGATCTTCCCGGTCGGGGATGAAACCAACGACCTGGGCTACAATCACATGTTCACGGATATGCTGAATTGCATGGAAACCGGCCGGCAACCCATCGAATCGTTTTACGACGGATATGTCGTCAACGAAATCATGGACGCCGCCTATCGTTCGGCCAAATCCAAACAGTGGGAACCGGTCACCCTCCAGGAATGGAGAGGCTTGCCGGATGAAGCCGTACAAGTGCAGAAGGAAACCGAATACGATGCCAACCACTGGCTGTTGAAGGAGGAAATCCTTCCGGACGGTACGCGCAAGTTATTGCTCAAGGAAAAGTCCACCGGCAAACTGCTGCAAGTCGAATCTTGACCGCCGCCCGGTACCTCCTCCTCTTTCGCACCTCAAGAACCAAATCGAATTTTTTAATGGCAAGGTTCGCTTGATTGCATAAAGATGTAAGCTATTCAACCAAATGGTCTTTGTGGCGCCGCCCGCCTCCTGGACAGGGCGGCTGGGGACCGCCCAAGCGCACCTTACGCCGCCCTAAGAAATATTGGATGCGGGGCTCAGCCCTGCACCCTTTTTTAATGTAGAGTGTGATACATCAACAAGTTTATTCACTAAGTACTACAAAAGGGTCGGAGCCTTTGCACATCCACTTCCGGCACCTGGCCGGAACTTCCCCAGCAGGGAGTCGATGATATAATAATCGAAAGGGCCCCGCTCTTCCTGGAGCGGGGCCCTTTCCATCTTTTGTCCGGATCCGTTCAGGACATCCGATGCTTGACACGGAAGGCCTTGCGGAGATGACCCGGATACATGGCGGTCGCCGTCAAGCCCTCCATCAAAGGCCGGTTTCTTCCCTCGTTTCCGCACGGGCCAAGCGCTTACGGGCCTGCTCCATGTTGAAGGCAATGGTCACCTCGTGGGTGCCTCCGTGGTATTGCTGGACATTCTGGAAAGAAATGTCATAACTGTAGTACAGGCGAATCACATCGATGTTCGTGCCCAACAGCAGGCCGAAGGCCCCACCGAGCCCAGCCCGGTAAGTCGCACCGGCAATCAGCTTGTCTCCGACGAACGAACCAAGCAGGTTGAAGTCGATGGTGAATGGCCGGTCCTTGATACGGGCCGCCATGATCGAGGGATACAGTTTGAAGTTGGAGTTCACCACGTCGATCTCATGTCCCACGTTCAGGATGAAATAGCGGAACAAATTCCCCTCCGGCGTACCCGATTGGATCGCTCCGATCCTGGAGAGCACCATGTTGGAAAAGGTCAGGCTGAAATTTGTTTTCTCCGCCACCGAACCGTGCAGTCCGAAGGAGGCATCGAACAGCTTGTTTCCTTCTATCGCATCCTCCACTTTCTGGTCACCCGGTTGGTACAGGTAGTTTTCCCGGACCGATTTGGCCAATTGGTAATTCAGGAACTCCGTAGAGAAACCGGCCGCCAATTTCAATTGCTTGATATCATATCGGAAAGCATAATTCATCTGGAAACGCTGGGTGTTCAGGTTGCCGACGGTTTCCGACAACAACTGGAGACCCACCCCGAGTGTCTTTCCGACCGGACCGTTATAGCCGATGGCATAATCCTTGGGCGCGTCCGGAAAACCGGACCATTGGGTGCGCATGTTCATCTGGATCTGGTGCGCACCGGTGAAACCGACGTATGCCGGTGAGATCAAGGCAGGATTTACCGTGTAATGACCGAAAACCGTCGAATAAGGATTTCCCTGGGCATGCATGCTCCCGTACGCGACCAAGGACAGGAAAAGTATATATATAGTTTTCATTGTGTTATATTTAATCGGTTGATGGATGGAAGGAGACCGCATGCCGGCTGACAGAAGGCAGGAACGGTCGGCCAGGCTCACTTACGGAGCACCGTCACGTTGCCTTTTCGCAATTCCCGGACATTCTTGACGGGATCGAAATAATCGAAGACATAGAAGTAGACCCCGTCCGGCACCTCGTTGCCGGAGCGGTCGGTACCCCGCCATAGGTCACCCTCGTTGTAATTGTCCGCCTCGTAGACCAGTTGTCCCCATCGGCTGTAAATTTCCAGCCGGTTATCCGTAAAGCGGGAGAGACAACCGATCAGGAATTCCTCGTTGAAGCCGTCCCCGTCTGGGGTGATGACCGTCAACACCTCACCACATTGCGTCTCATCCCCGACGGTAATCACCTGCAGGGCCTCACATCCGATCGCGTCCGTCACCTTGACGAAATATCGACCCGGTAACAATCCGGTCAGTACGCTGTCAGTGGACAGGTATCCCGACCACTCGAATTCAAATGGCCAGGTCCCTCCTTCGACATTGGCGATGGCGATACCGCTGGGACCGCCGTTATCCGGTTCGGATGCGCCGAGGATGCGGAGGGGATCCGGTGTCGGGACAAAAGCCTGGGTCACGGCCGTGCACTGGTTTGCATCCGTAACGGTGACCTGGTAAGTCCCACCGGGCAGCAGGATGGCCGTGCCTTGGGACTGGCTTTGCGGATCGCTCCATATATAATTGTAGTTCGGGACCCCGCCGTTGACGATGACCGTGGCGATGCCGCTGTTTTCCATACAATTGGCCAGGCTGCTTTCCGCCTCGAGTGAAATCGGCGGCGGTGCGGCGACAACAAGGCTGTTGACAAAGAAACAACCTTGCGCGTCCGTTGTCGTCACCTGATAGGTACCGGCGGAAAGTCCGCCTACCGTCGGCGTCGTAGCCCCGGTACTCCAGTTGAATACATAAGGTTCCATCCCATTGGCAGCCGTGACGGCCGCCGAGCCGCTGGCCCCGTTGGCACACCGCACCGGAAACCCGTTGAAGTTGGAGGTGGCCATCGCCTGAACCTGTAAGTTGGAGACCGGGGTTATTTCGAATACTTCGGTGATGACAGTCCCCAAGGCATCCGTCACCTGGAGCGTATAGGTGCCCACAGGTTGGTCGTCCAATGATTGGGTTTGGGAAACCACTTGCCCGGCCGCATTCCTCCACACATACGTGAAAGGTGTGTTGACACTGCCCGTGACCGCCGCCTCCAGGCTGCCGGCCTGGTCGGGGCATTCCGGGGAAGTCTCGTCCACGATTGCCGCATCAAACAAGCCTACCGTCACATCGAAGACCTGGTAGCACCCGGCCCCGTCGTTCATGGTCAGTTGGTAAGTGTTCGGTGCCAAACCCGTCTGGTCCTGGGCGAAGGAGCCGTTGCTCCAGACATATCCGTAAGGCAAGCTGCCACCGCCGGGTGTGATGTTGATGGCGCCTGCCGAGGTGGCGGTCGCAGGAATCACAATCAGCGGATCCAGGCTCATCTGTACGGCCGCTACCGTGGCCATACCGGTCACTTGCTGGAAATCCGGGCCTATCGCGCCGTCTTCCACCGTAACGGTGTAATTACCGGGCGCCAGGTTATTGAAAACCACGGTGCTCGTCGTGACACCCGACTGGATTACCGGAACGCCCCCGGGGCCGGTAAGGGTGACCGTGTAAGGCGGTATCCCTCCGATCAACTGGACCGCCAGGGAACCAGTGTTGATATTGGCACAGGAAGCAGTCGACTGGTAGGCAGGCATCATGGGCACCAGGACGAAGTCCGGGGTATAGGATGCGGTTCCGGTACAACCTTGACCGTCCGTGATGGTCACCGTGTAGGTCGTTTCGTCACAAAGGTCGGTAGCGTTCGGTCCGGATTGCCCGTTGTCCCATTGGTAGGAGAAAGGTTGTCCCAGACCACCCGCCGATTGGAGGACGGCAACCGAACCGTTGCAGGTGATGGAGGAAGTCGGGTTCGTCACTTGGGCATTGGTGATGGCAGGGCTGGAGGCCGCCTGCAGGATATTGACGGTCAGGCTCTGGGAGACATTGTTCGCAGGACTGGTCACGGTGACCCCGTATTGGCCGGGGCACAACCCGGAAATATTTTGGGTGGAGGCATTGTTGCTCCAAGTGTAGGTGAGCGGCGGAATCCCACCGACCACCTGCAGGTTGATGGCCCCGTCACAGACGCCGACGCAGGCATCCTTCTTGCTGCCGAGCGTGATGCTGAGCGGCTCACTGACCAGCACACAGGTCGATTTGGTGCAGGCATTGAAATCAGTAACCGTCAGGCAGTACGTGCCTGCGCACAGGTTGTTGATGCTGGCGGAAGTGGCCGGCAAGGCACCGTTCGGTCCGGACCACTGGTACGTGTAGGCATTCCCGCCGGACAGCGGGACACCGCCCGATACGGAGCTGACGACCTGACCGTTACAACTACCCGAGGTAGCATCCGTCGGCGAAAGGTTGACGGAGATGTCCGTCGGTGATGTCACCGTGACCTGGGTGCTCTTTACACAATTCAATCCGTCCCGGACAAATACGGTGTAAGTGCCGGCGAAGAGGTTCTGAAACGTGGTGGCACTTTGGAAAGGACCGTTGTTCAGGGAGTATTGGTACGGAGCCTGCCCACCGACCGTGTTGGAGATGACCACGGAACCGGAGTTCGTACCGAAGCAACTCACGGGAACCGCCGTAGCCTGAATGCTGAGGGCGGCGCTGGCCCCCGTTACGTTGATCGGGTTGGACACCAGGGTGCAACCGTTGCAATCCGTGATGGTGACGGTATAAGAACCGGGGCCGATACCGATCAAATCCTGGGTAACGGCGCCGTTGCTCCAGATGTAGGTGTAGCCGTTGCAACCGGACGCACTCATGGTCCCGCCCGTAGGCGTAATGTTGATGGCCCCGTTGTTATCCCCGAAACACGAGACGTTGGCCACCTGTTGATTGATGGATATGGGGGCGACGGGCTGGGTGATGGAATAGGTTTGGGACAGCGTCTCCTGTCCGTTACAGCTGCTGATGCTGACGGTATACATACCGGCGGGCACGCCGGTGAGGTCCTCGGAAGTTCCGACCACCGTACCGGCGGCATTTTTCCATTGGTAAGTCTTGATATTCCCTCCCCCGGTGACGGTTATGTCGACACCGCCGTTGGACTGTCCGAAGCAGGCCACGTTGGTGACATTTGCATTCGTGATGGACAGCGGACCGGCACAATCGTTACCGACGGTGACGGAACCGTTGTCCAGGACAGGCGTCACCTGGGCACCATCGCAATCGGTGACCTCCACCACGGTGGGTATCCCGTCCATGGCGATCGGGCTGACCTGGCCGTTGGTCCCGGTCACGTTGAAACACAGCTCGAATATCACACTACTGTCCGGTAAGGTCACGCCCAGGGTCGTCTGGTCGAACCAAGAGAATACGAGCGTACCCGAACCGACCGCGTTGGTACCGAAATTGGCGTTCGTAAGATCCGGCAGGCCGAATCCCTGTACGCTGGAGTAGACAAGTATGTTCGGATTGAAATGTAGCGAAAATTGGGAGCTGACCATGCAATCGAAATTCAACACGCTGATTCCGACACAAATCTGGCTTCCGTTCGGCGCCGTGATATCCGGCGCAAAAAAGGTCAGCTCGGTGGAGCCACCGCCTCCACCGCCGCCTCCTCCTCCACCACCGCCGCCTCCACCGCCACCACCCGCGTTGACAGAGGCGGATTCAAAAATCGGATTCAACGGATTTCCGTCCGCATCCACCACCTCGATGACCGTGGGGCTCCCGGAGAAGGAAACGGTTGCGGCGTTGGTGGACAGGACCTTGAAGGAGAGGGTGTAGAGTTGGGTGCCATCAGGCAATGTCACACCCATCACGTTTTGGTCGAACCAGGAAACGGACAAGCTGCTTGTGCTTGCGTTGAAGCTCGCCTGGGTGAAACCGCCGAGCTGGGTGGTAAGGTTACCGACAGGCGGCACATATTCGAGAACGGCCGAGGGCCAGTTCATCGAATACTGGAAACTGATGACATTGTCGAATCCGGAAACGTTGACGGCCAGGGTGATGACATCACCGACATTGGCGGTCGTCGACGCGGGGGAGATGGAAAAGGTAGGTTGGGCAGATGCTGCGATGGCATACATCAGAGCCCACCCGGCCAGCAGGCGGTAGATAATCGGTTTTTTCATATGTTCGGAATTGGGACGGAAAACGAGGGTCAGGTGGTGAATGCGGTACAGCCGTACCCGAACCCGTCGAAACGTTTATTGAACACTCAATTTTTTGGTGGCGGTCAGCTTGTCGGTTTTGAGGGTGAAGAAATATGTGCCGGCCGCCTCGAAAGAGGACCTTTGCAAAGTGATGTCCGTTTGACCCGGGGTCAGGTGGACCTGCGTCTCCAGGAGGACTTTTCCGAGCATATCCTGAAGCAGCATGACACCTTGCATGGATTCCGTGGCAATTATCGTAATTATCGACTTATCTTTAAAAGGATTGGGGATATTTTGGCTAAGAAAAAAAGAAGCGGGCTGGATTGTGTTGTTTGAGTTAGGACCCTGTACCGTGACCGTACCGTTGACGATTTCGTAATCCGTTTCGCCCTCGGTATCCAGAATCTCAATGACGATGGGATCGTTCGTGATCATGACGGTGGAAGAAGTGTTAACCGCGCCGATTACGTGGAACGAAATGGAAAAGAGTGCGGTCATGTCGTCCAGTGAAACACCGGAAAGATCCGGCTGGAACCAGGAAAAACGCAATTTTCCTTCCTGGGTTTCCGTCAGTCCGAAATTTCCGTCCACCGACAAATCGGGCAAACCGAAATTGTCGATACCGGTGAAATCCAAGACCTGCGGATCCCAATTGATGGAAAACTGGGTGGCGGTGACGTCCTGAAAGTTTTCAACCAACAAATCCAGGTGGACGTCGTCCCCTGGATCGGCACTCATGT
Organism: uncultured Saprospiraceae bacterium; assembly: GCA_964573725.1. Classification (GTDB taxonomy): domain Bacteria; phylum Bacteroidota; class Bacteroidia; order Chitinophagales; family Saprospiraceae; genus UBA6168. Next base: position 94,553 of record CAZNLJ010000001.1, read on the forward strand.
CGGGCATCATGAAGGTGACTGCCTGACCGTAGGAGTGGATGCTTACGAGAAGCGAGAGCAGCAGAAAGATATTAAAAATTTTCATATCCATTCTATAGCAAGTAGCTTGCCAAATTGGTTCGACCCGGATTACCGGGGATGTCAGGGACGGTAAATCCCTGACATCCGGTAATCGCGGCGTACATTATTCTACGATGATCATCTTCTTCGTAGCAGTTTCGGAAGCCGTCTTCAGGGTGTAATAGAGGACACCCTGGGCAGGCAGTTCGCTGCTGTTGATTCTTACTTCATTGTAGCCATTGGCGAAATCGCGCTCGATGATGGTCAGCACCTTTCCGGAGACATCTGCGATGGAAATCATCGCATTGCCAGCTTCGGGGAGGTTGAAACCGATGACCGTCTCACCCTTGAACGGGTTCGGGGTGTTCTGGTAGAGTGCGAAAGCGTTGGCGGTGTTGCCGTTGAAGCTCAGCTCGACATCGAGCAGGTCACCGTTGGTACGGTAAGCTTCGGCAGTCGTGAAGCGGGAGTTCACGCTCAGCAGGTTGCTGAGCTGGCCGTTTTCCTTGGCGCGGAAAACAAGGCTGAACTGTTCGTTCATGTCTGCATCGCCGTTCCAGCTGGCGGTGACGGCACCTTTCTCAACCAACGTGAAACCGAAGTTCTCCACATTAGCCAAACCCGGAAGAAGTTCCACCAATTCGAGTGCGTTCAGGTCGAAGTTCAAGGTGAACTGGTAACCAGCGACATCGAGGTCAGCAGCGTTGAACGTGACCGTCACTTGTTCGCCCTTCTGGACCAGGCGGTCTTCCGCCGTCATCGTGAAGGCACCGATAGCGTTCCGCTCGTCGTTGGAAGCGAAGTTCGTGGATGCGCTGCCGTTGACATCACCGATCTTGATGGCGACGAAATCGGCGTTCAGCACGTTGGCACTTACATCGTTCATGTTAACGACTTCGGGGAACTGCGTAGCGAACGGATTGGCTTGGTTCGGGAACACGAAGTTCTTGTCGACGAACCTCCAGGAGGTGTTGTTCGTGAAATCCGGAATGATCTGGAGGATCAGCTTGCGAATTTCCACCAGGTCGAAAGTGGTGATGCTGTTCGACTTGTTGGCATCAGCGGCGATGATTTTGTAGGCGGAACCCAGTGCCTGGGTGCCCAGGATGTGCTTGCTGATGAGGACCAGGTCGAAAGTGGTCACCCCGTTGAGCGGGTTGTCATCCTTCTGCGGAGCCACGGTGATGTCGCTACCGGCCGGGATGGAAGCAAAGTTGAAGGAACCGTTGGTACCGGTCATCACGGAGCCGGTGCTTTGACCGCTCAGGGTGACGGTAACATTGCTGACGGCGGCGTTGTCTTCATCGGAGATGGAACCACCGACCGCTACCAGCGGGTTGCCACCGCAAGCGTTCATGTTGTCCTGGACTTCGATGAAAGTTTCGCAGTAGTCCTGGTTGCCGGCGGCATCCGTGACCCACAGCTGGATGGTGTTGACACCGAGTTCGTCGCAAGTGAAGGTGGCGGAAGTGTTGCCGGTGTTGGCGGAGAGGGACAGTTGGAGCTGGCCCTGGGCCGTACAGTTGTCATAGCTACCGGCGTTGAAGTCGGCGGCGTTGACGGAAATCATACCCGTCTGCATGATTTCGATGACAAGACCGTTCTTGCAGTAAGGCGTCGGCTTCTTGCAGTCCTTCACCGTGATGGTGCTGCTGCAATCCTTCTGGTTGTTGCAGTTGTCTTTCGCGTTGTAGAGCACTTCGTAAGTGCCCGGAGCGACGTTGAGGTACGGACCGAAGCCGTTGAGCCATACACCGCCGATCTTGACGCGGGCGGTCAGGGTCACGTTCGGGCTGCACTCGCTGATTTCCGGGGAAGGCAGCAGCACGGTACCACCGCAGGTATTGTCTTCGATGCAGACATCCGGGATGGCGCAACCGTTGGTGAATACCGGATCGACCGTATCGTTGACCTTGATCACCTGGTTGTAGGTGATATAGCCATCCCACGGGTCGCTGTCCGTATCCGTATCCGGGTTGGTGGACTGCGTAGCCTGGGCGGCGCCCGGCTTGGAAGTCACCGTCCAGCTGTCGCGGAACGTGCGGGTGTCCTTGTCACCGTCGCCATCGAGGTCGAGGTTCATGGCGCTTTCCGTGGATTCAACCACTTCCTGGTCGATTTCGCTACCGACGACACACCAGTTGATGACCGTCCAGGTACGCTGGATCTTGTAGCAAGCATCCGGAACAACGGTGAAAACCACATCGTTGTAGGAAACACCTACCAGTTCGCAGGTTTCGCTGAAGATTTCCGGTTCGCCGAATTCCGGTACGGAAGATCCGCAGTTGACCGTCAGGTCGGCCGGGAATTCGATTACCCAATCGGAGACGTGATCGATGAAGATCGTCTGGTTGCAGTTCTGCGTGCTGGAGTTGTTGCTCGGGTCCTTGGCGGACCAGCTACGGGAGATCGTACCTTCGAGGCACTGGTCGATGTTGATGTTGGCGTTGCCGGTAACGATGGCTTCGCAGTTGTCATAGAAGGAAGCGGAACCGAAGCCGGCGGCCGTCAGGGCGGCGTTGATGTCGGCACCGGACTGGCCCTGGAAGGAAGTCTCCAGGTTGTCGGCGTAGAAATCGCAAGTGATGCGCTGGTTGGCCGGGCAGCTTACCAGTACCGGGGACAGTTTGTCGCTGACGTGGACTTCCACCATACATTCGTTGGTGGCACCGTGGCAGTCGACCACCCGGAAGACGACCATAGCGGTGGTGTTGACGTCGTTGCAGCAGAATTTGACGGAAGGACCGAACGTGAGGTCGTTGTGGCCATCATCGCAGGGATCCGCCATCCGGCGTACTTCGAAGTGGTCCAGGCAGCAGTTGTCATAGGAACCGTCATCGAACGTAGCGGCATAAACCGTGGCGTAGCCATCGGAGGAGAGGTTCACATCCGTGATTTCGTCACAGATGGCGACCGGAGCGGTTCCGTCGACCACCGTGATTTGCACGGCCTGGGAAGTCTGGTTGTTGCAAGCGTCCGTAGCGACATAGGTGATGGTGTGCGTACCGATCGGCAGCCCCGGAGCCGGGATGAAACCGCCGTTGGAACCATTGCCACCGCTCATGTAGACAGCTTCACCGACCGGGGTGAAGATCTTGACGGTGGTGCTGTTGCAGTTGTCCGTCACCGTAGCCGGCTGCAGGAACCCTTGGGAGCTGCAGACCTGCGGATGCTGGGCATTGTAAGTCACGTTGACCGTGTAAGGTGCGATGGAAACGGCCGGCGGGGTCGTATCCATAACCTTGATTACCTGTACGTTGTCTTCGCCACCGACACCAGTGGTCACCACCGTACCCGTACACCAGTCGAGTACCGTCCAAGTACGGATGATCTTGAAGGTCGTACCGCAGGACGGAACCACCTCATCGTGGCTGGATTGCTGGTAGTTACAGAAAGTGTAGGCGATGTTGGCGACGATGCCGGAACCGCTGGGCGTGGGATCGACCACGGACGGGTTGGCATTGTACTGGTCGCAAGTCCAAATGAGGTCGTTCGGGAAATCGACTTCCGCCGGACGCTCCACATAAATGGTCTTGGTACAGGGTGCGGACGTGTTACCGTAGTCATCGTAAGCGATGTAGGAACGCTCGATCGTCAGGTAGCCGTTGGCGCACAGGTCGTTCGTGTTGATCGTTTCGTTGGTCAACTGAACGGTCGGCGTCGCGTCGCAGTTGTCGACCGCGGTGGCTGCGCCGATGGCATTCACATTGGCGATACAGCTGACCGTCACATCCGTACAGGTGATAACCGGCGGAAGCTTGTCTTCCAGCGTCAGGTGACCCCAGCAGGAGTTGCCTGTGCTCAGGTTAACCACCGTGGCGGACAGCAGCGCGCCAAAGTGCTGGTAGGAGTTGGTCAAAGTCACCTGGTTGATACCGGTGGCGATGATCGACAAACCCTTCTTGATGGTGATCTCGTAGTTCACACCAGCAAGCGGGTCGCCCTCGAGAATCATGTCGGCATCAAGGATGGCCTGACAAGCGTTGGGCGTCGGGTCCACCGACACCTGCACCTGGTTGTTGCACACCATAGGCTGTGCAACTGCACTGACAGCGCCCCCGACGAGCAGGAACAAGGTCAGAAATGCCCCATAGAACGCCGGCATTTTTGTAAAATTCGTTCTGATCATGGATAATAATTTGTTAAAAAAAAGGATACAACAACCGCAAAACGGATAAAGTATACCCCCCTTGCGATTAACTCTTTATAACTGGGTGTAAGTTTCGCTACCAGTACTGCAATGAAGTCTTATCATTACCAAGTCTATGCCAGCAAGGCATAAACAGGCACGTTGTGGAAAAAAACTACAAAATGGGAAGATGCTGTCGGAGATTGGGAACCGGTTTGTCTGTACCGGGCATGGCGAGCAGATAGGACAGGAATCCGTTTTTGTAGTTCATGGGAATTTACTTAGGGCAAATGTAGCGCTTTGTTTTTTTAGGGAAAAGGTTTGTGCCAAATATATTTTTCCGACTTGCCGGGTCCGTCCGGCAGCGGACAGACGGATCAGAGCAGGTGGTGGTCGTAGGCCATTTTTATCAAGCTCACGGAATTGCTGACTCCCGTCTTGCGCATGATGTTCTTCCTATGCACGCTGGCCGTTTGCTCGCTGATGAATAGCAGCGAAGCGATGTCCTTGTTCGACATGGCCTTTCCGATCAATTTCAACACTTCCAGTTCTCTTTTGGTCAACGCGAACTGGCGGACGAAGCGGTCGTCGTAGGACAGGTCGGGGCCTCCGTGATGCATTCCTTTTTGGTCGGCCGGCCGATAGGTGGTCGTGGACAATCCCTTGCCAAGGAAAGTGTTTCCTTCCCAAACGGTATCCAAAGCCAACTCCAATTCCTCGGGACCGGCCTGCTTGAGCAGGTAGCCGTCCGTGCCTGCCTTGAAGGCACGCTGCACCAGTTTCGGGTCGGCAACCATACCCAACAGCAAAATCCGGCCCGTATATCCGGCATCCCTCAATTTGCCGATGACCGCTATTCCGTCCATATCCGGCAGGTGGAGGTCCAGCAGCAGCACCTGGTCCCGCAGGTTGCCGTCCATTCGACGCAGCAGGTCGGCTGCCGTACCGGCCTCCCCGTTAATCCCTGCCGTGAATTTCAACATATTGGCGACAACCGCTTTCACCCCTTCCCTGAAGATGGGTTGGCTGTCCGCAATGAACAAGGTGATGTTTACTTGGTTCATTCCTGTAAAGGGCACTTGAGAAAGCAGGCATCCATCCACCGACCATTGGTTCCGATAGGCATCGGCTATTGGGAAGGACACCCCGACGGCTTCGGGCAAAAAGCCGGCACCGGTTCCTCGCAACACAATAATCAAGGGGTTGAGCCGGAACCGGAGCAGAACTGCTTCCTTGCATCGAAAGCGACGGACCGTCAAGCCGGATCGTTCATTTCCAGAATCGGTCGGCGAAGGACAAATCCGCTGGAACGCATCCAAAAACTATTCCGTTAAGCCTGAAAGGACAAGGAATCCGCTTTCGGGAAAGCCGAATATCTGGCAAAAGGATTGGATTGAACCGGTGAGTCCCGGACATGGACACCGAATGCCGGCAAGAAATCCTTGCGGCATCACCTGGCGACGGAAATGATCCGGGATGTAAAAAGCGGTCGTCATGACAGGGCTGGCTTGCGGTCCTACCGCCATACACCTCCACCCCGTCCGGTCCGGCGGGATGCGCATTCAAAGCAGGTGCGGCGCGGCGACCAGCCGGTCTCCGGAAGCGGTGCGCACGGCATAGTTGAATCCGGGCTGGATGCAACATCCACCGACTTCCCCCCGCTTATTGATGGCAATGAAGCCGACCTGCAGCGCAGCCGCATCCGGTTCCCGGGCAATGATCCTCCGGATAGCCTCCTCGCAAGCGGCCTGGGGTGACTGTCCCTGGCGCATCAGCTCGACGATGAGGAAACTTCCCAGGGACCGGAGGACAACCTCCCCCAGTCCGGTGGCCGTGGCGGCCCCTACCGCGTTGTCCACATACAATCCGGCCCCGATAATAGGGGAGTCCCCTACCCTGCCCCGCATCTTGTAGGCCATTCCGCTGGTGGTGCAACACCCGGACAGGTTGCCATCCGAATCGAGGGCGAGCATACCGATGGTATCGTGCAACTCTATGTTTATCTTGGGTGTATAGCGGGCGGTCTTTTTCCATTCCTGCCAATCCCGGCGGGATTTCTCCGTTAGCAATTCAACGGGTTCGAATCCTTCGGCCAAGGCGAATTGGCGGGCACCTTCCCCGACCAGCATGACGTGCGGGGTTTTCTCCATGACGGCCCGGGCGACCGATACCGGGTGCAAGATGTCTTCCAGTGCACAGACGGAACCTGCCTGTCCTTTCTCGTTCATGATGCAGGCATCCAGGGTTACCCTACCTTCCCGGTCCGGCAGTCCGCCGATTCCGACCGATTGGTTGGATGTATCCTCCTCGACCAGGCGGGCGCCCGACTCCACCGCATCCAACGCCCGGCCTCCGGCCTCCAGTACGGTCCAGGCCACCTTGTTCGCCGCCATCCCGAAATCCCAGGTGGAAAGCACGACAGGCGGTGATTCCGCGGCCGACTGCCCGGATCCGGTGCCCTTTTCGCTTTCCTGGCACCCTGTCAGCAGGGTAAGGCCTCCGGATCCGGCCAGGGACCCCATCAGCAACCCGTTGCGAATAAATTTCCTTCTTTTCTGCATGGTGATTTGAATGGTGGGTAAGCCTGGACTCGGCACCCCGGGTAAGTAAGGGGTCTTTTCCTGCCGTGCCGAGTCGCGGTGTCCGTCCCCCTGATTATCTTTGCAAACAAAGATATTTCCCTCGTCCTGTAAACCAAATAATTTTCAGCGGTTCCAGGGAACGGCACCGGGTTCCCCCGGCAAAAAGGGGGATCCGACACCCCTGCGATTGCCGCCCACCCCTTTGCAAATGCTTTCCTACCTGGCGGTGCGTACTTTGGTCTGTCTGTTTCGGTTCATCCCCCTGCGGGTGCTACACGGCGTGGGCGCTTTCCTTTCTTTCCTTTTGCAAAAGGTATTCCGCTATCGTGCGCAAACCGTTGCGGATAACCTTCGGCGCGCCTTTCCGTCGGCAGATACGGCCGGTGCCGGCTGGGAAGATCGATATTACCGGCATCTCGCCGACCTGATGCTGGAGTCCGTCAAGGGGCTCACCATGACCCGGGCGGCCATGCGGGCACGATTTCGTTTCCGGGATGCCGACCAGTTCGAACCGTATTACCGACAGGGACGGGATGTGCTGTTGCTCGGGGCACACCAGTCGAATTGGGAATGGGGGGTGGCCACCTTCCAAACGGCGGTCCTGCACCAAGTGGTAGGCATTTACAAACCCTTGCGCAACAAGCGACTGGACACCTTCCTGGCTTCCCGTCGCCGCCGTTGGGGGCTGCAATTGCTTCCGTTTTCGCAGGCAGGCCGTGCGTTCGCAGGCGGGCGGGAAAGGCCGCGGATTGTCGTGCTCATCGCCGACCAGCGCCCTGCCCGACCGGAAAAGGCACAATGGGTGGATTTCTTCGGCATCCGGACCCCGTTTTACCTGGGACCGGAAAAACTGGCCCGACGGTATGACCTCCCGGTCTTCACCTTCACGGTGCAACGCTGTGGAAGCGGAAACTACGAGGTCCGGTTCCGACTGTTGTCCGACCAGCCCCGTTCGCTTCCCGCCGGTGCGCTCACCTCCCGATATGTCGCCCGGATAGAAGCCGACATCCGCCGGCAACCCACGGAATGGCTATGGTCCCACCGCCGCTGGAAAGGGGGCGCCCCGGTCGGCAGCACCCCGGACATCCGGGGAGATGGTCCGTTCGACGGCCGTTGACGGGGCGTTCGTCAAACATCCGGCACTCAAGGTTTTCCCAGCAATCGGAACATATTCTGCTTGTAAGCCTCCACCCCCGGCTGGTCGAAAGGATTGACGCCCAGCAGATAACCGCTGACGGCACAGGCCAATTCGAAGAAATAGAAAAGGTATCCGACATGATGGGACGAAGCTTCCGGTATGGTTATCTTCAGGTTGGGGACCCCTCCTGCCACATGGGCCAGTACCGTTCCCTCCGCAGCCTTCTTGTTGATATGGTCGAAGGTCTTTCCTGCCAGGTAGTTCAGGCCATCCAGGTCTTCGGCTTCCTCGCCGACGACCAGGTCCAGCCTTGGCCTCCCGATTTCCAGCAGCGTTTCGAAAAGATGCCGGCGGCCATCCTGGATATATTGGCCGAGCGAATGCAGGTCGGTGGTCAGGTCGGCACTGGCTGGAAAAATCCCCTTCCCATCCTTGCCCTCGCTTTCCCCGAACAATTGTTTCCACCATTCCGCCATGAAATGCAGGGAAGGCTCATAATTCACCAGCAATTCCACAAGCTTGCCTTTCCGGTTCAGGATATTCCGGAGGGCGGCATACTGGTAACAGGGATTGTCCCGGAAGGGTGACCGGAAGTCCTCGCGGGCCGCGGCGGCACCGGAGAGCAGACCCTGGACATCGATTCCGGCCACGGCAATCGGCAGCAAGCCGACGGCGGACAAGACGGAAAACCGGCCGCCCACATCATCCGGGACGACAAAGGTCTCATAGCCTTCCTGGTCGGAAAGCTGTTTGAGCGCCCCTTTCGTCCGGTCCGTCGTGGCATAGATACGTTCCCGGGCACCGGTTTTTCCGTAGCGTTCCTCCAGCAGCCGGCGGAAGACCCGGAACGCCAGGGCAGGTTCGGTGGTCGTTCCCGATTTGGAGATGACATTGACGGAAAAGTCACGATCTCCGATCACTTCCAACAGGTGCCGTAGGTAAGTACCGGAAATATTGGTGCCGGCAAAATAAACGGCCGGCGTTTGCCTGGTGCCGGCGGGGAGTTCGTTGTAAAAATGATGGCCCAAGGATTCGATGGCCGCCTTGGCACCCAGGTAGGAACCGCCGATCCCGATGACCACCAGCACGGTGGACTGTCGTTGGATCCGGCTGGCGGCAGCCATCAGGCGCCGAAGTTCGTCCTGGTCGTAGTGTAGAGGCAAATCCAGCCAGCCGAGGAATTCACTTCCCGGCCCTTTGCGGTCGTACAGCAAGCGGGCGGCGGCCTCCGTCGCCTCGGCGAGGTATCCAAGTTCCGCCTCCGAAACAAAATCGAGGGCTGCCCGGTAATCCAATGTCAATTTTTCCATATTTCATTTATCTTGGTAAACGCGTCCATGACTGCTTCCGACCGATGCGACACGGAGACCTCCTCCGGCGGATGGTGGCACGGCCGTCGCCCGGATGATGCGATCCCGGCGGTTGCCAGGCCATGCAAATTTCATCAATTTATGGCAAAACATAACGAGCTGGGCAAAAGAGGGGAAGAAATTGCCACGGACTGGTTGCGACAAAAAGGCTTGGAGATACAAGCGGTGAATTGGCGGTTTCGCCGGTACGAACTCGACATCGTGGCCAGGGACCGGGATACGGTGGTCTTCGTGGAAGTGAAGACAAGGAGCCAGACCTATTTCGGCCCCCCGGAAATATTTGTGGACCAACGGAAAACGGACCGGATACTCCGGGCGGCATCGGCTTACATGGCCAGTATCGGCCACAGCTGGGCGGTTCGTTTCGACGTTGTCGCCGTCCTTTTCCAGCCGGGTGGGCAGTATACGGTCCGGCACCTGGAGGATGCTTTTTTCCCGGGCTTGGGCCGGTGAATCGGTTTGCTTGCGAAATTACCTCCCTCCGCTTTCCGCCGCGACGGCGGATATCCGCAGCGGTTTGCTTCGCTCCCTTCAGAACAATCCGGAAATATGGCCGGCATCATCGATATCGATATTCACGGCGGCAGGAGACTCCGGCAATCCGGGCATCCGGAGCATATCCCCCGTGACCGGAATGACGAATTCCGCGCCGGCGGCAATCTCGATTTCCCGGACCGTCAGCCGGAATCCGGTAGGACGTCCGATCTTCTGCGGGTCGTCGGAGAGGGACTTTTGGGTCTTGGCGATGCAAACCCCCACCTTATCCAAGCCGAGCCGGTTGATCCTGCGCAAGTGCAGTTGGGCGGCCGGCGTATAATCGACCCCCTCGGCACCGTAGACACGGGTCGCTATGGTTTCGATTTTTTGCGTCGTCGGCCAGTCCCAATCGTAGAGGGGCTTGAAGTCGGCCGGTCGGGACCGGGCGGTCTCCACCACGGTACCGGCCAAGTCTACGGCACCCGCGCCACCTTGTCCCCAAACGTCCGATACGACGGCCCGGAAGCCCAGTGCTTCGCATCGGTCGACGATACAGGCGATTTCCGCGGGGCTATCCCGGCGGAATCGGTTGATGGCCACCACGGCAGGAACACCGAACAGCCTGGTATTTTCAAGGTGTTTTTCCAGGTTGGGCAGTCCGCGGCGGACCGCCTCCGGGTTTTCCGAATCGAGGGCGGCCAAGGGGGTGCCGCCATGGTATTTCAGGGCCCGGACGGTGGCCACCAACACGATGACATCGGGGCGAAGGCCTGCGCGTCGGCATTTGATATCCATGAATTTCTCCGCGCCGAGGTCTGACCCGAAGCCGGCCTCCGTCACGACCCAATCCGCCAGGGAAAGGCCGGTCTTGGTGGCAATGACCGAATTGGTACCTTGGGCGATGTTGGCGAAGGGACCGCCGTGGATGATGGCGGGATATCCCTCAAGCGTTTGGACGAGATTGGGCTGGATCGCATCCTTGAGCAGGGCGGCCATGGCACCCTGGGCCTGCAGGTCGCGGGCATAGACCGGTTCCCGGTCGTAATTGAATCCGACCAGTATATTGCCGAGGCGGCGCTTGAGGTCGGAAATGTGCTCCGACAGGCAGAGGATGGCCATGACCTCGGAAGCGACCGCAATGTCGAAACCGGTTTCCCGCGGCATCCCGTTGCCGGAACCGCCCAATCCCACGACGATGTGCCGGAGCGAGCGGTCGTTCATATCCATGACACGCTTGAAAAGGACTTGCCGGGGATCCAGCCGGACCGGCCCTTTCCGGTAATGCAGGTTATTGTCGATGAGCGCAGCGAGCAGATTATGGGCTTTTTCCACCGACGGAAGGTCACCGGTGAAATGCAGGTTGATGTCTTCCATCGGCAGGACCTGCGAGTAGCCGCCGCCCGTCGCCCCGCCCTTCATGCCGAAAACCGGACCGAGCGAGGGTTCCCGCAAGACCACGCAGGTCTTGCATCCGATCCGGTTGAGCCCCTGCGACAATCCGATGCTCATGGTGGTTTTCCCTTCCCCGGCAGGGGTCGGCGAAATCGCCGTCACCAGCACCAGCCTCCCCCGGCTCACTTTGTCCTTGTCAATCAAATGCAGGGGCAACTTGGCCTTGAAATGGCCATAGGGCTGCCAATCGTCCTCACCGATGCCCAGGGCGGACGCGATTTCCCGGATGGGCTTCAACTTCACGTCCCGGGCGATTTCCAAATCTGTCATATGCTGTTTTTTTTTGCTGTATTACGGGAACTGCACGTCATTCATTCCGACCGGGGACCAACCTGACCCCGGCAGGACGGCACTGCACGCCGCCGCATTTCCAAGGTTTCAAGGTAACCATTATCTTTGAGACGGCAAGCCTCCGACCCCAAACACTTTAGACAGCCTGCCGTATTTCATCAATCGACGGCCTCGCCAGGGTCCTGAACTGGAAAGTGTCCGTTGCATTCCGTGTACCATGCGAAACCTGCTGACCCTTCTGCCCCTGGCCCTGGCATCCGCGCTTCCGGCCTTCTCCCAATGTCCTGAAAGTAACCGGGAAGGTGTCCATATCGTACAAAAAGGGGAAACGCTCTTTCGAATCGCCGGCATCTACGCGGTACGGGTGTCCGACCTGCGCGCCTGGAACCAGCTCGACGGGGACTTGCTCTCCCCATGCCAGGCGCTGAGGGTCCTGCCGCCGAAAGCGACGGATACACCGCCCCCGGGTACCTACCCGATGCAAGCGGGGCCGACCCATATCGTCCAGTCCGGGGAGTCGGCGGCAGGCATCGCCGCCTTGTACGGATATACGGAAATGCGGTTCCGATTGTTCAACCGGCTGGCGCCGGACGAGCCCCTCGAACCGGGTATGGTCCTGCGGACCGAAGACTGCGACTGCCCTGCCCTGGCGGGGCAGGACCTTGCCGCCCCCGACAAGCTGCCTTACCCGGGCTCCTTGCTTGCGGGGCTTCCGGTGACCGGCCTTGCGGAATATCCGGCCATTCCTACGGAGCCCCGACAAGCCGGCGTCTTCCCGCCGGATACGCTCTCACCTGCGGAAAATCAACATACAGCCGCCACGACCGTCTCCCCGGGCCAGGCTTTCCGGCCGGCTGTCGCCGGATACCTCAGTACGTCGGAAAAGATGCTGCTCGATGAGATCAATCTCGTCAGGACCAACCCGGCCGCCTACCTGCCTCTGCTGGAGCGGTCCATACTGGCTGCTACCGACGACGATCCGACCCGCAGGACGGCCATGGAGGAATTGCGAACGGTGCTGCGGCAGACAAAGCCGATGGAACCGCTTTCCCCGGTCCAATGTCTTTACCTGTGCGGCCGGAAACACCTGGAAGACCAATCCGGGACACCCGCCCTGACCCATCGGGGAACGGATGGCTCCTGGCCATGGGAACGGATCCGACGGGATTGCCCCGACCTGACCGACGGCAACGAGATCATCCTGCCCGGCGGCCATGGGGTCCGTACCGCCGTCCTCACGCTCCTGATAGACGCGGGATATCCGGGGCGTGGCCACCGTCAGATGGTCCTGGACCCCCAGTGGAAATATGCAGCCTGCCTGACGGAAGCCGGATCGGGCTCCCAAGTGGACGACTGGCTGGTCTTGTTCGGCAAATAGCCCGCCGCCGGTCGGCATGTCCTCCTGCCCCCCATCATTCGGCAGCCTGTAACAATGCCGTGCCGGCGAGGCGGAACATGGTCCAGTCATCCAATGCTACCGCCCCCATTTCCCGGTAGAAATCAATCGCCGGTTTGTTCCAATCCAATACCGACCATTCCAGCCGGCCGCAACGCCGTTCCACAGCCAAGCGGGCAAGTGCTTTCAACAAGGCTTTGCCATAACCTTTACGCCGGAACACCGGCTTGACATAAAGGTCTTCCAAATAGATGCCGGGCTTGCCCAGGAAAGTGGAGAAATTCCGGAAGAAAAGGGCGAAAGCAGCAGGTTCCGTTCCCTCGTAACCGAGGAGCACCTCGGCAACCCTATTCTCCCCGAACAGATGCTCCCGCAGGTCGGCCTCCGTGGCGACGACCAGGTGGGACAAGCGCTCGTAAGCCGCCAGTTCCTGGATGAAGGACAGTACCAGCGGCAGGTCCGCCTCCGTGGCTTTCTTAATGACTATCATATCGTCGGTTCTTTTTTTCCTTTGAACTTCGGGACCGGGCAATTCATGGGTTTTGGGCCTCAACCGGCGGGCGAAGCCGGCCATAAAGCCCGGCAAATGCATCGATGCATGCCCGATAGGTGTCCTGCAGGGACAAGTCCGGCCGGAAGATAGGCGATGGGATGGGCATCCCTCCGGAATGCCAGTCCTCCGTCTGCAGTCCCAAGTATTGCATGGCCAGGATACCCGCCCCGCGCGCGGCACTGTCCGCCACGGATGCCCGCTGCACCGGTTTTCCGAATACATCGGCCACCAGCTGCAACCAGGCCGGGTGGTTCGTAAAGCCCCCGTCCGCCAGGATATGGTCGAAACCGTGGCCCGCCCTTTCCAAGGAATCCCCGACCAGCCGGAGATTGAAGCACAGGCCTTCCAGTACCGCCCGATGAAAATGGTCTCTCGTATGTCGGATGCCGATGCCATGAAAACAACCCTTTGCACCGGCATCCCAGACCGGAGCCCGTTCGCCCAGCAAGTACGGCAGGAACGTCAGTCCGGCCGAACCGGGCGGAAGGTCGGCCAGGCGTTCCTGTGCGGCACCGACAGCGGCGTGACCAGGCGTTCGCCCCAGGAATGTACGGGTGAACCAGTCGTATACGGCCCCTCCGCTGTTGCTCCCCCCGCCGATGACGAACCAGTCGGTAAACAGCCCGTATCGGAAGAGGGCCGGTGATGGCCGGATATCCATTGTCCGGGTAGATACCCGCAAGGCCGCACTGGTCCCGACGGTGAGGACCGCCCGGCGGCACTCCGGTCCGGCTCCGGCCCCAAGGTTGGACAGGCAGCCGTCGGCCGCACCTATCAGGAAAGGGATATCCCTTGGTATACCCATCGAACGGGCCGGCCCCGGCAGCAGCGGGGGCAGCGCAGCCCGGGTGGAGACCAACTCCGGAAGCGCTGCGGCACTAATCCCGGCAAAGTCCAACGACGGACCGAACCAGTCTCCGGTAAAACCATCGAACAGCCCTGTGGCGGAAGCCAGGCTGGTATCCAGTAAGGGCACGCCGCACAGCCGCTGGACGACATATGACTTGATGTCGAGAAACCGGTGGACGGCCGGCATGATATCAGCCAGGTGCTCTCGGATCCACGGTATTTTCAAAAGCGGAAGCATGGCATGCCAGGGCGTACCACAACGATGGTGGACCTCCCGAGCGAATCCGGTTCCGCGCAGGGGTTCCGCCATGTCCGCCGCGCGGGTATCCGCCCAGACCAGCAGGGGGGTCAAGGGCCGGCCGGCCTCATCCACCGCCAACACACTGTGCATGGCACTGCTCAATGCGATTGCCGCGGGCGGACAAGCCAGGCAGGCGACGCAACGACGGACCACCGACAGGACCGCCCGGTATACGACCTCGGCCCGCAGTTCCTGTCGGCCGGGCGCGGGGGACAGCATGCGCAACGGCACGGACTGCCGGCACAGGACATGACCGGTCCGGTCGAATCCTACCGCCTTGACGGAAGATGTCCCGAGGTCCAGCCCGATGACATAGAAACACTTGTTGCCTTTTTCCATGGATACGGAAAGCATGTGGGCATGGCATTGTATGAAACCCGGAGCGAGCGGACGGCGCCCCGGAAAGGTAAAGGTAAGAAACTGTCCCAAATCCGCCGGCCGCCCCGCACGCCCGATGCCGTCCCCTGCGACCGGGCGCCCGTCGGGGTACCCATTTGCGGAAAAGCAGACGCATTCAGGTATGCACACCTGCCGCCCTTCGGCCGGCAGCCGGAACCAGACCACCCCAAAAAAGTCAATTGCCTCCCGAAAACATACGGTCTGCTGTACGGAACCCGCCGGGCATTCCGCCGATTCAAATTTTTGAGATATCATTGTACCGGCGCGGTGGACAGATGGATCGGCCATCGGATGGATTCCGCCTCCAGGACCCTCAAACTACGATACCCATGCAGACGGCACTGACCAGTTATCTCAGACAAATAAAGGAATTGATCGCAGAGGATGCCCTCGAAGATGCATTCCGGCTGTTGATCCGGATGGACGAAGAATTCCGGATCGGTCTGTCTAACGACCTCATCTTGCAACAGGGCCGTTATCGGCGGAATGAACGGGATATGCTGCGCGGGTTGCTGCCCGTCGACCATTACCACCGGACAAATGCTCAAATTCGCGCAGCCCTACTATACCTGCTGGACAGCATCCCCGGAAAAATGAGCTTAAACCAGTTCTTGTCCGGTATCAAAGGCATGAATTTCCAGGTGCCGGATGACACCGCATTGGAGAAAATTATCGGGGACAAGAGCCGGATGGTCAAGATCGGTTGGTTGGAAATGGCCCTCCGTGCTACCCGGAGCGTCGGACGCGTGGTCAACGGCCACGCCACCGGGACCGGTTTCCTGGTCGAGGGCGAATACCTGGTCACCAACCACCACGTCCTCCGAACGGAAGAGGAGGCCGAAACAGCCTATGTGGAGTTCAATTTCGAGGAGGATGCCGCCGGCCAACGAAAAAAGAGATACCAATACCGGTTCGATCCGGACGACTTCCTCACCAATCCGAGCCTGGAACTGGATTACACCCGCGTCAAGGTGCTACCGATGCAGGGAGGCGTCCCCCTCTCGGAATGGGGCATGCTGACCATGGCGGCGGACGCGGTACCGGTACCGGGAGATCCGGTCAACATCATCCAGCACCCGAATGGCGATGTGAAACAAATCGCGTTGACCGCCAACGAAGTGTTTTCGGTTTGGAACAATTATGTCTTTTATGCCGCGGATACGGAACCAGGATCCAGCGGATCTCCCGTCTTCAACCAGAGCTGGCAGGTGGTGGCCGTGCATCATGCCGGAAAACTGCTCTCGGAAGGCGGGATGGTCATCAATGCCAAGGGGGAGAAGAAAAGTGCGAACAGGGGCATCCTGGTCGGAGCCATCCTGCAGGACATAGCGGCGCGTATGGAAGGACGATGAGCGGGATCCGGTCCGGTGGGGAAGAAGACAAACCGACGGGCCGACCGACTGGGCTCAGGCCTGCCGATTCCCACCGCCGGCCCCCAGGAGCAGGGCTCCCCAACCGGCGACGAACAGCGTACCGCCCAACGGCGTAATCCAACCGACATATTTCCCAACGTCGGGAATACCCAGGACCTCGCGCAGCGCCAACAGGTAGAGGGAGCCACTGAAACACAAGATCCCGGCTACGAACAACCAGCCCGCCATCCGTGCCCGGCGGGGATTCCCCCACCCGCCCCACCAGGCGGCGGCCACCAAGGCAAAGGTGTGGTAGAACTGGTAGCGGATACCGGTCTCGTATATCTGAAGCTGATAGGCAGACAGGACGTCTTTCAGCGCATGTGCCCCGAAGGCCCCAAGCAGGGTGGCGCTGCCGCCGAAGAGACAAGCCAGCCAAAGGAATTGCCGGACAAAAGGAGCGGCCCCGGAGTTTGCGACGGATCGGTTGGTATTGTCCATTTCAGTCATTGTCGGTCATCATGCCATCTCCACCATGCACTGGCCCTTCTCCAGCGCCTGGCCCCTTTCCACCAGGACTGCCTTCACGAGGCCGGCCCCGGGAGACTTGATGACATTCTCCATTTTCATCGCCTCCAGCACGAGCAGGGGGTCTCCTTCGGATACCGCCTGACCCACTTCCACCAGGACCTGGAGGACCAAACCCGGCATGGGTGACTTCACGTCCCGCACCTGGTGCAGGGCCTGGTCTTGCCATCCCATTTCCTGCACCAGGCGGTCGTATCGATCTGTAATTCGTGCGTGGAAAGAGATACCGTCCACCTCGAGATGCACCGTTCCGGCCGACAGGTCGTGCGACAGGACGGATACCCGGTAAGCGGAGCCGGCCTTGTCCAGTACATGATATTCGGCAGCGCCGGTCCGCAGGATGTCCGGCATGGGCGTCGTTCCGGGATGGAAGGAGAAGGTGGGCCCATTGTCCAGCTGGACGGCCAATTCATCCGACTGCATAAGCTGTTCTTAATTTTCAGGTAGTCAGGCCGACACAGGCAAGCCCGTCGATTCATCCCGAAGCACCGATGGCCGGGGCCACCGGATGGAAAGCGCGCAGGACAGGCCATAGGGGGCCACCGGACGAACCGGATGTTAAAGGTAGGAATATTATCACGCAGAAGCCACGACGAAGCGAAGACAATTTCCGGAACGCGCGTATGGTCCGGTTGGTGCCGGGAAGGCTCAAGGGGGAGCGGACCTTGCCAATCCGGACCAAGCCATCGCTTCCTGTACCGACATCACCAGGTAAATACCGAGGTAAACGAAGAGGAATCCATCCTTCCGGGGCAAAAACCGGTAGGACAACCAGATGACCAGCAGGGTCAGGAACAGCCGGGCGAAAACCAAGGTCATGAAAGCCTGCAGGAAGGCATTCCGTTGTCGGCTAACCGCGGAAACAGCCGCCCATTTACAGGAAACCAAGGACCATACCGTATAGGCAGCCAAGGCCCAAAGCGACCAGGACAGGGAAAAACGACCGGGTAACAACTGATGGGCCACACCGATGGCCACCGCAAGGACAGCGGCAAGCAGCGCGAGGGAACGATAGTGTCGGGCCAGGGCTGTCATGCGCGTGAAAAAGGCTTGGACGTTCGCAACTGTAAAAGGTCAGCAAGCGGACGCCAACTGACCTTTTAAAAGAGTGTGAGCTGCCGAAAGGCAGGTAAGTATAGATGCTTCGCAACGAAGACGGCCGGGCAATCAGTTCTTACGCTGGGTGGAAGCGGCTCCCGCCAGTGCCACGGAGGAGGGCGTGCCGTTTCCGGACACCTTCAGCAGCTCGGCATCCGAAGCTTTCAACGCGCCGTTCCCTTTGTCGTTATGTACCTTGAAGGACCCGCTGATGACCGCACCGGCCTGGACAATCAACTTGCCGTAATTGACCTCTGCGTGCACCTGGGCAGATTCACGGATGTTAAGGGTTTCCTTTACATACATGGTTCCGTTGAAACGACCTTCGATGACAGCATTTTCGCAGTTGATGGTACCCTCGATGGATCCGGATGAACCGATGATGACCTTGGAATTGCAAATCAGGTCTCCCTTGATGACCCCGTCGATGCGGATGTCATGGCTTGCCGTCACTTTCCCTTCAATGATGGTGTGCTGAACCAGGCTGTTCAAAGAGTGCGTGGCGGAAACCGGCATGATACCGGCTTTCGCATGGTCTTTCTTCTTGTCGTTTCCAAACATAGTTGTAAATGTTTTGCAGAGAACTTAGCAACTCCGCTTGAGGGAAAGGACCTGCAATGCAAAGGGCTTTCCGAGCAATCCAGGCTCTTGTTCAAAAGGGCCTGGGAAAAAGTTTTCGGATGAAACCGGCAGTCATATCCACTTTCTACCGTTGAACTTGAATGGACACCGTGAATGGGGTGTTCCGGAAACGTATTCCAACCATCATTTGTGGTTCAAAGTTCTTATTTTTTGGCCGCTTGGAATAATTTGGAACCATAAAATATTTGCACCTACGAGAAATACCGCTTATCGGGTACCTTAATCATGCCATGCAACTTTAATCTTACGCGATTTCCGGCTGATTCCGGTCCGTATGATCCCGGTAAATCGCCGGAGGCTCCGATTTCCGTTCGAAAGGCCACCGCTGCGTATGTAGGACAGCAACGGCCGACGAAACGGCCTTGTCCGGCCGGAATTGACCGGGGCATCCGATTCCGGCCGGATATGCCGAGGACCTTATTCCGATGACATCCGCAGGAGTCCACACCGGACCGCCCCTCATCCCGAAGGGAATGGAACCGATTGGCATACCGGGGATCATCTTCCCCGCCGAGCCGGATACCCACTGAGGAAGGGGGAAGTCAAAGGTTTCCGGAAACCCGGCCCACTCGAAGTGGTTATACAGGGCAACGCTATGGATTGGTGCGGTTGAGGTATTCAGGCCGGGATGTGGCAAGTGCAGACCACGCGGAGTCGATTGGAACGGACACCTGCGCGTACGCGTCGAAGTCCGCGCACGACAGGGCCGGGAAACCGAGCCCTATGCGGGCCGGACACCCCGGGTCAGCGGGCTACGGTTTCACGGGCCAGGACAGGCTCCCGTCAGAAGTTCGGGCAATACACGCCCCTTCTTTCGTTCCCGCAGAACTTGTACGCGAGGGCGAACTCGAATGCACCGTTGCTGTTGCTGGCGGGCCGGAGCGCGGAGACATTCACATCGTAGCTGAATCCGAGTGTAAACTGGTTGTAATCGAAGCGGGTGGAGAGGATAACGGCGTCCGTCAGCACCCCGCTGATGACCCGATTGGAGACACGGACCCAGGTACCGAAATAAAAGGCCTGGTAATCGCTGAATTTCCCTTTACCGCTACCCAGGTTGAACTTGAGGCTGGTGCCGGAATTCAACTGGAAAGAGGGGCCTTGGAACATGGCGATGATGCCGGGCACCAAACCCACCTTGCGACTGATTTCGAATTCCCCGCCGGTGTGGACGGTAAAACGGCTGTACAGGAAGTCCTCGTTGGCGGAATCGAAGGATTGGTTGGCGCGATTGAGGTGGTGATAGGCAGCGCCGATGTAAAAATTATTATCGGCATCGAATACCGAGAACCAGAGCAGGCCGGCGCCCGCATCTGCGAAGATGAAGTTGTCCTGGTCGAAATTGCTTTCCTCGAGCGAGGGGCAATTGGCACAGAAACCGCCGTTGCCGTCATGCTGGGTTCCCCAGCGCAATTTCAGGAAATCAAGACTGCGTTGGGCGAGTCCGGCTTCGGCCCCCACCACCAGGTAATGGGCGTCTTTCCGCCCGCCCCCCATCTTCTTGCTGTAGGAGCCGGACAATTTCCCGGTTATCGTTGCGAAGTTCCCTTCCCCCGCGCGATCACCCCAGAAGGTTCCGCCGATTCCAAAATAATCGTAGCGTCCGACCGGGATACGTTGGTCATAGGAGGTATTATACGTAGAATAGGCATTGCTTTTCAACACACTGGCCCATTGGTTCCTGTAGTTGGCGGTCAATCTGACATTGCAGTTCATCAAGCCGGTCATCGCGGGGTTGAGATTGAGCGGCGAAAGGTAGAACTGTGAGAAATGGATATCCTGCGCCGGAAGGACGAGGCTTGACATCAGCGCGAGCGCCAGGAATAAGTGCTTGATTTTCATCTTTGATGTTGTATGTTGACAAACAATAGGGTGTCGGTCGGATATCCCTCGGTGCCGATTCCGCCGGCGGGTTGCCGGAGCGCTTACACCGGAAACGGATACAGGCGCAAATAAAAGTACTTTATCGGTAATTCGGTGCCAGGGCGGAGATTTTTTGCGACCTGTCGGTTTCCCTACATTTAGGGAACCCCCTGTTCACGCTGCATACGCCACACTACCTTCCTTGGCAGGCACCTGCGTGTTGGACGCCGATTCTTGGGGAATGCGCTTGTGCATCGGGCCCGGATAGGAGTGGTTTGAAATCCCTGGGATTGCGGATTACCGTTGGCGGCTCCCGGCCGGAGGGTACCGGTGGTTTAGCTTACCAAGGCCGACAAGCCCGGGAATTTGCATTCGTTTCGCTCAGCCGGTTTCGGCGGTGAAGCTTTCCGGTCATCTACGGCCGCACTCCGGTGGCAAGGCTGGATCGTAAGACGCAGTAGCGCGGACGATGACCGGCTGTTCGACCACACCGTTCCCCAGCCTTTGGCAAATTTAAACGAAATAAGCGGACCGTGCGAAAAAATTTTTTTCGGCATTCCGGAAGGTCGTGTGCCGAAAATCCCTGTCTCCTGTCGCAGGACCAAATCCGGCGGCGGCCCATCCTCCCCCGTGGGCCCGGCCCGCTCCCCGGGCCGACGGCCGACCATCCGAAAGTCACCGGGCGGACAACCAGGGACAAACGCAGGTATTCCTTTTGAAATTGTGTAATTTTCCCCGCTAAAACCATCCATTTACCTATGCAGTCGGTGATTGAAAAATTCCGGGATATCGTTGTACAGATTGCCACGCCATACAGTACCGGAACCGGTTTCCATCTTTCCGGGCAGGGTATGATCGTGACGAACCACCATGTGGTGGACGGGAACCGGGAGGTAACGGTGGACGGGAGCCTGTTCCCCCGGCAACTCCGCCGGGTATTGTTCACGGACCCCCATTTCGACATCGCCCTGCTGGACGCGCCCCTCGGCGCCGAAGAACCGGAGCTCCGGCTTGCCGCCGACCCGGAAGTCAAGGCAGGGGACCGTGTCGTTGCCATCGGGCACCCATACGGGCTCAAGTTCACGGCCACCCAGGGCATCGTCTCGAATCCGGCCATGCGCGAGGACGGCATTCCCTACATCCAGCACGACGCATCGCTGAACCCCGGCAACAGCGGCGGCCCGCTGGTCAACGAAGCCGGCGAGATCATCGGGGTCAATACGTTCATCATTTCGCCGGCGGAAAACATCGGTTTCTCCCTCCCGGTGAGGTTGCTGGCGGAAGACATCGCGGCCGCCGCCCCGTACCGGACGCAAACCGCCACCCGCTGTGCCAACTGCCGCCAGGTCATCCCCTACCAAGCGGACGGCCACAACAGCCGGTGCCCTGCCTGCGGGCACCGGATCACGTTTCCCTGCCTCGAACCGGAATACGAACCCGCCGGGATGGCCCGGACGGTGGAAACAATCCTCCACGCCTGCGGGAAACCGGTCCGATTGGCCCGCCGCGGACCCAATACCTGGGAAGTCGCCCAGGGCAGCGCCCGCGTGAACATCAGCTATTACGAGCCGGGGGGGCTGGTGACTTGTGAGGCCGTACTTTGCGAACTGGGGCCGGAGGGTTTCCTGCCGGTCTACGCCTTCCTACTCCGGGAAAATTTTTCCATGGAATACCTTTCCTTCCGCATGCAGGGGCGGCTTGTCATCCTCTCCCTGGTCATCCCGGACCGATTCTTGTCCGTGGAAACCGGCATCCGATTGTTCCGGCTGCTGCTGGAGCGGGCGGACCATTACGACGACCAGCTCATCGAGCGCTTCGCCGCCCACCGGCAGGACCCGGACGGGTCGGGACAATCAGGTTGGGGCTAAAGGAATTTTTCTTACTTTTGCCCCGTTGGCAATTCTTCGGGAGGTCTTTCCGCCCCTCCGGCCATACCCAAGCTAACTCAGGTATCCGACAAATGAATCGTTCCCTACCATTACCCGCTGCCCTTCGGACCGGCTCCCGTCGGCTGTCGGTTCTCCGAATCCTGCTGCTGACCGCCCTGCTGCCGCTGGCCGACCTGTCCGCCCAATCGCAGGACCCGGTCCTTTTCACCGTAGACAACGTACCCGTCCCCCTTTCCGAATTCCGGTACATCTATGGCAAGACGAACGGAGACAAGGGCGATTTCTCCCGGGCCTCCCTCGAGGAGTACCTGGACCTTTACGTCAATTTCAAGCTCAAGGTCAGGAAGGCCCGGGAAATGAAGCTGGATACGATTTCCGCCCTCCGGCAGGAACTGGCGGGATATCGCCGACAACTGGCGGATTCCTACCTCATCGACCGCGAGGTGACGGAAAAGTTGGTGAAAACGGTGTATGAACGTTCCCGCCAGGATGTAGACATCAGCCATCTTTTCCTGCCTTTCCCCTCCCCTGCCCCGACGGACACCCTGGACACCTGGAACAAGGCCCGGGAAGCCATGGCCAGCCTCGAGCAAGGCACCTCCTTCGAGGATGTGGCACTCCGCTATTCCACCGACGCGCAGGTCGCAAAAAACAAGGGCAGGGTCGGTTTCGTAACGGCCCCTTTCCCCAACGGTTTCCATGCCTTGGAGGATGCGGCTTACACAGCCCCGCCGGGCCTGGCCGTCGGCCCCATCCGTACCGCTTCCGGATACCACCTGCTCAAGGTACATGAACGCAGACCCGCCAGGGGCGAAATGGAGGTCGCCCACATCATGGTGCGGAACGAGAAGTACCCCGACCTCATCAAGGCCAGGCATCGGATCGACTCCATCCACCAGCTCTTGGCGGGTGGCGCTGATTTCGCACAGCTCGCGAAGGACATGTCCGACGACCGGAATACCGCCTCGAAAGGCGGTTACATCGGATTTTTCGGAATCAACCGCTTCGAAAAAAATTTTGAGGACGGCGCCTTCGCCCTGTCCACCGACGGCGCATTCAGCCCACCCGTCCAAACGGCCATCGGATGGCATATCATCCAAAGGATCAGCCTGCGCCGGGAAGAACCCTACGCCCAGGTCAAGGTCCGCCTGCAAAACACCATCAAGCAGGACGCCCGTTTCGAGGAAGCCCGCCAGGCCATGATCGAACGCATCAAACGGGACGCCGGTTTTTCCGAAAGCCGTACAACCCTCGGCATACTGGCCAACTCCTTGTCTTCAGATACGACCGGCGCTTTCCTCACCTATCGCTGGAAAGCCGCCACCCCCGCTGATACCAACCGGCTCTGCAGCTTCGGTCCGGCAAATTCCTACACCCTGGGCGATTTCGAATCCTATCTCGAAAAAGCATCCCGGAAGCGGCAACAGAAAGCCCGGGAAGGGGTGCAAGCGGTCCTCGAGGAGCTCTACCGTGACTTTGTGGCGGAAATGGCCATTCAATACGAAGAGAAACAATTGGAAAACAAATATCCGGATTTCAAGGCGCTGATGCGGGAATATGAGGAAGGTGTCCTCTTGTTCGAAATCACCAAACAGGCGGTATGGGACAAGGCAGCGGCCGATTCCGCCGGCCTGGAGGCCTTCCACCAGCAGCGAAAAGACCGCTACCAATGGGCCCAAAGGGCCGAAGTGACCCAATTCTCCGTATCGGACCGTCATCCGGAACAACTCGATGCCATCCGGAAAGCGGCCAGGACCTTTTCCGCCGAGCAGATCCTGGCCACCTTCAACCAAGACAGCACCCAGACCGTCGTCTCCATCCAGACCAAGCGGGTCGAAAAAGGCAGGAATGAACTGTTGGACCAAATCACTTGGGAACCCGGTGCCATCAGCCCGACCCAAACCGATAAGAAACAAAGGTCTTTCATTTTCTTCCGGGTGGATGAGGTACTCCCCCCGACGCAGAAAACCCTCCAGGAGGCCAGGGGTTATGTCGTGGCCGACTACCAGGACCAGCTCGAGCAACAATGGCTCGACGGCCTGCGGAAAGCCTATAAAGTGAAGGTGTACGACAAGGTGCTCCAAACCTTGGCAAGGAAATAACCCTGTTCCCGCATGGCCTTTCCGCCTCGCCGGGCACCGAAATCGGGCGTAGCCCCCGCCTGATTGCCCCGTACAAGCTTTTTTTTGCTAACTTGCACCTTGTATGGTACAAAGAAATTTGTCGGACCGATTCCTCCGGATTTCCGGGTCGGCAAAACAAATTCCAACATGATGTTCCAGTACATGTCCGATATCGAACCGATTCGCCCCCCCCGAAAAAATCTGCCCGGGAACCTGCACCACCTGTCTGCCCTGCATGTCCTTACTTGCCTGTGGCTGTCGGTCCTCCTGCTCGTCTCCTGCGGCAAGGGAAACGACACGCAGGTCCGCCGCGGGAAAGATGACCTGAAGCTGGCTACCGTCTATGACAAGTCGCTGTACTTATCCGATATGGATGGCATGATTCACGATGGGATGTCTCCGGAAGATAGTGCGACCCTGGTCAAGACCTACATTCGCGATTGGGTGAAACAAGCCGCCCTGCTCAAGGAAGCGGAGACCAAATTGCCGGCGGAACTGAACATCGACAAGCTCGTGGATGACTACCGGGCCTCGCTCGTCATCCTGAACTACGAAACCGCCGTGTTGGACAAGATGCTCGACTCGACGGTCAGTGAAAAGGAACTGCAGGCATTTTACAATAGCAACAAGGACGAATTCCAGTTGGAGGAACTCTCCGTCCGATGCCACTTCATGAAAGCCTCCCGCAAGGCGAACAACCTGAAGAAAGCCATTGAATGGTGGGATTCCGATGTCCCGGAAATCCGTGACTCCCTGGTCCAGTGGGCGGATATCCACGCGGAAAGCATCAAGCTGGATACGTCGGTCTGGTATACGATCGGAGAACTCGCCGCCATGATGCCCCAAGGGGTCATCACCGAAGAGAATATCAAAAGGCGGATGAACTTCACCCGCCGGTATGAGGAGGACTATTATTTCCTGAAGGTTTTCGAAATCCTTCCCCGGAAACAATTCGCACCGCTCACCCAGATCGAAGAGCAAATCAGGAAGGTCATCATCCACAAGCGCCGGGCCAACCTACTCAACGAACTGAAAGAGAAGCTCTACAACGAGGCGCTCAACAACAAACAGGTTACCATCTACGAATGAGGTCCCGGGCTTCGGCCGGCAACCTACTTTCTTCACCGGCATCACCGACATACCAGCTTTTCACCATGAAATCAGGTTTCCTGCCACAAATCGTCCTACTCGTACTCTTCGCCATCGGTCCGGGTTTCCTTTCCCCGCTCTTCGGACAACGGGAGGTCATCGAAAAGGTCATCGCTTTCGTCGGATCGGAGGTCGTGCTGCTTTCCGAGTTGGAAGAACAAGTCGCCCTTCTTCAGGAAAGACAGGGCGGCAAACTCCCGGAATCTGCCCGTTGTGTGGTCCTGGATAATCTCTTGACGCAAAAACTGCTCGTCAACCAGGCAAAACTCGACAGTGTCGAGGTGACCGAGGAGGAGGTGGAGTCTCAGCTCAACGCCCGGATTGACCAAATCCTGGAGTACATGGGCGGAAGCGTGGAACAGTTCGAGGACTATTACGGGCAAACCGTCAACGACGTCAAGGAGGCTTTCCGCGAGGACCTCCGCAACCAACTCCTGTCCGACCGGATGCGCTCCCAGGTCATGCAGCACATCAAGGTCACCCCGTCGGAAGTGAAGGCTTTTTTTCGTAAGATTCCCCGCGACAGCCTCCCCTATTTCAATGCGGAAGTGGAAATCGGTGAAATCGTGATCCAACCGGCCGTCAATGCCACGGAACGGCAGCTGGCCATCGACAAACTGGAGGGCCTCCGCCGTCGAATCCTGGTCGACGGGGAAGCCTTCGAAGTTATCGCCGGCACTTATTCCGACGACTTCGGCTCCGCCCGGCTGGGCGGAGACCTCGGCTGGACCAAACGCGGCAAATTCGTTCCGGCGTTCGAAGCTGCCGCCTACAAACTGGAGGAAGGTGAAATATCGCCGGTCGTGGAATCGGAATTCGGTTTCCACCTTATCCAATTGCTCAGTCGCCGCGGCAATACCATCCATACCCGCCATATCCTCGTGAAACCTGAAATTACCCAGGAAGATCTCCGGCTTGCCTCCGAAAAGCTGGATTCTGTCCGCAACCTGCTCTTGCAGGACAGCATCTCCTTTTCTGCCGCCGTCAAACAATTCGGCTATGACCAGGTCCAAAGCTTCAATAACGACGGCAAACTGGTCAACCCGCTATCCGGCAATTCATTTTTTGAAATCGGTGACCTGGAACCGGACATTTACTTTGCCATCGATACCATGAAAGTCGGCGGCATTTCCAAACCCTTCAGCTTCACGGACCCGCGCGGGGAATCGTATTACCGCATCGTCCAGCTCCAAAGCCGCACGGATCCACACGTCGCCAGCCTCCAAAAGGATTACGCCAAGATCCAAAGCGCTACCATCGAGGAGAAACGCGCCGATTTTATGGCCGATTGGATCCAGGAAAAGGTGCGCTCCACTTACTGTATGCTGGACCCCGCCTATCAGGGGTGCCCGGAACTGGCCAAATGGACCCAGCCACTGAAAGGTGGCAAGCCATAAGGGCTTCCTTGGAAACCGCTCGCCTGCCTGTCGGAATAGTTCCTTCGACCAGAAATTACCCTGATGCGCATGCCCCTGGACTTTTTCATCCCGGTTGCGTAGCGCGCCGTTGCGCCCCTTGGGCGTTGCCCGGCTGACCGGATGCATCCGGCCATGGTCCTCCTCTTCCGCACCTCAACCCTACCAAATAATCAATTACAAAACATTGATTCCCTGTTGTTCTTAGTCATCATACCCGCTGATGCGCCACGTCCTGCACAATAAAGGGCGCTGGGCGCAGCCCCGCGCCTTTTATATTTATTAGGACGGCCGGCGACGTGCTCGCGCGCGCCGCCGGCCGTCCTGTCCAAAAGGCGAAATGCGCCATAAAGACTCTTGGGTTATGAGCAGCTTATGTTATTGTACAATCATGCGAACCTTGCAATCAAAATATTCGATTTGGTTATTAAGGTGCGAAAGCTGAGCTGGTCCCTTTCCCGTCCGAGGTTCCGTTTCCCTGTGTTCGATGGCTGCGTGACGTTCGGTGTTGGCGAGCCGCCCTACCCGAAATGACGCAACATACGGCCGAAAATGAGAACGCCCGTTTCGCGGTCGGAGCACCTTCCGCGAAACGGGCGCAATCTTGTCCGCTTCGGTCGTCCCGCTACCGGACCTGTCGACCGGCGGATTCCTAATCGATCCGAAGAATCGAGACAGCCGCGATGGAACCACCGTCGGACGATGAGCAGGCGGGATGTACCCCGCCAGGCTCACTTGATACCGTGCATCCACTTGGTGATGACCGGACCGAGCAAGAACAGGACCACACCCGAACCGATGGCGAAGAAACCAATGTTGTTAAAGACGCCCATCGCCAGCTCCAGGCTCGCTTCCGGAGTCGCCACAGCGGGATCCACGGCCGTCAGTTTCGCGATATGCTTACCGGCCTGGTGGGCGATGGAGGAGGACAGGAACCAAATGCCCATGAGGAAACCCACGATTTCCCGGGGTGCCAATTTGGTCACCAGGGACAGCCCGACCGGAGACAGGGACAATTCCCCCAGGGTATGGAGCAGGTACAGCATGATCAGGAAGATGGACGGTACCAGCCCGGCCTCGGCACTGCCTTGTCCCAGGTTGAGTACCAAGAAACCGCAACCCAACAGCACCAGGCCGATGGTGAACTTGTAGGGGGCGGCAACCTCCTTGCCGGATTGCGCCAGCTTGATCCAGATCCAGGAGAACACCGGTGCGAAAATCATGATGAACAAAGGGTTCACGGACTGGAAGAAAGTGGTGGTCAACTCGGCACCCAGGAAGTTCTTGTTCACGTTCCGCTCCGT
Organism: uncultured Saprospiraceae bacterium; assembly: GCA_964573725.1. GTDB lineage: Bacteria > Bacteroidota > Bacteroidia > Chitinophagales > Saprospiraceae > UBA6168. The sequence continues at coordinate 122,973 of CAZNLJ010000001.1, forward strand.
GAAGAGGTTCATCGCCGACCCGGCCAATTCGAAAAATGTCCAGAACACGGTGGTGAACAGGAGCAGGATGACAACCACCCAAATCCGCTGCTGCTGGGACCTTTCATATTTCGGTGCCACGATGAACAGGAGATAGATGAGGATGGCCGCGCCCAGGATGGCCAGCAATATGTCGACGATGTCATTCTGGAGGATGAGCAGGTAAGCGACGGGCACCATGGCCAGTGTCGCAACGTAGGGAAAGATATTGCCGCTGATGCCAAGCATCTTCGTCTCCGAGGAATTTTTCGGTGCCAGGCCCTCTTGTTCGTAATACCCCTTGTGCTGCGCATACAGGAATATCACATATCCCAGCAGCATGCCGATTCCGGCCGTCAGGAATCCGTAAGGCCATCCCTCCAGTTCCCCGATGGCGCCGCAGGTCAGGGGAGTCAGGAAAGCCCCGATGTTGATACCCATGTAAAAGATGGTGAACGCACTGTCCCTGCGGGGATCGCCATCCGGATAAAAACGGCCGATCATGCTGGAGATATTGGGTTTGAAGAAACCGTTTCCGATCACCAACAAGGCAAGACCGGCATAGAAAGTCGTTTGGTTATCCATGAACAAGGTGAACTGCCCGGCTGCCATCAGCAGCGCCCCCCAGGTAATCGCCTTGCGGAAGCCCATCAACTTGTCCGCAAAATAACCGCCGAGGATAGGGGTCAGATAAACCAATGCACCGTAGGCACCATAGACTCCATAAGCCGTGGGGTCGTCGAAATCAAATCCGCCGTTCGCGATATCCGCCGTCATGTACAATACCAGCAGCGCGCGCATACCGTAATAACTGAAGCGTTCCCATAACTCCACCAGGAAAAGGGCGAACAGCGCCCTCGGATGTACCTTCCGGTTCGTGAATATGACAATGGCAACCCAAGCGGCGACGGCCGCCCAGGACAAAAGCATGAGTTGGTAAGCTGGATGCATGTTGTGTTGATTTTAGTTTGTCTGGTAAGGTGAAAGGTGATTTGTCAAAAGCGAAGCCGCGATTTCGCTTGCCATACGCCGCAGGACCGCAGCATCGGTTCCGTTTATCCGGACGATAGCGTCGTCGGGCGGTCCCCCGCTGCGGAGAGGCTTTACGGAATAAACGGCTAAAAATAACCGTTTTTTTGAGGACGGCCGAAAAAAGCAAATTTATTTACGAAACCGGAAACTTTTCCTTTGTTTGTTTCGATTATTCCAAAAAGTACCGCATCGACCGGCCTGTCACAGCCTTGACCTGCCGATCAGCGCTTCCGCGAGGAAAACAGCGCTTTCGGCCACCAACGGGTCATTTTTCCCCAGATATCGGCCTGTGCCATCCACCACCATCCCAAAACGGCAGGAATCCCAAGATTCAGCAGGAAGAGCATGAAAGTAGCGGCAAGGATGGCAACGGGCGCCGCCCCATAGGGTTCCCAGGCAAGTATGGCCATTTCGCCCCTGGCCATCAGCCCCATGACCGGAGGCAAGGGAAGCCCCGATTGTATCAGAAAAATGGAGGTCACCCCGCTGAATGCAGCCCGCCAACCCGGCCAAATGCCGACGAATGCCAATAACAAGACATATTGGACGGTATAGGTGGCGTAACGAAGGAAGGAAAGCCACAAGACCCTGAGGCGATAACGGGAATCCCGCAACAAGGGGATCAACCGGCGCAAGGATGCCGACGCCAAACGAAATACCGGCCATCGGAATTCCCATCGGAGCAGCAAACCGACGATCCATCCCAGTTTGAAATAAGCCCAGCAAAGCCCGGAAAACAACAACATCCCGATGACAACCGAGGGCCAGACAACCGCGGTGGACAGATAGCCCCGGTCAAGCCCGTACACCAACAATCCCGGTATCCCCCCCGCCAGCATGGCCAGCCATTGCGCCATGCCTCCGATGGCGGTGGAAACGACCGCCACGCTTTCGGTACCATCTTCGGCGACCATGGCCCTGCCTCCGAATTCACCGATCCGACCGGGCGTCAGCACAGCCAAGGTCGTACCTGCCAAGACCCCCCATAGGGCCATCCTCCCCCCCATGGCGTGTACCGGACGCTGCAACAGTTGCCACTTCCGCGCCTCCAACCAGAGGTTGACCGGTACCAACAGGCAGGTCGGCAGTAGAAAGCGGAAAACACGACGGAGCAGGTCGGCTTCCTCCCCCATGAGGCCGCCATCCGGCAGGGGTTGCTCCGCCACCTGCCGGTAAAGCACCCCCGCCAGCAACAAGGTCAGGCATAATTTGAGCAGGAAATTGGCAGTCGGCCGAAGGACCATGGCAACAGGAACGGGAATGGGGAGATGATGAAAAAGTTGGCGGATTCAATCCACCGGACGGTGTAACTTTACCGGGCATATGAAAAACTCGGAATCACTTCGCTTCATCGGTATCGACCCGGGTACCAACATCACCGGATACGGTATCATCGAGCTTTCGGGCAAAAAGCTGCAGATGCTTGATTTCGGTGTCATCACCCTGTCCCCCAAGGATGACCATCCGGAAAAATTGAAGGAGATCTTCCAAGCCGTACAGCAATTGGTGACCCGGTTCCAGCCGCATGAGATGGCCATCGAAGCGCCTTTCTACAGCAAGAACATCCAGTCGATGCTGAAACTCGGTCGGGCACAGGGAGTGGTGATGGCCGCTGCCATGGTCCATGGCATACCGGTCACCGAATACGCCCCCCGGAAGGTCAAGCAATCCATCACCGGCAAAGGCAACGCCACCAAGGAACAGGTCGCCGCCATGCTGAACCACATCCTGGGGTTTCGGCTGGAGGAATCCCTACCGGATGCCACCGATGCCCTGGCTGTCGCCATCTGCCATTATTACCAACACAGCGCATTGACCGATGGTACCAAACGGTACAAGGATTGGTCGGCTTTTCTCCGGGACCATCCGCAGCGAAACGGGTGACCACTGCCGGAAACGCACCGAAACAAGCCCTGTCGCCGCCTATCCGATCTAATCCACACCCATCATCCGGGCGATCCGCTCGGCCGTCTCCGCCATCCCGGCGGCATCCATTTGTACTTTCGGCGCAGCCAGATTCATCTGCCCCTCGTGTTGAAATGGAATCAAGTGGATATGGGCGTGCGGCACTTCCGTGCCGACCACCAGCATCCCGACCCGCCGTTCCGGAAAAGCACGCCCCAGGGACTTGGCCACCTGCCTGGCAAAAAGCAGCAGGTCCGTATACCAATCCGCCGGCAGATCGAACAAGTAGTCGGTCTCCAGTTTCGGGATGCAAAGCGTATGACCGGGAACGGTCGGCCTGATATCCAGGAACGCCAGGCATGTATCCGTCTCCGCAACCCGGTGACAAGGGATTTCCCCTTCGATGATACGGGTGAATATACTGGCCATAGGCAAAGGCTGGTTTTCATTTAGGTGGATCGGCGACAAATTGCCGTTCGGAATGTGACATCGTTGCGTGATTTCGAGGAACCATCCGCATGGTGCGGCGGAGTTGCCCCATCCATGCGATACCTTCGTTGCGTCGGACCTATATGCGTATGGTACGGACCGTTTATCCCCCGGCGACTTCCCGGTCGCACACACCCGCAGGAAAACAAGGGAGCGGAAAGTGTCCCATCCGGATTTCCGGCGGCGCGGGAGCAATCGGGGAATCCCCTCCTCAAATGAAGATATCGACCACTTCGAACTCCATCAGGCCACCGGGCGTATGCACCTGCGCCACTTCCCCGATCTTCTTTCCCAGCAAGCCGCTACCGATGGGCGAACCGGCGGATATTTTCTTGAGCTTGAGGTCCGCTTCCGATTCGGACACGATCTTGTATGTCAACTTCGCACCGTTCTTCCGGTTCACGATGGTCACACTCGTAAGCAACCTGACCTCCGAGGTGTCCATATCGCTTTCGTTGATGATGCGGACATTCGCCAAGGTCTTTTCCAACTCATTGATTTTCAATTCCAGCATACCCTGCGCATCCTTAGCGGCATCATATTCTGCATTTTCCGAGATATCCCCTTTTTCCCGGGCTTCCGCAATAGCCATGGCCACCTGCTGGCGTCCGGTTGTCTTCATTTCCTCCAATTCGGACTTCAGCCGGTCATAGCCGTCCTGTGTCAAGTAAGTAACATTGCTCATGATCGTGATTTGGTCTTTAGCTAAGTGAGCCGGCCAAGGAACCGCCGCCGGCCCAGGCGGCGAACCGGAAGTTCCCGTTGGATTTCCCGCATCCTCACCTGAGGAATGCATCGCTCGAGGCTGGAACGGGACGGAAAACTCCGAAAAGGAAGCTTCCCTAAAACGCATCCTTTACGACGGACATCCGATGTTTGGTCTGTCATGGATACCCGGGGTACTCCGTCTTCCTGCCATGGTATGGAGGTGGTCCAATCGGAGGGATGTCTGGGTAATCGTCGAAGGGCAGCGGACGGAATAAAAATAAAACGTTCCCAACCAACAGATTGAAAACGTTCCGCATGTTGACAAAAATAAGGATTTGCCGCCAAAGATGAAACACCCTTCGGATTTTTGTCATCCGACGCGGCGCTGCCGGAGGACCCTGCCTTTCGAATTGTGACTTAGCCGGTGTGCGGGATGGCCGAAGGCCGATTACCCGGAAGACAAGAACATCCGGTCTCGACCGGTAAGCCCGGGACGATGGCAGGTTACCCAATTAGCTCGCGCAGGAACCTACCTTAGATCGGAAAATGAATGCCCGGGTAAACCAACCCGGGCATTCATCCGATTCGTATCATCCGGTAGCCGTTCCGGAACACATCCATTTCCCGACCGATACGTCCGCAGAACGGGGCGACTTGCCTCAGAGGGTAATCCGTACGGACAGGTTATGCGTCCCCTGATAAATCTTGGTCGTCCGGTAGGCATAATCGAGGGCCACTTTCGGGGCGCCTTCCTTCTTGTTGACCGGGACATTGAGGGTTACCCCACCGGCCAGGCCGGTATACAAGGGCGCCGTGGCCGAATCCCCTTGTTGGGACAATTGACCGAAATCGAAACGATAGCCACCGCGCAACATCACCAGGTCCCGGAAGGAGAACTCCACGCCCCCGCCGATATTGTCTTCGGAGAAAGCATTGGAAGTATAATTACCGACCAGGGTGAAGCGGTTGTTGGCCGGCAAGTAGAAATCGTAGGACATACCGATGTTGAGGACCGACTGGAGTTCGGGGGCGGTGGAGCGTTGGGTGGTGATGATACCATGCCGGTTGTCAAAGGAAGGGATTTCCATTTCCGTGGAAAGTCCTTCTCCCTGGAACTGAAGTCGCCCGCCGATGTTGCGAAGGGATATCCCGAACTTGAAGTTCTCCTTTTCCCCGGTCACATATTGCACGCCGGCATCAAGGGCTACGGCGGTGGCCGTGACATCCTCAATCCCTTGCGAAACCACCCGGACCAAAGCGCCGACCGACACCTTGTTCTCGAAAATATGGGAATAGCCGATGCCCATGTTGAAGAAGCGCGGGGAGAAAGTGGCACCGGTCCCTTCCGGCTGGGTAGCCGTGGTACGCGGGATATCCCCGAAATCCAGGGACATCAGGCTGATGCCGATGGCGCTGTTGTTACCGATGCGCTGGGAGATGCCGAGCGCATTCATGGTGATGTCGGTTCCCTGCAGGTAGACCGTATGGCCGAAGACGACCTCGGTGCTGGTAATCCGGGCGAGGCCGGCGACATTCAGGCGCATGGCTTCCACGCCACCCACCATGGAGGTGGTCATGGTGTGCAAGCCGGCACTGCGTGCCCACGGATTCATCAGCAATTCCGGCGCGCCTGCTTCCCCTTGCCGGTCGGGATTCCCGGCATGGACCACGGAAAGGGACAGCAAGGCGACCGATGCCGTCAACATGGAGTAGAGGAATCTATTCATAGATGATCAGTTGAAAGATAGTGAGGTCGTCCGTACGGGAGGGAACAGCCTCCCGCACGGACGACGCGTAAATGGGTTAATTCGCACCGGTCGGATCGAACTGCCGATTGATACCGAACCATTTCAAGGTCCGTTCTCCGAGGCCCGGTGCATTGATATGGACGAGATAGACCCCGCTGGCGATTGGAATGCCTTTGGCATTCTTCAGGTCCCACTCCAGGTCGGGGATGACCTGGGCGGTCGGGATACCGCTCCCGATCGGGGCGGGCGGCTGTTCGTCCCGATTGTACTGGCGGATGAACTTCCCGTCCAGGGAGTAGATGGTCACCGTGCACTTTGCCGGCAGGTTCGTGATCTTGACGATGTTCGTCACCCGCGAATCCTCATATTCCGAGAACGCATAGTACGGGTTGGGCACCATGTTGATCATGTCCAGGGCGGATTCCACACCGACGGCATCGAGGGGGGAGGCCTGTTTGCCTTCCAGCCGGAAGCGGTAGGTCGGATAGCCGTTGAAATCGCCCGTACCGGTGGAAACCTGGTACGGATTGTTCACCCGAAGCTTGATGGTCAGCTCGTTGGGAACCAGTCCATCCGCATAGCTGAGCATCCGGGTGTTGGTGGCCAACACCGGCAGACCGGCCCAAATGACCCGCTTGAGGGCGTTCACCTTCTTCAGGGAGTTTTCGTTCGGGTCGAAGCGGGTGCGCAGGTAGGCGCAGCTGTCGTAGACTTCGTTCGTCACATAGACGTAGTGCTGGCCGCCGGCGAAATAATGCATCGGACTGAAGGGGCTGAAGCCGGGCAGCAGGACATCCGCGGTCGGGTTGAACATCATGTCCGCGCCGTTCGGCTTCCCGTCCGGATAGACATTCAGGAAACCGTTGGCGGCGCTGTAGGCGGAGTTCTCCGCAAAGAAGATATTGAGGCGTTCTCCCGTTTCCACATCGATGGCGTAGCCGGGGAACCAACCCATGCCTTTGCCGTCGCCGTCCTCATCCGGCAGCCCGTCGCCGTCGTTGTCCTCCTTGCCGACGGAACTGCCGTCACGGAGGTCGAACTGGACATTGCCCCCTTCGGAATCGACCTGGTCACCCGCTTCGTTCGGGGCGAGCCGGTATTCGTTGATCATGCTTTCCACCACGACGCAGCGGCTCCACAGGGACTTATCCGGGGTAAAGACGATGTCCACGTTCCGCACCTGCTTCAACAGGGACTCGTCGTTGACCAGGTTGGCGTTCCCTTGTTTCCAGGCGGGGGACAGGTAGAAGGATTCGTTCGGCTGCGGACGGACTTCCCAATCGCAGACCATATACGGGACAAAGTAGCCCGGACCGATTTCGGCCAGCACCTCATGCCGGCGGGTCAGCCACTTGTTCTTGAAGCGGACATAATCGAAGACCAGGCTGGTGAACGGATTGGAGGTACTGGTGTATCCGTCCGGTACACCAGAGAACCAGAACGGCTTGGCATCGTCCGCATAGGAGGCCTCGTAACCGATGCCTCCGCTGGATTCCTGTTCCTCGTTATAGGTACCCAGGTCGTCCGTCTGGCCGATGGCGATGGAGAATCCGTACTGCCCGAAGATTTGTTCGTTGAGCGACTCGATGGTCGTATCGGAGAGGATGGCCGGTTCGTTGCCGTTCAGGTCGCGGAACTGCCAGAATACCTGGTTGTCCAGTTTGGTATTGCCCATGTTCTCATCGATGAAAGTCACTTCGAACTCCCCGTCGAGTACATCCAGGGGATTGTAGATCCGTACATCGATGGGGCCTTTTCCGGCCTTGTAGACCATTTCGCCGGTGAACGTCCCGTTGAGGATCGCTTCCCTGGTCTCATCCGTGATGTCGACGAAGTTTCCACCGACACCGACGCCGTCGATCCGGGTGATGACGGGACCTTCCCCGTAATCCGCATTCAGGTACCGGTCCGTGATGGGACGGGGTGTCGGGGTGTAGGTGCGGATATTCCGGCGACCCTCCAGGTAGGTGGTCCGTTGTCCCAACTGGGAGACGGGGTCGAACTGCTCGTAATTGTTGTAGGCGTAGGCTTTCACCGAGAAATAGTATCGGCGGTGATTGATCAGCTTGCGGTCACCGGTTGCGAATTGGTCCTCATTGATCGGGAAGGTATGGCGGATGCCGAGGTCGAGCCCTTCCACCTGCGGTTCCGGGTAGAAGACGAATTCCGGAGCACTCGGGTCGATTTCCTTGCCGGGATTCGCAACAGCCACCCAGTTGTACACGGTATTGACCCCGTTCTTGACATCCACCTGATAGATCAGGCGGGCCTTGTCCGGGTTGTTGAAATCGGCGGTACCGACGTTCGGGTCGGCCAATTGGTAAATCAGGTAGCCTTCGAAGTTGTAGGTGTTGTCGACCCCTTCCGGGAAGCCGATCCCCGCTTCCTCGTACTTTTCCTGGTAATTGTTGGAAGACGGGCCGTTGGTGAGGACGGCGATGAGTTGCTGGTCCAGTTCGATCCAATCCACGTCCGGTGCATCCGGACCGTCGACGATATCGAAGCAATTGTCGAAGAGGTCCTGGGCGATATCATCGGCCACCTTGAGGCGGGAGATATCCGGGCAGGGGTATTCCAGTTCGGGGATCCAGACCGCACCGATGATCAGTTCGTTGACGGCACCGGGTTGCAGGAGGAAAGGACCGGAGGCCTGCACCGTCCGGCGGTCGTAGGCGGGCAAGGTGGCGGAGCACATGGACCAGCCGTTCGGGTCGTCCGGGTCGTCCACGAAAGCATACCGGATCAGGTCGGTATTGCCCGGGTTGTAGGCATCGTCACCGAAGCTGAAGGGCGTACCGTCGCGCCAGCTGCCGGACAGGTAGCGGTAGAATTCCGGACCGGTACCCGGATCCGTCGTACCGGGCTGCGGAGGCGGCTGACCGGAACCGGAGCGGTTGATATAAGTGAAGGAGGACATCCCGAGTTCCCTGCGGAACTCATCCAGGGGGCCCCGGAAATAATCCACCCCGACGATGGGGATTTCGGTCCCGTAGGTCGGTGTATTGCTGGAGCCGACCGGGCAGGAGGTACCGACCGTTCCGTCTTCCGCATCGGCGTTGTAGGTGTAGGCCAGGCTTCGGCTGGTGTCGCATCCGATGAAGTCGTCTTCGGAACAACCCAGGTCGGCATCGACCCACATGGCGAAATACGTACTGTCGATATCTTCACTGGCGCGGTTGATGAGCTTGTAGCGCTGGAAGGTCATGTCGTTGATCTGGTCGTTGGTGGCGTAGGCGAACGCTTGCACCTGCACTTCCATCCGGATGGAGAAACCGGTGGATTCCCCGTGGGTGGCTCCCCCTCCTTCGTCGTTGTAGATCCAGAAGAACATCTGGTCGGGATACTGGGGGGGCAGGCGGTTACCGAACTCGTCCTCCTCACAACCGCGGATCTCGATGATGGGGAAATCCCCCTGGAGCGGGTCATAGAAGGTGTCACCATCCTCATCCCAGAAGCCGGCGAGGCCCTGGTCCGTATCGGGCAGGTCGAATTGGTTGATGGAGAAGAAATACGGATTACGTCGGCCGGGCCAACCGCGGACACCGGCGGGAATCATGTCCACGGTATATTCGGCGCCCTCATCGCGGGCGGCGCGGAACAGTTGCAGGTGTTCTTCGATTTCCTCGCGGGTCACTTCGAAGAAGCGGTCCCAGCGGTCGCAGACATCCTTGGACGTCGTACCCTGGTCCGGCTTGAGCGGGCCGGTCCAGAAATCGCTCCTGTTGCTGCTGTTACCATATTGCTGGCAGGCGACCTTGAGGTTGCCGCCGGGATCCACACCACCGAGCCAGACGGCACCGGCGAAGATCGAGGAGACTTCCGTCTGGCCGGGTTCCACTTTGGGAACGACGTATTTACCGTCGCTGCGGTCCCACCAGACGTCACCACCCGTGGTCAGCGTCGCACGGATGTTGTTGACGTTTTGCTGGGCCTGCCGCTTTGCCGTGGTACACTGCTCCCGGAACCGGACCGGTTCGTTCGGCCGCGGCGCCTGGTCCTTCGGATTGTACCAGGCGTAAGCCGACAGGGAGCACATCCAGAAAGCCACTGCCAGGGAGCATAATTTTTTCAAATTGCGCATGGTTGACATTTTAGTTTGATTGGGTCCGGAAAGCCCCCGAAGGCTACCCGATCGCCCGTGGATTGTTTTGTCTATGGTCAGAAATCGAAAATGGCACCCAGGAAGATCCTTCTCGGGAGGCTATACAGGTCCGGGTTCAGCAAGCGCCAGGAATAGGCGGCCAGGAAGGAATCCAGGCTGGAACCTGGGTCGAGGCCGTTTTCCAGGAAGCGGATACCACGGGCGGAGTTGAGGAAGCCGTCGTCCTTGGGAGAGCCGGTGAACCGGTAGACACCCTGGATGTTGCGGCGGTCCAATACGTTGGACACCCGCAGGTAGACATTCAGGCCCAGGGAACGCTGGGACTCGGGTTTGGACAGGTTGAAGGATTTGTCGACCTGTGCGTTGAGTGTGAGATTCCAGGGAAGGCGCGAGCCGTTGATGGAACCTTTGATACCGGAAGCACCGAGTGCGTCCGCCTGCAGGGCGGAGGTGTACGGGCGACCGGAGACGGCGATCCCGGTCAGGTTCAACCCTGCATTCGCGAAGATATCCACGCCGGCGATGGTCGGTCCGTTGTAGGATTTTCCGGAGCCATACCGGTAATCGACGATCCCGCTGATCCGGTGGCGCTCGTCATAGCTCATCGGAAAGAGGGAACGCTGGACACCACGGCCACCGACCCCACGGGAGGAGTTGGCATCCGAACCCGTACCGTCGGCGAATTGGAGGGTATAGGTCAGGTTCATCGAGATGTTCCCGGTACGGCGCATGTCGTAGCTGACCGAGAACCCTTTGACCGTGGCGAAATCCAGGTTATCGTAGGTCTCGTATACGTTGACGGGGGCGGGAATGAACTGGTAGAAGCGGCTCTGGATCATATCCCGGAGCTCCTTGTAGTAGGCGGAGATCTTCAGGGCCGTGGAGTTGCTGAGTTTTTGCTGGAAGCCCACCTCGTAGTCGACGGTGCGTTCCGGCTTGAGGTTGGCATTGGCGCGGAGGCCGCTGCCGTTCGTTTCCCAGTAGAAATAGGTCAGGGGGCTGACGAAGCTGTTGCTGGGCGGACGCTGGACCAACACATCGTAGTGGGCGAAGAAGTTGGCCTCGTCGGAGATGGGGAAGGAGAAGGCGAGGCGCGGCATCCAATTGATTTGCGGCTTATAGTCCTCGAAGGAGATATCCGGATCGAATCCCCGGCTGGTGATGTTCCGCTTCGTCTCGTCATCTTCCGCATACCGGGGATAGACCAGGCCGCCCCCGAAGATCTCGAAGCCGCTGTTGGCGGGTTGGCCGCTGGGAAAATACCAGGTGTCGCCGTCGCGGTAGGCCTGGACGGACTGACCGCCCTCGGAGGTGACGTAGACTTTGAAGTCGTCGTTGATATTTCCGGGAATATCGGTGCCGAAACGGTTGCGGAAATCGCCGGCGTTCATGACATCATACAGCGAGTACGGGTCCTTGAGCACCTTGCTGTTGGCATCGAAGCGGTCCACGCGGAGGCCGACGCGGAAGATGACATCGCGGAAGGTGAACTTATCCTGGATGAACGCCGCCTGGTAGTTCGGCCGGAAAGCGGCGACAGGGAAAGTCCTCGTCCCGTCGGCATCCTCCGCCGTGAAGAAGTCCTCGAAGGTGATGCCATCCAGTTGGTTTCCGAGATAATCATATCCGAAATAGCTCAATCCGAGGTTATTGAAGTCATTCAGCTCCCTTGCGGAGAACATGGAAAGGCTGAGCTGGGAAGGGTCCATCCCGTCCACATTCACATATTCGTTGACATTTTTACCCAAGACGTTGCGGACATTCTGGTAGAAGCGTTTGTCCGTCAGGTCGGTCTGGATGGCGGGGGCATAGATTGCGTAATTGGAATCCGGCACATAAAGTACGGTGTCGCCGGTGAAGGCATCTATGGACAGGTAAGGTGCCTCGAAGGTGCCCACCTGTTGGGTGGTGTCGAGCCCCTGCCCTTCGAGGTGTTGGTTGGCGAGCAGCCTGGCGACGGTCCAGAGGTCCCGCGGGTTGATGGAATAGGCCCTGCGGACGCTTTGTTCGTACCAGATACCGAACTGGATGTTGTGGCGGGCACCGGAGTTTCCACGGGGAACGAGTTCGAAGGACGTGCTCGCATTAAAGGTATACAGGTCGTTGTTGGATTTGGAATTGGCGTTGTAGATCTGGCCGACGTTGGTATGCAGGTCCGTCCACACCGTGCTGAGGAAGCCCGGGACACGTCCGTTGATGACATCGAAGTCGTCGAAGGAATTGTTGTCATCCGGATTGATGATGTACCGGGTGAGCACCGGATTGATATCCCCGTTGGGCGTGAACCCCTGGAAGGTCCGGGTATAATCGGTGTGTTTGAAATCCGCCAGGACGAGGATGGTATCCCCGATGGCACTGGGGGAGAATTCCAGGGTAGGTTCCCAATCCAGGTCGTACCGGCCGATGTATCCGTAGTTGAAAAGGTTGTCGCCATGGCGTTTGTCCGATACGGAGCTGATGCCTTTTTCGTAGCCGAACTGCAGGATATACACGGCATTCTGGATCAGGGAGGCCGTTTGTTTCTCCGAGGGGTCCAAGGGTTGGGTGTTTGCCCCCCCCAGGCGGTGGCGGAGGCGCAGGTTGCCCCGGTAGCGTTGGTCGTCGCTGGTGGGGTTGTTGTGGCTGTTGAACACCCGCCAGACACCGGGGGTGAACTTGTTGCGGATCGAGTAATAGGTACCGGAGAAGGTAACGTCCACATTCTTGCCCAGGCTGGCGTCCAGCTTGGCCGTCAGGTCGACGGAAGTCCGGTCTTCGTTCGGCTTGTAGCGCAGGCGTTCGACATCGTTGTCCGTCAGTTCCTCGGCGCTCGGCTTGACGGTATTGCCGATGACCCTTACGGGCTGTTGTTCCAGCGCCTGACGGACCTCGTCCTTGACGATGAACACATCGGTGGCCGGCGGGTCGTCGTCGAGGTTATATTGGTATTGGCCGCCCAGGCGATAGCCCAGGATGGTCTTCCCTTTCCTTTTGATAAGCGGACCGCTGAGGGTGAGACTTGCCAGCCTTTGGTCATAGGGATCCAGGAATTTGGAGGTTTCCAATTCCAAGCCCCCGCTGAAGGATTCGGAAGGCCCTTTTGTCGTAACCGAGATGATCCCGCCTGTCACGTCGCCGTATCGGGCTTCCACCCCGCCGGTGATGACCTGGAGCTGCTCGATCTGTTGTTTTGGGATCATCCTTCCGCTGACCCGGATCCCGTCGATGTAATAGTTGGTCGCATCGCTTCGGGATCCGCGGATACTCAGGGCCTCGCCCTCGTCGGAGGAAGCGATCCCGGCGCCGAGGGAAGCCAGGGCGTTGACATCCCGCGTCGGAAGGTTCCTGATCTGTTCGCTGGACAAGGTGCTGCCCTGGGTGGTGTTGTCCTGCTCGATGAGCGGCTTTTCGTATTTCACCACGATTTCGGTGAGGGTCACCCCTTGGGAAAGGCCCGCATCGAGCTTGTTGGCTTTCCCCGCACTGATGGTAACCCCTTCCACCCGGGTTTCCTGATACCCGGTGTAGGAGAACACCACATCGTAGGTGCCGGGGTCCAATTCGGTAATGCTGTAGTAGCCGTTGAAATCGGTCTCCGTACCGGTCAGCAGCACACCGCTCCTGTAAAGGGCCACCGTACCGAAGATGATTGGTTCCCCGGAATCGGCATCCGTCACCGCGCCCTGCAAAGAGGTCTGGGCATAGGTCGCTGCGCCGGCCGTCCACATGGCTAAGGTGAAGAGTAAATAACGTAGCATAGAATTGGGTTTTGTTAGTTTTAATCGCTGGGCTGGCCGCTCGGACAGCCAAAGCGCAAACATAATGAAAACAAACTTCAAGACCAAACCGAATACAAGCTTTGCAAAACACCGCAAAGCGTTGCCACTCATGTGCCAACGAAAATACCGCCCGCCCGTGTTGTCGCCGGATGATATATCGGGCGGACAATAAAGGGATATTTATCCGGATTTGCAAGACGCCGGCAAAAGATGGCACCGGTCCGCCGCACTCGGCCCGAGCCGTCGCCGCCGGGTTCCGTTGCGTCGGCCCGGCGGGGACCGGAGCCCGCTCCCGCGACCGGGACAGGTCGGGCCGGATGCGTCAAAGATAACCGCATTACCCGGTATGAAATGACGCTTGGCCGACCGCCGGGCTCGCTGTCGCCACATTTATAGGTACGGACCGGACAAATGAAGGCGAAAAACATCGGAAATCGTGCGGGGTATCCTGCATTTGCCCTACTTTTATCCGCCGGGAGCGTCTGTTGCCCCTGTGTACGGTGCGCCCGGCCGGTTCCCACCGGGGTACCGGCCCTCCCCGCCATACCGCATGATCCGATGAAACTATTCCCTGTCCTCATGATGGTCCTGACCCTCTTTCCCGCCTGTCATCCGTATTCCGGCGGGATAGCCTCCGTGCGGTACGATGGGGAGGAACCGCCCGGGACATTGACCGTAGTGGCCGCCGGAACCGGAAGCAACGGCCGGGAAGCGGTGGAGGCGGCCTGCGTCAATGCCGTCCAGGCCCTCCTGTACGATGGCATACCCGGGTCCCAGTACCATTTGCCGCTCATCAACCGCGCCTTGCATCCGCAAGGTCAGGATGACCCCTATCTGGCGAGCCTGCGCACCATCTCCGGATGCCGGCCGTTCCTGACGCACAGCGAACGGAGGCTGGGGCCCCTGCGCCGATCGGACGCAGCCGGAAAATACGCGGAGGTCCGCCTGACCATCCATGTGGCCGCCCTGCGACGCGAACTGGAACACCGGCAGCTCATCCGGATGTTCGGAATGTAACGCCAAAGCATGAGAATATACCGAAATCTATCCCTCCTGGTCCTCCTCCTGGCATCGGGTCTTGCCCGGACGGAAGCCCAACCTGCGGCGGACACCGACGCCGCCCGCCCCCTTCAGCCCCGTATCATGGTGGTTCCCTTCGCCCGGGCCGACCAGGATATGCGGACAGTACTGGAGCAGGACGAGATCCTCCGGGTGGCCGTCACCAAGGTGAAGGAGGCCTTTGACCGGCGCGGGTTCTCCACCGTGGATTTCCGGGCACGGGTCCGGCAGTTGCAAACGGACAAGGCCATGGAGCTGGACAACCAATCCTCCCTGAAGCAAGAGATCATCGAGTTGTCCGGCGCCGATATCTGGGTGGAGACCGAAGCGAACATCGACCGGTCCGCGACCGGCAACGGGGTGACGGTCCTGCTGACCGCCTTCGACGCCCATTCCGGGCTTTCCCTGGCGAACAAGGTCGGCACCTCCCCCCGGTTCTACACCGAGCAGTTCGAAAAATTGGCCGACAAGGCCGTGGAGGCCGTCGCAACGGATTTCCTGAACACCCTGCAGCTGAAATTCGACGACATGGTCCTGAACGGCCGGCCGGCCTCGCTCAACATCACCTTTTCCGGGCAATCCGCCCTGGATATGGACAGCTATGTCGGCGGACAGGAACAGCTGTTCTCGGAAGTCCTGGAGGCGTGGCTGGCCGGCCATTGCCACAAGGGATACTATCACGTCCAGGGCGTCACCGCCACCAAGTTGTTGGTGGACGAACTGCGGCTCCCCTTGACGGACGAGCAAGGAAGGCCCTACCGACCGACCCGTTTCGCCGCCGAGCTGCGGAACTTCCTGCGGGACTTGGGATTGGAATCCACCCGGGATGTCCAGGGAGCCCGGATTTTCATCACCATCCATTAGATCGGGCGGCGCAGGGGCGACAAGCGTCGGCACCCCCTCCCGACTATTCCACAAGCGCACCGAACGCCATGTCTCCAACCACCTGTTTCCCGCCTTTCGCCCGCCAGGGGTTTCCGCCCGGCCGGCTGGTCCCGGCCTTCGTCCTGCTCCTGTGCCTGCAGCTGCGTTTCGCTTCCGCACAGACTTCCGGAACCCCCTACCCGGTCGGTCTATCCATGGCGGCGGCGAGCCTGGACGACCGCCTTCCGCCGACCGTCGGGCCGGCACTGGACCAACGGCTTGCCGCCCAACTGGCGGTTTCCCGGGCGGGAAACCGGCCTGTCCGGGGCTTCGTCGTGCTCCCGTACCTCGAACTGTCGGAATCTTTCCCGGTGGAAGGTGTACAGACCCGGACCGCCGCGCGACTTTCCCTGGTGTTGGTGTTGCGCAACAGCTGGGACGACAGCGTGCTTGCCACCGACGAGCGGACGCTGAGCGGTATCGGCGCGGACTTGTCCGCCGCCGTGCGACAAGCCATCCAGGCCATCGGCCGGGGTCCATCCGACCTGACGCAGGTGCGGGAAGATTTCGAAGCGGCCGCCCGGACCTACCTGGACTCCCGTTGCCTGCAGCTGCTGGACCAGGCGACGGAAGACCTGGACGGCGGTGCGGCCGGCCGCGCCTTCGCCCTCCTGCAGGCGATGCCTGCCGGTAGCCCCTGCCATGCCAAGACGCAGTCCCTCCGGGAAACGGCCTACCAACGCTACCAGGCCGCCGCCTGCGGACAACTGCTCCTGGAGGCGGCGGCGCACCAGGCCGGGCGGGATTATCGCTCCGCCTTGCAGGCACTCGCGGCAATCGACGCTTCCGGCCCTTGTACCGACCAGGCAAACGCCGCCGTGGACGCCTTGCACCAACACCTGGACAACCAACTCCGCCAGGAATACGATTGGCTGCTGAAGCTGCGAACGGCCGCGGCGGCCGGCGAATCCGCCCGATGGGAAGCCATGGAGGCATTGTTCCTGCATTGGTTGCGACAACATCCGCCGAACTGGCCCAACCCTTGAGGCGACACCCAACCACACCACCCCGCTATCCGCATGAGATGAACAGAATATTGCTACTATTGCCATTTTTCCTGGGCACCGCGCTGCAGGCCCAGGAAAAACCCTCCGTCTGGGTCCCTCCCCTGCAGGCGACGGAACCGAAGGCCGTCCGGTCCTCCTTCCTGGCGCAATGCCATGCCCGCTTGCAACAGGCCTTGCTGGAGACCGGTGCGCTGGCCCTGGTCGACCGTTCCCTGCTCGAACTCGTGGAAGCCGAACGGGAACTCCAGAAAACGGAGGCCTTCCTCGACGGCAAGTTCGTAGCCCAGGGCATGGCGCTCGGGGCCGCCTACATCCTAAAAGGCACCTACCACCAGGGGCCGGGCCGGTTGTCCGTGGACATCGTGGAAACCGGAACCGGCCAGCTGGTGGCACGCGAGGAAATCGCCCTGGACCTGCGCTGGAACACCCTGCAATTGACAAAGGCCTTGCGACAGGTCGCAGACGCGGTCGCCGACCGAATCCACCCGCTGGATAAGATTCCGGTCGTCCGCATCCTGGAGGAAAGGAAAGATAAGGCCGGCAGCTTGCTGATTGCCGCCGGCAGTCGGTCCGGACTGACCAAAGGGACCCTGCTACAGGTCTACCGGACCGAGACTTACCTGGTCGCGGACAAGTCCCTCCAGCGGGAAGTGCCCCTGGCCAGGGTCCAGACCGCTTATGTGGAAAATGCCGACTTCAGCCAGGTGAAGGTATTGTCCGGCGAAAAGGAAATCTCGCAGGCCCTGCGCGAAGGCATCCCCCTCTTCGCCCGGAAAATACCCGGCCTCAATCCTTGAGAGAGCCCGGAAGTCCAAATTCCGGACCTCCGGACTGCCTACCTGACACAATCAGCTACCGCCATGTTGACAAACAAGCTCCGTTTTCGATATCTCCTCCTGCTGGCCTGCGGCTGCCGCTTCCTGTTGCCGGCTACATGGGGCCAGGGCCTGGAGCCCGGCTCGGATCCCTTCGGCAAGCCCTACCGGCCGACGGTGGGCACCCTCCGGCCCCTGATACACCCGTCGGTACCGGAGGCACCGGCCCAGGAACTGGCCCGCGGATTCTATGCAGGGATCCATGCCGACCGGGTCAGCCGGCCGTTCGACGTCGTGGACAAAAGCCAGATCGACGCGGCCGAAGCCATCGCCGAAGCCGGAGCGGAAATCCGGGACCTCCGCCGGTATTATTACTGGGCATCCGTCGGCTGCCAATACCTGCTCCGGGTGGAGGTCATCGGCTGGACCATGCTGGACGATGTGGACAGCCTCCAGGTTCCCGGTCGGCCCGACAAGCGGCTGGTCCGCCACAAGGTCGCCACCGCGAACATGTCCGCCAGGCTGACGGACGTCGCCACCTCCAAGATCCTGCTGTATGAGAATTTCGACCTTGTGGCCGGAACCCGGGACTACGACCTGTTCCGGGAATTGCCGGATTCCGCCAGGGCCATGCGCCGCTTGTACGCCCTGTGTGCCCAAAAGGGCGGCGACCTGTTCCGCCACTTCCTGCCCGCGGTCGGTGTCGTCACCGCCCCGCACCGGCTCGAAAAGGACAAGCTGTTGTCCTTTCTCGTCAATGACGCACCGGTGACGGCCTATTGCCGGAAAGGAACCGGCTTCCAGGTGTTTGCCTTGTACAGGACTTATCAGGCAGGTGACCAGACTTATCATCATGGCGAGCAGGTCGGACGGGCGGAAAAGGCATCCGACTACACCTGGAAATTCCCGAAATACGATGTCACCAACGGGAAAAAGGACCTGGCGGCCGCACTCGACAAAGGCGCCACCCTGGTATGCGGGCCGGGAGATTTTCCCCTGCCTGCTTTTCTTCCCTCCGACGGAAGGACCAGTCTCGCCCTCCTGGATTTCCGGAACAATTGCCATGCCTCCGACCGTAACCTCCGGCTTCTGCAGGATGCCTGCCTGGAGCAACTGGTCGCCAGGAGCCAATTGCTGGACGCAGTGGATCGGGATATATACGATGTATTGGTCCAGGAGCAGCGCCTTCAGCAGGCCACGCGGCAGGATGCGACCCGGGGCGGCATTCGGATCGGCAGCGAATTGCTGGTGAGCGCCACCCTGGAATCCCTCGACAAGCGGGTCGACCTGGAAAGGAGCACCCCGGCAGCCCCGCCGAAAACGGGTGGTGGCGAAAAGGGAACCAACGCCAAGGCCCCACCGGCCAAGGCGGCCGTTTCCGTTCCATCCAAGTACCGTTACACGTCCGCCGCTTCGGTCCGGATGCAGGTGACCGATGTATCCACGGGAGAAATCCTTTTTTCCAAAAGCTACCAGGTGACCGGCACCGCTACCCTACCCTACCAAGGTGCCAACACCTATCTGAGGTACCGAACGGAGGAATCCTCCTTCCGGGAGATGGCCCGGCGACTGGGAACCGCCCTCTGGCAGGATATCCGGACTTTCGCCCTGCCACCCCTTCCGGTACTGGACATCCTCGAAACAGACAAGTCCGGGGCTCCCTCCACCCTGCTGGTGGGCGGCGGCACCCAGGCCGGCCTGAGTGCCGGAAACACCCTGGATTTGGTCCGCCTCGTCACCGAAACGGTGAACGGCGTCCGGATGACCCGGGACCAGGTCATCGGCGAGCTCAGGATCCGGGAAGGTTTTCCCGCCACCAGCCGCTGTACGGTCAAAGGCGCACTTCCCGTCGACACAGGAACGGCCCTTGCCGCCGGACAACTCTACTGCCGGCTCAAGAAAGACTAATCGGGTTCCACAACCATCAATCATCGGAAAACATACCTGCTTGTGAAACATTTGATTTATTTCCTGTCCTTCCTTGCCCCTATGCTCCTGCAGGCACAACCTTTGGCCGGCGAAAGCTGGCTCATTACACCCGTCATCGACGATGTCTACGACGACATCCATTACCATCCGGACAATGGCGAATTGTTGGTGGTCTCCCGGCAAGGATCGAAAGGAGTTGTCGACCGGAACAACCGAATCATCGTCCCCCTGGAATACGAAAGGATCCTGGTCAACCCCGGCGGCATCATTTCCGCCGGCCGTAAGGGGCTGGCCAAAGACCACGCCTACAGCCGCACGGGTGGCCAAATTTGCGAGGGCTATACCCATTGTACCTTCATCCACACGACCTTGTACATGGTCGGCCGGAACGGGAAATGGGGTATGATCGATGCCTACGGGAAGCCGGTGCTGCCTTTGCAATACGATGCCATCGACAAATCAGGTCCGGATGAATGGATCCTCCGGGAAGGCGAGCGGACCAGCAATTGGTCGTCATCACCCTATAAGCCCCGGCCGCCCGCCAGCCTGGTCCGCAGGAACCTGGAAAGGGAAGCCGGCTATGTTCCGGGATTCACCCGGATTGCGGATACGCGGGTACGGAACGACACCCGGTACGGATTCGTGGACGCCCGGGGCGACACCGTCGTCCCCGCACGTTACTACTTCGCCCACTATTATCCGCAGGGGTACCTGTACGCAAGCCTGGACGGCAAGCATTGGGGCCTCATCGACATGCGGGACAGCATCCTCGTGCCTTTCGAACTGGGAAAGCCATATTGGTTTCCGGAAGACCTCCGCCTGCCGGTCATGCGCGGCGGGAAAGGAGGCGTTTTGCAGCTTCCGTCCGGAAAGGTCCTCGTGCCATTCGAATACGACCAGGTCAGTCCCCTCAAATACAACGCCGACCGGTTCCTGGTGGCCCGTGCCGGCAAATGGGGAATCATCGACGGAAACAACCGGGTCGTCCTTCCGCTGGAACATACGACCTTGGAAGATCGGAAGCACCAGACCTTGGTCTACCGTTCGGAGGAGGACGGCCTGTTCGGAACCTGGTCGCCCCGGACCGGCCACCGCTCCCCGCCCCGGTTCCGGAAGGTGGCCCAACGACAGGACGCACTTTGTTTCGTCATGGCGGACAGCACCTACGCCTTGTACGACAGCCGTTCCGGCCGGGTATTGTCCGCTTTCGGCTATCGCAAGATCAGCAAGTCCGGCGATTACTTCCTGGCTGAACACGAGCAGGATGGCAAACGGCTGCATACCCTGTTGGACACCGCCGGACAGGTAGTGGTCGGGCCGGTACCGGCGGGTACGGTGCGCGGGTTGCCCGACGGATACCGCTGGCAGGAAACCGAGAAGGAGGATGTCGTTGTCGGAGCGGACGGGGAAGTGGCCTACCGGTTCGACAAGAAAACGGCCTCCATCCTGGAAAACCGATGGATTTCCGTCCGGAATTCGACGGGAAAGCGATTTTGCCGACTGGGTAAACAGGGGCCGGAACAGGAAATCTGGTTCACTTATCTGGGCAAGGCTTCGGAAGGCATGCGGGTCGCGGCACAAGGCGGGCGGTACGGCTATGTGGACGAATCCGCCAACTGGCTGGTACCTCCGGTATTCGAGGCGGCGAAAGATAATTTCCACGGGACCCTGCAGGTCCTCTACCAAGGAAAATGGGGGGTGCTCCAGGCGCCGGCCCTCGGCGGGGGCGCACCGTAGCAAAGACCGGCCCAGGCGCTTACCGGCCGTGCCGCAGGAATACAAAGGGTGCGGCTCCTCCGCGTCCGGCGGATACATCGGGTCGCTTACCGGCCCATGGGTGTCGGGCGGGACGCCCGTCACGGGGAAAGCGATTTACCGGGATGGGCCCTCCCCTGGAAGTCCGCCAGTTACGCCGTCAAGGCCTGGAAATGGGCCATGACCAGCCGGATATCGCCGTAGGAATACTTTTCCCCCAGCAATTCCTTGACGGGGCTGGCCTTCGGGGGGCCTTCGGACAGGGATTCCACCTGGCGGATGGCCGCGCCGATTTCCTCCACCGCCTCCTTTTCCAATAAGAGGTGGACATCCAGTTCGCCGGAGGCGATAAAGTGAGCCAGGTGCCCGAGGATGGTCGCGGCGGTCAGGCCGCGCGATTCCGCAATGGCGGCCGCGGAATTCCCGGCCCGGAACAAATCCAGGGTCAGCTTCCTGGTATCGACGCGCGGCGTCGGCAATTCCCGCGCAGCCTGATGATCGGTCGGGATGCCTTGCTCCTGACAATAGGCGGCGATCAGGTCGACCACATCCGGTCCATACCGCTGGATCTTGACATCCCCGAAACCCCGGATTTTCTTCAGGGCCAGGATATTGCCGGGCAAGAACTGCACGAGTTCCCCCACGGTCTTGACGGGAACGATTTCGTAGGGCTTCAGGCGCTGTTCCGCAGCCACTTCCTGCCGCCACTGCAGCAAACGCGCATACAAGGCAGGATGGGCCACCTGTGCAAAATCCCCTGATTCGGCTGTGTGGGCAGGATTCTTTCTTTTTCCCTTTTCCCCGATATCCACCGCTGCGTCCGTCCGTGTGCGCTGGTAGTTTTCCGTTTCGAAGCCGGCCCGGCAAGCCTGAAACAAGGCATATTTCATCTTCAGTTCCTTGTCGAGCCGTTCCAGCACGGCATGTACGGCCTTCAGCACAGACTTGTTATCCGACAGGATGGAGACCTTCCGGAGGGCGGGCAGGATTTCGCCGTCCATCTTGTCGGTGACATAAGCGCTGGCTTTCCGGATGCGTTCCTGGAGGGCTTCCTGTTCCACCGGCAATTCCGGCAGGGAGAAATAAAAGGTGAGCTGGGGGTGGAACTTATCGATGACGGAGAAAAGGCGGTCCCGGGCCAGGTCCATCGCCTCGCGGAGCGGTTGCAGCGGATTGCCTTCCAGGGAGCGTTGGTGTTCCTGCAGGATCCGGTAGGATTGGTCGAAATGGCGCCTTAATTCCCGCATGTCGAACAATTCCCGGATCAGGGTCTGTTGATAATCCTTGCGGGCGGCGGCGAGGGAATCCAAATCGGGGCCGATTTGTGCGGCGGCCTCGGTAAAGGCGCTGACGGTCTCGTCCATCCGGATGCTGCCCGCCTGAAGCCTGGTGCGCAGGACGATGCCTTCGAAGCTCTTGCAACGGCTCAGGGCCACATACACCTGCCCGTGGGCGAAAGCGGCTTGGGCGTCCACAATGACCTTTTCGAAAGTGAGACCCTGGCTTTTGTGGATGGTGATGGCCCAAGCCAGTTTCAGGGGGTATTGCGTGAAATTCCCGATTTCCTCCTCGGACACCTCGCGGGTACTCTCGTTGAGCTTGTACCGGATGTTCCGCCAGACGTCCGGCTGCACCTCGATGGGATCCGGATCCCCTTGGCATTGGACGTAGACCTTTTTCTGTTGGACTTTTGTAACGCGGCCGATTTTCCCGTTGTAATAACGCTTGTCGGCAGAGCTGTCGTTCTTGATGAACATGACCTGGGCCCCTTCCTTGAGTTCCAGCTGCAGGTCGGTCGGATAGGCGTGGGTCGGGAATTCCCCTTCGACCTGTGCCAGGAAGATATGGCTGGCGGCGGGCAATTTCTCGAGCTGTTGCTGGTTGGTCCGTTGGGCGGTCGCATTCAGGGCCGTCAAGGTGATGTACCCTTCCTCCGCCGGCGGTTCGAAGTCGGGCCGGTAGCGGCTGTGCAGGGTCGCGAGGACTTGTTCATCCACCTTGTTATCCCGGATCTTGTTCAAGAGTCGGATAAAATTCGAGTCCGATTGCCGGTAGATATGGGTGAGTTCGATGAAAAAAGGTTGCGCCAGCTGCAAGGCCTTGCTACTGAAAAAATAAGGGGTCGGATAGACCGGGCGCAACAAGTCCCACTCATCGGGTTTGACCACCGGCGACAACTGATGCAGGTCACCGATGAGCAGCAGCTGTACCCCACCGAACGGCTTGTGGCGGTCCCGGTAGCGGCGCAAGACCTCGTCGATGCCATCGAGCAGGTCCGCCCGGACCATACTGATCTCATCGATGACCAACAGGTCCAGGCTGCGGATCAGGTTGATCTTGGAAGCGTTGAAGCGTCGTTTGGCATCCTCGCGGACGCTGCCGGGCACCTGCGGGCCGAAAGGCAACTGGAAGAAAGCGTGTATGGTCATGCCGCCGGCATTGATGGCGGCCACCCCGGTCGGCGCCAGGATCACCATGCGTTTGGACCCTTTCCGGCGGATCCGATGCAGGAAAGTGGTCTTTCCGGTGCCCGCCTTTCCGGTGAGGAATACACTGCGGTCGGTGAAGGAGACGAACTCAAAGGCGAGGTCCATCGGGGGGTTGGAAACGTTTGTCATGTGAAAGGTAATTCTGTTGGTCGGACCGGCTGCGACCCCTCGCAGCAAGTCCGGATAAATTGGTTGCGACCGACGGCCGGCAGCCTTTTCCGGGAAAAGGCTGCCCGGGCAAGCGGCAATGGGGTTGTCGGAAAATCGTAATTACCAATTAATCAGCCGGATAGGAAGTTACCGAACCACCGACCGGAATCCTTGACGATGCGTTGCTGTGTGGCGAAATCCACATACACGAGTCCGAAACGCGGACGGTATCCTTCGGCCCATTCGAAATTGTCCGTGAACGTCCAGCAAAAATAACCTTCCACCGGAATTCCCTCCCGACGGGCACGCAGGACCTGGGCGAGATAATCCCGGTGGTAGGTGGTCCGGGCCTGGTCATGCACCCGGCCGTCCACCGGCCTGTCCGGGAAAGCGGCACCGCTTTCGGTGACGATGATCCGACGGATTCCGGGATAGGCCGCGAACTGCCGCAAGCCGGCATGAAGGCCTTCCGGGGCGATTTCCCATCCCATGTCCGTGGTGGGGATTCCCGGGCCGGAAGCGGGCGGGACCGGTCTCGCCCAAAGCACGGGCAAGGTCCAGCTCCGCCGGGTCACCGTTCGAAAATACTGTTGGATACCATGAAAATCGAAGTCGAACATCACCCGTTCATCATCTCCGGCCAGGGCGTACTTGTCCTGCATGCGCGTCAAGATAGGCAGGTCTTCGGCAGGATAGCCCATTCCGAGTGCCGGTTCCACAAAAAGCCGGTTGAGCAGGGCATCCATCCGGCGGGCCGCCCGGACATGACGGGGCGCGTCGGAAAGCGGGATGACCGGTGAAACCGAGAAGGTGGTCCCGATGTCGGCATCCGGGACACCGGCGCGTATCACCCGCGCCCCGGCCGCCTGTGCCAAGGTGATATGATGCACCGCCGGCAGAAAATTACCCAGGCCTTTCCGACCGGGCGCATGTTCTCCGGTCATGTGTCCCAATCCGGCGAATGCCATCGGTTCATTCAGTACCATCCAATGCTTCACCCGGTCGCCGTACCGGCGGACCGCCAGGTCCGCATACTGCTCGAACCATTCCACCATCCGGCGGACCGTCCATCCGCCCTTGTCCTCCAATGCCTGCGGATGATCCCAGTGGTAGAGTGTCACCCAAGGTTCCAGCCCCAGGGAAAGGCAGGTATCCACAATCCGGTCGTAGAAATCCAGCCCGGCGGGGTTTGCCTTGCCGGTCCCTTGCGGCAAGAGGCGGGACCAGGAAAGCGAAAAGCGGAAGACGCCGAAATGCAGCGAGGCCAACAACGAGAGATCCTGCCGATAGCGATGGTAAAAGTCACAACTCACCTCGGCGTTCTCGCCGGTCTTGATCCGCTTCGGCGTATGGCTGAAAGTATCCCAAACGGAAGGGCCTTTGCCGTCCGCCAGCCATCCCCCTTCGATTTGAAAGGCGGCCGTGGCCACCCCCCAGCGGAAATCGTCGCCGAAATCCGATTTCCGGTATGGCTCCGACAGGAAGGATTGTCCGGCCATACCCGACAGGGATTCCGCACACAGGTGCCCACCCCAGGCACCCATCAGCTTCAATATGGCTCTCCTGGTCAACATGGTCTTCGTTTTCCATCCCCCCTTTGGCACGGGGTTGCGTATAGCTCCGCCCCTGGGCATTCGGACCGGCATGGGATGACCGGTCTGCCGTGCGGGAAATTCGATGTCTATCTGGACGGGGAACCGATGCCCGGATCGGCACGGATTGCGGTTTGTTTGCAATACAAATGTAAACATTTTCCTGGCAAAGCACAATCCGTCCGCACTTGTCGCTTTTCTCGAAATAAAGGACAGGATTTGGTCCCTTCCGACATTCCATACCAAAAAATATGCATACCTTTAGACCGGACGCTTCCTGCAGGAAGGCCTCCGCCGCCTACCCGTTCGATTCTACCGACCGCAGCACCCCGAATCATATTCCACGGGGTACTCGCGCACTGGACCCCATCCCGAAAAGTCCGACCGCCAATTACCAGCACCCAAGCGCAAAAGCTGACGCTCCTCGCGGCGGAATACCCCTTTTGTATTGATGTCATACTTACATCCTATCATTTAAATATTTGGCATGAAAACAATCAAAACACTGACAATCGCTTCATGGAGCTGGGCATGCCTGTTGCTGCCAGCGTTCGCAACGGCCCAAACCGGGAAACCGCCGGCCCAACGGGTCGCCCAACACAAGGCGGCCGGCGGAACCTTCCTCCAGGTCTCGCCTTTGGAGAAAACCGAAACGACCGTGGACGAGGCCGGCCTCTCCTCCGTGCTGGCGGACGCCTCCTTCCTGACGCTCGACCTCGATGCGGTCGGCAAGATGCTGACCAAGTCCTTTTCAGGCATGGTGCTGACTTTGCCTTACAAACAAGGGGCGATGGAGCTGGAACTGGTGGAGGTCCCTCTGTACACGGAAGATTTCAGCGTGCTCACCGACCAGTCCGGCGAGGTACCGGTGCCCTACAACCCGGGCAGGCATTACCGCGGTATCATCCGGAACGACCTGCAAAGCATGGTCTCCCTGAGCGTGTTTCCGGACGGCATCATGGGCATGGTCAGCACCCCGGACGATGGCACCCTGGTCCTGGGAAAAATGGAGACTCCCGGGAACACCGGCGGTTACATCCTCTACAAGACGGCGGACCTGTTGGTATCCTCCTCGTTCGAATGCCATGCGGACGAGCTTCCGGACATCGGGCAATCGGAGATTGCACTTCCCGACCCTACCCCGGCCCAGGAAAAGATGACCAACTGCGTCCGGATATTCCTGGAGGCGGATTACGACCTGTATGTCAACAAGGGGGGAGTCCAGCAAACGGTGGACTACCTGGCGGGTATGTTCAATCAGGTCGCCACCCTGTACGACAACGAATCCATTTCCGTGTCCTTCTCCCAATCCTATGTCTGGACCTCCCAGGACCCCTACTCCACCTCCAGTTCCTCCGATGCGCTGGTCCTGTTCCGTACCAACCGGACGACCTTCAACGGCGACCTGGCGGCCCTGACGGTTATCGGCGGAAACAATACCGGCGGACTGGCTTATTTGGATGTCCTGTGCGACAACACCTACAAATACAGCTACTCCGACATAGAGACCTCCTATGCCACGGTACCGACCTACTCCTGGACGGTGGAAGTGCTCACCCATGAGCTGGGCCACAACTTCGGCTCCCGCCACACCCATGCCTGCGTCTGGAACGGGAACAACACCCCCATCGACTGCTGCGGATACAATGCGGGCTACACGGAGGAATCGACCTGCGGAGCGGGGTACAGCTGCACGGTACCCAACCCGACCAGCGGGACCATCATGAGTTATTGCCACCTGGTCGGCGGAGTGGGCATTGATTTCAACCTGGGCTTCGGGACACAACCGGGCGACCTGATCCGGGCGGAATACAGCGCCGCCGCCTGCCTGACCACCTGCGCCGCCGCCGGCTGCGACAGCGTCACCAACCTGTCCGTGAGCGCCATCGGTACCGACCAGGCCACGGTAAGCTGGACGGCCGCCGCAGGTGCCGTGAACTATACGGTCCGCTACAAGCTGGATACGGGAAGCACGTACACCACCGCCACCACCGCCTCCACGTCCTACAGCATCACGGGCCTGACCACTTCGGCGACCTACAATGTGGAGGTCCAGACAAACTGCAGCGGCAGCTCCTCCGGGTATACCAACGGAATCGTCTTCACGACGCTCACGGAATGCCCGCCGCCCGCCGCCAACACCCAGGCCAGTAACAACCCCGCCTGCAGCGGCGTCAATTTCACCCTGTCGCTGAGCACCTCCTACGGCAGCGGGTATACCTTCCAATGGCAATCCTCCGCCGACGGGCTGACTTACGCCGACATTACGTCCGCCACCGCCGCCACCCTGGTCACCAGCCAGACCGCCGCCACCTGGTACCGCTGTACCGTGACCTGCGGCGCCAGCCAGAGCATCCAAAGCACCACCCTCCAGGTGACCATGGAAAGTCCGACGAATTGTTATTGCATTCCGGACGTGACCATATGCAGCGGGTTCAGCCCCAATCCGTATATGCGTATCAACAACGTCAGCCTGGGCAGCCTGTCCAACAGCAACAACAGCTGCTCCACCAACGGCTACGGCGATTACAGCACCGGACAGACGGTTCCGGACATCACCATCGGGGGCGGCAGCCTGCTGACCGTCACCTCGGGCGATTACAACCTCCGGATCAAGGTCTACATCGATTACAACCGGGACGGCGACCTGGAGGATGCCAACGAGGCAATCGAGGTTCCGTACGTCTCCGGCTCCAGCGGGCTGACCGTATCCCAATCCATCAACCCGCCGGCCGGTACCGCCAGCGGCACGACCCGCATGCGCATCCGCAGCCGGTATTTCGGCGACGGCGCCTATTCGCCCGGTCCCTGTACCGGAACGTTCTATGGAGAGACCGAAGACTACACCGTCAACCTGGTGGCCTGCGGCGGCACTTGCTACGCGCTGCCCACCGCCTCCAACTGCGGTAACCCCAACGTCATGCGCATCAACCGGGTACAACTCGGCACCCTGGACAACAACAACAGCTCCTGCGGGGCGAACAACTCGGGCTACGAGGACTACACCAACGGGCAATCCGTCCCCGTCCTCCTCCCCGAACAGTCCTATACCCTGACCGTGACGGTGGGTGATTTCTCCCAATACGTCACGGCCTACATCGACTACAACGGCAACGGCTCCTTCAACGACGCCGGGGAATCCATTCCCCTGACCTACACCGGCGCATCGACCCAGAGCGTCAGTTTCACCGTGCCCGCCTCCGTCGCCAACGGGCAGTACCGGATGCGCATCCGTTCGAGTTATTGGGACCAAGGTGCCCCCCCGAATGCCTATGACCTCCTCAGCGGCAGCAATTTGGGCGAATCGGAGGATTACACGGTGCAGCTCGGCGCCGCCTTGCCGGCGGAACTGTTGTCCTTCCGGGCGGAACCGGCGGCTTCCGGCGGCGCCGAACTGCGCTGGGAGACGGGCAGCGAGTACAATGTCTCGCATTTTACCGTGCAACATTCCCGGGACGGCATCCGCTTCGAGGAAATCGGGGATGTGCTGGCCACCGGCGGTGTGTCCAAGCCCGAGACATACCGCCTGACCGACGGCCTTATCCGGACCGGCCGGCATTACTACCGGCTGAAGGTGGTGGATAACGACGGCTCCCATACCTTGTCCGAACTGGCGGTGGTCGAGCTGACGGACGAAGCCCCCTCCATCGCCCTGTACGGGATATCCCCGAATCCGGCGAAGGAGGAGGTAAGCGTTCATTATCGTTGTGCATCGGAAGGTACCGTCCGGTTCCGCCTCTACGACATGACGGGAAGAATGGTGCTGGAGTTGGCGTCGGATGCGGCGCAAGGGGAAAATCATGCCCGGATCGATGTCCGGACGCTCGCTACCGGGGTGTATGTGCTCACGGCGGAAGACGGGCAGACGGTTCACACGATGCGCCTGCTGAAATAGGGCGGATTCCGGGACCCGGGTGAACAGTAAGGCGCGGGCGAATTGGGTAAACGAATGACTTTCGAGCTGTTCCTTGGCGGCGCAAGCCACCAAGGAACAGTTTTTTTCTCCCCGGAAGGGTTCGGGCGGATAGCGGAAGCGGCGAGGAAGACGCACCCGGTATTTGTCAACCAAGGTCGCTTTTTTGATCCTGTTCGGGCGGATAGCGGAAGCGGCGGCGCCGATGCACGGCCAAGCCCGTCAGTGCAGGCCGGCGGGACCATCCGCACCTTTCGGAATGCGGATATCATCGACCATGGCGAGAATCTCATCAGGCGGAGGCGGCGTCCGGCGGGAGACGGCGACGGTGACCAGGAAATTGAGGCACATCCCGACCGTTCCGATGCCCTCCGGTGAGATTCCGAAGAGGTAATGCTCGGAGGGCCAACCGAGGAATTTGAATCCCAGGATATACACGGCCGTGAAGGTGATGCCCGTCACCATACCGGCGACGGCACCCTGGCGGTTGGTCCGTTTGTCGAAGATACCCAGCAAAATGGCCGGAAAAAAGGAGGAAGCGGCCAAGCCGAAGGCGAAGGCCACGATGGCGGCGACGAAATCCGGCGGATAGATGCCGATCAGGCCGGCCAGCCCCACGGCCACGGCGGCGGAGATACGGGCGGCCAGCAATTCCTGTTTTTCGGAAATACCCGGCAGCAGGGTATTTCTAAGCAGGTCATGGGAGATGGAGGCGGAAATCACCAGCAGGAGACCGGCGGCTGTGGACAAGGCCGCCGCGAGCCCGCCCGCCGCCACCAGTGCGACGACCCAATCCGGGAGTCCCGCCATCTCCGGGTTCGCCAGCACCATGATGTCCCGGTCGATGGTCAGTTCGTTCCCTGCCCATTTCCGCTCGGCGACCATCGCCTGGAAGGCAGGCGTATCGTTGCCATCGTTGTAATATTGGATCAACCCGTCCTGGTTCTTGTCCTCGAAACGGATCAGACCGGCCGTTTCCCATTTCTTGAACCAGGCCGGCACCTCCGAATAAGGCATCCCCGGCACCGTTTCCAGCAGGTTGGTGCGTACGAACACCCCGATGGCCGGCGCCGTCGTATACAGGATGGCGATGAACAACAAGGCCCAGCCGGCGGAAATCCGGGCATCCCGCACCCGGGGTACCGTAAAAAAACGGACGATGACATGCGGCAAACCGGCCGTACCGATCATCAGGGCGGCCGTGATGCAAAGGATGTCGACCAGGGATTTGGATCCCGAAGTATAGGCCGCAAAACCGAGCTCCGTGCTCAAACCGTCCAATTTGTCCAACAAGGAACCGAACCCGGCCTGGGGCACCGCCCGGCCCGTCAGTTGGATGGACAGGAAGATCGCAGGCACCATGAAGGCAAAAATCAACACACAGTACTGAGCCACCTGGGTATACGTGATACCTTTCATGCCCCCCAGGACGGCATAGACGAAGACGATGGCCATCCCGATGATGACACCCAAATTGATCGGTACCTCCAGGAAGCGGGCGAAGACAATGCCCACACCCCGCATCTGTCCGGAAATATAGGTGAAGGAAACGAACAAGGCACAGACCACCGCCACCATGCGCGCCGTCCCGGAATAATACCGGGTCCCGATGAAATCCGGCACGGTGAACTTCCCGAACTTCCGGAGATAGGGGGCCAGCAAAAGGGCCAGCAGGACATAGCCCCCGGTCCAGCCCATGAGATAGACGGAGCCGTCGTATCCGGCGAAAGAAATCATCCCGGCCATCGAGATGAAGGAAGCTGCGGACATCCAGTCCGCCGCCGTGGCCATGCCGTTCATCAAGGGCGAGACACCGCCGCCGGCCACATAAAATTCCTTGGTGGAGGAGGCCCTGGCCCAGACGGCGATACCGATGTACAGGGCAAAGGAAACGCCCACCAGCAAAAAGGTCCATGCTTGTACGGACATGATTACTTATTTGGTGAAAAACGACGATGGTACGGCAGGAAAATCCCTCAAGGTTCCTCCACCCCATGCTTCCGGTCGAGGCGGTTCATCAAGCGGACATACCAGAATATGAGAAGAATGAACCCGTAAATGGCACCGTTCTGGGCGAACCAGAACCCCAGGGGAAACCCGGCCAGGCGGAACTGGTCCAACCAGGACCGAAACAGGATGCCACAGCCATAGGAGACGACAAACCAAAGCGTCAGCAGGACGGCCAGGTAAGTGAGGTGCCTTTTCCAATAGGAAGCATATTTCCCGGATGACATAAGCGAACGGATTTCGGAATGAGCGGGTATTGGTTGGCTGGGGGCAGGCACGGCCGGGAGCAGCCGGCCGCAGGATGCGACGCCCAAATGTAGCAATAATTACCGGATGCCGCCGACCGATGGGAAAATAACCGGAGCCGTGCGTCCGGCCGGCCGCATGTACCGGGTCATTTGCTGCCCGCCCCGTCGTGGGGTCGCAGGAAGATACTTTTGCGTATCGGGGCGGACGAAGCCGTGGCAGGAAACTCCAGCAAGGTCACCACATCCTGAAAGCCTTCCTTGATCGCTTCGACCTCATAGCGGTGCCCGAGCAGGACGGGGAGGCGGATACCATGGCTGGACAAGCGGAAAAGCTGGGTAACGCTGGAGGTCTGGGTCAGGTCCGTGACGCGGACCGTGACATTCGGCTGCGGCTGGTCGTCGGTTTCGTTGAAGAAGACCAACTCGACCATCGTTTCCGCATTGACCAGATACACGTCATAATCTCCGGGGTCGAACCCGTCCCGGATCTGCTTGCCGGCGGCGGGTCGGTTGGTGGAAAAATAGCCGGTGCTGGAAGCATGGTGGTAGAAGAACCCGCGGTCGTCATACGGGGAGTTGACCGGGACGGAGGCGGCCTCCGGGAGCGTCCAGGAGCCATCCGGAAGCAAGGTGGAGCGATAGATGTCGAAACCTCCTTCCCCGTAAGGACGATCGGAACTGAAGTAGAGGGTTTGACTGCGGTTGTCGAACCAGGGCGTCTGTTCGTTGAAGGGGGTGTTGACCGGCAGGAGGACCGGCTTCCCATAGGTGCCGTCCAGGCCCCTGGTGGCATACCAAAGGTCGTCCTTCCCGCTCCCATCCGGCCGGTCTGCGGAGAAGAACAACACTTCCTGGTTCGATGCCCACAGGAAACCGACGGCAGGTTCCTGGCTGTTGCCCGGTGTCCGGTTCACCGGTTCCGGCAAACGTTCGGGGGCCGACCAAACGCCCTCCTCCTGCTTGCGACAATGATAGATGCCGGAGGCAGGGTCTTTCTGTTTCCTGTTCCCGCAACCGGAGACACTGAAGAAAAGCTCGCTGGCATCGGGGGTAAAGGAAAACTGACTGATGAGGAAGTCCTTCCTTATCGGAATGTCCGAAAAAGGCTTGGCGGTTTCCCACTGCAGGGCACTGAAAAGACGACCCTGCGCGGAAACACATCCTTTGGTGTCCCGATCGGAGCAGAAATATATCCGCTCGGCGTATCGGAAGGGAGCGGTTTCCGCGGCGGGGGTATTGATATGCATGCCGACTGGCCGGACGGAGCAGGTGAATCCCCCCCCTGTGCTGAAGCCGGGCACGGCTTGGGCGGTGACACCCGCCGTTGGGGCGGAACCTGCCGAAGCGATCGGTTCTGCCGGTGGGAAACGGGGGGATACGGAAGGCGGTTGGGAACGCAAGTCGGCAGCCAGAAGGACACAAAAGGAAATCAGCCATAAGCCCAAACGTCCGTCGGATCGACTGCCGGACAAAGGAGTCGGTTTGTTCATGTGATTCTCTATAGTATGTAAGCCGAATGTTGGGGAGTCGACACAAATATACATCGGCGGCCTGTCTTTTCCAATAGGCGGCCAAACGGGCCCGAAGAAGGTACGCAAGGAAGAACATCCCGGACATGCGGGACAAGGTCGACTTTAAAATTTCGCCCCGCCGGATAAATCGGCGGAGGAACGCGGCGGAATGCATGGCCGTCTCCGTCAGACAAAAAGCAGCCGGATCAGTTCCTCCAGCCTGGAAATGGTATCGACCTGTATACGGAACCGCCTCTTTTCCAGACCCTTTGTATTGTATTTTGAAATGACCACCCGCTCGAATCCCAGTCGGTCGGCCTCCTGGATGCGCTGCTCGATCCGGTTGACGGAACGAATTTCCCCGCTGAGGCCGACTTCCCCGGCGAAACAGATCCGGCGGGGGACGGCGACATCCTGCAAGGAGGAGACCAGGGCGGCCACCACGGCCAGGTCGATGGCAGGGTCATCCACCCGGATGCCGCCGGCCATGTTGAGGAAGACATCCTGTTGGGCGAAAGGCATGCCCGCCCGCTTCTCCAAGACCGCCAACAGCATGTTGAGGCGACGCAGGTCGAAACCGGTGGCGGTACGCTGGGGATTACCGAACACCGCCTTGCTCACGAGCGCCTGGGTCTCGATCAGCATGGGCCGAAGCCCTTCCATCGTCGCCGCCACGGCACTCCCGCTCAACTCCTCCTCCGTCTGGGATATCAACAGCTCGGAGGGATTGTTCACCTCCCGCATCCCTTCCGCCGTCATCTCATAGATGCCGAGCTCATCGGTCGAGCCGAACCGGTTCTTCAGGGTCCGCAGGATGCGGTAACTGTAATTGCGGTCCCCTTCGAATTGCAACACCACATCCACCACGTGCTCGAGCAACTTGGGTCCCGCCAGGTTTCCATCCTTGGTGATATGCCCGATGACGAAAACAGGGATATTTGTCTCTTTCGCAAACCGCTGCAATTCGGAAGCACTTTCCCGTACCTGGCTGATGCTACCCGCCGTACTTTCCACGTGCGGCGCGGACAAGGTCTGGATGGAATCCACAATCAGCACGTCGGGTCGCATTTGGGCGGCCTGGTTGAGGATCTTGGCCGTATTGGTCTCCGTCAGCAGGTAACAATCCGCCGCACCGACGGAGAGCCGGTCCGCCCGCAACTTGATCTGCTCCTCGCTTTCCTCCCCACTGACGTAGAGGACCTTCCTCTGGATGGCGAGGGCCATCTGCAGCAGGAGCGTGGATTTCCCGATGCCCGGTTGCCCACCGATCAGGACCAGGGACCCGGAAACGATACCCCCGCCGAGTACCCGGTTGAGCTCGCTGTCGCGGGTCACCATCCGATGCGTCAGACCGGTCCGTACCTCGGAAACCAATACCGGCGTCGGGTCCTTCGCCTTCCGGCCGACATCCCCTTGCCAACTGCGGCTCCGCTGTTCCGGCTGGCTTTCCTGTACCAGCACCTCCTCCACGATCGTATTCCATTCCCCGCAAGCCGTGCACCGCCCCATCCACTTTGGAAAGGTCACCCCACAGGATGTACAACTGAAAATTAGTTTTTGCTTTGCCAACTTTTAAAAGTATTTGTTTTGATAAAAACGTGCCGGCCACCGGTTCCGACATCGATCGTGGACGGTCTCAGAAGGAACCCGACGGTCGCTCCCGGCACATCCCAATACCGGCTGGACGCCTTGTGTGCGCACCCATGTCCAGCCTTTCCACCAAAATAAGTTCCTTTTCCCGGATGGCCACCTTTCTGCGACACTGCGTCGAAAATAATTTTTACCACTTTTTTTTTGATTGCCGCTGTTGATTATTAATCAGGTTAACTATATTTGCATCATCGATGCGCCCAACCGGCCGCATTGACAAACATGAATGGAAAGATTCTCCCAATTGTCGAAAGGTTCACCGGATTTTCACCGGTCAAGAAATATGTAGATTGTTTTCATTTGGTTTTTTGGGGTTATGCAGGGTACAGCTTACAGTTGTTACCCTGTTTTTTTTTATGCGGACCTGAGCTTCCTGCCTCCTCCGAGTCCAGCCCGCCTATCCGCTTCCGTTCGTTTCAAAGGAAGCCCGGAGTGGCTGTCCGACCGGACTTTTTTTCCCGAAAATTGGCGGAAGCGTCCTGCCGCCTGCTCTTACGGCGTCATGCCTTTACAAGACAAGCAGCTGATCGGCCGCCTCGTCCCTTCAGGTCCCTGCCGCAGGAAGGGACCGTTGGCATTCCGATCGTTGCCGGCGGATTTGGTCGATGAACACTACCCGGGGCAGCCGGACTTCCCTACATTTGCCGGACAACAAGGCGGAGGCATTCCTTCGCATCGTCGATGAAGGGTACCTAAACAACCACCCTGTCCAGATGCAGGCATTCCAACTTCCGGGAAGACATAAGCACCGGCATATCACACCGCCCCGGAACAGGGTCCGGTCCGGTCGCGGCCGGACCGGCGGCGGCTTCCACACCCAGCTGTCCTTTTCCCGGGCCGCCGCCTGCCGGGCATGCCTCCTGTACTTCCTGGTACTGGCCGGAACCGGGACTGCCGCCGGTCAGCCGGATAGCGGAGAGGCCGTCGTAAAAACCGCACCGCCGTATACCAGCGTCACCATCCGCGACATCAGGATCCGCGGCAACAAACGGACGAAAACCTCCGTCATCCTGCGGGAAATCGATTTCGCCGTCGGCGACACCATCCCACTCGCCCAACTTGCCGGACGCCTGGACCAAAACCGCAACAACCTCCTGAACACCGGATTGTTCCTGAGCACCGACATCTCCTTCCGGGAATGGCAGGGTGCCACCGGGCGGATCGCCCTTGACATCAGCGTGGTGGAAAGCTGGTACATCTACCCCTACCCGATCCTGGAATTAGCCGACCGGAACTTTAACGTATGGTGGGAAACCTATGG
This sequence comes from uncultured Saprospiraceae bacterium, assembly GCA_964573725.1. Lineage (GTDB taxonomy): Bacteria > Bacteroidota > Bacteroidia > Chitinophagales > Saprospiraceae > UBA6168. The sequence continues at coordinate 159,043 of CAZNLJ010000001.1, forward strand.
CAGGTCGCTTCGAAGGCTCAACATGGGCATCCGGTTCTACCATCAAAACCTGAGCGGTCGCCGGGACCAGCTCAAGCTGCTGGTCCAATACGGATTCACCCGGAAATGGGAGACCATCTACACCCTACCCTTCTTCAACCGGCACCGGACATTGGGCATGAACCTCAATTTCCTCCATACCCGGGAAAAGGAAATCGGATACACGACCCGAAACAACGAACTGGTCTTCCACCGCGACAATGAAAATATCCTGCTGCAAAGGCTTCGGGCGGGGGCAGGCCTGTTGTACCGGCCCCGATTGAACTACTTCCACCGGTGGGACTTGTCCTGGCACGACAACCGCATCGACCGTTCCATCCGGACGAAGTGGAACCCGGATTTCTTCCTGACCGGGCAACGGCAACGCTACCCGGCCTTCCAATACCATTTCACCATCGACAAGCGGGATGTCCGGCCCTACCCGATGCGGGGATACCGGTTCGCCGCCAGTTTCCAGGCCATGGGCTTCGGGAGAAAGGGGGACCTGCGTGCCCGGTACCTCTCCGCGGAGTACCAGCCTTACAGGCGGCTGACCGACCGAACCAGCATCGGCTTCGACCTCAAGGCCAGGGTGGCGTTGGCCCGGCAGAAGCAGCCCTACTACAACAGTACCGCCCTGGGATACCTGTCCGACTTTATCCGAGGCTACGAACTCTATGTGATGGACGGCCTGGACTACGCCTATGCCAAGACCAACCTGCGCATCCGCGTGGCCGACAAGAAAATCCAACCGCCCGGCTGGTTCCGCTCGGACCGGATCCGCCATATTCCCGCAAGGTTGTTCCTGTCCCTCCACCATGAGACCGCCTACGTCAACAACCCTTACTATGCCGATACCAACGAAATGAGCAACACCCTGCTGACCGGACTGACGATCGGTGGGGACCTGGTCCTTTTTTACGACCGGGTATTTCACTTCGAATTCAGCCGGAATCATTTGAATGATTACGGTTTTTTCCTACATTGGGCTACGAGATTCTGACCATGCAAGTAGTCGTCTACAGCCAATACCTGAAAGAGGGGGACCTTCCCTATGTGCAGGACCTTTTCGATGCCTTGGCACGCCACGGCATCGCCGCCTATGTCTATGCGCCCTACCTGGAAAATCTCCGGGGAAAAGTGCATTTCAACATGAACGTAGGCACCTTCGAGGGCTACCTCGACTTCAAGGTGCGGCGTTTCGATTTCGTCATCACCCTCGGCGGCGACGGGACCATCCTGGCGGCGGCCACCTTCATCCGGGAACAGGAAGTCCCCATCTTGGGCATCAACCTCGGCCGGATGGGCTTCCTGGCGACCGTCAACAAGCAGCACATCGCCTCCGCCATCCGGATGCTGGTAAAGGGACAATTCACCCTGGCCAGCCGCAGCACGCTCCGGCTGGAATCCATGCCTGCCCTGTTCGGGGACATGCCCTTCGCCCTCAACGAATTCACCATCCTCAAGCGGGACACCTCCTCCATGATCACCATCCACGTGTTCGTCAACGGTGCCTATCTGAACACCTACTGGGCCGATGGTATCATCCTGGCCACCCCGACCGGCTCCACCGGCTACTCCCTGAGTTGCGGAGGCCCCATCGTGTTTCCGGATTCCAACAATTTCATCATGACCCCGGTAGCCCCGCACAACCTGAATGTTCGTCCCCTGGTGTTGTCGGATACCGATACCATCTCCTTCGAAGCGGAAGGGCGGTCCGACAACTTCCTCTGCACCCTGGATTCCCGCCATGAAATCATCGACGGAAACACCCGCATCGCCATCCGGAAAGGCGATTTCTGCATCCGGATGGCCATGCCGGGAGATATCAGTTTCCTCGAGACCATCCGCAACAAACTCACCTGGGGCGTGGACCTGCGCAACCACTGACCCCGACCGGCCGCTTTCAGCCTTGTCCCGCCCGAAACCGGACCTTCCGGAGAAAAGCTATTCCCAACAGGAAAAAAAAGCCCAGGGCCAGCACACTCGGCCGCATGCCGCCCATCAACTCGCCCGTAAAGGCGAAACTGAAAGACCCGACGGCGGTCGCCGATTTCTCCAGTACATCGTAAAAGCTGAAGAATGACGTCGCTTCCTTGGTCCGCTCCGGCAGCAGTTTCGCATAGGTGGCCCTGGATTGCGACTGGACACCCCCCATCACCAAACCCACTCCGACCGCCAGCAGGTAGAACTGCCACTTGTCATAAACGAAATAACCGGCGCCACACAATAAGGTCCAAAAAACCAGCATCCAGCTCATGCCCCGTTTGTTTCCGATCCGGTCGCACAGGCGTGCAAACAGGAAGGCCCCCGCCAGACCTAGGAATTGCAGCAGCAGGATCACCAGGATCAACTCCGCCGTGTCCATCCCCACCTCCACCTTCGCGAACAGGGAAGCCAGGCTGAGGATGGTCTGTACCCCGGCACTGTAACAGAAAAAAGCAAGCAGGAAGTACAGGATGTTCGGATCCTGCCGGGCCTCCCGCCACACGGAGCGCAAGGCTCCCCAGCCTTTTGCCAGGACCGCCGGTCCGACCTGGACCGGACGGTCCGGTGGCAAACGGCGAATCGACATCCGCGCGAAGAAAATCCACCACAATCCGACGGAAAGGAAGGACAATCGGGCCGGAAGGGTCGTATCCGTCACCGGCAACCCGAACCACGCCGGCCGGAGGATGACCGCCAGGTTAATCATCAACAGGAGGACACTACCGGCATAACCATAAGCGAACCCTTTGGCACTGACACGGTTATACTGGTCCGGCGTCGCAATCTCCGGCAAGTACGCATGGTAGAACACCAGGGATCCGGCAAACCCCAGGGTGGCCAACATGAAGGCACCCAATCCGAATCCCACCCCTCCCCCGTCCGGGAAGAAATACAGGGCCATGCATCCGACGGCACCCACCCAGGTAAAGAACCGCAGGAACACTTTCTTCCGGCCGCTGTAATCGGCCACCCCCGACAAGAACGGGGACATTAACGCAATCAGGAAGTAGGAACCTGCGACCGCCATCGCAAACAAGGTGGTGTTGTACCATGGCCGCCCCCCCCAAACGATGACCGCATCGGTGACCTCCTCGAAATAGGCCGGAAATACAGCCACCGCTATGGTCAGGGCATAGGCGGAATTGGCCCAGTCGAACAAGGCCCAGCCTTGCAGCGTACGGGGATCGTTCCTGGGCATTACCTGGTCTGTCGCCATCGTCACTTTTTTTTTTCGAAAGGTAGCAGGATATTCGGGATTTCCCGGTTTTTGCCGACCGGAATTACCATTTCCCGCCGACCGGACAGGTATCATATACCGCCCGGGGACAAGCGGACTTCCCTTTCCGGAAGGGGTTTTCCACCAGCCCGGAAATTATTTCGCACAGGGCCCGGAAAAGCATTTGCGCTATCGCGGAATTGTTCTTTTTTTTGCACGCCTTCCAAGCGCTTCCCGCCGGCACCGCCGGGTGGAGCGAAGGCCGGTCGGGCTACGAGGCCGTTCCCCGGGACCAAACCGCCAACCATTTCCAAACATGTCGAACATAGCCATCCTCTCTCGTGGCGCCACCTTATATTCCACCCAACACCTGTACCAGGCGGCTTCCCAGCGGGGCCATTCGGTACAGATCATCGATTACCGACGATGTACCATCGGGATGGACCAGGGACGGGCCGTCATCCGCCATGCCGGCCTTCCGCTCGGGCATCATGATGCCGTCCTGCCCCGCATCGGTGTCTCCCACACCGAACATGGTGCACGGCTGATCCGCCAATTCGAACAGCAGGGCACCTTTACCGTCATCCCTTCCCAAGGGCTGCGAAATGCCCGGGACAAGTTCTGTTGCCACCAATTGCTGGCTGCCGCAGGCATTCCCGGACCCAAGACGTTCATGGCGGATTCGCCGGAGGACCTGCCCGACCTCCTCGACCAGTTCGACAGCCGCCCGGTGGTGCTCAAGTTGGTGGAGAGCACCCATGGCATCGGCGTCCTGCTGGCACCGGACAGGTTCGCTGCCCTGGCCATGGCCGAGACCTTCTTCAAACTGGAGCAACCGATATTGGTTCAGGAATTCATTCCGGAAGCCGGGGGCTGCGACATCCGGGCATTTGTCGTTGGTACCCGTGTGGTCGCTGCCATCCGCCGATGTGCCCTTCCCGGCGAGTTCCGGGCCAACCTGCACCGGGGCGCCACCGCCCATCCGGTCCGACTGACCCGGGAGGAATCAAGAATGGTGCTCCGCTCCGCCCGCGCCGTAGACCTGCCGGTGGCGGGTGTGGATTTGCTGCGGACTTCCCGCGGGCCCATGGTGGTGGAGGTGAACGCGTCGCCGGGCCTCCAGGGTATCGAAACGGCCACCGGTATCAATGTCGCTGACGCCATCCTCCAATGGGTGGAAAAGAAACTGCAGCCCCGGACCTTGTTGGTCGCCGACGCGGTCTGAGGAGACTTCCCGTCCGTTTTCACCGGATTCAACTTATCTTTGGTGCAAAGGACACTTTCCCCGGAGGTCCGCAACCCACGCTATCCGATGATGCCAGCCCACCGACCCGACACCGCCTACGCCGCGCAGGCCCTGCTGGATGCACAATCCCGCATCGATCCGTACATCCACCGTACCCCCGTCCTGACCAGCCGGTTCCTGGACCAATCGACGGGTGCCCGGCTCTACTTCAAATGTGAGAATTTCCAACGCATGGGCGCGTTCAAGATGCGCGGTGCGGCCAATGCCATCCTCTCCCTTTCCGCCGAGCAGCGGGCACGCGGGGTCGCCACCCATTCCTCCGGTAATTTTGCCCAGGCCCTCGCGCTTGCGGCCAGGCTCCTGGGTGTCCCGGCCCATATCGTCATGCCCTCGAATGCCCCGGCGGTCAAACGGGCGGCGGTAGCGGACTATGGCGGCCGCATCATCCCTTGCCCGCCCACCCAGCGGGACCGGGAGGAAACCCTTGCCCAGGTGGTGAAGGACACCGGGGCGACCTTCCTGCACCCCTACGACCAGGACCCGGTGATCCTCGGCCAAGGTACGGCCGCCCTGGAGCTCATCCAGGACCAGCCCGGTCTCGACCTGCTCCTCGCGCCGGTCGGCGGAGGAGGATTGTTGGCCGGCACCGCCCTCGCCGCCCGTTTTTTCTCACCGGACACGGCCGTCTGGGGCGCGGAACCTTTCGGGGCGGATGACGCCTGGCAATCGCTCCGGCATGGCCGGATCATCCCGTCCGTGCATCCCGACACCATGGCGGACGGACTCCGGACCTCGCTCGGTGTACGGACCTTCCCCATCCTGCAAGCATGGGTCAAGGATATCGTGCGGGTCTCCGAGGCGCAGATCGCCCGTGCCATGTTCCTGCTGTTCGAGCGGATGAAACTGGTCGTGGAACCATCCGGTGCGGTCCCCTTGGCCGCCATCCTGTCCGACCAGGCACTTTTCGCCGGTAAGAAGGTGGGGGTCATCCTTTCCGGAGGCAATGTCGACCTGCGGGCATTGGAAGGCATCTTCCGCCTCGCGGACCAGCACGCCAGCTGAGTCCAGACCGGCAGTAGGCACCAAAGAAAACGGCACCTGGGGTCAGGTGCCGTTCTTTTTCGGCGCAAAATGATGCGGGAAGGAGCAGGACAGCCGTCGCGGGCCCGCCGGGGGCGGACCTATCGGCGATTGGCCTTACTTGCCTCCTTTCAGGGTCGCCTGAAGCTGCTCCAGCTTCTTCCAATCCGCCTTGGCAGCCAGTTTCGCTTGTGTCGGCCAAGATCCCGGATCGTGCATCTGGTATCTTTTCCCGGCGCTTTCCAGAATGGATTTCAATACCGCGGCATCCGATTTGGCCAGTGTGCCGAAAGACTCGATACCTGCCTTGTTCAACAGTTCCGCGATCTTCGGACCGATCCCTTCGATCCGCGTCAGGTCGTCCTTGGCAGCCACCGCTTTCTTGGCAGCCGTTTGCACAACGGCCGACTTCTTTTCGGCAGGCTTGGTTTCCGCGGGCCGGACTGCCGATTTCGCAGCAGGAGCCGCCTTGTCCGTCGTGGCTTTGGCAGCCGCTTTCGCCGGAGCTTTCGCCGGCTTTGCCGCCGGGGCTTCCTCCGGCGTCACCAGGGACAACAGGGAGTTGACCGTACCGAAATCCGTCGTGACATAATCGTCCGCCTTCCAGTCGTTTTCCCAGCGATGGTTGTCGATCAGGTAACGGAACTCGTAGTTCTTGCCGACCGGCAGCTCCAGGACGGCGGAGTAATCCTGCTTGTCGGCTTTCATCTGGATGCCGTTTTCCCAGCTCCAGGCATTGAAATCGCCCAGAATTCTGACTTCGACACCCCCTTTCGCCGCTTCCAGCGGCAAACGGAACGTGACCTTGCAGGTCGCTTTCGATTTGGAAAATGATTTTGTTAACATGTCAGGTGAATTTAAAATGATGAATGGTAGGTGATGTGTATGCAGTGAAGGTGTTGCCAGCGGGCATTGGAAGGCATCGGGCGGAAAGTTGCACGGTGGTGTCCGCAAGACAGGCGGGTCGTTTCCACAGGCGCCGCCCGCTTCCGGGCGAATGTGGCCATTGGACTTGACGGATGTCCGCACCGGTGGACAACCGGGGCCCGGGCGGCCGCCTTTTTTCCTTGGAACAACCCTTTGCAAGCAAATGTTTGGTCAGGCCGGTGCAAAAGTAACGAATATTCATTTTTTTAGAAAATCATACCTGTTGACCATCAATAGTTTACGTTGTAATCAAACCGATCTTCGATGGCTTAGGCCACCAAATTCACAATCCCGTTCTGCCGGGAACGCAAATGATAGAACGAAATTTCCGAATCGAACAATTCCGCCGCAAAATCAACTGCCGCGGAAGGAATCGATTTTTTTTTGAGGGCGTAGCAAGACTTTTCCGGACAGTCACCGCGACAGCCCGGCACCGGACCCCCGTGATGAGGGCGGACGGGCCTGCAATTTATTCCGATGCCCGCTTTGGCCGGCGGTTGAAAAAAATTACATTTGGAGCAAAAAGATGTCCTTCCAATTTCGCTTCGATATCTTGCTTCCCTTCTTACTTCCCGGTTGGTTGGCCGCCCAGGGACCGGCGCCCCCGGTCGTCCGCCTGAACCAGGTCGGATTTTACCCATCCGCTCCCAAGACTGCCATCCTGACGGAGGCGGGGAACGGCACTTTCGAGCTCATCGACAGCGGGACCGGGAAGGCCGTCTACAAGGGCAAGGTGGAAGGACCCCGGGTATCCGCGCTATCCGGAAAGGAGACCTGGTCCGCCGACTTTTCCGACTTCCGGGATACGGGCACCTTCGAATTGGTGTTGACCGGCCGGCAAACCTCCCCACCGTTCGAAATCCGGGAGCAAGTGCATGCCAAGGCGGCCGCCGCCGCCTTGAAGTCCTATTATTTCCAGCGCATGTCGACCGATTTGCCGGAGGCATACGCCGGCAAATGGCGTCGTCCGCTCAGCCATCCCGACGAGCGGGTGTTGATACACCCCTCCGCCGCCGGCCCGGACCGACCCGCCGGCACCGCCATCGCCTCTCCCGGCGGGTGGTACGATGCGGGCGATTACAACAAGTACATCGTCAATTCCGCCATCACGGTATCGACCTTGCTGAACCTGTACGAGGATTTCCCGGAACGGTTCCGGGACTATCGGCTGCATATCCCCGAAACGGACAACCGCCTGCCCGACCTGCTGGACGAAATCCTGTGGAACCTTTCCTGGATGCTGACCATGCAGGACCCCGCGGACGGCGGGGTCTACCACAAGTGCACCACCCCGGAATTCGAAGGCTTCATCCTGCCGGAGCAGGCCAGGCAAACCCGTTATGTGGTTCGGAAGACCACCCAGGCCGCCCTCTGTTTCGCCGCCACCACCGCCCAGGCCGCCCGGGTGTTCCGGGCCTTCGAAACGGAGCGGCCCGGACTGGCCGACCAGCTGCAACAAGCGGCGGAAAGCGCCTGGGCCTGGGCGAAAGTCAAACCGAACGTCCGCTACAACCAGGACCAGCTGAACGAAAAATTCGATCCGGACATCAAGACCGGCACCTATGCCAGTCGTGACCTGACGGACGAGAAGATCTGGGCGGCTGTGGAATTGTCGCTGACGACCGGCGACCCGACTTATTTCCGGGCCGTCGACCTGTTCCCGACGGAAGGTCTCACCCTCCAAAGCTGGGAAGATGTCCGGACCATGGGTTACCTGTCCTTGCTGCGCCATGCGGAGGACCTTCCGACGGAGCTGGAAACCTCGCTGCGTTACCTGAAGAACCTGTTCCGTGCCTTCGCCGGCGGCATGCTGATGCACCGCGGCGAACAGGCCTACCTGACCCCCATGGAGGCGGAAGCCGGCAACTTCGTCTGGGGCAGCAACGCCGTGTGCGCCAACCAGGCCATGGCGCTGCTGTATGCCTACCGCCTGGAAAACGACCTTGCCTACCTGTACGGTGCCCTCGACAATGTCGATTACCTCCTGGGCCGGAATGCCACGGGCTATTGCTACCTGACCGGTTTCGGCACCTTTTCGCCCCGCCGGTTGCACCATCGGCCCTCCCATACGGACGGCATCGACGATCCGGTACCCGGCCTGCTCGTCGGTGGCCCCAATCCTTTCCAGCAGGATAATTGTCCCGGTTACCCAAGCCAATACGCCGATGAAAGTTATGTGGACGATGTCTGCTCCTATGCATCCAACGAGGTGGCCATCAACTGGAACGCCCCGCTGGTATATGTCCTGTTCGCCCTGGACCTGCTCGTCCCGTCCCTGTCCAAGTGAGGAAGCCCCCTATTGAAGACCTGGCGGAACCATTTCCGATATTCCCGGCCCCGGACCTTTGACAAAAAAAAACGTATGCACCATCCGGTCCATTTTCCGACAGGTACTTGCCGCCTGTCCGATGATTGGTCCTACAAGGACCTGCCCGTCGTCTTTCTGGAGAACGATTACCTGAAAATCGGTATTCTCGTCGGACGGGGCAGCGACATTTTCGAGTTCACCTACAAACCCGGTGCGGTGGACCTGATGTTGCGCCTCCCGAAAGGGATCCAGCACCCGGGTAAGGTTTTTTCGCAAGACCGAAGCACCGCCAACCAATTCGAGGATTATTACTACGGCGGCTGGCAGGAGATACTGCCGAACAGTCCGGCCTTCCGGTACCGGGGAGCCTCCCTGGGACAACACGGCGAGGTTTCCCTGACCCCCTGGAAGCACGCCATCGTCCAGGACGGCCCGCAATCGGTGGCGGTCCGACTTTGGACCCAACCGCTCCGGGTGCCTGTCCGTGTGGAGAAGACCCTGACCCTGCATGCCGGGGACCCGACCCTTTATTTGTCGGAGACCCTGACCAACACCGCCGGCACCCCCTTGGATATCGCCTGGGGGCACCATGTAGCCTTCGGATTGCCTTTTCTCGCGGAAGGGGCGGTTATCCGCACGAATGCCCGCTGGTTCGAAGCGGAACAAATGATGCCTCCGCACCGACGGTTCCGACCGGGCATCCGGACGGCGTTCCCCGCGGCCTTTGCCTGCGACGGCAGTCCGGATGATGTCTCCGTCGTTCCGCCTGCCGATGCCCCACCCTACAGCGAAATGGGCTACCTGTGGGAATTTCCGGACAAACGTGCCTGGTACGCCCTGGAGAACCCCCGGAAAGGGCTCGGATTTTCCCTTACCTGGGATGCCGATGTCTTCCGCTATCTTTGGTATTGGCAGGAGCGGTACGGCACCCGGGATGCCCCCTGGTGGGGCAATACCTATGCCGTTGCCCTGGAACCCTGGAGCATCCGTTGGCAACCCGACCCGGAGGCGGCCATCCGCCGGGGCGAATGGTTGCAACTGGCCCCGGGAGCTTCCTGCGAAACAAGCCTCGAAGCGGCCGTATACCCCATCGAAATCCCGGGAGGACAACCCCTGGCCAAACCATTCAAACCTATCCGATCATGATGGAATTATCCCTTTCCAAGGCCACGGTTTTTGCCGAAGGGCTGGATCACCCGGAATGTGTCGCCGTGCATCCAGACGGCAGCATATGGGCCGGTGGCGAGGCCGGACAAATCTACCGGATCCGACCGGACGGCGCTCAGGTCGACACCTTTGCGAATACCGGCGGATTCATTCTCGGCATCGCCATCTCTCCTTGTCTCCGTTGGATGGCCGTGTGTGACCTGGGGCATCGTTGCGTCTGGCGGCTGGACCTGTCCGACGGCAAACTTACCCGCTTCGCCGACGGCGCGGACGGGCACCGGTTCCAGATTCCCAACTATGCCAGCTTTGATTCGGCCGGCCGGCTGTACGTCAGCGAAAGTGGTGCCTTCCGGCAGGTGAACGGGAAAATACTGCGGTTCCTGCCGGACGGGACAGGCTCCGTCTGGGCGGAAGGTCCTTTCCATTTTGCCAACGGGCTGGCCCTCGGACCCGGGGAAAAGCACCTTTACGTGGCGGTTTCCTTCCTGCCGGGTGTCGAACGGATCGAGATCACCCCGGAGGGTAAGGCCGGCCGCCGGGAATTATGCTGCACCTTGCCCGAATCCGTACCGGACGGACTGGCCTTCGATGCGGCGGGCAACCTGTACGTCTCCTGCTACGCCCCCAACAAGATCTATCGTGTTTCCCCGCAAGGCGACTGCCAGGTCTGGTTATCCGATTGGGAAGCCCATACCCTGTCGAATCCGACCAACATCGCCTTCGGCGGGCCGAACCTGGACCAGCTGTTCGCCGCCAACCTGGGCCGATGGCATATCACCCGGATCGATGCCGGGATCGCGGGACTGCCCTTGGCTTCCCATACCGGAATCGGAACGCGAACCTGAGTTGCGCCGGAAATTTTTCATCCACGCCTGAAATATGAGTTTCACCAATAAGACAGCCGTCGTTACCGGCGGGGCGAAGGGAATCGGAGCGGCCTGCTGCCGGCTGTTCCACCGGGAAGGCGCCCAAGTGGTCATCCTGGATACCGATCGGGAAGCGGCCGAGCGACTGGCCGGCGAACTGGACGGAAGGGTGCTGGCCGTTCCTTGCGATGTATCGGACGGACACTCCGTTTCGCAGGCGGTGGCCGAGGCACAGGACCGCTTCGGAGGGATTGACATCCTCGTCAACAACGCCGGCATCCAGCGGTATGCCGCTGTGACGGAAACCACGGAAGCGGCTTGGGACCTTGTCCTCCGCGTCAACCTGACCAGCGCCTTCCTGTGCGCCCGGGCCGTCATTCCGCTGATGCAGGCGCGCGGGGGAGGGGTCATCATCAACGTGGCCAGCGTACAGGCCTTCATCTCCCAGGAGCGGGTCGCCGCCTATGTGACCTCCAAGACGGCCTTGCTGGGACTGACCCGCAGCATAGCCGTCGACTATGGCCCGCAAATCCGGTGCATGGCGGTCTGTCCGGGCACCATCGACACCCCGATGTTGCAGGATGCCGTCACCTTGTCACCGGACCCGGAAGCGGTCCTCCGGGAATGCCGGAACATGCACCTGGTCAAAAGGGTCGGCACCCCGGAAGAAGTGGCGGCGCTCATCGGCCTGCTGGCCGGCGAACAGGGTGGTTTCTTTACCGGACAAGCCATCCGCATCGACGGCGGTTTGGGCGTCACCATCCCCGGAAGCCAACGGGACGCCTGATTGTCCCATGCCCCGCGTCCGATTCAATCCGTCCACAGCAAGGTCCGGATTTCCCAGGGCTTCAGCGTCACCTGACCCGCCAGCGGTGCCAGGCGTCTTTCCATCCCGTCGCTGACGAAGACCTGCCCGGGATACTTACCTTTCCAGCGGAGCCGGACCGATTGGCTGTCCGGACCGGGATTGAACAAGCGGATGACAAAACCATCCCCGGACCTGGCCGGCTGGAACAAGGTCACCAGCACCTGCTCGCTTCCTTCCAGCGACAGGCCGGCCGCCGGCAAGGGCTGCCCCTTCGGCGCCGCCAGTACCTGCAAGGGCTGCGACATGCCGATGGCCAGGCGTTTCGCGGCAGCGGACTCGTACCGCCCATGCGGATGAACCGCGTACCGGAAACTGGCCGGTCCTTCCTGGAATCCTTTGTAATTCACGAACCAGACGTTATTCATGACCCAGGAATAGAGGTGCTGCGACGGCGGCCAGGCCTGGAACCAGGGTTCGTTCCGCAAATCCCCCATCCATGCTTGTCCATGCATGCCGCCTGTTTCGACCAGGGGGGCATCGAGATTGACCCAGGTCACGCCGGCCGTATCGTTGGAGATGTCGACGAAATGTTGGGCGCAGAAAAAATTCTTGTTGGCACCCGGCAGTTGGTCCGCTTCCGGCCGCATTTCCGCCCAGGCCAGGTCGATGCGGACCTGTCCGTCGGCCACCCGGAAAGGGAAGGCGAAACGCAGGTTTTCATCCGCCAGGACTTTCCGCTTTTCCACCCTGTTTTCCAGGTAAACGGTTTCCTCCCCGGAGACCAGGCGGACCAGCCGGTCCACCCCGTCACAGCCCGGAGCCGCGGAGGATACCTGTAGCGCCACCGTCCAGGGACCGTTTTCCACCAGGCGGATGGTGGGTGGCCCGCTGGTCTGCGGCCGGTCGGCATTGGCACCGGTATACCAGAGTTGATTGAAGGCGATACCGGCCGTGGTGTCGACCAGGTCCATGCCGGTCCGTTTATGACGGAAGCCGAGGATATCCCCTGTTTCCGGGGAGAGGGTCACGGACCATGCTTCGTTTTCCAATCGGTCGTGCCCCACCCGCACAACTTGGGCGGGACGTACGAGACGGTCCCCTGCCTGTGCCGCCCGCACCTGGAACCGGACCATGCCGTACGGGGCGATTGTATCCGGTCGGAATCCGAAACCGCCGGTGGACAAGCGCTGCAACGGGAAACAAAGTCCGGAGTCATCCACCGCGACATCCCCCTCCCGCGCCCATGCCTCGGGCAGGGTCACCAATTCCTGCCGAGGCCAGGAAGTGGTGTTGAGCATCCAGAAAGTCCCATCGAATGGGACGGTGGAGGAATCGACCGGGCCCCGGGCCGCCGCGAGCAGACTGTCCGCCAAGGCGGCGGCCCGATGGGCAAACGACCTTTTGCCTTCCCACAAGGCTTTTGCAAACGCACCGTCCGGATCCGACTTGCTGGAGAAAGCTCCCCAGGTGTGCTCCGAAAAAAGCAGGACGTCCCGCCAGGCGGCATCGAAATCGGTGGCCGGGAAATCCTGCGGCCGCAACATCGCCCAGGCGGCCGCGGCCTGGACCAGGCGCTCCGCCGTCCGGCGGTTCAACGCCGTTTCCGCAGCGGAGGAAGCGACGCCGTCTTCCCAATATGGGCTCATATCCCCCCGAAAGGAGGGGATGGCATCTCCGTATTTCGATTCGAAGGCCCGGAACAGTTCGGCGGTCGTCGCCATCCGGAACTTGGGACTCGCGTATTGTTCGTTCCATTCGCGGATGAATGCAGGCATGTCCTCGTCCGGTCCGCCGTTGTCCGCCAAGGAATACCGGATCTGCACCATGTCGTAGGGATAATGCTCCGCGTCCAGCTCGGCCAGGAAATCCAGTACCGGTCCCCCTGCTGTCCGGCGCAGGTTGCCAAGCAACCAGTCGTGGAACCAGGAATAACCGTGCCGGGACATCCAACACAACAGGCTGTCCGTTCCGGACGGTGCCAACCAATAGAAAGGCCGGTCCCCCCAGGTTTCCAGGACATGCCCCACCTGGTACCCGCCATGGGGCTTATGCGGCATGTGGTTCGGCCCCATGGACAGGAAGCGGACGCCGTTTTCCAACAGGGCCGGCACCGTCCCCCAGGCGTAGCCGGGCACATCGGTGATCATGGCCGTCGAAATGTCCAGGCCGTGGGTACGTTGCAGGTGATGGGCGTATTGGGTGATCCGCATCAGTTCCTCCGGCCGCTGGATACCGGTGAGTTCGCTTCCGTACAGGGCATCCAGTCCGATCCAGCCGGCGCGCACGGCCTGCAGGAAGGTATCCAGGCCGGCGGTGTCCAATTGTTCCAGGTAACCCTCCACGGGCCATAACACCTCGACATTCCATCTGTAACGAGCCTCCTCCGGATAATCGGCCGTTTTTCGGGCCAGCTCGATGCCTGCGCGGATATTTCGCCACTGGAGCGCGAGCACCTCCTGCTGGAGATGGGTGAACCCGACATCCACATGGGAATGGGGCAGGAAATACACGTCGAAAGGACGGACGGGAGCCAGCCGGACCAACCCCTCGAAGCGGTGGCCCGACTCGGTCCTCAGTGCCACCGAGAAGACGGTATCCGCATCGACCGGCTCCACCCAAATGGGAAGGGCCTGCCTTCCCAGTCGGATCGGCACGGTATCCGGACGGCCGGTACCGACGGTGACCATCCCCCGGGTCGGCGGTCCGATGTGGGTATATTCCAGCCAGATCGGCTGCCGCAGGCCATCCTCCGTGTATCGGAGGGCAGGGCGTGCCCGGACCGTAAAGCTTGTTTCCACCCGGTTCTGATAGGCGATATACGTATCGGTGCAGACGGCGGCGGGGGCGCCCAGCCGAATGCGTACCGCATCGGATCCCGGGTTCCAACCGGCCGGAACCGTCAGGAATTGAAAGCCGTCGTAACGCCCTCTCCCGGAGTCGTAAGCCGAACACCGGAAGGAAAAGCGGAAACCTTTTGCGGTGAGGGACCAGTCCCGCTCCGCAGGACCGGTGGGCAACCGGAAGGTAAGCACCAGGCTGTCGTCCACGAACAGCTCGAAATCGCACCGGTCCGGGTCCGTGCCGACCAATACGCTTGCCTCCCAGACCAGGGTGACGGGGCGGTCGCCATCCGACCCTCCATCGGAAGCAAAATGGGCGGATGGCTGGCCCGGCATCACCTGCAAGGCCACTTTGCCAGCTTGCAATTCCGGGGGGTAGTCCAAGACCGTGCCGGCCAAGACCGTCGAAAATCCCTGCAGGAAGGTATCCCCGACCACCGGGAACGGGTCCGCACGTCCGGATACCGATACCTGGGCTCTTGCGTGCCAGGACAGGAAAGCCAGGAAGAACAAGGAAAGATAAAACGGCCGTACGGACGGAGCCTGCAGGTGCATGTCGGGAGAAAATTCGTCGGATTCCCGGAACGCCCCGCCCTGCGGCGGAATCCGGCCGGCGTCCTGCGGCCGCCTCAGGGAGCGGGCCAGGTCAGCCGGATGAAGCGAGGCCGGTAGATATGGGCCTTTTCGCGGATATCATTCCAGAAATCCAGGGTGATCGTATTATAGGAGACAAGCAGCTCTCCCGGCTCCGACAAGGAAGGGTGAGCCTTGGCGTTGTAGCACAACAGCCCTTCGCCGGATTCCGGGGTCGTCCAGATTTCCCGGATCGGGGAAAAGGGGCCCGCCGGGCTATCGCCGATACATAGTCCCACTTTGTCCGACAAGCCGAAAACCTGGAAGACCAGTGCGAATTTTCCATCCGCAAGCGGGGTGATGCTCAGTTCGTTGGATACGCCGGCCGCGATCGGGACCAGCTCCAGCGGGTCGCGTACCCAATCTGTTCCGTTCCAGAAACGCCATTTCCGGAACCGCTCGAAGTACTTCGGCGGGACCCGGGCCACCACCAGTTGCTTGCCGGGGCCTGCACAGCCGTACACATACACGAATCCATCCGGATGCGGGGCGCCGGCCCAATCGGTATGGACGAGGACACCCGCCCCCAGGTTGGTTTGTCCCCATTCCGGCAAGTCCAGGTGGAAAGGGGTCTTCCGCTGTCTGTACCGACGGAACGGAGGCCTGTCCCCGCGGGGAATCCGGAGGATGGACACGGCAGGTTCCGCAAAATCGAAGACACCGGGGCCCGTGACGGTGATATGGTAAGCGAACAGGTACAGCCGGTTGTTGCGTTCCCGGTTGACGAAACCGTCGCCCAGCCAGAAATGCTCCTTGCGTCCGGAAGGCTTGGGCTCAAAGAGGGATGTCGGTCGGCCCGCTTCGTCCGTCCGGATGAAAAAGTCGATTCGGTCCTTTCCCGGTACGACGCCGCGAAGGATAGCGGCGGAATTGTTCACCATGGCATGACCGGGCAGCGGCCGTCCGTCCAGTACCTCACCGACATAGGTGTCGCTGAAGACCAGCAGGTTTTCCTGCCCCGCCTGCCCGGCCGAATCGGGAAACTCGATGCCGTCCAGCGGGATGGAGAAGATGCCGTCCGCCCCGAACCATCCGCTGGTTCGGAAAAAGAGGTCTGTCCATTCCGGTGCCGCCGACACGGTCGGTGGCGGCGGTACCTGTGCGCCGGCCGTCGACCACCCGCAGGCCGCCCAGGCGAGGACAGCTGGGAAAATGACGGGGAACATCCTCCGGGCAGCCGGCCGGGAAAGGAACGGCGGAAACAGGCACGGGAGGCCGGGCATCGGCGAGGGCGACCGGCGACCGTACCGGACATAGGATGCTACCATGGCTTTTTTTTCATTTTCCCGCCATAAGCCGCCGGGACGGCAGCGGCTCAATAGGCGCCGCTGATCCGGACGAAGAACGGACGGTAGGTATCCGCGTTCTTGAAAAGATCGGCGAAAGCGTGGCTGTTGACATTATAGGACACCAGCATATCATCCCCCGAACTGAAGGAGGTATGTGCGAACGCATTGTAAGTAAAGAGGTTGGGTTGGTCGGATTGCGGCGTACAATAGACCAGGCGCTTGTTGTCGAAGCCGCCGGTCGCGGACGCGCCGTCATAGAGGTAGATTTCCCCGCCGAGAATATGGTGTTGGGTCAGCAAGTGGAACTGCTGATTCCGGCGGAAGACGGTGAATTGCTCCGAGACGTTCGCAAAAAGCCGCTGGCTGGCCGCGGCCTCCGTCGTCCAGCCAGTCCCGTCGAAATAGGTCCAGGGAGCGGTGAGGTCAGTCCCTGCGACCCTTGCCACATGGAGGTATTTGGAAAAACCGTCTTTCTCCGCCCCGTACAGGTAGATATGACCGTCCTCCCCATCCAGGAGGCAGGCCCCGAAGTTGACGGTCGGTTGCTCGACCATCCGCTGGATGGACAACAGGGACAGCTCCGGTAGTCGGAAAGTGGCGATATCCACAGCGGCGTATTCGAAATCCCAGGCGCCGCCGGACCCGGTGGACCGGAAGGCGAACAGGACGACCTGCAGGGTGTCGCCCCTCGCCAAACCATGGCCGGGCCAATACCACCATCCGTTTTCCTGCGGCTCCACGAAGGCGGTGGCACCGCCCTGCAAGGTGGTGAATTCGTCGCCGTCCTGCAGCACGAAGGCATTCCGGTGGAATGCACTGGGCGGACGGCTCCGGTCCGGGTTGACGATGCCCATGAAACTGTCGCCGAATAGCCAGAGCGTACGGCCGTCCGGCAGGGCTATGGAATAGGTGGCGTCCCCTCCTGTCCAGCCGTTCCCGTAGCGGGTGAAGTGCGCGTTGAAATCCGTCGCGGGCACCACCTCGATCGGGTCGGACCAACAGGCGGCGTCCTGGGTGAGGGTTGTATCCTGCCCCGTCGGGTCGGTCGGTCCGGCCGGGTCCGGTTCAAAGGGATAGAAACTGCCGGCGGTGAAATCCTCGGTTTCGTCCTCGCAGGAGAAGAACAGCAGGACGGAGCCGCACAAGGCCAGTAAGCGCAGTCCCTTTGTCCATGCGGCAGCGGAAAATAAGCCGGTGCGGGGATGTGAATTTTTCTTGTCCATGATTACCAAATACAGTATGTTTGAACAAAGATAATTTTTTCGGTCGACAATACCGCCGGCCGGATTAAAAAAGCCGATCAAACTTTACCATGAAACTAGGATTGGGACTATACCGGAGCCTGTTGAACGACCGCAACTTTGCATTTGCCCGGCAATGCGGGGCTACCCACCTGGTGGTGCAGCTGGTGGATTACGTCCAGGGAGGGTCGAATCCGAGCCTGTCGCGCAATTACCTGGACGGCTGGGGCATTACCCGGAACCAGCGGAAATATTGGGAACTGGACGAGCTGCAGGCGCTGAAGCGACAGATCAACAGCCATGGGCTGGTGTGGGCGGCGATCGAGAACTTCGACCCGTCCCATTGGTACGACATCCTGTTGGACGGTCCGGAGAAGCACCGGCAGATGGACCAATTGAAGCGGATGATCGCCAACATCGGCAAGGCCGGTATCCCGGTCATGGGTTATTACTTCAGCCTGGCGGGCGTCTGGGGATGGCGCAGCGGGCCGGACGGGCGGGGCGGCGCCGTGACGGTGGGGTATCAGGCGGGGGCGGTGGACATCGGCAAGCCCATTCCCCGCGGGATGGTCTGGAACATGGTGTATGACCCGGACGCCCCGGCGGGAACGGTACCGCCGGTATCGGCGGAGGAAATGTGGGAGCGCCTGGCCTGGTTCCTTGCCGAATTGTTGCCGGTGGCGGCGGAAAACGGGGTCACGTTGGCTGCACACCCGGATGACCCGCCCTTGCCGGTCATGCGGGGGACCGCCCGTTTGTTTTCTTCCATCCCGGCGTATCGCCGGCTGCTGTCCCTGTCCGACCATCCTGCCAACGGGTTCGAATGTTGCCTGGGTACCCTTCAGGAAATGGAGACGGGAGACTTGTACGCTTTCCTTTCCGAACAAGCGGCGGCCGGGCGCATCGGCTATGTCCACTTCCGGAATGTGGTCGGAAAAGTGCCGGATTACCGGGAAGCCTTTGTCGATGAAGGGGATATCGACATGATCCGCGTACTCCGGATTCTCCGGGAGCACCGCTACGAGGGCGTCCTGATCCCGGACCACACCCCGGAATTGTCCTGTGACGCACCCTGGCATGCCGGTATGGCCTTCGCGCTGGGCTACATGCGGGGCGCCCTGCACGCGTTGGAACGGGAAGGCTGAGCCCGGCACAGCCTTCCGCTCCGATTCGTCCCTGTCGTCGATTTTTCCTCGCCCGCCGTGTCCGGCGGCAAAATATCCCTATCTTGGCGGGAAGCGCGTGGCCATTTCCGCCCCTTGCGCCGAACATAAAATTTCCAAGCCATGAGACTGTCCCTTCCGTCCATCCTTCTCTTCGCCTTACCTGCCTTTGCTTATGCCCAGTCGTTTCCCGAACCGTTCGACCGAACATCCGACCTGGGTGCCGCCGGGGGTATTTCCCGATACGACGAGGCGAACCAGACCTATTACCTGACCAGTGCCGGCGAAGGTGTGGGGAAAGACAGCTACCACGCCGTGTGGAAAAAGATTGGGGAAGGGCCCTGCATACTCCAGGCGCAGGTCGCCTTCACGCAGGACGAAGGGCCCGAAGGCCGGGAACTGGGCTGGATGATCCGGTCCGCCCAACAGGCGGACGCCCCCTTCGTGGCGGCCGTCCTGCTGTCCGACGGCCGGGCCGCCCTGGTCCACCGGGCAGCCTACGCCGGTGCCGTCCGGATGCGGACGATGGAGGTCACCCAGGCATCGGTCCTGCAACTGGAGAAGCAAGGCAACCTGTACACCTTGTCGGCGGCGCGCTTCGGAGACCTCTACCAACGCATATCGATGGAAGGGCCCGCATTCCCGGAAGGGTATGAGGCCGGCCTATTCGTTGCCTCGGGAGATTCCGGGCAAACGGTCTCGGCCCGTTTCTCGAATGTCCGGACGGTGATTCCGCCGGGAGATTCTTTCGTCGCCTACCAGGATTACCTGGACAGCTACGTGGAGACCTTGGATGTAATCAGCGGCGCGCGGACAGTTGTCTTGACAGCCGCCGGTTCCCTGCAAGCGCCGAACTGGACCCCCGACGGGAAGGCCCTGCTGTACAACGAGGCGGGAAAGATCCACCGCCTGGAGCTGGACGACCGTTCCGTCCGCCTGCTGCCCACCGCTCCGGTGGAAGACAACAACAACGACCACGTCATTTCCTTCGACGGGAAAATGTTGGGGCTCTCCAGTTCCAGCGGCGAGCCGGAATACGGAAGTCTCGTCTACACCGTGCCGATCACCGGAGGCACGCCCACCCGGGTCACCCCCTTGGGGCCCTCCTACCTCCACGGTTGGTCACCGGACGGCCGATGGCTCACATACACCGGATTGCGGGACGGAGAATACGACATTTACAAGATCCCCTCGACAGGTGGCCGGGAGATCCGGCTGACGGACACGCCGGGCCTGGACGACGGTTCCGAATACAGTCCGGACGGACAATGGATTTACTTCAACAGCGTCCGTTCCGGCAGCATGGACATTTGGCGCATGCGCCCGGACGGCCGGCACGCCGAACAACTGACTGCGGACACCTTGCAGAACTGGTTCCCCCATATTTCGCCGGATGGGAAATGGATCGTTTTCCTGTCTTACCTGCCGGAAGTCCGGGCGGACGACCACCCCTTTTACAAACAGGTCTACCTGCGGCTCATGCCCGCCGGAGGCGGGACCATCCGGACCATCGCCTACCTGTTCGGCGGACAAGGGACCATCAATACACCGTCCTGGTCGCCGGACAGTCGCAAGGTCGCCTTCGTCAGCAATTCGGACCAATTGGTAGACCGGGCAAGCCGTCGGTAAGGAGTTTCAGTCTGCTTTTTCCGAAGCGAGGATGGTGAAAGCGGTCCGCCTGTTTTGTTGGTGTTCCTCCTCGGTGCAACGGGCGCAAGGGCAGGTCGCCTGCGGCATCGATTCCCCGAACCCCCTCGCTTCCAGCCGTTCCGCCAAAATCCCCTTGGCAATCAGATAGTCGACCGCCGATTGGGCGCGCCGCTGGCTGAGTTCCAGGTTGTAGCGGTCGTTTCCCCGGCAATCCGTATGGGAGGAAAGTTGCATCCGGACATCCGGGTTCAGGACCAGGGCGCGGGCAAGGGCATCGAGGGTCGGTTTCGCATCCTCCCGGATATCCCAGCGGTCGAAATCGTAGTAGATGTCCTCCAGCACGATTTCCCGGTTGAGATAGATTTTCTCGAGGACCATTTCCAGTTCGAAGCTTTGCACCGGATGATCCGGCTCCTGTCCGATGCCGATGGTGGAAAAGGATTCCTCCCCGGTCAGGAACCCGTCGCCGGCTGCCAGGAAGCGATATTCCGTGTCGGGAGCGAGTACCATCCGGTATACGCCGTCCTCATCCGGGCGCACGGTGCGCCAATCGAAGCCGGCCGATTGTACCTGCAGGGAGGAGCCGGTAAGCTGTTTGCGCCCGAGTACCTGGCTGGCCGGGTTATCCGGTTCCGCGAGGATTTTTTCCAGTACGAACACTTCGAGTTCCAGGCGATAGGCGACCGGAACCGTATCCTTGCGGGGCGGGACAGGAGGCGGGAGACTTCTTTCGAAGCGGTAGATATCATCCTTTCCGCGACCGCCTTCCCGGTTGGAAGTGAAATAACCCGTCTGGACAATACCGGCGGGCCATGCGGCGGGGCGGTCCGCCATCCAGGCGAAATCATCCGCCGCCGAGTTGAGGGGGGGCTTCAGGTTCTGGACCGGCGTCCAGCCGCCGGCGGGCAGTCGCCAGGTCTTGAATATATCCAATCCGCCCATGCCCGGATGGAAATCGGAGGAAAAGTACAAGGTATCCGCGTCGACGGAAGGAAACTTCTCGTTGCCGGGGGTATTGATGGACCTGCTGAGGAGGACGGGTGCCGACCATCCTTCCCCTTCCCGGGAACATTGCCAGATGTCGTACCCACCCCAGCCGTCGGGCGCATCCGCGGTGAAAAAGAGGGATTTACCGTCGGCGGACAAAGCCGGTTGGCCGTGATTGATGTTCTCCCATGCCGGGATGACCGGTACGGGATCGGACCAGCCCGCGCCGTCCCACGAGGCGGAGAGGATGCGGCAAATGCCGTCCGAACGCTTGTCTCCCTGGCAACGGGTGAAGAAGGCGGTGCCGAAGTCCGACGTGAAGACGGCGGCACCTTCGTTGGCAGGTGAATTGATTTCCCCGGCGAGGCGTACAGCCGGGCCCTCGCCGGAAGGGTCGACCTGGAAGATATCCGCAAAGGACGCACCGGTCCAGGCATATTCCCCATCACCGGTGGCATCCGGTCGGTCGGAGGTAAAGGCGATGCTGCCGTTTCGGTACGGTTGCGGGGCATAGTCCGCATCCCTGGAGTTGAAACCGGCCGGTTCGACCCGGTACACAGGCTGTTTCTCGGCCAGCCAATCCTTGGCCAGCTGGCAGGCGGCGATCTCCCGCCGATATTCATAAGGACTGCCGATCTCGATGCCCAGTTCCTTGAAAGCCTGCATCGCCTCATCGTAGCGGGCGGTCGATTTCAGCGTGTAGGCATATTGCCGCAAGGCATCCGCACCATAACCGTTGTCATAGGCGGTACGGAACCAATCCGTCGCCTCGGAGGGCTGGTGCAATGCCTGGTGGGAGGCGCCCAGCAGGTAGGCGATACGCCCTTTCTCCAGGCGGGTGTCCGCCCTCCGGTATTCCTTTTGCAGCAAATTGATGGCCACCGCGTACTGTTTCCTGTCGAAGGCGAAACCTCCGTCCTTGACTTTCTGGGTATAGACACAACCCGAAAGCAGCAAAAAAGGGAGGATTCCCCACAAAAGGAGCGGTTTGTTCAACTTCTTCATATACCTGTTTCGTTTTCCGGCGGCCGGATCAGGTTTTTTGCGGAGCGGCACGGGGCGACGTTCCGGAGGAAAAGGCCCCGTGGTTCCTTTTCCCGGTCCCCTACCCCATGATGACAAGGAGAAAGTGCCGAGCCCTGGCAACAAGCATCTTGGTCCCCGTCCGGCCATCAATAAAACGTCCCCGGCCATGCTTTGTTCTCCGTTGGACAAACCGACCGCTTCGGGGAATACATCGCGCGGAAGCATTCCTGCCGACCGCTTGCAAATCCGACGGTTTGTCGTATCTTGCCCATCTCCGGAACCCAATCCGTCAACGGCCATCCTGGCAAAGGGTTCCAGCCAACCAACCAAGCGCGATGAGCAACAACATCATCCTCACCACCGACCTCGGGCATGCCATCCTGTTGGATGAACGGCAGGCCGGCCACAAGTATCCGCTGACCAGTCGCGGCGTCCTGATTTCGCAGCTCGGTCGGGAACTTTGCCTGGCCGAATGTCCGGAATCGATGGATGCCTATCTGGCTTCGGATACCATCCGGCAGCTAAAGCCATTCTTCCGCTTAGAGTTGGACGATCCGGGCAGGCGGCATTTATCCGTCTCCTTCAACGAGACCTCCCAAACCGTCTTCATCATCGGAATCCGCGACATCGACATCAGTTTGGCGGGACCGACCCTATTGGACAACAGCAAGACGGAGTCCGTGGCCGTCCGCCTCCGGGACCCTTCGGATAGCCATCCCGCCGGCAGGTTCCTCATCCTGGCCAGGATGGACGTGATGTCCCGCACCGGCGGGACCCGGGTGTTGCAGTTCTATCTATTGCCCGCCCGGTAAGCTCACCTTCGGACCGCCGGCCAACCGGCGTTCCACATAGATGAGCAATTCATCCACCCCGAGGGGCGGCTCCTTGCATGTATCGCGGGCGACCTCGGAAAGAAAAGCCCGGAAGCCCGTCAGCACCGGCCGGTATTCGCCCAGCGGCGCAGCGAACAATTTCCGCAACCAGCCGTGCAGCATCCGGCCCTCGAAACTGTCCTTGTCCAAACCCTGGGCCTTGAAATGCCGCCAGGTGGACCGGACCGCCGCATCGAGGGCATCCACCGCCCCCAATTCGAACAAGGAAACCAACTTCAACAAACGCACCAACCGCACGATATCCTCCCGGTCCTGGTTCCGCAGGTTCCGGATGATATGGTCCGACCATTCCAGGCAACGCCGGTAATCCTCCACCAGGAAATACACGATCGCCACATTCCCCAGTAGGACGATGGATTTCTCCATGCCGAATTTACGGACCCCTTCCAATATCTCCGGCAGCATCCGGTGTGCCTGCCCGAAGTCCCGCCGGTTCAGGTAAAACAACAGGCTGGTGACCGACAACTTGAAGAAAATGACCTTTTGGTGGTGGTAGCTACCCCCGCCCTGCTCCCGTTTGAGCCGATCCAACCAGTCCTGGGCCTGGGCTGCATGTCCCGGGTGGCCGTATCCGGCATTCACCAGGTTCGACACATCGATGACATAGCGGTGGAACGCCTCCTCCTTGAGCAAGGGATACTGTTCCCACCATTCCACCGCCCGGAGATAAAAGGGAAAGGCCGCATCGGGCGTGCCCAGCAAGTGGGCGAAGGCCGCCTGACATTGGTAATACCGGCGTACGGCCTGAGCGGACGACGGCGGTGGTTCCGATCCCGACAAACGGGCGTCCGCCTCCGACCGAAGCGCCTCCAGGTCCGCCACGGATCCGGAACTGTACATCTGCAAAACGGCCAGCTGCAGCCGATGGTACAGGCGGGTGAAGGCCACCTCCTCCTGCAGGGACTCCAAGGCCGCCTGCTGCGCCGCATGCAGTGCCGACCATTCCTCCTGCTGTACAACCAATCGCCTGTCGAAACGGGCACTCAACTCCTCCCGGTGAATCTCCAGCAGGGCGTGTTGGTCCTCCAGCGCGGCGGCCAGCTGACGGGCCTCCCGGATCCGGCCCACGGATTGGTCGTATAAGCCCCGTTCATTGAGATACCGTGCATCCAGCAGATACTCCTTAATCCGGGCGGCGCGGGAGGATTGGCTGTGATAATCCCGCATGCTCCGGAGTATCGCTTCGTACAAGTAACGCTTGTCGGAGGCGAGATGCTTCGGGAACTGCTCCTGAAGCGCCGACTCGTCATAGGGATCCATACTGTTGAGCGCCTCGAACAAAGCCAGGTATTTGCTGCCCGAACGGCCGCTTTTGCGGGCATCCAGCACAAAATAGCGCTTTTCCGAACGCGACATCCCCCTGACCAACCGGTAGAGGTCTTCCTTTCCTTTCATGTTGCATGGTTCATGCCCGGCGGCCGGCCGCCGACGGATACCGGGCGGTTGTATCTTACCGACGTATCGATAACGAGCCGCACCCGGTGGTTCGTACCCCGGAAAAAAAATTAAGAAATTTTTCAAAGTGTTGGAAACCCCAACTCACCGCGACCGCCGCGCCGTTGCCGGCGCTCACTTTCCGATAGCCCCTGCAAGTATGCAGACGCCCGGATTCCCTACGGCCAAGCATCCAGGACAATGATTCCCCCAGCCAGGCCCCGGTCGGGCCCGTGTGTCCATGCCCCGAATATCCGACGCTTGGAAACCTCATCCCCGGCAGTACATGGTTAGTGGGACATATCGCCGGACCGTAATTTTGATTCATCAAAAAAACAAACCACCTGCTGACCGGGCACCCCAAAGACCCAAACAAATAAAATTGGGTGTTCTCATAGTGTGTGGGCCGCCCCATCCCCGAAAGAGGGGACCGGGGTGGTTAAGATTCCAGGACCTGCCGGCCGATGCCGGCGGGTCATTTTTTTTGGGGGCGTTCCCACCGGATGTCGGAAGTGGTAACCGGACAGCCGGAAAAGGAAGCCACCGCCCCGGTATACCGACTTCCGCCGGACAAAACTTCCGCAATGATTACCGCCCGGCAAACCAATGCTGGGAACTGTGACAATTGCATGTATATTTGTACGAGACCGCCGACCATGCCCCCCAATCCCGAGGAGAACCGGCATGCTGCCAGACCCGGCAATCCTGTCCAGGGCAGCGGCGGACATCCATTACCGCCCCACCCATCCACCACGACGGACTATGGAAGCATACGCCCAGGCGCTGAACATCGCAATTCCTGTATTCATCCTGCTGATCCTGGCGGAAGAAGTGGCCGCGAGAATCAAGGGGGTCACCGTCAACCGCGGGGCGGACGTCATCGCCAGTCTCAGCAGTGGCATCACCAATGTCGTCAAGGACGTGCTGGGACTCACGGTAGTCCTCATCAGCTACGACTGGTTGACGACCCATTGCGCCCTGCTCCGGTTGGAAAACACCTGGACCGTCTACCTGGCCGCGTTCATCGCCAAGGATTTCGCCGGATATTGGATCCATCGGTTGGAACACGAGGTCAACTTCCTCTGGAACCGGCACATCATCCACCACAGCAGCGAGGAGTTCAATCTTTCCTGCGCCCTCCGCCAAAGCATCTCCCAAGTGTTTTCCTTCTTCGCCATATTCCTGTTGCCGGCCGCCCTGTTGGGTGTCCCGACCGAGGTCATGGGCATCGTCGCCCCCCTGCACCTCTTCGGCCAGTTCTGGTACCACACCCGCCTCATCGGACGCATGGGCTTCCTGGAATCCTTCCTGGTCACCCCATCCCACCACCGCGTCCACCACGCCATCAATCCCGTGTATCTGGACAGGAACTACGGGCAGATTTTCATTTTGTGGGACAAACTCTTCGGGACATTCCAACCGGAATTGGCGGCGGAACCTCCCGTCTACGGGGTCAAGCGTCCGGTCCGCACCTGGAACCCCCTCCTCATCAATTTCCAACACCTGGCGCTGTTGCTCCTGGATGCTTACCGGACCGGCCGGCACATCGACCGGTTTCGGCTCTGGTTCATGCCGACCGGCTGGCGGCCCGCCGATGTGCGCGGACGCTTCCCGGTAACGGCGGTGGAGGACCTGGCGGATTTTCGCAAGTATGAGACCAGCCCCGGCACTTGGGTCCTGGGCTGGTGCTGGCTGCAGCTGGCACTCACCCTCGCCGCCGTATTCCACCTGTTTTCCCGGGTCGGCAGCCTGGACTGGGCACACTGCCTCGGTTATGCGGTCTTTATTTTTACCAGCATCTTCAGCTATACCACCCTCCTCGACGGGTCCCGCCGGGCCGTGGCCACCGAAGCGGTGCGCGCCCTGCTCGGCATCGGGCTCCTGGCTTGGCAGGGCGGCGACTGGTTCGGATTGACCGCCGGTTTTCCGGCCGGAGCCGGAGTGCTGTTGGGCTTGTTCCTACTCGCTCCGCTCGTCGTGGCATGGCTCCTCCCGAATTTTGGGCGTGCGGCTGTCGGAAAGCTCACCGTGCTGTTGGCCGGCCTTTTGCTGGCCGACCCCGCAAGCCCGCTTACCGCCCAGGTGGTCATCCCCTTGTCCTCCGGGGCGGACGATGTGGAAGAGCGCGCCGACGGCAGCTTGTATACCAACTCCTCCGACCTGGAACTGGTCGAGGACGGAGGGCCGCAGGTCGTCGGTCTCCGGTTCACCAACGTCCAGGTGCCGCAAGGCAGTACCATCCTCGGTGCCTGGCTGCAATTCACGACCGATGAAATCAGCAGCGGAACCTGCCAGCTCCACATTTCCGTCGAACCGGCGGACCATGCGGCGGCCTTCAACCCGGTTCCCGGCAATGTCAGCGGCCGCCCCCGGGCAGCGGAACAAGTCGACTGGAACCCCCTGAGCTGGTATCAGGTCGGGCTGGCCGGCCCGCTCCAACGAACACCCGACCTCTCCGTCCTGCTCCAGCTGCTCGTGGACCGGCCGGGCTGGCTGCCCGGCAACGCCGTCGCCTTCCTGGTGGAAGGATCCGGCGTGCGGACCGCCGCTGCATTCGAAAGCAACCCTTCCCGGGCCGTCACCCTCGAAATCGACTTCCTGCCGCCGCCTGCCGCCGCCTTGTCCGACCTGTTCCTCAATGAGCTCATGGCTGCCAACGGCCTGCACCGGGACGAAGCGGGCGATGCGGACGACTGGGTGGAGCTCTACAACCGAGGTGATGCCGCCGTCAACCTCAAGGGCCTCTACCTGAGCGATGATGCCACCGACCTGCGGAAATGGCAAATCACGACGGACCACTGGATTCCACCCGGCGGATTCGCCGTGGTCTGGCTGGACGGCGAACCCGCCGAAGGGCCACTGCACGCCCCCTTCCAACTGGATCGAAACGGGGAGTTCCTCTCCGTGGTACAGGACCATGACGACCAGCTGCTCTTCCTCGACGCATTGGAATTTCCTGCCCTGCCCCTGAACATCTCCTACGGCAGGAAAACGGACGGCCAACCGGAATGGGTCTACTTCCATGCCATCAGCCCGGGAGGCAGCAACCAAGGCATGGAAAGGTACCGCGAAGTTCCCGTCGACTTTTCCCTGGAAAGCGGCCTGTATCCGACTCCGCTCCAATTGACCCTGTCCACGGCCGAGCCCGATGCACTGATCCGATACACCTTGGACGGCGACTTCCCGGATGCCGGCAGCCCCGTCTATACCAGTCCCCTTACCTTGACCCAACCCACCGTGGTGCAGGCCAGGGCCTTCCTGCCGGACACTTCCGCGGGTCCCGTCCGGAGCGCTCACTACCTCATCGGTATCCAGCCGCAGCTGCCGGTCCTGTCCATCCGTACCGAGTCCGACCACCTCTGGGATCCCTTCGACGGCATCTATGTCCAGGGGGTCAACGGCATAT
Organism: uncultured Saprospiraceae bacterium; assembly: GCA_964573725.1. GTDB lineage: Bacteria > Bacteroidota > Bacteroidia > Chitinophagales > Saprospiraceae > UBA6168. Next base: position 187,230 of record CAZNLJ010000001.1, read on the forward strand.
CCGGCAATTGCGTGGATGCACCCCGGAATTGGAACCAGGATTGGGAAAGGCCGGCCGACATCTCTTTCTTCGAAGCCGACGGCACCCCCGGCTTCGCCGTCGCCGCCGGTATCAAGATCGGGGGAGGCTGTTCCCGATCCCTGAAAATGAAAAGTTTCAATATCATCCTCCGGGAAGGTACCTATGGCGACGACCTCATCGATTATCCCCTCTTTCCCGGTCTGCCGGTCCGACGGTTCCGGCGGCTGAAACTGCGCAACGCCGGCAACGACTTCGAACAGATGAACTGCCGCGACGGACTCAACCAAACCCTGCTCTTCCGGACCGTCGACCTGGACCTCATGGCCTACCGACCCGTCCTGACCTATCTCAACGGACAATTTTGGGGCGTCTACGAACTTCGGGAGCTGTACAATGAGGATTACATCGCCAGCCATCACCAGCTCGAAGGGCATTCCTTCGATATCCTCACCAACCCCTACAGTCCCTGGGGGGAAGTGAACGAAGGTGACAACCTGGCCTTTCAGGAGTTGGTTTCCATTTTCCGGCACCAGGATTTCCAGAAGCCTGCCACCCTGGACCAGGTCGGCGCACGCATGGACCTGGAGCAGTTCATGAATTACCATATCGTTCAGATTTACCTGGGTAATTACGACTGGCCCGCCAACAATGTACGGGTATGGCGTGACCGCGACGGCGGAAAGTTCCGCTGGATGTTGTTCGACCTCGACGCCACGACCAATTTCGGCGCCTGGAGCAAGTCGCTCGCCACCGACAACACCCTGCGGCATGCCCTGGAGCCGAATGGCCCCGTATGGCCGAACGGGCCGGAAAGCACCCTGATGCTGCGCAAACTCATGGAAAATCCTTCCTTCCGACAGGAATTCATACAACGGAGCGCTACATTCAGAAACCTGCTGTTCGCCCCCGAACGGGTATTCCCCATCGCGGACAGCATCCAGGGCCTGCTGGCCCCCGCCATGCCCCAACATATCAGCCGCTGGCTACCGAACGTGCCGGAATGGGGATGGGGCGTCCCCTCCGGAGGCTCCATCGGTACCTGGAATGCCTATTTCAACCAATACAAGGCATTCTTCCAGAGCCGCCGGAGCACCATCCTGCCCCATTACCAAGTCACCCTGCAATTGGAGGGCACTTACCGGCTCCGCTTCGGGTACCCGCCCGGCACCCCCGGCAAGGTGTCCTTGCACACCATCGGGATGGACATTCCACATGACTACGAAGGGACCTATTTCCGGAACATCCCGATCCGGATCCGTGCCGTCGCCGACCCCGGTTTCACGTTCGTCAAATGGCTGGAAACCGGCGATACCTCCGCCACCATCGATTTCCAGGCCCGGCAGGATGCCGTCCTCACACCGGTCTTCGTACCCACCCAACCCGTGCTGACCGAAATCCATTACCACCCCTCCTCCGCCGAAGCGGACGAGTTCGTCGAACTCTACAACCCCACGGCCCAACCGCTCTCCCTCGCGGGCTATTCCTTCACCCAAGGCATTACCTTCGATTTTCCGCCGGGATTGATCCTGCCGCCCGATTCCTACCTGTTGGTGGCACGGGACCAGGACCGGTTCGCCGGACTGGGATGCCAGGTATTGACCTGGGATGCCGGCGCACAACTGCCGGACGAGGGGGGGCTTATCCGCCTCGCGGATGGCGCTGGTGTCGTCCGACAGGATGTCCGCTACGCGCCGACAGTCCCCTGGCCCGCCGAAGCGGCCGGCCGGGGTGCTTCCCTGTCCTTGCGCTCCCCATACCTGGACAACCAGCTGCCGGAAAATTGGGAAGCCTCGCCTTTCCCGGGCGGCTCCCCCTGTGGCAAACCATCGCCCCATCATCCGTCCAGCGGAGAAACCGACCTGCTGATCTTGGAGGTTTATCCGAACCCGGTCGGCGAAGTGCTCCGTGTTACCTACGAATTGTTGGGGAACACCGGCCGGACCATCGAACTGCTGGACAACCACGGCCGGATAGTCGGCCGGTTCGAACTGCCCCCCAGCGCTTTCCCGCAGGAAAAACAGCTGTCCCTGGAATCCGTTCCGGCAGGTTGTTACTTCCTGTTGGAACAAGGCCGTCCGGACATATTGGCGAAAATTTTCAAATCCTGACCGCGGCAAATGAAATCCTCGGTAAGGACACCCTGCATACGATGACGAAAACGAAAACACACACCATCCCGGTGCCGCTGTCTTCCTCCGGCTGGTTGGAGGAGGAGTCCACCCTTTGGTTTGCGCAAACCGGCAACCTGCTGCTCCAACAAATCCCGCTGCGCAGGAACCTCCGGCTCCTGGAACTGGGCTGCGCAACCGGCATGCTGTCCAGGGAACTTGCACACCGCCTGGATGCGGGCAGCCGAATGACCGGTACGGACCCTTCCGAAGCCTGCATCGCCAAGGCCCGGTCGTCCCTCGGCTTCGCCGAGCCGCCCCATCTCACTTTCCAGTGGCTGCCCGAGGGACAACTTCCTTTTGAGGATAAATCCTTGGACATCATCTTCTCCAACCTCGGTTTCTGGCGGTATCCGGATCCTACGCCGCTCCTCCTGGCCTGCCGCGAAAAGTTGAAAAAACCCGGCCGACTGTTCCTCACCGCTTTTACCGAAGGTAATTTCCGGGAGCTCTACGATGCCCTCGAGTCGGTTCTCCGGCAGGCACGGGCCCCGGAGGCGATGTCAGCCCGTGCCCGGTCGCTCTCCCGGCAGCACGGCACGGACGAATCTCTCCGGGAATGGTTGGAATCGGCAGGTTTTTCCGTCGTCAAGGTCGCCAGGGAACGGTCTTCCTGCCGGTTTTCGAGCGGAACAAGCCTGCTGCAACATTACCTGGTGCGTAACTTCGCCTTATCGGATTGGGAGGCTCACTTCCCGGAAGGAGGGAGCAGGATTTTGGACAACCTGGAAAAGGAACTGAACGAACGCGCCGATTGGGAAGGGGAAATCAAACTTTCCATCCAATACCTGATGTTGGAGGCCATCACTTGAATACGCCGGCAGCAACCCGATATGCCCGCTTCCGGCCATCGGGAGTCCCCGGACCTGTGGAAGTGATGCCAGGCATTTTCCACGACCTGTCCTAAGCCCCACCTTGCCCCTGGATCATCCGGACAAGAAACGCCCGGCGCTACTGTCCAGCTCGTCCTATCCCGCGGGTGCCGTTCCTTCTGCCGCCGCCGGGCGATGGGGCGGCGACCGGTTCCTGCCCCGACCGCGTATGGCGGATTTTTCCCATCTTGCTTGAAACGGAGGATTTCGTGGTAGCCCGACGTGTGGCGAAAGGAATTTTCGCATCCCCTGCGCAGGGAGGAACAGCTGACGGTGGATGCGCAAGGATTGGTATCCTTCGGTTTTCCAGATACGGCATGCGGCTTCCTACGGAATGGCGGGGGTGGCGCACCGGCTCATCCCAAGCAGTGCCGACTGCCACCTCACCCGGTAGGCAGGGAATCCGAAAGCGGACCTTGCGGCGATTCCTTCTCAAAAATGCTGAAGATGGTGCCGCCGTACACCCGGCATTGCGAAAGCATGGGATGGTCGGCGAAGTCGTGGTGAGCATTGTGTTCCAGGACGAACCAACCACCGGGATGGAGCAGGTCCTTGCCCAGGACCAGGTCCGGCAACAGGTCTATGGTCGGCAGCGCGTAGGGCGGGCCGGCGAAAACATAATCGTAACGGGAAGCCGGTCGGTCCAGGAATCGGAAGACATCCGCATGAAAGATGTGAAGTTGGTCCGTGATGCCCAGCTGCGCCGCCGTCTTTTTCACGAACCGGACACAATCGGGGAACTTGTCCACGTACGTGACGTCCCGGCATCCCCTGGAGATGAACTCATAGCTGTGGCTGCCGGTACCGCCGAACAGGTCCAACACGCGCATGGATTCGAAATCGAACGTATGTTGAAGGATGTTGAAGAGGTTTTCCTTGGCGAAATCCGTGGTCGGCCGGGTCGGCCAATGGGTTGCCGGCGGATGGAAACGTCGGCCTTTAAACCTTCCCGAAATGATACGCATACCGAATATTGTTGGCGGCCGCAGCGGACAAGCACCGGGCCGGACCCTGGTTCTCAGCGCCGGCACATGGCATAGAGGCCAAAAAAGAGATGGTGCTGCACCTCCTTGAAACGGGCATCAAAATGCAGGGTGGACGGTGCTGCCAAGAAATCGATGACACTGATATACCGGGAGAGCAGTCGGAAGATCTCCGCGTCCTCCAAGACCCAGCCGCCGACTCGGGCAGTGACGGATGCGGGATCAACCTGGTATTGCTGCAAGAGCATCAGGGTAAAGTACAATACATCATTGGCGGAGTGCACCTGGTAGGCATTGGCTGCCAACAGCTCCCCCTGCTCCTGCAGCAAGAGGTGCAGCATTCCATGCTCCAGGTAAATCAAGAGGCCGTATTGGCCCGTATCGGCCAGGGCGGGCACCGTCTCCTTGAGCAGTTGGGTGGCCACATGCGAAATGGCAGCGGCCGGGAAGTGGCCGCGCAACAGGTCCAGCAGTTCCGTCGGCAACTCGTATACATAGTGGACTTTCCGCTCCTTCACCTCGTCCGCAAGTCCTTGCATACCCGGCCCCGTGTCCGCCAGGCGGACACCATCGAGGTAACTGTGCCGTTTTTCCGGATGATAAAGGCGGTCTGGAACCAGCACCCCCGGTGCCGCATTCCCCACGGCGATGACAATCTTACCGTAGCGGAGGGAAAAGAGGTCGTCCCGAAGCAAGGCCTTGTCCAACCCGTCATAAGTCTTCCCGTCGGGAAGGTCGGGCTCCGGGTAAGCGACCGACCGCAGGTACAAGGCCCTGTTGTTGGTGAGGTCGGAAATGAGAAAAACCAAACTGTCCACCCCGGTCAGGATGGACAGTTGGTAGGTGGTGGCAAATTTCCTGTTGAAGTCCTTGTCTGAGATGTCGTATTTCACTCCCATGAACCCGTTAGGATGGGTTTAGTCTTGTCCCCGAATTTGATCCTGTTCTTCGGGCTGTAACGTTCATCGTACTTCTTGAAGCGTGCATCCGCATATTCCCCCATGAAGGCTTCGTAAGCCACACCCACTTCCACGACATCCACCAAGGCCTGCTGGTAGGTCATGGTATCGGCGAATATGTCGAACTCGAGATTGTCGGTGAAAGGAACGATTCCCAGGGTCGGGGACAAATCCAGCGGCGGGTTCATCTTCATGACGGAATCCAAAGCCGGGACATAGCTCGTATCGTAGGTGATCACATTGTTGTTGGGGTCGTCGGGGTCACCGAACACGGTGACGATGGTGTAACGACCTGTTTGGATGCTGTCGACCAGCTGGGCGAAGGATCCCGCATAATGGCCGGTAATGTCACGATATACCTCCTGGGCACGTTTGATTTTTATCAATTGGTCGATGACTTTCTTTTCGCGTTCCTCTTTTGTCAATTGAAAATCAATAGGTTCCTCAATTTGGGTAAACAGTACGTACCCCAGGAACAGGATCAGGAGAAACATGAAAGAATTGAAAATCGTTCTCTTTTTCATTATTCCGGATTGTTTTGATGCAATGATAAAAATTTTTTTTCCTTGAATCCGCATTCAGGCTGCAATTTTAATGATTCCCCTGCTATCCGCGACCGGCCGCCTTGAATTTTTACCGGGAAGCACCCAAAATTTATCCTGGCCGGACGGTAGCGGCGGCGGTGTACCGGCGTCGCACCCGGCCGGGCGGGAATCGCCGTCGGATGTGAGCGGCCGGGGCAGGGCCCCGTGGCATATCGGAAAAAAAACAGACCTTTGCGAGGACGCAACACCGCCGAGGAAGCGAAATCAAATCAGCATGGAGAAGACGGCAGCAGAAATTCCTTATATCCTGGGCATCGAATCCTCCTGCGACGACACCGCAGCAGCCGTGACCCGGGGAGGGCACATCCTGAGCAACATCGTGGCCAGCCAGGCGGTGCACCGCCGGTACGGGGGTGTGGTGCCCGAGGTAGCCTCCCGGGCGCACCAGGAACACATCGTCCCTGTCGTGGGCCAGGCGCTGCAGGAGGCGGGCATCGGTGCCCGACAGCTGGATGCCATCGCCTTCACCCGGGGACCGGGGCTGATCGGCTCCCTGTTGGTGGGTGTTTCCTTCGCCAAAGGGATGGCCTTGTCGCTCGGTATCCCCTTGCTGGACGTCCACCACATGCAGGCCCATATCCTGGCCCACTTTGCGGCGCCGCCTTTTCCCGCTTTTCCCTTCCTGTGCCTGACCGTATCCGGCGGCCACACCCAGATCGTACTGGTCAGGGACTTCTTTGACATGGAGGTGCTGGGACGGACACTGGATGACGCGGCGGGGGAAGCATTCGACAAGTCCGGGAAATTGTTGGGGCTGGACTATCCCGCCGGCCCCCTCGTCGACAAGTTGGCGAGGCAGGGAAAGCCGCTGTACCCCTTTCCGGAACCCCAGGTGGAGGAGCTCCACTTCAGCTTCAGCGGTTTGAAGACCGCCATACGCTATTTCCTGCGGAAGCAGGAAGCGGAAGACCCGGATTTCATCAAGACCCATCTGGCGGATATTTGTGCAAGCATCCAGGACCGCATCGTCAGCATCCTGCTGAATAAGCTCCGGTCGGCGGCCCGGCAGTACGATATCCGGGAGGTGGCGATCGCCGGAGGGGTTTCCGCCAACAGCGGACTGCGCACGGCATTCGCCCGCCTGGGTGAATCGGAAGGATGGAACACCTATGTCCCCAAGTTCGAATACTGTACCGACAATGCGGCGATGGTGGCGCTGACCGGGTATCACCTTTATCGGGCGGGCCGTTTCAGCGGACAAGCGGTACAGGCCGATGCCCGGTTCGATTGGCCGCTACCCGGTTGAGGCGCACGCCACCCTGCCGCCGCTGCATCGGCGCTGGGGATGGGCATGCCCCGAACCGGATCCGCACCCCGTCGGAAAACTGTTCCGACGGTCGGCGGGGTATGTCGTGGACCCTGCATCGGTCATCCGCGCCGCCAATGAATTCGAGGGAAACCTCCCCCTCCCGATTCCGTCCCGGCTCATCCGGCAGGACTGCCCGACGCACACCGCCATGTTTTCCCGCCGGCAGGGAGGGCGCGGAACATGCTTCATGCCGCCCTATCCGTTGTGGGCAAGGACTTGGGTAGGGAAAGGACAAACGTGGTTCCGGGACGGCCTTCCGGTTCCACCCAGATTCTTCCCCCCAGTTGGGTGACTATCTTCTTACAGGTGGCCAGCCCGATACCGGTGCCCTCGTACTCGAAACGGGAATGGAGCCGTTCGAAAATATTGAAGACGGACTCGTGGTATTCGGGGGCGATACCGATGCCGTTGTCGCGGAAAGTCAACCGGAATTCCCCATCCTTTTCCTCGCCGTAAATTTCCACCATGGGATCGGTATCGGGCTGCCGGAACTTGATGCCGTTGGATACCAGGTTCTGGAACAACTGCATCATTTCGGTGGCGGATGCCCGCACGACCGGCAATTCACCGGAGCGGACGACCGCCCGGGTATCCTCCATCGTCCTGGCCAGGTTGCCGACGACCATGAGAAGGGTGTCGTTGAGGTCCACATCCCGGAAAGAATCGGGCCGCCGGCCGAGGCGGGAATAATCCAGCAGGTCGTTGAGCAACTTCTCCATCCGCAACACACCATCCAACACGAATCCCATGTACTCGGTGGACGGGTCGTCCGCCGGCAGGTTGATCCGCCGCTGGATGAGCTGCGTGTAACTGCCGATCATGCGAAGCGGTTCCTTGAGGTCGTGGGAAGCCGCATAGGCGAACTGCTCCAGCTCCTTGTTGGTGGCGATCAACTCCTTCTTGGTTTTTTCCAGCATTCGGGTACGTTCGTCCAGGGCTTCCTTCTGCGCGCTCAGTTCCTCTTTCTTCTCCAGGAGGGCCTTCACGATCTGGGACTGCCCGGTTGCAAAAATCAGTACGATGCCGGTCAGTACGACAAACAAACCGAGGTAAGAGGTGAAATAGAAATACGCATCGTACTGTGCCGTCATGTCCCGATAGCCGTTCCCGGGCACTTCGGCCAGCCAGTACAGGTAGCCGGTGGCAGCCGCCAAGGCCGCCAACCAGGCATAGCCGGATATACGATCTGCAAAAAGCAAGGCCAACAGCGGGGTGGTCGCCATCCAGAGCAGGTTGTCGGAATATAGTCCGCCGGAGGAAAAGGTGCTGAGGAACCAGAAAAAGAAGAGGAAGGCGGTCAACAGGTTTCCCGACAGGATGAAATTCCCCCATTTTCGGAAAGCGAGGATCAGCAGGATGGCCACCGGAATCGCCAGCTCCAGCGGGGGCGTGGCCACATCTTCGAACTTGTTTTCATTGAACGCCATGAAGATGCTTGCGAACACAAGCAGGAACAAATGGATGAAGACCAGGGTCCTTGATTTTCGGACGGACCAGGCGTCCACCTTGGCTTGCGCGGGAATCAACCATTTGTCCAACCATTGCATCGGCTTCATGTCATAAGGTGTTAGGTACGTCGGATTTGCCGGTCGAAGACAGCGATGGCGGCGGGACACGTCGGCGGAATGAAGTCCTGACAGGGAAACGGGTGGCGGACGCCCCGCCGAGGGGGACGGGCGACACCGGACCGGACCCGATGGCCGCCGATTGCGGCATGTACGTGGAGCGGACCTTACCGGGAAAGACCCGACCGGCCGGCGGCCTGTTGCCGGTTACGCGCGGAAGGGGTGGTCGCATCTTATTCGGCCGCTTCGCAGCCGCGCGGAAACCAGGGACGAACCACTGCGTCTCGAACGAAAAACCGAGCAAACGGCCATCCGCTACACGTACCCCGTCACGACCAGCCTAGTCCAAGGGCACATGGCACAGCCCCGACCGGTAGGTAGAACAAGATGTTTGCCAAAAGCGCCGCCTGTAAGGGCGGCGGGTCTCAGGAAGCCAGGTCCAATTTGAACGTGTGCATCACTTTCTCCACGTCATGTCCGAACGCATCGAAGGCCGTATTCATTTCCACGGCAAGCGTCTCGAGCAAGCGGTCGATATCCTCGGTGGTGTGGTAAAGCGAGGCCATGAGCCGGAGCCCCGATTGGTGGTAAGGGACACTGGGGAAGACTGCCAGGCTCATGAAGAAGCCGGCGGCCATCATCCGGCTGGCCAAGGTCAGGGTGATCTCCGGATTTCCGATGGCCAGGAAGAAGACAGGGGATTCCCCTTGCCCGAGGATGGGAAGGGAAAGCGACGAAGCCTTGTTGCGGAAATAGTCGATGCGTTCCCGCAAGGCGGCTTGCCGGATATAGATATCGTCACTGAGGTGAATCCGGGCGGAGGCAATGGCCGCACCCAGCACAGGCGGTGTCAGCGGACTGGTGAAAATCAGGGTATTCCCGCAATTGCGCACCAACTGGCGGGTCGGCTCGTCCGGAAAAACCGCCACCCCGCCGGAGGAACCGAACGCTTTCCCGAGCGAGGTCAGCAGGACCATCTTGGGATGGAAAGGTGCCCGGGACAATACGGCGCCCGAACCATGGCGGCCGGCCCAACTCATCCCATGGGCATCGTCCAGGTAGAGGTGAAATTGCTCATAACGGTCCAGTAGCGCCGTCAAACCCTCCATCGGCGCAAGGTCACCGTGCATGGAATAGACCCCATCCGCCATATACCAGACCTTCCGATGGTCCCGGCCCAGCTTGACGATCCGGTTCTCCAGGTAGTCGAGCCGGCTATGTCGGACCATCTCCACATGGGTACCGCTGGCCTTGACCATGCGGACCGCCATTTGCACACTGGTGTGGACCTGGTGGTCCATGATGATGGCATCCTCGCTGCCGACCAGCACCGGCATGGCGGAAAAATGCCCGGAAGTGACGGAGGTCGTCACGATGACCGGTTGGCCGAACACCTGTGACAACAAGTCCTCCAATTCTTCGTAAGGATGCAGCGAGACATAAGCCCGCGAACAATCGAACTGGACACCGTAACGCTCGATGGCCGCCATGGCACCCTCGCGCAACCGATTGTCCGTCTCCATCGCCAGGTAGCTGCAGGAAGTGAAGTTGATGAGTTCCCGTCCGTCTATCGGCAGCAGACGGCGGCCGGGGACCGGCACATCATCCGTTACCCGGTGGATGATGCCCATGCCTTTGAGTTTTTGGGCCAATTCATTGACGAATTCAACCTGGGAAGCTGCTTTTGTCATGTACTTGGGAATTTTTTCAAGGCACTCCACATGCATCCCCACCTGGCCTGCGAAGGCCAAGGGACGGTTTCAGGCGGTGTGCCCAATCGGTTTTTGTTACGGAGCCGAACGGATCCGTCTCCGTAAATTAAAATTCTCCAAGCAGTATTCCGGGCCTCGAAAAGATATGAGGATGTAGTGCGGCCCGCTTCAAGCAGTAAAATTAGGACATATTGCCATTATCCGCAATAGGTTTCCCTACGTAGCATAACAAGCCGTCCCGGGGGAATGTTCAGCCGGGCATGCCCGATGCCGCCGCCGGGACACCGGCGCTCCCGGGCAATGGGTACGAAAGACCGTGCAGGTCGCATTTTTTTTACGAACGAACGTTCGCTTTTTTCCGCCGAACCCTGTAAATTTACCTCTGTAAAGCGAGTCTTCTACTTCAGCCAACCAACCAAATTATGGACCTCGATCATCTTGCGGCACAATTTCAGGACAGGATAGACCAAGAGACTAAAATAGAGCCCAAGGACTGGATGCCTGACGCTTATCGCAAGACCCTGATCCGTCAAATTTCGCAGCATGCCCACTCCGAGATCGTGGGCATGCTTCCGGAAGGGGGGTGGATCACGCGTGCACCAAGCCTGCGCCGCAAGCTCATCCTGCTGGCCAAGGTCCAGGATGAGGCGGGCCACGGGCTATACCTATACAGTGCTGCGGAAACCTTGGGGATCCGGCGGGAAACGATGGTCCGACAACTGTTGGAAGGCAAGGCGAAATATTCCAGTATTTTCAACTACCCGACCCTCAGCTGGGCGGATATCGGCGCCATCGGCTGGCTGGTGGATGGTGCCGCCATCATGAACCAGGTCATGCTGACAAGGACTTCCTACGGTCCTTATGCCCGGGCCATGGTCCGGATTTGCAAGGAAGAAAGTTTCCACCAACGGCAAGGTTATGAAATCATGACCGTCCTGGCCAAGGGGAGTCCCGCCCAACGGGAGATGGCCCAGGACGCGCTGGACCGGTGGTGGTGGCCCTCCCTGATGATGTTCGGTCCCCCGGACAACCAATCCAGCAACACGGCGCAATCCGTCCAGTGGAAAATCAAACGCAAGACCAACGACGAACTTCGCCAGGCCTTCGTGGATGCCACCGTTCCCCAAGCGGAACTCATCGGCTTGCGCATCCCGGATGATGCCCTGGCCTGGAACGAAAAAACCGGGCATTATGACTTCGGGGCGATAAACTGGCAGGAGTTTCAGGATGTCCTGGCCGGCAACGGCCCCTGCAACCGGGAACGCATGGCCGCCCGCCGAAAGGCGCACGAGGATGGGGCCTGGGTACGGGAAGCCGCCCTTGTCCACGCAGAAAAAAAATCCAATCGGAAGCAATATGGAAAAGGAATGGCCGCTCTGGGAAGTCTTCATCCGCAGTAAGAACGGATTGCACCACAAGCATGTCGGCAGCCTGCACGCTGCGGATGCCGCCATGGCCCTCACCAACGCCAGGGACGTGTACACCCGGCGGAACGAAGGGGTGAGCATCTGGGTCGTCCCCTCCGCTGCCATCACCGCTTCCGACCCCCTCGAGGCCGATGCCTTCTTCGAGCCGGCGGCGGACAAAGTCTACCGACACCCGACTTTCTTTCATGTGCCCGACGCGGTCAAACATATGTGACCCATGAATCATTACCTCCTCCAGCTGGCTGACAACGCCCTGGTCCTGGGCCACCGGCTCTCGGAATGGTGCGGCCATGCCCCGGAGCTGGAAACGGATATCGCCCTGGCCAACCTGGCCCTCGACCTGACCGGACAGGCCCGCACCCTCTACCAAAGGGTGGCGGAACTCGAGGCCTGCGGCCGCACGGAAGACGACCTGGCCTACCTGCGGGATGTCCGGGAGTTCCGGAACGTCCTGCTGGCGGAACAACCGAACCGGGATTTCGCCTGCACCATCATCCGCCAATTCCTCTTCGACCACTTCCACGGCTTGCTGTTCAAGGAATTGCTGGACAGCCGGGATGCCTGGCTGCGGGATTTCGCCGCACGGGTCGTCAAGGAGGTCCGATACCACCAATCCTTCAGCACCGCCTGGGTACTCCGATTGGGTGACGGCACCCCGCTCAGCCATCAAAAAATGGAAGCGGCACTGGCGGACTTATGGCCTTTCCACCAGGAATTTTTCCTGCCCTCGCCGGCGGACGCGGAGGCCGCCCGACTGGGTATCGGTCCGGACCTGGACGCCTTGGCGCCCCGGTTCGAAGCGGCTACCCGGGCCACCCTGCAAGAGGCCGGACTCCCGCCTCCTCCTTCCGACTGGTTGCCGGTCGGTGGCAAGACCGGGAAGCATACCGAGCACCTCGGCCTGCTGCTGGCGGAAATGCAGTTCCTGCAGCGTGCTTATCCCGGGTGCGAATGGTAGGTCCGCCCGGCCCCTTTCCGCCGGCCCCGGCCACCGGATGAACATTCCTTCCACCGGCTTGTTCTATCCAAAAATTCTGCATGATCACGGTTATTTCCGGCACCAACCGCCGCCACAGCGGTGCCGCCGAATTTGCGAAACACTATCATCAGGTACTGCAAGCCAAGACTTCGGTACCGGTCAACTTATTGGAACTGGAGAATATCCCGCACGATTGGTTCCATCCGGACATGTACGCGGCGGACCAACAGTCCGCCAGCCTGTCGGCACTCCAGGATACCTATATCATTCCTGCCACCCACCTGGTCTTCGTCGTCCCGGAATACAACGGAGGATTCCCCGGCGCGCTGAAACTTTTCCTGGATGCCTGCTCCGTCCGGGAAAGCAAAGGCAGCTTCCACTGGAAAAAGGCGGCCCTGGTCGGCATCGCCGCCGGAAGGGCCGGCAACGTCCGCGGCTTGGAACACCTGACCGGGATCCTCAACTACCTGGGCACCATCGTCCTCCCCTACCGGCTTGCCATCGCCGGCATCGAACAATTGCTCGGTCCGGACGGCAGCATTTCGGATCCCGGAACATGCCGGGTCATCGACAAACAAGCGGCCGAATTGCTCGCTTTCTGACCGCCGGCCTTCTTTTTCTCCGGTGTATGGTCCCGCGTCTTTCAGAATCCGTTTTCCTCGTATCGGAAAATGCGCCCTTCGGTCGACAGGGGGCGCTTGTCCGTCCTGAAGGGCAAGGCGGGCCATCCGTGCGCATTGAACAGGTCCAGCGGCCCCGGATTGTCGGACCAGGCATAACGCACCGCCTCCGGTTCGGAGACGGCCGGTGACCAGACCACTACGCTTCGGCCTGAATCCAGATAGGCCAAGGCCCAACGGAACACGCCATCGGCTCCCGCCACCTCGAATGCACCGACGAAACCGTGCTTGTTCCGACTGACCAGCTCCCCTCCCCCCGTATCGAATGTGAGCACCATCCGGTCGCCTTCGCGGCGCATGGACCGCCATGTGGGACTGCCGGGCACTTCCGCTTCCCCGTATGCCAGGGTACGGGCGGCATGCCCCAATCGGATGCCTACCGTGCGCTTGTCCACCGGATGGATATCCGCCGCATCGCCGATGTCGACGGCCGTGGCCAGCCCCACCCCGGGCAGTTCCCTGGCTGCGAGCTGTTGCGCCTCGCGAAGTTCGGCCCAGGTGCTTTCCCCGGGTTGTTCCGACACCGCATGGTGGTTGGCCAATTGCACCAGCAGGAAAGGGAAATCACCTTGTCCCCAATAATTTCGCCACCCCCGGATCATCGCCGGCAACAAGCGCCGATACTCCGCCGCCCGGTCGCAATTGGATTCTCCCTGGTACCAGATGGCACCCCGAATCGCATAAGGCGCCAAGGGAGCAATGTTGGCGTTGAACAACAAGGTGGGATGCGTGAAAAGGCTCCCGTTGGGTACCACCGGCCTTGGAAATGCGGCCGGATCGATACGTCGGCCGGGCTTGTACTTCCACCGGCCGTTGAGGATGGGATTCCCCCAGAACGGGTTGGTGTACATTCCGCCCGTTCCGCCGCTGTCGAATACCCGTACGGTGACCACATTGTCGCGGTCGTGCAACAAGCCGCTCGGGAAAAAATAGTTCCGCCAGTTCCGGTTCCCAAAGGATTCGCCTACTTTGACCCCGTTGACCCAGGCGATGTCGTGGTCGTCGATTTGGTTGAGGGCGATGTGGAACGTCTCGCCGGTGGCACCGGCCGGCCGGTCGAAGTGCCGCCGGAACCATACCGAACCGTCGTATCCTTCCAGTCCGCCGTTTTCCCACAGACCGGGCAGCTCCATCTCCGCCCAACCCGAGTCGTCCGTTTCGGGGCGGTACCATTGTCCGATAAATCCGGGATCGTCCTTCAAGTAGTGGGCGGTGTCCCAGGTCAGCCGGAACGTATCCAGCTCCGCCCGCAAGCGGGCAAAATTCTTACCCGGCCCGGTCATGGCCCTTACCAGCTCCCGGAACGCGGGAAAGGTATCCAACGATTCGGCAGGCATCCAGGTCTCGATGGATGTGGCCCCCATGCTGGCATGGACCAGCCCCACCGGCACGTCGAGGTGGGATTGCAGGTAGGTTCCGAAATACCAGGCTACAGCGGAGAAATGCTGTACATTTTGCGAATCGACGCGCGACCACCGCCCGCCGCCCACATCTTCCGCCGGCAGGCAATCCATCCCGGTCGGCACGGTGAACAGGCGTACCCACGGATGATGCAACAGGGCGGAATCCGTTTCCGGTCTTCCCAACATGGCAGGGGAATAGTACATGTTGGACTGCCCGCTGCACAACCAGACTTCCCCGAAACAGACGTCCGAAAAGTCGACCGTCGACAAACCGTCCTCCACCCGCAGGCGATAGGGGCCGCCGGCAGGACGGGGCGGCAAGGTCACCCGCCAGGCTCCCTGCGCATCCGCCAGGCCGCTGTGGACCTGTCCGTCCAGCTCCACCCGGACAGGCTGCCCCGGTCGGGTTTTTCCCCATATCGGGACGGGTTTCTCCCGTTGCAGTACCATATGGTCACTGAAAATCTTCGGCAAGGACAAGCTGTCCTGTGCCGGCAGGGAAAGCCCGGCCAGCAGGGCCAGCAGCGACCCGAGGGTGCGACGGAATGGCATGGACTGTTTTTTCGACATATGATGAAATTTTGGTTCCGGCGTACAGCGACCGGTTTGCCGGATGCTTCCCGACAACGCCCGGCTGCATGGCTCACCATTTTACCCGAAAGAACCGGGGCCTGCACAGCCGGGGTTCCTCCAATATGTCTTTCCAAAAATCAAAGGAATTGACATTGTACGAGACCAACAGCTCCCCGGGCTTCGAAAAATGGGGAAAGCCTTTGGCATTATAGGCGAAATAGTCCAGGTCCGTCTCCCATTCCCGACAGTGCCAGACCTTTCGGGCGGGCAGGTACGGGCCGGCGGGATCCTTGGTCAGTTGAACGGCCACCTCCTGCTCCATTCCGAAATACTGGTAAACCAGGGCGTAGCGGCCGTCCGGGGTCGGACTGAGGCTCATCTCATTGGAGACATACCGGGTTACGGGGCGTGCCTGCTGCGGATCGGTCGTCCAGCCCGTACCGCTGGAGAACTCCCAGCGGTCGAAGGCTTCGAAGTCCTTCGGCAAGATACGGGCCACCACCAGCCCCTGTTGCTGTCCGCCGACACCGAGTACATAGACATAGCCGTCCGGATTCGGGGCGCCGGCCCACTCGGTATTGACCATAATGGCACTTCCCATGGTGACCTTGTTTCCGTTTTCCAATGGGAAAAAGAAAGGGGTCTCCAATTGGCGCTGTTCCGGAAAAGGGGGAACGCTGCCTTTCGGAATGGCTATCAGGTTGACGCCGGTCTGCTCGAACTCAAAGAAGGATCCCGGAATGACCGTATCCTTGACCGGGTAGGCGAAGAGATAGAGGGTGCTGTCCATCTCGACGTTCACGAATCCATCCCCCAGCCAGTAGTACTCGCCGGGCCGTGCATGCGGTGTGTTCGGTATGAATAGGGATTGGGGGCGGCCGGCCGAATCGCGGGGAATATGGAAGCGGAAATTGTCGGGGTCGGGGTCCTTGCCTTCCAGGGTGGCCACACAGTTATGGACCATGGTGATGGCGGCCCGTTCGATCCGGTCGCCGACCGTGTCCGCCAGGACGGAATCGCTGAAAAAGAACCAGGACAAGGTACTGTCGGTCGCCGGGCGGTATTCGGCGCCATCGGCGGGCACGGCGAAAATGCCGTCTCCGCCGAACCATCCCCGGTGGCGGTACAGCAGGCTGTCCCATTCCGGAGCGGGGCTGCTGTTCGCCGGTTGGGAAGGGGCGGCCAGCCGGTCTTCCGCCGACCGGTTGACATCCTCGGAGCAAGATCCGCTGATAAGTAAGGCCACTATCGGCAGGAGGGCCTTGATCGGGTTGCTGTTCATAGAAATTGGATAGGATAAGACGGTTAGATTGGTCAAGCGTGGTCAGGAAGGATGGGGTGCACCGGATTCCGGTCCGTATGTCCTGCGGGAAGTGAACATTTGTACTCCCTTGGAAAATAAATCGGCAGGCCTTACGGGACACGGCCCGGAGCGGCTGCCTGTACCGGAACGGAAAAGCGGACTACCTGCGCGCATCACCGGCGGAAGACCGCCACCGGTCGGCCGGCCGCCCACAGGCAACCGGCTTACCGGTGGCAAGTCCGCACCGGACAGGTGTCCCGACCGGGAACTGGCCCGAAGGGAACGACCCGTCACGCGTCGGCACAACCTCACTTGGGAATGGCCGTAAACTCGAAGGTCCAATCGTACACGACACAACCGAAGACCGACAGGTCGATGGTCTGGGTGGCCTTCAGGCTGGTGGTGGTGGCCTCCGTGATCTTGTACAACTGCACCTGCACGTCATTCGGGTCGAAAACGTTGACGGCGTTGATGGTCAGCTCGGTCTGGTCGTCGTTCAGCGACCAGCCGGCCGGTGCCCGGAACCCGTCGAAATCACAGGTACCGCCACCCGTACCCGTGATGGCGCCGAAATCCAGCGTATAGGTACCGTCCGCATTGAAGCTGAAGAAATTGTCTTTCTCGCAATCGAGAATTTGCTCGGTCTCGTCCTCGCTCGCCAGGCACTTCCCGAGTTTCGACTTCCACTGCCAGTTGTAGGTGGTCAGCAGAAAATCGACCGAAGCCTCGGTGGTGACCAGGAAATCCGCGGAACCGACCTGGCCTTTCTCATCCTCGGCGGTGAAATTGAAGCGGACCGGCGTGGTCAATCCTTCGGCATTCAGTTCATACGTTTCCGTGTGCTCCATGTGCGTGAAGGTCTTGACGCCGTTCGTCCCGTAGTTGGGGTCCGGCGTGGTACCCAGGAACTTGGTAATGGTGAGGGACTTCAGGCCGCCGGGCGCATTCACGGTCGCAGTGACCGTGGCGGTTTCACCGGTTTTTCCGGAAAATTCCGTAGCGGAAAGGGTGACGACCGGCACGGGAAACACTTCCTCGTCATCTCCGCAAGCGGTCATGGTCAGGCTCGCCGTCGCCAACAAACCGGCGAACAGCAGGTAAGGCATCTTCATTTTTCTCATGATTAAAAATTTTGTGATTGTTAAAGAATAATTGCGTAGGGCCGCACGGAAATTCCGGTACTTACCGGAGCGATCCGTATCGGCCCGATGTGGTTTCAAAAACTTGCAGCCGGCCGTCGGACTGCAGTGCCAATACCAGGGGATCCTGCTGCGCCCCTCTTTTTGCGAAGGCCAGGGCACGTACCGATCCGGGTAGGTATATCCCGGATTCATCCGGCCAACGGCAGCGGTAGGTGCGCTCGTCATCCCGGCTCAGCAACAGGCCGGGAAGGGCATCCGCCTGTGGTTCCGGCACGTCGAAGGCATGGCTGTTGCCGGCGACCAGCAGTCCCGGGCCTTCTTTCGAAGGTATCGCCAGCAGGGCGAAGACCGGTGCCGCCTGTACGGGGGGCGGAAGGGATTCCGCTGCGAACCGGCCGGTGCCGTCATTTCGGAAAATGGTGGTGGGAAACCAACCCATTTCCCAAACCTGGGCCTTTTCCAGCCGATCCTTTCCCAGGACCTCCTTCATCGATGCGGTGGAGAAGGCGGCATGGGTCGGGAATTTCCGGTCGAGACCTGCGAGATGACGGAGCAACTCGTTGCGACCGTGACAGGGACGCTCCACACCGTCGGACCGGTAAGCCGCCACGATGTCCGACCGGCCTTGCCCGTCTCCGGGAACATCGTACAACCGGAGCACATCGATTCCCGCCTGGGTATGGGCGGTATTGTCCCCGATGTTTCCCGCCACAAAGTCCGGATCCCCGTCGCGGTCCAGGTCAACGACCAGCAGCGTCTGCCACCAGCCGGTGTAATCGGCCAGACCGGACGGCCGGGTGACATCCTGCAGGCTGCCGCGATGGTTGCGCCACAGCCGGGGACTGTTCCACTCGCCGACGGTCAGCAGGTCCTTCCACCCGTCTCCGTCCATGTCCATCCAACTGGCGGACCGGACGATTCCCGCCGGCCCGAAATCGGGTGCCATACTTTTGGGAACGATGCGGAACCCCTTACCGGTATTTTCCAACAGCAAACTTTCCGCCGCCCGCGGGTATTGGTCGTACAGCGGACCACCGCCGGCAAACAGGTCTTCATCTCCGTCCCGGTCGAAGTCCGCGGCGCTTAGCGCTGTCACAGGGCCGGGGAGCGGCAACGTAATCCGGGAAGTCGGCGGGAACCGGCCGTGCCGGTCGTTGGGGTAGACCAACAGGTTCGCACCCGCCGAATCCGGCCCATGGGTCGCCACCGCCAGGTCCGGCCAACCATCCTGGTCCAGGTCCAGGAAGCAAGCGGCGGTGACTTCGGTATCCGCCGGCCAAAGGAAGGGACGGCGGAGGAAGTGCGCGGCATCCGGGTTCAGTGCGAACAAGGCCGGCGGTTGCCCTGCGACGCCGGCCAGGAACAGTTCCGTCCGGTCGTCCTGGTCGAGATCGGCGGCCAATAAGACGGGGCGGCCGGTTTCGCAACGTGGCAGGGCGAGCGGTGGGAACCGGGAATGGCCCGCTGCAGCCGATAAGGCCGGTCCGTCGGGCAAGCCCCAGGCGGCGGCACCTGCTTCCCGGAACAGCGCCGGGGTAAGCATGGGCTGTGCCGCAGCCGCCACCGGCGGGGATGCCTCGCCATGTGCCAGTACCAGCAACCGGCCGGCCGGAGGACCGGCCACCGACTGTCCGCGGCCGTCCGGCCAGGTGATCCGCAAAGAATCGATGTGGTCCGCCGCACCGATGCCGATATGCAGCAAGGGACTGACGGAGGAGAGATAACCGCGTTGGGGCCATTGCTCCACCAGCTGACGTCGGCCGGCCGTATACACGACAAGACGGGCCCCCACCCCGTCCGGGTTGGCCGTCGGTCCGACCAACCGGATGGCGAGGTGGTTCCCCCTGGGGCTGCCTATGTTCTCCAACAGGCTCGCCGGGGCATTGATGTTGTTGACCACCAGGTCGAGATCTCCGTCCCGGTCGAAGTCGGCCCACGCCGCCCCCTGGGAACAAGGCGGGGTTTCTTCCCCGGGGACACCCGGCACCGGGCGGAAGTCACCCGTACCGGTATTGTGGAAGAACCGGTTCGGCACCGACCTGCCCGGCCGTTGCCGGAGCAGGTCCCACAATACGGAATCCGCCGCGTCGCCCCGCATGAAAAGTGTTTGCCGGCGCGAATAATCCAGGAAGTCCCGGTCGACGATATCCCGCGGATATCCCGTGGTCAGGAACAGGTCTTTGGCGCCGTCATTGTCCAGGTCCGCCCACAGCGGAGCCCAGCTCCAGTCGGTGGCGGCCAGCCCCTTCTGTCGGGCGACATCGGTGAAGGCGGGTCCGGAGGCGGTTTCAGGCATGGGGACGGCCAGCTGCAGGACATTGCGCATGACTTGGGGGGGAAATCCTGCGGCCGTCATGGTTTGCCATTTCTCCAGGGTCAGGGATCCCGCCATGCGCTTGCGGCCGGCATCGGCAGCCGGCAGCATATCTGCGACGAAAAGATCCGGCAGCAGGTCGTTGTTGACATCGGCGGCATCACATCCCATGCTGTTGTAGCTTTGGTGCCGGAAAGCATCGGCGGCCTGCTCGACGAAATGCCGACCGCCGGCATTGCGGTATAGCCGGTCGCCGGCGATGAAATCGTTGGCGACAAAAATGTCGGGCCAGCCGTCGCGGTCGAAGTCACCCACGGCGAGGCCCAAACCGTTGCCGGTGTGGGATATACCCAGGCTGTCGGAGACCTCCCGGAACCGCCCCCCCTCGTTCCGGTACAAGCGGTCCCGGCTCGCGGCGAGCAAGCGGTCCGCCATTGCGGTTGGTGTATTCAGGGCGTCCCGCTCGTTGGCATGATTGAGCAGGTACATATCCAGGTCGCCGTCCCGGTCGAAATCGAAGAAAGCGGCCTGCGTGCTGTACGCGGTATCTGCCAGCCCCCATTCGACGGCCGCCTCGGTGAAGGAAAGCCTGCCCGTCCGGCCGGTTTGGTTGATGAAAAGCAGGTTGCGGCGATCCGCCCCGGCCGGATACCCGGCCGCACAGACATAAATGTCCGACCATCCGTCCGCATCCACATCCGCAACGGCGACGCCGGTGCACCAGGCCCGGGTGGTCAGCCCCGCCGCCGCCGTCCGGTCTTCAAAACGCAGGCCGCCGAGGTTGCGGTACAGGCGGCAGGTCGTCTCGTTGCCGGCAAAGAATATATCCTCCCACCCATCCTTGTCGAAATCCGCCACACCGACCCCGGCCCCGTTGTAATAATAGATGTAGCGCAGGATATGAAGCGCAGGTGTTTCTCCGAGGCTGTTCCGGAAGTCGATGCCGGAATGACCGACGGGGACGGGTTCGAACCGGACCGGCGGCGACTCGGAAGCACAACCCCACCAGGCCATCATCCAGCAAACGACCCCGCCGAGCCGGCGCAGCGGGCCGCCGACGGCTGTTGAAATCGGTATGACGGACAAGGGCAAGGACATGTTTCCGGTTTGATTTGACTAATCGGCAGTCAGCGGGTGCGGCCGGCACCCTTCACCGACTACCGTTCGTCCGACATGGACGGAGGCGCCTGTTCGGGGGCACTTCCCCAGGAGCGGTTCGGGGCCGGCCCCATCACCAGCACCAATCGCCCGCCGTCGACGAGCTCGCTGTGTCGGAACCAAGGTTTTTCCAAGGGTTTCCCGTCCAAGGTTGCGGATTGGACGTACCTGTTCTCGCGGGAGTTGCCGGTCGCTTCGATGGTGAAGGTCCCGCCGGGATAATAGTCCGGGTCGAGCCGGATGGTGGCTCGGTCGAACAAAGGGCTCCCGATTTCATAGACGGGATCCGGGTCGCAGCCGCCGCGCATTTGGAACAGACCCATGGCGCTCATGACATACCATCCGCCCATCTGGCCCTGGTCCTCATCCCCGGGCCAGCCGTCCATCGGGCCGTCCCCATAGTAAAGGTCCATGATTTCACGGGCCCAGTATTGTGTCCGCCAGGGTTGTCCGGCATAATTGAAAAGATAGGCGGCCTGCATATTCGGCTGGTTGCCATGGTTGATGGGAAGGACCCCCATGGCGAAGAGGCTGTTCTCGTGTGTGGATTCGGAGTTGAATTTCCAGGGTTTGGATTGTTCGAAGCCGATTTCCAGCCTTTGCAGGAAGGTATCCCTTCCCATCAAGGCGATCAGTCCCCGGAGGTCGTGCGGAACGAACCAGGAATATTGCCAGGCGTTGCCTTCCACCCAGCCGGAGCCCAGGAAGGTGGAGCAACAGAAGGGTTCGAAGGGTTGTTTGAAGGAACCGTCGGCCAGGCGAAGGTTCATGTACCCCACCGAGGGATCCCAGATATTGCGGTACTGCCCGGCCCGGTGGCGGAAGTACCAGTAATCGTCCTGTTTTCCGAGGGCCCTGGCCATTTCGCTGACGGCCCAATCGTCAAAGGCATATTCCAGGGTGTTGGAGGTCGGTCCGTATTCATAAGGGACGTAGCCGAACTGAAGGTATCGGTCAAGCCATCGGTTGCCGGCCCAGCCGCCGCCCGGGTGGGCGATACCTTGTTCCATCTGGTTGTGGCGGATGGCCTCATAGGCAAGAAGCGGGTCATACCGGCGACGGATCCCTTTCTGGTAGGCGCTCACTATCAGTTCAATCTCATGGGAGGCGACCATGATACCGGAATATTCGAGCCCTTCCGGGCCTTTGCAGAGCCAACCGCCCTTGTCGTACATCTCCAGCAGGGAAGCCACCCATTTGTCGGCGATGTCGGGGGTCGCCAGGGTCCAGACCTGGTTGAGGTTCCAGAAGGTGTTCCAGAAGGCGTCGCCCCCGTACATGGGTGCGTCCGGATCCGGCAGCTGTTGGATCCGTTCATACATATCGACATACTTGCCGTTGACATCGCTGAAGATGGTCCTGCCTGAATAGACCCGGTAAAGGTTGGTGTAGAACTTGCGGCGGTCGGCATTGGTCCCGCCTTCTATCAGGATGCTGGACAGGAGCTTGTTCCAGGTATGACGGGCGGCTTGATGTACGGCGTCGAAATCCCAGCCGTAGGGTCGGGCCAATTCCTCGTCGAGGTTGAGGCGGGCCTGCTCCAGGCTGACGAAGGAAATACCGGTTTGGACGATGACCTGTTCGCCGGCTTGGGTCCGGAAGTGGACGAAAGCGCCGAAATCGGTATGGTCCCAACCGCTGAAGAGTTCGTTGCCGGGCGGAAAGATGCCGTCCCGGTTCCAGCCGCCGAAACTATGGAATGGTTTGTTGAAACGGATGACGAAGAAGAGCTGGTACTCGTTCCAACCGGCGCCCCGGAGGCTCTGCTGGTAAGTATGGCCTTCGATGACGGTGTCGCTGACCCGGGTGATCGTCGCGGCGGTCAGTTCCGTACCATATTCCGACGGAATCTGAAGGTCTATCATGACGCGGGCACTGTCGGAGGCAGGGAAAGTGTACCGTTGCATGCCGGCGCGGGTGGTCGCGGTCAGTTCCGCCCGGATACCTGTATCGTCCAGGGTGACGGCATAGTAGCCGGGGCTTGCGGTTTCCGTTTCGTGCCGGATACGCGAACGGTAGCCCTCGTCCGGATGGTTTTCCCGACCGGGTTCCAATTGCAAGGGGCCCAGGGTGGGCATCATCAGGAGGCCATCCATGGTCCAGGCGTGGATATGGCTGAATCCGGCGACGTTCTCCACCTGGTATTCATAACCTGCTTTCCAGCCTTGCCGTTGGTTGTTCGGACTGAGTTTGACCATGCCGAAAGGGAGGCATGCACCGGGGAACTGCATCCAACGGCTGTTGTGGGTACCGATCATCCCGTCCACCTCATCGACGGGGAGGCGTTGGCCGCCGGCCGGTTCCTGTGCCGCGGCCGGTCCGGCGGGCAAGAGCAGGAGGAGCCAACAGCAGCCGCGAAGGAATAAGTCTGCCCAGGCAGGTTGTTGTCTTGAAAAGGATGGCATAAGGATGAAAATGGTTTGGTCACAAGAAAAGTACGCTGCAGCCGGTCAGGAATGCCCGGACCCGGCCCGCCAGGATTGTTCTATTTCCTCAAGGGTCCGCCCTTTTGTCTCCGGTACCTGCCGCCACACGAAGAGGCAGCCCAGGGCGGACATGCCGCCGAAGAACCAGAAGGTAAGGGCCGGGCCTGCCGTCTCCAGCAGTACGGGAAAAAACTGGGTGACGAGGTATACGGCGGTCCACAAGGCGAAAGTGGCGACGGACATGGCCACGCCCCGCATGCCGATCGGAAAAATCTCCGATATGACCACCCAGGTCACCGGCCCGTAGGAGGCGGCGAAACAGGCGATATAGGACAAGAGGAAGCCCAACAGGCCGTAGCCGGTCCAGCCGGAATGGAAGGAAAGGCCGACCATCACCAGGCTGAGGCCCATACCCGCCCCTCCCAGGAGCAACAGGCGTTTCCGCCCGACGCGGTCCACCAGCCGGATGGCGACGAAGGTGAACAGCACATTGATGACACCGATGATGACGGTCTGCCGGAAAGCCGCGTCCGTGCCGGATCCGACCGCCTTGAAGATCTCCGGGGCATAATACATGATGGCATTGATACCCTGCACCTGGGAGAAGACCGACAAGACCACCCCGATCCATACGGCTTTCCGGAACCGGCCGCCGAAGAGTTCCGACAAGGTTCCTTTTTCCTCCTGCAGGGTGGCCTTCACCGCGGCGAGGGTTTCCTGGGCACGGTCGGCTCCGTTGACCCGCACCAATACGGCGAGGGCATCCGCCTCCCGACCCGCCCGGACCAACCAGCGGGGGCTTTCCGGAACGAACAGCAAGGCCACGAGGAACAATACCGCAGGCAAGAGCTCCGAACCCATCATGTACCGCCAGCCCGTTGACCGGTTCCAGGTGTCATCCCCGGCATCCTGGATGAGCATGTTGACAAAAAATACGACCAGGATACCGATCACGATGGCCAGTTGGTAGTAGGAAACCAGCCGGCCTCGTTCCGATGCCGGTGCCACTTCCGTAATGTACAGCGGGGAAACCATGGAAGCCGCCCCGATCCCCATGCCGCCGATGAAACGAAAGACGGCGAACTGCAGGAGGTTGTCCGGCAGGGCGGACCCGACGGCGGACACGGCGAAGAGCACGGCGGTCAGCAGCAGGATGTTCCTACGGCCGAACCGGTCGGCGAGATATCCGGCGAAACCGGCACCCGCAATACAACCGATGATCGCACTGGAGGCCGCCCAACCGGTCATGGCCGCCGACAGCTCGAACCGGTCCCGCAAGAAGCCGATGGCCCCGGAGATGACGGCGGTGTCATAGCCGAACAACAAGCCGCCCAAAGCGGCGACGGACGTGAGCAAGTACACAAATCGCATGACATGGGTAGGTTTGTCCTGTCGCGCAGACCGGGAAATCATGCCGGACTGCCGCAGGTAGTTTTTTTTCGGTTCCCGGGTATGGCACAGCTCAAGGCCGGACGAAGGCCTTGATGGTCGCACACTCCGTCCCCTCCCCTTGCCCGTAGGGTCGGATGGTATAAGGCCCTACCGCCGCCGGGACGATGAAAGTCTCCGCATACCGGACGACAAAGGGGGCAAAAGCCCCCGTCGGGCTTTCCACGATGACGGCCGCCCCTTCGACCAGGTTGAGCACATTGACACCGCCGGCGGTGTCATGGCTGACTTTCCCCGTGAACCAATGGCGACGCGTCTCTATGAATTCCGTTTCGTGCAGGCCGGTCCTTTCCTCCCGCCAGCCGTCTCCTTCCGCCAGCGGAAGGATGCGGTTCACCAATTCGGCGCGGACCCACTCCGTGGTCCGCTCCCACCGGATATTCGCTTGCCCATGCTCCAGGTTGATGGGCCGCGGCAGTCCGTCGAGACCCAGCCTGCCCCAGTCCCACAACTTGAATGTGAAGATGTAGGGGGTGGCACTCACTTCCAGCACCATGGTATTCCGGCCGGAGCAATGCACCGTCCCGGCGGGAATCAGGAAATGGTCGTGCTTCCGGGCAGGCCAACGCGCTGCATACCGGTCCGCCTCGAACCTGGACTGCCCGTCCCGGGCCGCCCGGAGATCCGCCATCATGGCATCGGGATCGACCCCCTCCTGCAAGCCCAGGTAAACGATGCCGTCCGGTGCGGCATCCAGGAGATAGTAGCTTTCGTCCTGGGTGTAGGACATGCCGAAATGCTCCCG
The DNA here is from genome assembly GCA_964573725.1 of uncultured Saprospiraceae bacterium. Classification (GTDB taxonomy): domain Bacteria; phylum Bacteroidota; class Bacteroidia; order Chitinophagales; family Saprospiraceae; genus UBA6168. The sequence goes on from CAZNLJ010000001.1 coordinate 213,023, forward strand.
GATATATGCTTTCAGCGGGTGGACTTGCCAGCTCAGGTTGCCCCCGCCCATGGTATCCAGAAAATCGAAACGGATGGGGAATTCCGCCCCGAACCGTCGGTAGACCGCCGGACCGAGCAAGCGCTCCGGTTCCCGGAACACAAGGTTGACGGCCGGCATTTCCAGGGTGACCTCGCCGAAATCCAGCAGCAAGCTGTTTTCCTCCGGTACACAGTCGAAACACCAGGCATAGTTCGGGGCGGATGGATCCAGGTCGCAGACGGATTTCATCCACTGCCCGCCCCAGGGGCCCGGGTCGAAAAACGGGACCAGCCGAAAGGGCTGTTGCGTCAGGCGGTGCAGGGCGGCGGACAAAGCGGCGGCCGTGACCAGCCTGGGGGCATCCGGCCGATTGATATCGAGGTAGAAGTCCCATCGATCCATCAAGGCCCGTTTCCGCTCGTCGGCGATACGCCAATCGACGAAATAAGCCTGTTTGTAGCGGCGGCTGATTTCCTCCTCCGCATTGTCCACCCCCAGGTTGCCGCATTGTCCGCGCCGCATCCGTTGCTGGATTTCCCAACGGGCCAGGTCGGCATACACAAGCAGGTCCCATGCCTCCGCCACCAAGGATGCCCCGACCCCATGGACGACCACCAGACCCTCGGCGGACGCCATCTGTTGCCGCAGCGTCGACACCTTCGCCGGGTCGAGGTACTGTTCGAGCCGGAGGCTGGTCATCACGCCGAAAATCCGGTCGTCGGTGACATCGGGAGCGGTCAAAGCCCGGATATCGGCGGGCGGACGGAATGCGGTTTCCGCATTCAGCACCAAGGCCGGCCTCAGTTCCGGCCAAGCCCGGGCCAATTCGTCCAGGTCGGCCCCGGGATACGTTTCCACAACCAGGACCTGCCGCATCGAGGCTGTCCGACGCCGCAAGGCGGTGCGGAGCGTCGCACAGACAGCCTCCCATCCGCCGGCACATTCGTTTTCAAATCCTCGGATGGATACCTTGGGGAATTTTTCATAAGTTGTCGGATGCTGCATCTTCATCATTTCTTCCTGCGGAAAACCGGTTCGGCAACGAAGGGCTTGCAGGAACTTCCCCTCTCGCAAACACCGTGGTACGGTGACAGGTCGGCGGCACCTGACCGTAAGCCTGCCTGGTCCGGCCATCACCTATCGCCCGCAAGATAACCCATACCCAGCACACCTGCCCAATCCGGCTGGGAAGCGGCGGCCAGGGTCACGGCTTTTTCCGGCAACCAGGCCAGCCGGTCGATGTGCCGCCGGATGAAAGGCATGATGACATCCGCACTTTTCATCACCCCGCCACCCAGGACGACCATTTCCGGGTCGAAGGCATAAATGAAGTTGGAGATTCCGGCTGCCCATGCCTCCAGGCAATGCCGGCGGACGGTGCAGGCGAACGGGTCTCCCTGCGCCGCCCATGCGAACAGGTGTTCGAAATCGGGAGGCACCCCATCGGCGAAAGGACTGCCATCGAAGCCCTCCGTCCGTCGGACCAGCTGGGGCAGGGACCAGGAGGAAGCCTCGCTCTCCAGACAACCGGTATTGCCGCAGTTGCAAGGCCGGCCGTCAAACCGGACCACCTGGTGCCCCCCCAGGTTGCCGGCCATGTACCGGCTCCCCTTGAGCAGGCGCCCGTCCATCAATACGGCGGAACCGACGCCCGTTCCGATCGTCACCATGAGCAGGTTTTGGGTGCCTTGGCCGGCTCCGTAGCGCCATTCCCCGACCAGCGCCGCCCGGGCATCGTTCTCCATGAAAAGGGGTACGCCCCAGTTGCGGCGTACCCAGCCGGCGAGATCGAGGTTGTTGGCATCCGCATATTTCACATATTGATATAGCAACCGCATGTGGTCGCTGTCCACAATGGTGGGGAAGGAAATGCCCAGTCCCTTGACCGCAGGTCGGCCGGCATCGGCAAGCAAGCCGTCGATGACCTCCTCCAACAAGGGCATGAGCGCAGTGAAACTATCGCTCGACGGTACCGCGACATTGGTGGCGGACAGCAGCGTACCACCTTCCACCAATCCCGCTTTTACCCGGGTCCCACCCAAATCCAACGCAATGACGGCCATGGCTTCGATCGTATGGGCAGCCGGCGGGAAAAGGCCGAAACCGGCCCCGTCCGACTGCGGTGAACCTTAAGACCCCTTCAATATCCCTCGTTCTGGGGTAGCAGGTTTTGGTTGAGGTCGATTTCATTTTGGGGGATGGGGAAAAGCCGGTGGTAAGGTTCCGGCTGTACGCCGGGTTTTGCCACGGGAACCCGTGTCGCCAGCTTTCCGAAACGCACCAGGTCGAACCAACGCTGGCCTTCCGCGGTGAATTCATGGCGGCGTTCCAGCAACAGGGCCTCCTTGAAAGCGTCATAGGAAAGACCGGACAGGTCGGGTAATATCGGCCGCTCCTGGGTGCCGTCGAAACGGGCGCGGCGGCGCACCTGGTTGATGGCTTCATAGGCTTCGGCATCCGGTCCGTTGTTGCGTTCGTTGATTGCTTCCGCCTTGACCAGGAGGATGTCCGAATACCGGAGGTATGGGAAATCATGGTCCGTATTGCCGGCCTGCGGTTCGTGGATCCGGTCCCAATATTTCTGGATATGGGGTTCGACGGTCGTGACCGTCCCGTCTTGGTTTTCGATCCGGGTGAGCAGGGTCACTTCCCGGCGTCGGTCCTGGGGATCGAAGGAATCGTAGAGGTCCTGGGTGGCCACCTGCCAGCCCTGGGCGTTGACCCCGGGGATGGCACCGGACAGTTGCCGGGGCAGGAGGCGGACATTGAACTGCCCCACCTCCCAGAAGGAGATGCTGTTGTTGGCCGTTCCGAACCCGATGCCGAAGAGGGTTTCCAGGCCGTTTTCGTTCGGGATGCGGAAAGCTTCCGCAAAATCCGGATACAGCCCGTAGCGGCCGCTGTTGATGACCCGGTCGCATTGGTCGATACAACTTTGCCATTCCCCGACCTGGAGATATACCTTGGCCAGCAGGCCGGCGGCGGCACCGCTGGTGGCGCGGCCGAGGCCGTCATTGGGCGGATAGGAAACGGGCAAATGGTCCTGGGCGAAACGCAGGTCCTCCACGACCTGGCGGTATACGTCCGCCGCGGGCGTCCGGGCAGGTTTGAGGTCCTCGTTGAGCGAAAGCAGGAGCGGTACATCCCCGAACCACCGGACCAGGTCGAAATAGAGCATGCCCCGCAGGAACCGGGCCTCCCCGAGTAGCTGGTCCCTGCGGGAGGGTGCCAGCGGCACTTTCGGGATGCCGTCGAGTGCGAAGTTCGCATTGCTGATGCCCTTGTAAGCCAGGGCCCAGAAATCGTACAGGTTGGCATTGACGGGTCGGTGGGTGAAAGTTTCCAGCTGATCCAGGTCGACGGCGCCGGCCAGGCGGTTCTCCATCTCGTCGGAAGCAAGCCCCGCCGTCACCCAATAACTGCTGTGGTAGGCGCCGCCGAAGGTGGGTGCGGAACTGGTGGAGTTCAGGATGGCATAGATCGAATTGACGGCGGCGACGGCGTCGTTATCCGTCTGGAAAAAATTTTCCACGAAGACCTGGTCTTTCGGGTCTTCCTCCAGCAGGCCCTGGCAGGCCCAATTGACGGGCAAGGCCAGGGAAAGCAGCAGTGCGGTGGTTCTCCATGTTTTCAAACAGTGATGCATAAGCGATAGGGACTGAAAGTTGACGATGACAGGATGTGCAGGTTCAGAAGACCACCTGGACGCCCCCCAGGAGGGTCCTGGCCAAGGGGTAACCGCCGTAGTCGATACCCTGCAGGAGATGGCTTTGTCCGAAGGCGTTGACCTCCGGGTCGTACCCCCGGTATTTGGTGAAGGTCAGGGCATTGTTGGCGGAGGCATAGATCCGGCAACGGGACATGCGGACCTTCCGCAACCAGGCGTCCGGCAGGGCATACCCGAGGGTGACGTTTCGCAGCCGGACAAAAGAGCCGTCCTCGACCTGAGCGTCGCTGAAGGTGTTGCGTTCCGAGGGCCCCACCTTCGGATAAATTCCACCCGGATTGTCGGGCGTCCAACGGTTGTCGTAGAACTCCCTGAGCACATTGGTCTCGGCATGCAGGGAACCGATTTCGAAGAGATAGGCGTTGACGATCTCGTTGCCATGGACGCCTTGCAGGAAGAAAGACAGGTCCCAGCCTTTCCAGCTGAACTTGTGGGTCATCCCCCAGGTAAAATCGGGATTGGCGTTTCCGATGACGGTGCGGTCTGCTTCGTCGATGACACCGTCCGGTTGACCGGTCAGGTTCCCCTGGGCATCCCGCGAATTGATGTCGCGATACCGCCGGTCACCGGCCTTGGGGGTCTGGGACTTGAGGGCCGGTCCGTTGGCGGCTTCCTCCGCGGTTTGGAAAATGCCATCCGTTTGCAGGCCGAAGAAGGTGCCGATCGGCTGGCCGACGCGCAGGATGCTCCAGCCGGCGGGCACTTGCAGGACGCCGGGCACGGGGATGTCGTCCTCCCCGGAGAGGGCGGTGATTTCGTTCCGGTTGATTGAAAAATTCAGGTCCGTCTGCCAGGTAAAGGCGCCGGTCAGGTTCCGGCTGTTGACCGCCAGTTCCAGGCCCCTGTTCCGCAGGCCACCGATGTTGGTCAGGAACCCGCTGAATCCGGAAGTGACCGGAAGGGGGGCATACAACAGCAGGTCCCGGGTATTCTTTTCATAGAAGTCGATGGTGAGGGCCAGTCGTCCGTCGACAAACTCCGCATCCACGCCGGCATCCAGCTGATGGGTGCGCTCCCACCGGAGGTCCGGATTGGGATAGCGGAGCGGTTCCTGGCCCAGATAGGGTTCCGTGTTGTTGAAGACCCCCTGGCCGAGGGGGCCGACGGTAGCCAGGGAGGCATAGGGGAAGATATCCTGGTTGCCGATGATCCCGTAACTGACGCGGGCCTTGAGGGTGGAGAGCCATTCCAGGGATTGGAGGAAAGGTTCCTCGTGGATTTTCCAGGCGACGGCGCCGGAGGGGAAAAAGCCGTACTTATTGTTGGCGCCGAATTTGGAGGAGCCGTCCATCCGGCCGGTCAGGGTCAGGAGCCATTTTTCATCCAGCGTATAATTCAAGCGACCCAGATAGGAGACGATGCCCCAGCTCAGTTCCCCGTTACCGGCGGGTTGCGGGTTCAACCCGTTGCCGAGGTTATGCCAGCCGGTCCGGTTGTCGGGAAAATCGAGGGTGAAGGCAAAGAGGCGTTCGGCATGATAGCCTTGGTAGGTATTGCCGACGAGCGCATCCAAGGCATGTCTGCCGCCCCATTTCCGGTTGTAGTGGAGGGTGAATTCGGATAGCCAGGAGTAGCCGTCCACAGTGGCGACGACGGCAGCGCCGTTATTGGTTTCGGCGCGTTTCAGGAAATTCGGGACGAAGCGGTTTTCCTTGACGGAGAAGGCGTCCGCACCGATGCTTGCCTTGAGCTCCAGGCCGGGTGCCAGCCGCAGCTGACCGTATGTGTTGGCGACGATGCGGCCATTGTGGGCGATGTTGTCGGTCTCCCGGGCATCGGCCACCGGATTGCCGATGTTGCGGCCCCGGTCGTCCTGGAAGGTATACCCGCCGGCCCGGGTACTGTCGAGGACCGGCAAGGTCGGCGGGAACAGCAAGGCCGCGGTGGTGGCGCCCGGCAACAGCACCCCGGTACCGGGGCTTTGGGCGCCGGTCAGGACACCCCGCGAGTTGATGTAACTGATGCTGAGACTGGTACCCATGCGGAAAGCAGGCGACACCTCGTGGTCCACATTGGAACGCAGGGTGAAACGTTCGAAATCGGAATTCAGGATGATCCCCTCCTGCCGGTAGTAGCTGCCGCTGGCGGAAAATTGGGTTTTTTCATTCCCGCCGAGGGCGCTGAGTTGGTAGCTCTGCATGGGGGCACGGCGGAAGATGGCCTCCTGCCAATCCGTTCCGGCGCCCAATTTCTCGGGGATGATGTAGCGGACATCCAGCGGAAGTCCGGTTGTGTTGCTGTATTCGTTCATGTACCGGGCGAAGGTCTCCCCGTCCAGCAGCCCAAGGGTACGGGTCACGTCCTGGATCCCCGCATAGGTGTCGAAAGTGACGGAAGAACGTCCTGCCTTCCCCCGGCGGGTAGTGATCAGCACGACACCGTTGGCGCCGCGGGACCCGTACATGGCGGTGGCGGAAGCATCCTTGAGGATTTCGATCCGTTCGATATCCGCCGGATTGATGGCGGCCAATGCATTCAATCCGGGACCGGCATTGCCACCTGCATTGACCTGCCCGTTGTCGCTGGTCACCAGCATACCGTCGATGACGAACAAAGGTTCGTTACCGGCGTTGATGGAACTGCTCCCCCGGATGCGGATGGAAGTCTGTCCGCCCGGACGGCCGCTTACCTGCTGGACCTGGACGCCCGCCACCCTGCCCTGCAGGGCCTGGTCCAGGGATACCGGTGCCACCCGCTTGATGTCCTCTTCCGAAACCGTGGCGACGGAACCGGTCAGGTCGCTTTTCCGGACAGTCCCGTACGCCACCACGACGACGTCCTGGAGCAAGCGGGAAGCCGATATCAGCTCCACCGACAGGTCACGCCCCTCCGCAACGGGAATTTCCAGCGTTTCGAAACCGAGATAACTGAATTGGAGGATGGCATCCGCAGGCGCTTCGAGTCGGAAGAAGCCCTGCTCATCCGTGATGGTGCCGTTGTCCGTACCTTTGACCAGGATGTTGACGCCGGGTAAGGGGAATCGGTCCTCCGCGGAGATGACCGTGCCGGTTACGGTTTGGGCCGCCGTCCAGCCGGCGCAAAAAAAGAACAGGCCGGCTGCAAGCAGCCAGGAAAATGATTTTAGTTGCATGACTTACCACTTTTGGAACGGCAGCGGCATTTCACCGTCCGTTGTTAGCTTGTTATCTCCGGTCGGAATACGGCGGCTTCCGCCCTACCCTATCCTGTTTTGGTGCAAAGCGCCCTTCAGCTCCTGCCGATATCGATGGAGTAGGTGAACCCGTCTCCCCGGTAGTAGACCTTGTTGTACTCTACCATCCTGCCGTCCGAGTCGCAGACGGAACGGGCCCGGAACAAGACGGGAGCCCCTGTTTCGATGTCCAGGCGCTGCGCCAGCGATTCCTCCGCCCGGATGGCGCTGATTTCCTCCCGGGAAACGGCGGCCAGCACCCCATGGTCCTCTTCCAGCATCTGATACAAGGGCCGGTCGAAGGATTCCTGTCCCGACAAGGGGATGCGGGGGTGGAACCAGGAAATGGAAAGCAGGCAAGGACCGGCTGCCGTCCCCCGCAAACGGGAAAGGCACATGACCTTGGAACCCGGCCGCAGGTGCAACGCTTCGGCAACTTCCTCGTTGGCAGGGATCGCCGAAACGGACACTTCGTAATTGACGACCGCCAGGCCCCGGTTGGCCATCTCCCTGGTAAAGCTCCACCAACTGTCCAGCCGGGTCGATATGCGTCGGCCGGCCACCACGGTGCCGACCCCTTTCTTCCGGATCAGCAGCCCTTCGTTCACCAGTTTGCTGAGGGCATGCCGGACCGTATTCCGGGCCACCCCCAGGCGCTGGGCCAACTCCACCTCCTTCGGCAGGTATTCGCCGTTGCGGTACTGCGGCTCTTCTATCAATTCCCGCAACATCTTCTCCACCCGGCTGTGCAAGGGCTCCTTTCCCGCCTTGTCTATCCGTAGCTGCATGTAAGATATGTTTAAACATACCAAAGGTAATGTTTTTTTGAAATCCGCCAAATAATTGTCATTATTTTCCATCGGGAGGCGGCGGGCCGGCCGGCAAGGCGGACGACGGGCTTTTCGCCCACCCGGCACTGGTGGGGTTGGAAAATTATATGCCGTGCAATGAACAAAGGCCAATCCCGTCACATAGTTAGGAAGAGGCTCGTCCGGTCGGATGCAGATCCGACGTAACGAGCGGCGGCCGCCGGGCACGACGGACCTGACGACAATCTACATACGACACCCTGCATGCCACCCTTGCCCGGCGGTCCAGGTTCATCACTTCATCAAAACAACGCGCCATGAATTCAAAGCAAGTTCAAACCATTGTCATCGTCGTCCTGCTGCTGCTCCTGTTGGGCGTAGGGTACTGGGGGTATCAGACCCACACGGAAAAGAACCAGCTGGCCGCATTGAACACCAACCTGAACACCCAGGTGGACGACCTGTCCCAACTGCGCGACGACCTCCGGCAGGAAGTCGACAGCCTGGAAACCGCCTACAGCAACCTGGCCCAGGAGAACGAGAGCCTCCAGGGTTCCCTGGCCGAAACGAAAAAGAAGCTGGACCAAAAGGATGCTTCCCTTCGCAAGCTCTCCAAACAGAACGCTTCGGAAAGCAAGAACCTGAAGGCCCAGATCGAGGAACTCATGGCCGCCAAGTTGATGCTGGAGTCTTCCATCCAGGCCATCCAGGCGGAAAACGATTCCCTCCGTACGCTCACCGGACAATTGACGGAAGACCTCGCCTCCGCCAAATCGGAAAATGAGGCCTTGAACGCCCTCAACACCACTATCCAGGACGAGATCCGGAAACTCACCCTGGCCAACTTCAAGGCCAGTGCATTCCGGGTGGAGGTCGAACGGAAAAAACCCAGGGCCACGGCCAAGGCCGGCCGCGCCCGACGCATCATGGTCAGCTTCGACCTGACGGAAGTGAAGAAGGAATTCCAGGGACTCCGCCCCTTGTACCTGGTGGTGACGGACGACAAAGGCACGCCCATCAAAACGGAAAATCCGGTTCAGGCGCGGGTCAATGTCAACAACCAAGGCATGGATATCATCGCGGTCAAGATGCAGGAAGTCGATGTGGTTCAGAACCAGCGGCTTTCCTTCTCGCATGACCTGGAGGAAAAACTCCAATCGGGCTATTACCGGGTAGCGGTCTATACGGATATCGGGCTGCTGGGCGCCTCCAGCTTCCGGCTCCAATAAATCCGGACCCGTTCCTCGCGGAATCGCCGCCGAACGCCCGGAACCGGTTGGTTCTCCGGATCCCGTGACCGCGGCCGACGCCGCCTTGCCCCCACGAACGCCCCTCTCCCCACCGAGACGGGCGTTCGGCATTTTTGCACGTACCAGCCCCGGCCGGCCTTCCGCACCGACTAGGTGTCAAGGGGGGCCTCCGAGTCCCCCTGCCGACCCGCTTTCCATCCCGATTCCGGACCGTTTGCACAAAGTCCTTATATTTGCAGCCGACCCCTGTCCATCCGGACTGCTTCCCCCCCGCTCCCGCAGCGGATCCGGCCAACCGTTCCAAACCATCCGCCATGCATCATTTCCATCTTCGCACCTCAACCATCGGCACCGCGCTCCTGGCCGTCCTGTCGCTCACTTCCTGCGTCGGTAAGAAGCTTCACCTGTCGGAGTTGTCGGTCCGGGACAGCGTTTCGCAGCAACTCAACACCAGGGTGCTCGAACTGAACCGGGAAATCGCCGCCTTGAAATGGGACCTTGCGGAAAGAAAAGGGGAAAACAATGTGCTACGCGACCTTCAGGACAAACAGGATGCCCATATCGAACGACTCAAGACTGAAATAGAAAAATTGACGGACCAGTCGCTTTCCCAACAACAATTGCTGGATATGCGTATCCAGTCGAAACAGGAAGCCCTTGACCAGGCGGATATGTTCATCCGGCAGGTTCGGACCGCCATCTCCGACCAGGAACAGGCTTTGGCCGCCGTCGCAGCGGAGCTCGTGGCATCGGTCCAACCCTTGGACAGCTCCCTATTTTTCACCACCCTCCTGGAAGATGCCGCGGTATTCGCCATTTCCGATGCCCTTTTGTTCAAGCCCGGCAGCACCACCTTGGTGAAAACCGCCGCCCCGATCCTGGAAAAGGTCGCCGCCGTCCTGTCCGGACATCCCGAAATGAACATCCTCATCAAAGGCCACACCGACAACCAACCTGTCCGGGGCGGCTCCTTCGGCGACAACTGGAACCTGAGCGCCCAACGCGCCGCCGTCATCACCCACATCCTTACCCGGGAATTCTATGTAAACCCCAGCCAACTGCTGGCTTCCGGCAAAGGTGAATTCGAACCCGTCGCCTCCAACGAATCGCCGGAGGGCCGCGCACAAAACCGCCGCATCGAATGGGTGGTGGTACCCAAGACCAGCCGCATCCTGCGCATGATCAAAGCCGATTGACCCGATTACCCGGTCGAAATAGCCACATAGGTGCCCCTGGCCTCCGAAAGCCTGTGATTTTGGTCACCCATCCCCTTTTTATTGGAAAATCTTTCCGAACTTTCCAACCTTTCCCGACACAGCGTTGTCTATATGGATGAATCCGTCAGGGATTCCTTCGCAGGTCCATCCCGACCGAGGCACATTGCAGCACCCCCAAAACACCGCCAAACAATGACAACAAGACTACTTTCGCCAATCGACGACACCATGAAAAAAATCGCTCCGAACCGTTTGTTGTGGTATGTCCTGATAGCCGTCAGTACCAGTTGTTACATCTACCTCCAGACTTCCCCCTATCCGGTGGAAGCCCCCTACTCCAGCACCCGGCCCCATCCGTCCCAAGGCCTTGGGCAGCAGGAAGACCAGGCGGAACCCGCCCACATCATGCTCCCGGATGTGGACCTCGTCAAGAAAATCCTGAACCTTACCAAGGTGGTGAGCCGCAAATATTGACGGCTCCGGCTGTCCATCCGCGGACCTTTCCTCCAGCCTCCTCCGGACCGGCCATTCGGCCAGGTTCATTGGATCGGCCGTACCGTTCATCCAGGACCCTGCGGAGTCGACTTTTTCCAGAATCGCATCAGACCGGCAACGGACATCCAGGCGGGATTCGCATATCGGTACCGGAGCCGGTCCGCCTCCTCCACACCGGCGGCCGACAGCCTTTCCTCCACAAACCGCTCGAACCGGGGGATGACCTCCGCTACGGGTGCCGATGCCAGGAAATAGGGCCGTATCCAAGCCGCCCAGGCCGCCAATTCCGCCCGGAGCGCCTCCAGGTGCTCGTCGACATCCGTCACTTCCCCGAAATGCGTCAAGAATAGGGAAGCCGGCTGCAGCGAGGACAGGCAGGCTATCGATTCCTCCCAGGCCGGAATATCAATGTCGGGTGGCGGACAAGGCGGCTGTACCACGGCATGCGACCCGATTCGGATTCCCGCCACATCACCTGTAAAAACCGCTTTTCCAAACTGCCAGGCAATATGGTGCGAGGCATGTCCGGGCGTATGCCAGGCCCGGAACAGGTGCCCCCCCAGTACCAACGATTCGCTATGACCGACCGGTATCAGCCGGTCCGCCGGAATCGGACGCATCTCCCCCCACAACCGGTCCATGTCCGCCCCATAGATCATCCTGGCGGAAGCCATCAGCTTCTCCGGTTGCGCCAAGTGCCGGACACCGACCGGATGCACGTAAATACTGGCACCAGCAGCCGCCAAGGCCCAGGCCGCACCGGCATGGTCCAGGTGTATGTGGGTCAACAGGACGTGCCGGACATCCTCCAGGCCGTATCCATGGCGTCGAAGCGCCTCCCGAAGGTTCGGAAGGGTCGCGTACGGCCCCGTTTCCACCAAGGTGACCCCATCGGTACCCGGGACGGCAAATGCCGCCACGGCACCACTGGTACCCATGAACGTTAAATCCAATGTATGTATCATGCCTTTTCAAAAAATACCCCTACCGACCGGGCGGTGCCTGACTTCGACACGGCCTATGACCTGTCGGGGACCGAAGGGCTCCCCCGACGGGACCTGCCCGTCGGAACAAACCCAATATTTTTTTGAGACCGAAACCAAAGGGGTAGGTTCTTCCGTTTAAGCAGGTCTGAGGTCGGATACGAAGGCACCGCCCATAGGACCAACCGTCCGGACGACGGCCGGCGTTCCGCCCTTCCCGACGACCTGCGCTGCCGGCCTGTTTTCCGATGTAGCCATCGAACGGCCCCTTCCCCGTTCCGCCGGGATTAAAGTTACACGATAAAATCCAATGCCATGGACACAAAGCATTTGTTTTTCCTCGCCACCTGGTGCATCCTTGCCTATGGCTGCCGACCGGATGCCGCCGACCAGCGGGCTGAAAACCCGCCGACCGATCCGGATGATACCCTGGCATATCAGGAGGAAGCTCCGGTCCGGTCGGACGACGGACTCTTCGAAACGGTTGCGGTCGTAGACACCCTGACCGGGCAGGTCATCCGGAAACAACGTGCCCTCCAGGCATTGAGCACGGCCGTCGGTCCGGACCCGGTCATCCGCATGGACCCCGTCAAACCTTCCTACAATCCGCCCGCCGCCGCATCAGACCAGCATGCGCGTGTCATCCGTGTACTGACCGACCGTTACTGGAGCGTCTGGGCCTTGGTCAAGATCAACGACCCGGCCGCAAACAACCTTAACAAAGGGGTCTGGTTCCAATTCAAGCCGGACGGATCCTACCTGTACGGCCAGTTCGGCAAGCAAATCGGGAGAGGAGCCTGGACTTTCGATGCCGGCCAGGCCACCCTGCTGATGGACGCGGAGCACCTGGGAGACGACCGGGAATGGCGCATCAAGATCGGCAATGCGGAAGATGAGATGCTTTGGATCGGCACCACGCGTTTCGCCAACACCAACGTACAGCTCAAACTCAAGAAGTACGACACCATCCCGCAATCGATGGAGGAAATGGGGTACGAAGACTGACAGCCCGATCCACCGGCCGTGACCATTGAAAAATACCGGAAGGAATTCTTGCCGGAGGGCGATCCGTTTCTATATTTACGAAGCAATATCGTCGGGAGGCCTTTCGCCTGCCCCGGGTCGCGTACCCGCTCCCGCCAATTCGAACAAAACGGAAAAAATGGTCACCAAGCCCACCTTGTCCTTCTGGCAGATCTGGAACATGAGTTTCGGGTTCCTGGGTATCCAATTCGGGTTCGCCCTACAGAATGCAAACGTCAGCCGGATTTTCGAAACCCTCGGTGCCGGTATCGAGGACATACCCATCCTTTGGGTAGCCGCGCCCCTTACCGGGTTGCTTGTCCAGCCGGTTGTCGGATACCTGAGTGACCGCACCTGGAACCGCCTGGGGCGGCGCCGTCCTTATTTCCTCGTGGGTGCCCTGCTGGCCTCCGCCTCCTTGTTCATCATGCCCAACAGCCCGGTCCTCTGGTTCGCAGCAGGGATGTTATGGATCATGGACGCTTCGATCAACATCTCCATGGAGCCTTTCCGGGCTTTCGTCGGTGACAACCTGCCCGACGAACAAAGGACGGCGGGATTCGCCATGCAAAGTTTTTTCATCGGCACCGGAGCCGTCATCGCATCCCTGCTGCCCTATATCCTCACCAATTGGTTCGGGGTGAGCAACGAAGCGCCGGAAGGAGCCATCCCTGATTCCGTCAAGTGGTCCTTCTACCTGGGCGGCAGCATCTTCCTGGCCGCTGTGCTCTGGACGGTCTTTCGTTCCTTCGAATACAACCCGTCGGAACTGGCGGCTTTCGAAGGCATCCAAGAGGCCGGTCCGCCGACCGGCCAGGTACCGACCGTCGCAGGGACGGAAGCCCCGGCGGCAGCCCGGCTGGGCGGAGCCTTCCTCCTGGCAGGAACAGCTTTGACCTACTGGTTTCAATCCGCCGGCTTGAAGAAGGACCTGTACATCCTCTCGGTCGGCCTGGTTGTCGCAGGCTTGCTCTTCCTCTTGGCCTGGCTGCTGCAACGGTCCCGGATCCGGAACGGATTCACGACCATGATCAACGACCTGATGGGTATGCCCGCCACCATGCGTCAGCTGGCCGTGGTGCAGTTTTTTTCCTGGTTCGCCCTGTTTTCCATGTGGATCTACACGACCGCAGCGGTCACAAAAACCATCTACGGTGCGGAAGACACCACCTCCCCGCTCTACAACGAAGGCGCGAACTGGGTCGGTGTCTGCTTCGCCGTGTACAGCGGTGTATCCGCCCTCATGGCCTTCCTCCTCCCGGTGATGGCCAAAACGACCAGTCGCAAGGCGACCCACGCAATCTGTCTGGTCGCCGGGGCGGTCGGCCTGGCCAGCATCTTCGTCATCCGGGATCCGAAGCTGCTCCTCCTGTCCATGACGGGTATCGGGATTGCATGGGCTTCCATCGTTTCCATGCCTTACGCCATCCTGACCGGCGCCCTGCCCGCTTCCAAGATGGGCTATTACATGGGGGTGTTCAATTTCTTCATTGTCATCCCGCAAATCGTGGCGGCATCCATCCTCGGATTTTTCGTTTCGCGTTACTTCGCCGGGGAAGCGATTTACGCCATGCTCATCGGCGGGATTTCCTTCCTGCTGGCCGCCGGGTATACATTCCTGGTGGACGACGGCGGACACCCTCCCGTCCGATAGGTCCCGACAAGCCGTCATCCACCGCTTCGACTCCGGCCGGCGGGGCCTGAGGGGTTCCCTGCGCCGAAGATTTGCGCCCTTCCGTTTCCATGCCGCCGCCGCTTGGGGCCTCACCGCAGCCGGACCCGGCAAAGGTATTGGTGAGCCGTGATATACAAGGTATATCCGGCGGTATCCAGCGCACAATTGGCAGTGGCCTCACCGGTCAGGAAGCGGCCGATCGGTGTACCGTCCGGCCGGAACACCCACACGCCCCCCGGTCCGGTTGCGAATACCCGCCCCGCCGGATCTACTTTAAGCCCATCGGGCAAGCCTTTCCACTGGTCGCCCACCTGGCCGGTGGCGTCAAAGAACACCCTTCCGTTCCGCAAGCCACCTTCCGGAGTGCGTTCATAGGCCATCCAGATGGCCCTTTCCGGATCCGAATTGGCCACGTACAGGGTATTCCCGTCCGGTGACAAGGCGATGCCGTTGGGCCTGGTCAGGGAATCCACCAACAAGGTGACCTGGCCGGCCGTATCGATCCGGAAGACGCCCTGGAAAGGCAGCTGCTTATCGGGGTCGTCCATTTTTCCCGGCAGCCCGTAAGGCGGGTCCGTGAAATAACAATTTCCTTGGCTGTCGAAACAAAGGTCGTTCGGACTGTTGAAACGTTGCCCCCGGAACTGGTCCGCCAGGGTCCGGAAGACCGGGACGGGCGCGGAAAGGGAGGCCTGAAGCCTTGCGACCCGCCGGTCGCCATGCTGGCAGAGTACCAGTCCGCCGGAAGGATCCAGGGCCAGTCCGTTGGCCCCCGGCTCGTCTCCGGCCGTCCCCGCCCCCGTATATCCGGAAGGTTCCAACCAGGTCTGCACGCCGGTGGAAGGCCTCCAGGAGAAGATCTTGTTCCGGGGTACGTCCGTGAACAACAACATGGAATCCGAAGCCACCCACAACGGCCCTTCCGACCAGACAAACCCCTCGCCCAGCACCTCGATGACCGCGGCGGTATCCACCACCGCATCCATCTCCGGTAAATACCGCTCGATGGAGCCGATGGAACGGAGCGGGCCTGGTTCGCTTCCGGCTTTCCCGGACGGCTGCGTTTCCGTCCCACAGGAAATGAAGAACCACACGATTCCTGCGAACAAGAGATACCGGACTGGCAAACGGTACAGGAAATGGTACATGGTCTGTGTATTTAACCTGCCGACAGGCCGGCCCGGTGGACTTGGGGAGCGGTCGGCCGGCCGGCGGCGGTCAAGTCCGACGAAAGTAGCAAAAATCGGCCAAGCGCTTAAAGGATTGGCGACGAACCCTTACTTTTATCCCCGAACAGGACCGGTACCTCCGGTACAACCCTTCGTCTTATGAAAAACAAGTATGACCTCCGTGGGGTCTCCGCCGGTAAAGAGGACGTGCACGCAGCCATCAGGCACTTGGATAAAGGACTCTATCCCTCGGCTTTTTGTAAAGTCCTGCCTGATTTCGCCGGCGGGAACGACCGTTACTGCAACATCATGCACGCCGATACCGCCGGCACGAAAACCAGCCTGGCTTACCTGTATTGGCGGGAAACCGGCGACTTGTCCGTTTGGGAAGGCATCGTTCAGGATGCCCTGGTAATGAACCTGGACGACATGGCATGCGTCGGTTGTACCCAGGATATCATCCTCTCCTCCACCATCGGCCGCAACAAGCACCTGATCCCGGGGGAAGTCGTCCGCACGCTGATCCAGGCCGCCGCCCGCTTCGTGGAACGGATGGAAGAGTTCGGCATCCGGCTCCATCTTTCCGGTGGGGAAACCGCAGATGTCGGCGACATTGTCCGAACCGTGGACGTGGGTTTCACCACCTTCGCCCGGATGAAGCGAAGTGATTTGGTAATCAATGATATAAAAGCAGGGGATGTCGTCGTGGGCTTGGCGGGTTTCGGCCAGGCCACCTATGAGGACGCCTACAACAGCGGGATGGGAAGCAACGGCCTGACCGGTGCCCGTCACGATGTCTTGTCCCACCATTATGCGGCACACTATCCGGAAAGCTATGACCCCAATACCCCGGCTTCGGTGGTCTATACCGGGGACAAACGCCTCACCGACCCCGTCGCACTCCCGGATGGGCAGGAAGCGACGGTCGGCAAGCTGCTCTTGTCCCCGACCAGGACCTATCTTCCCCTGCTGCAAAAAATACTGGAGGAATTTACTGGAAAAAGAAGAAGTGCCCTCCACGGCATCATACACTGTACCGGCGGGGGACAGACCAAAGTCCTGCATTTCCTGCAGGGCAAACGGGTGGTCAAGCACAACCTATTCCCGCCCCCGCCCTTGTTTTCGCTGGTCCGGGAATCCTCCCGGACATCCTGGCGGGAAATGTACCAGGTCTTCAACATGGGTCACCGGCTGGAAGTGTACCTGCCGGAGGAAGAAGCACAGGCCATCATCGCCATCGCCCGCTTTTTCAATATCGAAGCCCGTATCGTCGGATATGTCGAGGATGCGGCCGAATCGTCCGTCCTTATCCACGGACCTGAGGGGGTCTTGGAATACCGCTGATTCCCTGCCCTCCTGCCGCATTTCCTTCCTTCCGGCCGCCTCCGGCCTCCGCTACCTGGCATCCTATCTTCCGCACCTCAACCATATGAGAAAAATTAATTCAACACATTGAATTTCTGTTTTTTGTGATCATCAAATTCGCTGTTGTGCCACGCCCCGCACCAATATGGACGCTGCGCCCCGCGCCTAAAAATTTTATAGGACGGCCG
>CAZNLJ010000002.1:0-186943 GCA_964573725.1 uncultured Saprospiraceae bacterium
AGCTCTGCCCCCCGATGTTCAGCGCGAAGCTGGCCGTACCGGCCGAATCCGGCGTGCCGGAGATCGTATAGCTCAGGCTGTCCGCCCCGGTGGCGAAGCTGCCGGATGCCAGGGTGGCCGTCAGCCCCGTCACCCCGGTCGAAGTGACCGTCTGGCCGCTGTGCGTGCCGCCGTTTCCGCCCGTGTAGGGGACTTGCATGCTCACCCCGGTCGCGACGGAATCCGCCGTCAGCGTGCCGGTGAGGGCGGCGTTGGTGCAGTCGATCGACCCGATAAGGGCGGAGGGAGCGCATTTGATATCCGACCAGTCCGGGGAGGAGGGTGTCCCCAGGTTTATCTCCAGACATTTAGTGGTCACATTGTACACCATCAGGCCCTGTGCCGGGTTTGCAATCGCATCCCGCTGGGCCGTCGTCAGGCGGGGAAACAAGACCCCTTTCGATGTACTTTGGACATCCAAGACCGCGGACGTATCCGGCGTGGAGCCTCCGATGACCGTCTGTGCGGCTGATGGCGTGACCACCAGTCCGACGAGACAGCCTAAGACACATAAATAATAGGGTAACCCGGACGACATAATGCCGAGATAACCACCACGAATCATGGTACGACGTTGCGTTGTCTTGCTTTTCATTCGTTTGAATTATTATGGATGATCGATTGGAAACTTACCGGATATCCTTAGGACATTCATGCCGATGACCTTGCGGAACCCTTTCCGTATCAAGCACAAAATTGATGGTGATGCGAATAACCATTCGGTATGAATTGAGCTGAAAAACGAAAAATGCGGCACCTGCCCGATGTCCTGTTGATGGTAGCAGCTACCGCCGTGGAATATCATAAGTAACCATTCGGTAAGAATTGAGCTGAAAAACGAAAAATGCTGCACCTACCCGATGTCCTGTTGATGGCAGCAGCTACTGCCTTGGAATATTATGGATTACATTTGTATGTGGTTAGGAAGGCAGACCCGATTCCGATTGTCCGGCCACAGTCGATCCGGACGCAGGCGCTGCGGTCATAGTGGAAAGGCGGGGCTTCCTGGCTACGAACCTCCTTTTTCCGTACACGCAGCTTTATTGTCGGAAGCGGTAACAGCCTGGAACAGGCCATTCTTTTTATGGACTTCACCATATCGAACCATCCGGCCAAGCGAAGGCTGCTGACCATATGCCAAGGCTTGTTATGGCTGTTGGTCGGAGCCGGGCAGGCCATCTCACAATCCCTACCCTTACTGGACCAAGTCCGCACCGAAGGGTTGTCCCCCCTCGGTTATAAGCTCGACAGCTACCGCTGGAACAAGAAGGACGGACTGCCGGACCTACGCATGTTCGCCTTCCTGCAAGACCACAATGGCCTGATGTGGATGAGTTTCGATTCCGGCCTATTCTCGTTCGACGGCTTTGCCTTCCGGGCTGTGGAGACCGTCAACCGACAGCTGGGCAATTCGAGAATCATACGGATGGCAGCAGATAAGGCAGGCCATATCTGGCTCTTGAGGTCCGCGGGCGACAAACTGACCATCGACATCCTGCAGCCCGTCTCGCAGCAGGTCACGCCCCTTCACGCCTTCCTTGGCCAGGATGCCCCCATGGTCTTCCGGGAATATGATAAATCAGCCCTCCTGTACAATTTGAACCGTGACATCTGGTTTGTCACCGGCAGGGAGATTTACCGCTACGACGGGAACTGGCAATGTTTGTTCCGGTCCGATACCAGTGTCCATCTGGAGAAATGGATGCCGGCCGATAACGGTTTCTGGCTTCCAGGTACCCGGGAAATCCAGTTGCTCGACAGGAACGGAAACCCGGTCGACCGCATCGGCCTTCGAAACTTCGAGGTCCGAAACCACTGGTTGGAGAATGACCTAAGCTTATGGGTGGGAATCGGTTCGGCGGATAGGCCGGACATGGACAGGTACCTCAAGTTCGTCGCGGAGGACGGCAAGATTGCCGTAGACCGATTCGAGACCCCTCCAGCAAGTAATTGGCAACATAATTTAATCCATCCAGGTTTGGAAAAAAAATCGGGCTACTGGCTCTATCCCTCCGTATGGGAGGACAGCCTCTACCTCGGCTTCCGTTCGGCCCCCTTGCTCTTCAATCTTTCCCGTCTCCATCCGTCCGTCGACTACAAGAACCTGCTCTATTTCGATCGGGAAGGAGGCCTTTGGACGACCACAGTGGACGGCATTATCCGCTTGGTACTCCGGCCGGGGCAACCGTTCGTCCGATACCTGGCGGATACCGATCCGGCCGTCAGCACCCGCGGTATCGCCCTCCACCGCGGCAAACTGCTCGTGAACAGTGACCAAGGGGCCCGCTTGGTCGACCTGGCCGACGGTTCGTCCACCTTGTTCGACTATCCCTACAAGCACCTCGGGCTGGCCCTCCTCTGCGAAAACCCGGATTGCTGGATTACCAGGCACCGGCTTCCCTTGTTGCGAACGGCTTTGGATGCCCCTCACGAGCTTATCCCATTCGAAAGGCAAATTCAGCCGGAGAGCATCTTCTCCATTCACCGGACCCCCCGCGGAGATGTGCTCGCCGCTACCGAAAAAGGCATCTTCCGCCTCGACGAATCCACCGGACAGATGGTCACTGCCGGCATTCCGCAAGACACGGTCGGTACGCTTTTCCAGGACGGCGAGCAGCTATGGGCAGGCACCTCCGACGGTCTCCTGGAACTCGACGCCGCCGGCACGGTCCTGCGCTGCGCCTATGTGCCCCCCGCCGACTGCCCCTTCGGATACATCACCCACATCCACCGCGACAAGGAAGGCCTGTTCTGGATGACCACCCATGGTGGTGGCCTCATCCGCTGGAATCCCGCCACCGGCGAAGACCGCATCTTCACAACCGCCGACGGACTTTCCCACAAGAACCTGCATGCCGTCTATCCCGACAGCTTCGGACACCTTTGGATTCCCAGCGACTACGGACTCATGCGCTTCGACAAAACGAACGAAAGCGTACAAACCTTTTTTCGGGAAGACGGCATCGCCGACAATGAATTCAACCTCATCTCCCATTTCCGCACCCCCGACGGCCGACTCTTCCTGGGTGGGATCAACGGCATCACCTCCTTCGACCCCGACGATATCCGGATCCAACCGCACCTCGCCCCGCCGCCCCGGCTCATGGAGGTCAGGTCTTTCGATCTGCACACCGGAAGCTATTCCGGCCATCCGCTTCCCGCAGACACCGGGCAAGCCATCCGGATTCATCCTTCCGATGCCTTCATCGAACTGGACTTCTCGCCCCTCCGATACGAACGCGCCGACCATTACCGCTTTTCCTGGCGCGTGGAAGGGCTCCAACAGAATTGGTTCGAACAAGCCTCCCCCATCGTCCGCCTCAGCAACCTTCCTTATGGCCGACACCGACTGCTTGTCCGGCTCGATCGCCAGGGAGCCCCCGCCACCGGAGATATCCTCGCCGTGCCCATCTATGTCGTCCGCCCCTTTTGGCTCGACTGGCCCTTCCTGCTCCTTCTCGCACTCACCTTGTCGGGAACGAGCTGGTTGTATACCGACCGCCGGACGCGTAAACTCGCAGCCGCCAACCTCCTGCTCGAACAGGAAGTCAACCGTCGCACCCGACAAATCGAAACCGACCGGCAACTCATCGCCCGACAAGCCGCCGAACTGCGGTCCCTCGATGAAATGAAATCCCGCTTCTTCGCCAATGTGACCCATGAATTCAAAACACCGCTCACCCTGATCCTAGGCCCCCTGGAACGCCTGCTCCACAGCACCGGCCTGCCCAAAGCATTGGCAGAAGGACTCCTGACCATCCGAAAGAGTGCCCTCCGGCTCCAACAGCTCGCCGATGAACTCCTCGAACTTTCCAAGATGGAGGCCGGCAAACTAGGCCTCGACGAACAACCGGTCGTCTTGCATCCCTTCCTTGTTAGACTCCTGGCCGCTTTCCTCCCGTATGCCGAACACCGCGGCATCCGCTTGCAACTCGAATTCCGGCTCCGGCTGGACCTGGCCCTTCTCCTCGATTCTCCCAAATGTGAAAAAATCATCAATAACCTGCTCTCCAACGCCCTCAAATTCACACCGGGTGGCGGCAGCGTCACCATCACCGTCCTCCGCGAAGCCGCGTCCATCCTCATCCTGGTCGAGGATACCGGTCCGGGCATCGACGCCGACGACCTTCCTTTCATCTTCGACCGTTACTACCAGGGCCAAGGCCCACAAGGAAACCGGCAAGGGGGCACCGGCATCGGTCTCGCCCTCTGCCGGGAATATGCCTGCCTACTGGGTGGTGACCTCACCGCGGAAAGCACACCCGGCACAGGCAGCCTGTTCCGCCTGTCCTTCCCCCATAAGCCCGCCGAAGTTCCGGCCGTGCCCCCTCCGCTTGCCCCCGATTCCCCGCCTTTCCGGATTAGCCCGCCTGCCGAATCCCTCGAGGCCGACGCCGATTGTCCGTATACCATCCTGATTGTCGAAGATGATGTAGACCTTTTGCGGTATATCCGAAGCTGTTTCGGTCAGACCTACCGCCTCCTGGTCGCAGACAACGGACTGTCCGCCCTGCGACAGTTGGAAAAAGCTCCGGTGGACCTTATTCTCTCCGACCTCATGATGCCGGAAATGGACGGCTTCCAATTGATGGAAAAGGTGAAGGAAAAATATCCCGGCCTTCCTTTCGTCCTGCTCACGGCACGTGTCGACACAGCGGACCGGCTGCAGGCCCTCCGGCTCGGGGTGGACGACTACCTGACCAAACCTTTTGTCGAGGAGGAACTGACGGCCCGCATCCACAACCTGCTCCAACGGTACGATGTCCGGCAAAGCATCCACCCGGCGCCCATCCCACCCCAGCAAACCACGCCGGATACCGCGCCGGACAAAGGGCTCCCATTCGACCAGCAATGGCTCCTGAAACTGGAAACGGAAGTGCGGAGCCAGCTCATGAACCAAACCTATTCCGTCCATCAGATGGCGGAACACATGAATGTATCCCTGCGTACCTTGCAAAACAAACTGGTTTCCTACACCGGCATGACCCCCCGGCAATACCTGATGGAAGCCAGGCTCACGACGGCGAAACAGCTTTTGGAAAAGCAACAGTTCGAAACCGTGGCAGAGGTCTGTTTCGCGGTAGGCCTGAAGACACCCCGGCATTTCGCCCATATGATGAAGGAACGGTTCGGCAAGTCTCCGTCGGAATATTGATGCGCCGATGCCGGATGACCCTCGCTGCGGTTCCGCATACTGTCCTGGCCGGATATCCACGTGGCCGTTTATCCGATTTCTCCGGCTCCCGCGCCGCCGTCGCCCATTTATTGTGATATTTGCCGAAACGTCCATCCAACAACCGCTGTCATGCTCAAACATCCGGACCATATCGGTATCGCAGTCAAGGACCTGGACCTTGCCGTACAGCGCTACGAGACCCTGCTCGGCGTACCGCCCTACAAGTCGGAGACCGTCGCCTCCGAATCCGTCAGGACCGTCTTCTTCCAGACCGGCCAAACCAAGATCGAGCTGCTGGAAGCCATAGACGGGCAAGGCCCCATCGCCGGATTCCTGGAGAAGAAAGGGGAAGGGATCCACCACATCGCCTTTGAAGTGGAGGATATCCTGGTCGAGATGGAACGGCTGAAGAGCGCCGGATTTCGCTTGTTGCAGGAAGCGCCCAGACCCGGCGCCGACAACAAGCTGGTCTGTTTCCTGCACCCGAAGGAGGCACACGGGGTGCTGGTGGAACTGTGCCAATCCCGAAAGACGGAATGAACGGACCATTCGGCCGTGCCCACCGACGGTCCCAACTGCCTTTGTAGATGACAGAAACCAACCTGCTGACCCTGCTGGTCGCCTTGACCGGCTCCTTCCTGGCCGGCATCATCAATACCCTGGCCGGCAACGGCTCCGCCATCACCCTGACCATCCTGACGGAGGTGATGGGGCTGCCCGGCAATGTGGCCAACGGGACCAACCGCATCGGTATCGCCACACAAAGCATCGCCGCCGCCTGGACTTTCCGGCGGCATGGAAAACTCGAATGGCATCGAAACCGGATGCTGATCCTCACCACCACCCTCGGCGCGCTGCTCGGCGCCTGGACGGCCATTCATGTCAGCAATGCGCAGTTCCGCGCCGTTTTCCGTTTCCTGATGGTCTTTATGCTGATTGTACTCCTGGTGAAGCCCGAACGGTGGCTGCGGTCATCCGACCGGAGCCATCGGCCTCATCCCTGGATCGCCATACCCGCCTTCCTGGCCCTGGGCTTCTACGGTGGGTTCATCCAGATGGGTATGGGTATCTTCTTCCTGGCCGTCATGGTGCTGGGTGCCCGATACAGCCTGTTGGACGCAAATGCCGTCAAGTCGCTGCTCATCGCCATCTATACGACATTGGCCATCCTCCTCTTCCACGGGCAAGGGTTGGTCGACTGGAAAATCGGCGGCCTCATGGCTATCGGACAGACATTGGGCGGATGGCTGGCCGCCCGATTGGCTTCCCGATACCCGTCGGCCGACCGATGGGCTTACCGGCTGTTGGTGGGAATCGTCATCGTCGCCATCCTTCGCCTGTCCGGTTGGCTACCGGGATAGGTCCGGCCACTACCCCGCCTCCTGAAATACGCACTGCGGGCGTCCGCACCGGACACCACCGGCCTCAACCGCCGAAGGTATGCTGCCAGTGCAGCGCCCCACCCTGCCAACTCAAACCTTGCAGGATGGCCGACATCGCATCGTTCCGCCGGGCGAGCACCTGGTGGAACACCAAGTCGAATACGAGCAGGAATCCGCCCTGCAAGACCAGACTCCGGCCATAACCCTTCATGCGTTCGGGCTTGTTCCCGACCCGCCGGGAGCGTTCCATCAGGTACCAGCCCCCCAGCATGTAGCCGGTATCCAGTCCGACATTCAACAGCAAGGTCTTTTGCAATCCGTAGTAATCCGCCACCAAGGCCGGCAATTCCGCCGAACCGGCATCCCCGTGGACAGCCTGGAGGTACCCCGCCGTGGCCAGTCCCAGGTTGACCAGGTTCCAACCGGCGTTCATCTGGTGGAAGTAACGGCCGGGACCTTGGTTCCGGGCATAAAATGTGGTTCCCAGCACCAGGTTGCCGATGGCCCAGCTACCCAGCACCAGCATCGCCTTCCGCTGGATTTCCAGCCCCTCGGACCGGAAATCGGTCCATTCGGCCGGTTGGCCGCTCAACATCACCGCCAGCAAGAGGGCGGAAAAAGTCAGGATGGTCTGTCGCATGGACGCCGTTTGTAAGGACGCGGAAAACGCAGGTCAGGCTTTCTCCAAGGTAAACCCGAAAGTCGATCCGACCTGCAGGGTGCTGCGCACATGAATGGTCTGCTTATGCGCCTCTATGATGTGCTTGACGATGGAAAGCCCTAATCCGGACCCCCCCTGTTCCCGGGACCGGCTCTTGTCGACCCGATAGAAACGGTCGAACACATGCAGGAGATGTTCGGAAGGGATACCGATCCCGCTGTCCGCCACCTCGATCAGGACATTCTTGTCCATGTCGTAAAAGCCGACCTTCGTCACCCCGTTGGCTTTGCCGTACTTGATGGAATTGTTCACCAGGTTCATCATGACCTGCCGTATGTATTCCCGGTCCGCCTTCACTTTGAAATGTTGGTCCGCCCCGGCCTTGAAAACCAGTCGGATCTTGTTTTCGGAAGCCTTGAACTCGAGGTCCTCGAACACCTCCTCGGTCAGGGAACGGATGTCGAAGGTCTGCATGTCGAGGATCAGCTCCCCGGATTCCAGGCGGGAGATGATCTCCAGGTCCTCGACGATGGTGTTGAGCCGGTCCACGTTCTTGGCGGCCCGTTGCAGGTAGGTCATGTTCACCCCGTGGTCTTCCAGCCCACCGTCCAATAAGGTCTCGAGGTATCCCTGTATGTTGAAGATCGGGGTTTTCAATTCATGGGAGATGTCGCCCAGGAATTTACGGCGGTATTCCTGCCAGGTCTTGAGCTGTTCCAGCTCCGCTTCCTGCTTCATGGCCCATTCCTCCACCTCCCGCTCGACCTGCTCCATGATGTCCGTGCGCATATCCACCGTATCCCGCTTCTCCGTCGTGGAAAGCTTATGCTGGTGGATACGTTTGTATATCACCTTGATTTTGCGGTAAATATAATTGCGCAGGTAGTAGTTCACACTCGCATAAGCGGTAAAGAAGGTGAACCCGCCGACCATCGGGAGTACCCACCAGGGACCATCGACCACCCGGCCCTGCCGGAGCAGGAACAAGAGGACACAGAGCGCGGCCGTGACCACCGTGGCGGAAAGGATGGTGATCTGGCCGGGTGTCGGATTCTTGAGCCGGTGGTTGTCCAGGGAATTGAACATCCCGAGGATATCGGACCAAGGAAACTTCCCCGACACATCCGCCACCGGCCGGAGGGAACCGGCGGCAGCAGGCTCAGAACTCGAAACGGTATCCGATTCCCTTGATGGTCTTGATGTAATCATCCCCTATTTTTTCGCGCAACTTGCGTATGTGGACATCTATCGTCCGGTTACCTACAATAACATCCGTCCCCCACACTTTGTTAAATATTTCCTCGCGGGTGAACACCTTACCCGGTTTGCTGACCAGCAGGCACAACAACTCGAATTCCTTTTTCGCCAGGTCTATCTGTTCGGCACCTTTGGTGATGACGACCCGTTCCTTGTCGATGCTGAGGTCCCCGACCCGGATGATATCCGCTTCCGAAGCCGAATCCGAACCGGCCGGCCGACGGAGCAGGGCCTTTACCCGGCTCATCAGCACCCTTGGTTTGATGGGTTTGGTGATGTAATCGTCCCCGCCAACGTCCAAGGCCGCAATCTGGGAATAATCCTCTTCCCGCGCCGTGAGGAAAGCGACCAGGGTCTTGTCGAACTCCCGTCGGCTTCGGATGTTGCGACAAACCTCCACGCCGTCCATCTGCGGCATCATGATGTCCAGGATGATCAGGTCCGGCTGGACCTCCTCCGCCTTCCGCAGGCCTTCCTCCCCGTTGTTGGCCGTGGTGACCTGAAAGCCCTCCTTCCGGAGGTTGTAAGCCAATATCTCCAGGATATCCGGCTCATCGTCCACCACAAGGATTCTCTTATCTTCCATAACCGTGTTTTTTATTCCGTATCCTGACACCGCATGCTCCGCCTCCTATTGTAAACACCCTGCGAATTTATATTTAAACCCTTGTTGAACAGGTCCATCCGTTTTAACAAATTGTTAAGTTATTCTTTCGGTACCGCGCCTGACGGGGACCGAACGCCGCGGAAGGGATCCCGGCGCCTCACCTCGCCCGCCGACCACCGGCGGGAACATCCTCCCGCCGCCCCACCGGCTCCCGTTGTTCCAGGTACCGAAGCACCTGGTCGTACAACACCGCCATTTGGTCCGGATGCCGTCGCAAAATGGCGATACAGGTATCGAGGACCTCCCTTTCCACACCGTGCAAGGATACCAATTGCCGGTAATACATGGCACCGATCGAGTCCTTGTCTTTTTGATCGTAAGACATCAGGGCGGTCTCCGCCGCATGCATATCCGCCAGCAGGGGTACCAATCTGTCTTCCGACAAAGGCAAAGGTTCCTTCCGGACACAGCCGAGCACCGTCCATACCAGGCCGGCCATGCACAGGCCCAGCCATCGGAGCCATGAGACCCCAAGGTACCGGCCCGGGCCCCGTTTTACCGGATTACCAGCGAGACCATATCCCTTCATTGGAATTGTTTTGGAAACAGCAATTGGGTACGGAAAGCGGGACCGGCGACAAAATCGGGCCAGGTAAGCGCATCTGCGGTGGCCCGCACCACGCCGCAGGTAGGGAGATTGCCGATGGGCAAGGCCAGGAACCGGTTGGCGACCACCGTCAATTCCGGATTGTGCCCCACCAGCATCACACAGGCATACCGCTCGTCCAATCCGCCGATTACGGAGTGGTAGACCTCGCCACCCGCCTCGTAAAGCCGGTCCAGTACATGGAATGCTTTCCCGTCGACACCGAGATGCTCCTTGAAGAAAGCCGCGGTCGACAAGGTGCGGACGGATGGGCTGCACAGGATGGCGTCCGGCACCATACCCTGGGCCTTCAGTATCTTCGCCATCATCGGCGCATCGCGCAGCCCGCGTTCGCTGAGCGGCCTTTCCAGGTCGTCCAGGAAAGGGTGATCCCAACTTGATTTGGCATGCCGGACCAACAAGACCGTTTTCATATCCTCTTTTTTTTGGCGGCGGCCCATGCGGACCGCCGGCTACCGACCGCTTCCCTGCACCTGGCAACTGCAAGGGCTGCCCCCCTTTGGCCGCCGCCATACGGGTTGCCAGCACCATACCGCTTGCCAAAAATAACCATTTCGGCCAAAACCGGATGCCCGGCGGCGTCGGCTTGTCGCCGACCGGATGCCCGGCCGGGCGGACGCTCCGATGATATAGCGTAATTTCCGAACTTTGTCTCCCTTAACCGGATGCGGAAGGCGGTCCACACTTGCCTGCGGACAAAATCATCGGTGACCCGGCGGCATACCGGCCGGTCGCTCCCGCCTATTTTTTCGCTCGCAGCCCAGGGCCGGCCCTTTCCCTGATACTGTTTCACCCCGAAACCGGGCTGTCGTTCCGGAAAAAAACTTGACCACGGTGAACCTGAGATTGGAAGAATTGGAACAAGCCATGGATTCCCCCACCCGTCAACTCGTGGAGCACCTGCTGCAGGACCACGCGGTGCGGGAAATCCGACAGCAAGCGGCGGGGCACTGGTCCGCCGAGGTGGACGGGCAGCTGACCAGCGTCCATGTCGACAGCTCGGTACTCCGTTCCGCCACCTGTTCCTGCTCCACCTTCTCCCGACAACACCGCTGCAGCCATATCCTTGCACTTGCCTGGACCATCCGGCAGATGCTGGCCCCGAAACCGGTGGGTACGGGAAAACATGCCCCGGAACATATTCGGGTCGAGGATGCCCTGCGGTTAGCGCCACCGGATGAACTCAAAGCCTTCCTGCTGCAGTTCGCGCGGCGCCATCCGATTTTCGCCGCCGCGCTCCGCACCCGCTTCGCCCCTTTGGTGCAGATGCCGGACAATCGGCTGAAATACCTGCACCTACTGACGGAACAGCTGCATTCCGCCCGCAGGCACAACGACAAGTTCCACCTGCCGACCCTCCGGTCATTCCTCCAATCCATCCACACCCTGCTTGGGGCCGCACAAGATGCCCTCGTCCTGCAGGATTTCCGGGAAAGCTGGGCGATCCTCTCCGCCCTGACGGAAACCCTGCTGCCGGTCCTCCGAAAACTCAATGCCCGGACGGACCATCGGTTCGACCCCGTCATCCGGCGGGCCTTCGGCCTGATTTCCGAGCTCGCGGCTTTGTCCGCCCCGCCCCCCCTGTTGAAAGAGGAAATGTGGGTTTACCTGCTGGCACTCACCGGAAAACCGGCCATCGCCCTCAACGGGCTGGTGCTGCCCTTGCTGGAATGCCAGGCCCGCTTCCTGGCGGATCCCGTTTGTCTGAAGGACTGGCAGCAGGCCGTTCGGTCGGAATTGGCCAGGCCGAATCTTCCGGAAGACCACCACCTGGCGCTCCGCTTGCATTATTTCCTTTTATCCGACCCGCTGGAAGAAAACAAGACCTCCCCGGTTCGGCAGGAATTTCTCCAATCCCCTTCCGCCCTGGAAGCGCTCATCCGGGGAGCTGCACAATACGAAAAAACCGCCGCCATCCGGCCCATCCTGCAGGAAGCGGTCCATTCACCGGACTTGGCCACCATTCGCTTGCCGATCCTCACCTGTCTGTTCGAACTGTCGCTGGCAAGGGCTTCCAGGGAGGATGTCTTCCGATGGGCCGGGGAATTGTTCCGGGAAACCACCGATTTCCAATGGTTGGAAGCCGCTCGGGATATCCTGGGCGAAAACTGGGAGCCACTTGTGAATGAATTGTTGGAGGAATACCTGGCTTCCCCCCGAGCCGGCCAACGGCAAGACACCACTGCCAGGCTGATGGTCCTGTCCGGACGGCACGAACAGCTGCTGCTGTTCCTCTCCGGGACCGGTGACCTCGATCTCCTGATGCGATACGACCCATACCTTGTGGGCAGCCGTCCGGAACAATTGCTGGCCATCTACACAGACTACTTCCGGGACTATCTCACCGACCACTTGGGACCACAGCCGGGAAAAAAAATCCAGTCGGTCTTGGACCACTTTCGGGAGATCGGTGCCGGACAGCTTGCCGCCAAATTGACGGAGAAGCTACAGGAAGCCTTCCCCAATCGACAAATCCTGCCCGGCGACGGGGCGGATACAAGCATCCCCCCCTTCGTGAAGTGAGCCGGGAAGCTTCCGGAAGAAGCGGCACCCTACCTTCGGATGTACCGCTTCATCGGGGCGAGACAGGGACACAAGCAGATTTTCGTGTTGGGCTATCCATGCAGATCCCGACCAGCACATGCATCTGAACCGGCCTCATCCAAGGGGGAGGAAACAATCGGAATCAAATTATTCACGCGGCGAAATCTCCCCACCGCAAAGCGGTGAAAAAGACGGGACAGCCATAGGGCCTTCCGCCGACAGCCGGTCCCTGTCCCGCCGGTCGAGTCGCCGGAACGTGCGGCCGGGCGCAACGGCCGGTTCTCAATCCCGGCTACATCCCTGTCCCGCCGGTCGAGTCGCCGGAATGGGCGGCCGGCCGCAGCGGTCGGTTCTCAATCCCGGCTCCATCGGATGATTATTTATGCCGGGAAGCGAAGCCGTGCGGGATCGGAGCGGATTGGTCGCCCCCCGGTGCCAGGAGGTACCCGACGCCCTAAGGAAAGGGCATCGGGTAAGTCCCGGGACGAGGTGCAACACTACGCCGGCACCATCATGGTATGCGGATGGCTCAGCGGGAGTCCCTCAACCACATTCGGAATGGCCGCAGCTTTTGCAGATCAGGCAACCTTCCTTGTAAACCAAGCCATCCGGATCACCACAGGACGGGCAAGTCTCCTTGATGGCGGACGTGCCGTCCGGAACGAATTTCTTCAAGGCGCGCAGGACACCGTTCTTCCAGGTGTTGATGTGTTCCTGGTCGACATTCAGGCTGGAGACCAGGTTGATGACATGTTCCAAGGGCATTCCGTGTCGGAGGGTACCGGATATAAGTTTGGCGTAATTCCAGTATTCCTTGTCGAAGGAACGGGAAAGACCTTCCATGGTCACCTTGTATCCGTCTTTATCCAGGAATTGGAAATCATATCGGTTGTTCCCCTCCTCATCCTTATCCTTGATGATCCAACCCTTGGCGGTATAGACGGGCAGGTTGAAGATATCCTCCGCCTTACCGGTGAAGATCTCGTAGGGTCTGCCGTCGAGGATGCCGACGAAGGCCATCCATTTCTCGTGGTTGTTTTGGAAGCGGATGATCTCGGCTTCCAGTTTTTTCGGCCGACGCGGCGCGTAGGTGGTAGCGAAGACAGGAGCGGTCGCGGCGGGTGCGGCGGCAGCTTGTTTCTCTTCCTTTTTCTTGTCCTTTTCCTCGGTGGACACCAATACTCCGGAACGGGAGCCATCCCGGTAGATCGTACAACCTTTGCAACCGCTTTCCCAGGCCGTCCGGTAGATTTCTTTCACCAGGTCCACGGAGGTCTCGTTCGGCACGTTGACCGTGACGCTGATGCTGTGGTCCACCCATTTTTGGATGGCGCCCTGCATCTTTACCTTCTGGACCCAATCGACATCATTGGCGGTGGAAAGGTGGTAAGGGGAGGCGGCGATCAGCCCGGACAATTCGTCTGCGGGCATATTCCGGACCTTGGCCAGGTCATGTCCTTTCGCCTTGAGCCAATCCAGGAACCGGTGGTGGAAAACATTGTACTCCTCCCAGTGGTCCCCCACCTCGTCGATGAAACTCACCTTGGATTCCTTGTCATTCGGGTTGACCTTGCGCCGGCGCTTGTAGGTGATGAGGAAGGCCGGTTCTATGCCGGAAGTGGTCTGTGACATCAGGCTGGTGGTCCCGGTGGGCGCGATGGTCAGCAGGGCGATGTTCCGCCGACCGTATTGGGCCATATCCTCGTACAAGGCGGGATCGGCCTCTTTCAAGCGCTGGATGAAAGGATTGTGCGCTTCCCGGGCGGCGTGGTAGATGCCGAAGGCGCCCCTTTCCTTAGCCATGGTTACGGAAGAACGGTAGGCGTTCAATGCCAGGAACTTATGAACCTCTACGGAAAAATTGATGGCGGCATCGCTGCCGTACTGCAGCCCGAGCGCGGCCAGCATATCACCTTCGGCCGTAATCCCCACACCGGTCCGACGGCCCTCCAGGCAGGTCCGGCGGATCTTTTGCCAGAGCCGGAGTTCGGTCGCCTTGATATCCTCCGCTTCCGGATCCAACTCGATCTTTTCGATGATCTTGTCGATCTTTTCCAATTCGAGGTCGATGATGTCATCCATCATCCGTTGGGCCAGCTGTACATGCCGACCGAACTTCTCGACATCGAAAGCCGCCTTGTCTGTGAAGGGATGCTTCACGTAACTGAACAGGTTGATGGCCAGCAGGCGGCAGCTGTCGTAAGGGCACAAGGGGATTTCGCCGCAGGGATTGGTCGAGATGGTCCGGTACCCCAGGTCCGCATAGCAGTCCGGCACAGATTCCCGCAGGATGGTATCCCAGAACAAGATACCCGGTTCGGCCGATTTCCAGGCGTTGTAGATAATCTTGTCCCAGAGCTGGGCCGCATCGACTTCCTTGCGGTACTGCGGTGTCTCGGCATCGATGGGGAACTGCTGGACGTACCGTTCTCCGCGCAGGGCCGCCTGCATGAAAGCGTCGTCGATGCGGACCGATACGTTGGCACCGGTGACCTTGCCGGATTCCATCTTGGCGTCGATGAAATCCTCCGCATCCGGATGCCGAACGGAAACCGTCAACATCAGTGCCCCCCGGCGACCGTCCTGCGCCACCTCCCGGGTGCTGTTCGAATACCGCTCCATGAAGGGTACCAGACCGGTCGAGGACAAGGCGCTGTTCAGGACGGGACTCCCCTTCGGCCGGATATGCGAAAGGTCATGGCCGACCCCACCCCGGCGTTTCATCAGCTGGACCTGCTCCTCGTCCGCCCGGATGATGCCGCCGTAGGAGTCCGCATGGTTGCCGATGACGAAACAATTGGACAGCGAGGATACCTGCAGGTTGTTTCCGATGCCCGACATCGGGCTTCCCTGCGGGATGATGTAACGGAAATCCTTCAGCAATTGGTACAGGGTCTCCTCGTCCACCGGATTCGGATATTTCCGCTCGATCCGGAAAAGCTCCGCCGCAATCCGCCGGTGCATCTCGTCGGGACTCTTTTCGTAGATCCTCCCCATGGTGTCCTTCAGGGCATACTTGTTCACCCATACGTTGGCGGCAAGCTCGTCTCCCTTGAAATAGGCCGCGGCCGTCTTAAAGGCCTCCTTGAAGGAGTAGGTGCGCAGGCCTTCCCCAGAGGGCGTGGCCGCTGTACTGTGCTGCATCTGCAATGTCTCCATGGTCGCTTCCGATTGATGTTTGTTTTATGATCGATGTGTGTCAGCCGGATATTCATCAGGGTTGTGCCATCAAAGCTAAACATTTTGTTTTAAAAAAACAAATCCCGGCTGTTGAAAATTAGTGTGTCCGAACATGGCCGGTGTCCACTGGTTCCGTGGCGCGTCCGGCGGGAACGCAAGGATTTCCCGGACGGCTTTTTCGATACCATGCACCGCGGGCATCGGGCGGATTCGGTGGCATACCCGGCCACGGGGTCCTGACGACCGTGCGCCGTTGCCGGCTTCAGGCCGCTCCGGATCGCTGTAACCAAGGTATCCGATGTGCTTTGTGTGGATTTCTCATGCCGCAACGAGGACTCGCGTATCAGTAGGCTTTTTCATGTGGCCGGGATGACGTGGTCCCCGGCACTGCCGGCCATGATCCGGCAGCGGTGTACACGCTGTGTTGTTGCAGCCTCCTCTTGTTGACGGAACGAAATTACGACCGGTAAACGGCTGTCGATTTGGATAGTTTTACACAGTTTGTGGAAAACGTCGTCATGTTGCTGAAAGTCAATTTATTGTTTTTTTGATGACGTGGCCGGGGCAGGAGGGCCCCCGAAACTGGCCGTACGCAGGCACCGTAGGTCAGAACAGGTTCTTGCGTTGGAAGTACCAGCCCAACCCGACACTGCTGACGAATGACACGACCAGGATGAGGAAAAACGAAAGCGGGGAATGCGGATCGAAGGGAAGGTCGACGTTCATCCCGATGAAGCTGGCGACCAGGGTCGGCACCATCAGGATGATCGTGATGGTGGTCAGCCGTTTGATGGTCAGGTTGAGGTTGTTGGAGATGATGGAGCCGTAGGCGTCCATGGTTCCGTTGAGGATGTTGGTGTACATGTTCGCCATCTGCTGGGCCTGGCTGTTGTCGATGATGATGTCTTCGAAGAGGTCCGTCTTCTCCTCGTCGTTGCCCAAATGCAGGAAATCGGTTCGCTTCATCTTCATTTTCAGCAATTCGTTGTCGCTGAGGGATGATACGAAGTAAACCAGGCTCTTCTCGATGCTCAGCAGGTTCTTGAGTTCCTGGTTGCGGCTGCTGAAATACAACTCCTTCTCGATCAGGTTCCGCTTCTGGTTCAGTTGTTTGAGGCAGTTCAGGAAACGGTAAACGGTCTGCTCCATGATCTGGAGGACGAACAGCTGGTCGTCCGCCGGGTCGAAGTTCTTCACCTTGTTGTCCAGGAACAAATTCAGCACCGGGTTTTCGTGGGAGGTGATGGTGATCACATGTTCGATGGTCACCACGATACCCAAGGGGACGGTGATGAAAATGGCGTCAATATCCTCTTCGAAAGGATTCAGGATCGGGGTGCTCAGGATGACGGCCCTCCGTTCCTCATCCCTTTCGTAGCGGGGCCGCTCGTCCATATCCAGCGGGTCTGTCAGGAAGTCCAGCGGAATGTCGAACTGCTGCGCCACCTCATCCAGTTCCTCCGGCGTGAAGGGGGGAGATACATTCACCCAGCAGGACACCTCCGGCCCGGGAAGTTCCTTCAACTGGCCACGCTCCTTTGCATAGTATCTGACCATCGCTCCGTGTGGAAATTGTGTTTTTCACGCTTCCCGGCGGACAGCGGGCCGTCCGGCCCCGCACCTGCCTGCCGCATGCTGCAAACATACGATTTCTTCCCGGCCGGGGCAAACCGGCGGACCGACGGGCGGCGGCACGGGCTCCCGCCGGCACCCGGTGCCGCCGGAAACATTATTTGTCTTTTTGGATTACCCGAAGTAATTTTGTCGACGTGTACGGTCGTTCCGGCCGGTACCCCGCATCGGGCGGTCCGCCTTCCCGTGCGAAAGTCATCACTACCTTTGTCCGATTATCCTATGGAAAAATCATCCAACACCACCCTCTCCTGGTTGCTCTTCATCGTCTCCACCGTCATCATGCTGGTCATGTTGGTCTTGGTTCCGCAATGGTTCTGGGTTGCCTTGCCGTTCTCCCTGACCTACCTCGTCCAGGCCATGCGGCTGATGTGATACCGCAACCGGTTCCGAATGCCGGCCGGGACATATTCCGACAGGCCTCATCCGATTTTCCCGGCCGGCCCAACCGGCCTGTCCACACGATCATGCAGCTGCCCCCGTTTAGGCGAGCAGGCTGCGGCACCTCGGCAAAACCAAGCCAATTCCCGGGCAGGCATCGCCAGCCATGCCCGACCCGCTCCTGCCGGCCGGCGTAATCCTGCCGACCGGAAAGGTCCATGATCCGGTCCGTCGGGCCTTGCATGCCAACCGCCCGTACCCGACAAGCGAATGCCGACAAACTACCTTCGGTCGGACACCAAACCAGCCACAACTGCTCTTGTCCATCCACGGCATGGAATTTCCGGTGCCGTCCGCCTTCCCGCAGGTTTCCCCCGACCTGCGGCAGGGCTTTCCGCGCCAGGACGGCTTCGTCGGCGCTTATCCCAAAATTGATGACAATGAATTGTTTATTTCCGCTTTGGCGACTCCTGCTGCCCTTTGTCCTCCTCGCCGCGTCCCTACCTCCGGCCCTGGCGCAACTATCGGTCACCCTGACGCCTCAACATCCCGCCTGCGGCGGATTCTCCACCGGTTCCATCACGGCCCTTCCCGCCGGCGGCATGGGCCCTTACACCTTCGCCTGGAATACGGGCGCCACCGTCAACCCATTGCCGAACCTGCCGGCCGGCACTTATTCCGTGACCGTCACCGGCAGCGGCGGCCTCACCGCCTCCGCCTCCGTCACCCTGACGGCTCCCCCCACCCTGACCGCCGATATCACCGTCACGGACTGCAACCTGCCCGGCTCCTTGTCGGTCCTGCCCGAAGGCGGAACGCCTCCCTATGCCTACTTGTGGAACAACGGTGCCACCTCCGCCGCCATCTCGAACCTCCCGACCGGTATTTATTGCGTCAACGTACTGGATTTCAACAACTGCGGCGTCTCCGCCTGCGAAACCGTCGCCTTGCCCATCAGCCTGCAGGTCATCACCACCCCCGTCTTGTGCGGACCTTCCTCCCCGGGCGGGACAGCCTTCACCAGCATTTCCGGCGGCAACCCTCCTTTCACGTTCCTCTGGAACACGGGCAGCAGCAACTCTTCCCTCAACGGGCTGACGACCGGCACCTACTCCGTCACCGCCACCGCCGGCAACGGCTGCTCCGCCACGGGGTCGGGCGTGGTGGAATCCGTCCCGGGCAACCTCTCCGTCTCCTTGCAACCCACCCACCCCAGCTGCCCCGGCAACACCAACGGCAGCATCACCGCCAGCCCCGCCAACGGTACGCTTCCCTACTCCTTCCTCTGGAGCACCGGACAAACCACCCCCACCGTCCAGGGCCTCCCTGCCGGAACCTATTCCCTGACCCTGACCGACGGACTCGGCTGTATCGCCGAAGCCTCCGTCACCCTGGTCAACCAAAGCAACCTCTCCCTGTCCCTGGATTATACCAACCCCAGTTGCAACGGCCTCCAAAACGGCGCCGTCTCCGCGATGCCCGCCAACGGGGTCCCCCCCTACTCCTTCGCCTGGAACACCGGCCAAACCACCTCCTCCCTCACCGGACTGCCCCCCGGCTCCTACAGCGTGACCGTGACCGACCAACTCCAATGCAAGCGGAACGCCTCCGCCCTGCTTGTCGCCCTGCCGCCTTTTCCGCTGCAACTGTCGACAGACAGCACCTCGCAATGCGGAAGCGCCGACGGCCAGGTATCCTCCTGGGTCGGCCCCGCCGCCCAAACCCCGCTCAGCTTCCTGTGGAATACCGGCGACACCACCGCCCAGCTGTCGAACGTACCGGCCGGCACCTACACCGTCACGGTCACCACCGCCGTCGGATGCACCAATACCGCCACCGCCACCGTCGGCCAAACCGCCGAATTCCCCGTCCTGTTCTCCGGCGCTACCGCCATCTGTCCCGGACAATCCTCCGGCGTATTGATCGCCGACCCACAAGGCGGCACCCCGCCCCTTTCCTTTCTCTGGAACACCGGCTCCACCGAACCTTTCCTGACCAACCTGTCACCCGGCCAGTACGGCGTCACCGTCTCCTCCCCGGACGGCTGCACCGGCAGCTCTGCCGTCGACCTGGTCTTCGCACCCGAAATCGACCTCGTCGTGACGCCCGTCCCCATCGACTGCTTCGGTGACAGCACCGGACTGGCCGCCGCCGCCGCCACCGGGGGGATTCCTCCCTTCTCCTTTGCCTGGAGCAACGGCGACACCCTGCCGACCGCCACCGGCCTTTGGGCCGGCAACTTTTCCCTGACCGTCACCGATGCCGGCGGATGTACCGCCGGACAAATCATCTCCGTGACGCAATCATCTCCCCTGACCCTGAGCCTGCAGGCCGCCACCGGCAGCTGCGACAGCCTGACAGGCTTCGCCACCGCCCTGCCGGACGGAGGCAACTTCCCTTATTCCTTCGACTGGAACAATGGCCAGACCGCCGCTCAGATCCAACAACTGCCGCCCGGTACCTACACCGTCACCGTCACGGACACCACCGGCTGCTCGGTTTCGGATTCCGTCGACATCGCCGCTTTCCCGCCGCTCGAACTCTCCCTCTCCGCGACCAACACCACCTGCAACGGGCTTGAAAACGGCACCCTCTCGGCATTGGTGTCCGGCGGACTGACGCCCTTCTCCTACCAATGGAACTCCGGCCCCTCAACCCCCACCGTCCAGGATGTCGCGCCCGGCCTTTATTTTGTTACGGTGACGGACGCAAACGGCTGTACCCGCAGCGACAGCGT
Organism: uncultured Saprospiraceae bacterium; assembly: GCA_964573725.1. GTDB lineage: Bacteria > Bacteroidota > Bacteroidia > Chitinophagales > Saprospiraceae > UBA6168. The sequence continues at coordinate 20,264 of CAZNLJ010000002.1, forward strand.
ATCCGTGCTGCTCGGCAACAGCCTCCTGGTCTCGCTCGACGGCCCGACCTACGCCTGCCCCGGTGTCTCCGATACGCTGTTTGCCACCGCCGACGGCGGCGTCGGTCCCTATTCCTTCGCCTGGTCCACCGGTGGGTCCGGTTCCTTCGTGCCGAATGTCTTTCCCGGCACCTACATGGTCACCGCTACCGATCCCAACGGCTGCTTCGGCGCCGCCCAGGCCAACATCCTGCCCGCCGGCAACTTCGCACTGGTCGCAGACTTGCAACATCCGTCCTGTTTCGGCGACAGCAGCGGACAGATTTCCCTGACCATACAGGGCGGATTACCCCCGTTTTCCTTTCTCTGGGAAAACGGCGACACCACCCATTCGGTCGACAGTCTCCCGCAAGGGGTCTTCTCCGTCACGGTGACGGAAAGTTCCTCCTGTCGCACCATCGAAACCTTCCCGCTCACCGACCCCCCGCCCCTCGGCTTGTCTGCCGACGTCTACAACGGCAACTGCCTGGAAAACGGAACCATCGGCGTTCAGGGTACCGGCGGAACCCCACCCTATGCATACCTCTGGTCCACCGGTTCCACCACTCAGTTCGTTTTCGACCTGGCTCCGGATACCTACCAACTTTCCCTGACGGATGCCAAGCAGTGCCACAGGGTGGACACTTTCCTCCTGTCGCCGGTTCCCGTGCCTGCCTGCCTGGTCATCCCCCTGCAACAGGTATCCGGTACCGACCTCAACGACGGAGCCCTGGCCGTCAGCGTCCAGGGAGGCACGGAACCGTTCACCTACGCCTGGAATACCGGGGCTTCCGGGGATACCATCCAACAACTGTGGCCCGGCACCTATTCGGTGACCGTTTCCGATCCCAACAGCTGTACCGCCGTATGTTCCTACACGCTGCTCCAACCCGCCACCCTCGGCGATTTCGTCTGGCTGGATGAGGACAGGGACGGCCTGCAATCCGCCTCCGAACCCGGCCTTGCCGAGGTGCCCGTCCTGCTCTCCGGCACCGATATCCTGGGAAATACCGTTTCGGACACCACCTTCTCCCTGTCCGACGGCGCGTACCGCTTCGCACCGCTGCCCGGTACTTACCAGTTGACCTTCCTTGCTCCCGCCGGCTTCTCCCACAGCCCGAACCTGCAGGGAACCGATGGGGGCCTGGACTCCGATGCGCATCCACTGACGGGCAAGACCCCGGTCCTCCCGGTGGCGGAAGGAACCGTCCGGCAAGACATCGACGCCGGTTTCTTTCCCTCGCTCCCCTGTGACCCCCTCACGGATGCCGGCACCATCTGCTGCGACCTGACCCGATGCGGACCGGGGCTGCTCGACGCGCCGATTTCCGCCGCCACCCCCCCCGACGGCGGCAGCGGAACAATCGAATTCACCTGGATGATGTCCACCGATGACGGCCCCTTCGACCCGGACACCTGGTCGCTGATTCCGGACGCCTTCGGGGAAAGTTATCTCCCGAGCCTCCCGATCGGCCGGACCAGCTTCCTGGTCCGCCTGGCCCGCCGGAACAACTGCACGGCCTTCCTCCCCTCCAATATCATCCGCATCGACGTGGATTCGCAATCCGTCGCCAGGATCCTGCCCCGGCCGGATACGGCCTGCCTCGGCCAACCCACCGGATTCGAAGCCCTGGAATTCGCCCCGGATGCCGGCTATGCCTGGCATTTCCAGGACGGATCCCCGGCCATGGCCGACGGCCGCACCATCGACGAGGTCATTTGGGAAACCCCCGGCCGAAAGACCGTCCGACTCGATGTCACCACCGGTACCTGCACCGCCACCGACCTGTTTTTTGTCCTGGTCGGCAATGAACCGGCTTTTTGCGGGGATGCCCTGGTCATCCAGGCCGTGTTGGACGAATCGACCGGTTCGACGACCCTGGACTGGTTCTACCGCAAACCCGATACCCTGGACCACACCTTTGCGGTCTATTGGGGTACCGATCCCGCGGAATTGGTCTTGATTGCGCCGACGGTCACGGAAACGGACCTCGGCGACCTCATCCGCTATGAAGCCGTCCATGACGGCCCGGTCCGGGGCACCAATTATTACCAGGTGTTTCTGGTCGGAGCGGGAACCTCCTCCCCCATCCGGTCCAACATCGCTTCCGTCAAGTATGCCGGAGATTACAGGTATGTGCACATTTATCCGAATCCTTTCCGGGACAGGTTGGTGGTGGAGGTCATCGACCGGTTCGACGACCTGCCCATCACCTTGCACATGACCTCCGCGGAGGGCAAGCTGATCCGGATTTTTCCCGTCCCACCCGATGGCGACCGGGTGGAGTTCCCCTTGGAGGAGCTCCCGGCTGGCACTTATTTTCTCCGTGTCAACTACGACGGAAAAATCCAGAAAATTGTGAAAATGGTGAAAACGGATTGAACGGAACGAAAGGCCGCACTTCTGACCCGGTAGGATGCACGTCCATTCCTCCAGGGAAAACCAGCGGCGGATTCCGCCCGCCGAGCTGACGGAAGGAGCTCCCGGGTGCGGTTCCCAACCGGCTCCCGCTACACAAGCAGGTCGAGGATGACCAGCCCGCCGAACAGCAGGCTGGCGATACCGTTGGTGGTGAAAAAAGCCAGGTTGATCCGGCTCAGGTCGGCAGGCTTGACCAACAGGTGCTGATAAACCAGCGAGGCGAGGAAAAGGGTGCCGGCCAACCCGCTCAACCAGCCTGTTTCCGGGTATCCCGCATATAGTTCGACCACGGTGGCCAAGACCCCGAAACCGCTGCAAAGATGGAGCAGTCTGGCCGTCCGAATGGCCTTGCCCACCCCGAAGGTGGCAGGAACGGAATGCAGGCGATGTGCCCGGTCGAACTGTGCATCCTGCAAAGCATAGATGATGTCGAATCCGGCCACCCAGCACAGCACCAGGAAAGAAAGCAACAAGGGAAGGGTATCGAAACCGCCGCCGACCGCCAGATAGGCTCCCAAGGGCGCCAGGGCCAGGCCCAGGCCCAACACGAAATGGCAGAGATAAGTGAACCGCTTGGTGAAACTGTACCCCAGGATGACCAGCAAGGCTACCGGGGAGAGGTAGAAGCACAAGGGATTGATAAACCAGGCCGACAGGAGGAAAAGTATGGCGTTCAGCATGGTGAAACGCAAAGCCGCCGGGGCGGAAATGATACCGGCCGGAATTTCCCGCAGGGCGGTCCGGGGATTTATCCCGTCGATGTCCCGGTCCAGGTACCGGTTGAAAGCCATGGCAGCGCTTCGGGCGAAGACCATGCACAGCACGACGAGCAGGAAAATCCGGGCGGGGACGGCATATCCGTATCGGAAATAGGCCAGGAAAAAGCCCAGTAGCGCAAAAGGCAGGGCAAAGATCGTGTGGCTGAATTTGACGAGGGAAAAATACGCGCGAACGGTGGTCATGTCCATGTCTTCAACCGGATGGGAGAATGCCGGGCGAAAACTACCGGGAAGTGTTTCCGCCATGCAGGGTATGCCGGGTGCCGCCACAGGGGGCGACGAGGAGGGCCGAAAGCACTCGCGGCGCTTCGGAGTGTCGAACTCCGGTGCGCCGCGAGGACTTGTCGTTGGATTACCTGCCGGGCAGGCGTTCGCATCAGCGACTCGAGCTCGGCGGAAGTGCGCCGGCAGCGACGTATGCCGATGCGGGAATACTTGTCAGTTCGTCTGGACGGCCGTGGCCGGCTGGGGTGCATCACCGATGACTTCCCCCTTGATCGTCAGGATGGAAGTGGCCGGGTTGGTATTGGCCGTGATTGTCACCTGCTTGGCTTGCGCACCGGCTTTGCCCTTGCTGTCGAATTCGACCTTGATCTTACCGGTACCCCCCGGGGCGATGGGATCCTTGGGCCATTCCGGCACCGTACATCCGCAGCTGCCCTTGGCGTTGCTGATGATGAGGGGTTCCTTACCCGTGTTCGTGAAGGTATAGTCGTGCTGTACCTTTTCACCGGCCTTGACCTTGCCGAAGTTGAATTCCGTCTCGGCGAACTGGACGGTGGTGGTCGGTCCGACCGGCGGAGCCGGCTGTGCGGCGCTGGCTTCCGGCGTCACCGGGGTGGTGTTGCCCGTCAGGCTGACTTCACCCGTTCCGCCGGTATTCCCGGCGGCAGCGTTGACCGCCTCTTCCCGGGCGCTATCGCTCTTGCAGCTGGGCAGGGACACAGCCAGTACCGCCATCGCCAGCAATCCAAAAGAAACTTTCTTCCACATTTTCTTGAGATTTTGTGATGAATGATTCGAAAGGTAATTCGTCATTGCGGAAACAACCGCAATCGGCGAATGTTTACGCAATAAATCCGCAATCGTTGCAGGGTGCAAAATTATGGCATTCCAAACGGCTGTCGTAGCCGGCCCGGCCTGCATTTGTTAACGGCATGTTAAGATTCGGCACCATGGCTCGAATCTCCCCGCAGCCCGATGCCGGCGTCCGATAAATTTTGCAATCCGGATATTTTTTTGAATGTTTGTCCATCATTCCATAAGTACCGACTGTCCGATTTTTCGGATTGCCACCAAATTATCGCCCTATGTCCGTCCCGTTCCAACATACCGTCACAGACCGCTTCCTTCGTTACGTCCGGATCGACACCCAGTCCGATCCTGCCTCCCCGACCACCCCCTCCACCGCCAAACAGAAGGATTTGGGCCGGCTCCTGGTCAGCGAGCTTCGGGAAATGGGTGTCCGGGACGCGGACATGGACGATTCCGGCTATGTGTACGCCACCATCCCCGGAAACAGCACCCGGAAAGTACCTGTCATCTGTCTTTGCGCCCACATGGACACCGCCCCCGATTGCAGCGGAGCAGGTGTAAAACCCATCATCCACCGCAACTACCAGGGCGAGGATATCGTGCTGCCCGACGACCCCTCCGAGGTCATCCGCCTGGCCGACCACCCGCACCTGAAGGACCAGCTCGGCCACGACATCATCACGGCGAGCGGCACCACCCTGCTCGGTGCGGACAACAAGGCCGGGGTCGCCGAAATCATGGATGCCGCCCGGATCCTATTGCAACATCCCGATATCCGGCACGGTGACATCCGCCTGCTGTTCACCCCGGACGAGGAAATCGGCCGCGGTGCGGACCACGTCGACCTGCAGCGGCTCGGCGCGGATTTCGGCTACACCGTCGACGGGGAAATGGCCGGCTCCCTGGAAAACGAAACCTTTTCCGCCGACCAGGTCACCATCGCCTTCAAAGGGGTCAGCGTCCACCCCGGCTTCGCCAAAGGCAAGATGGAACATGCCATGAAAATGGCCGCCGCCCTCATCCAGGGCCTCCCATCCGAAGGCTGCTCCCCGGAAACCACAGAAGGCCGGCAGGGCTTCATCCATCCGACCAGCATCGAAGGTTCGCTCGAATATGCCAAGGTCACCTTCTTCATCCGCGACTTCACCACGGAAAAACTGGCGGAACACGAGACACTCCTGAAAAATACCCTGGATAAGGTCCTGGAGGACTATCCGAACTCAACGGCCACTTTTACCGTCCAGGAACAATACCGCAACATGAAGGTGGTGCTTGACCGGCATCCGGAGGTCGTCCGATACGCCGAGGAAGCCATCCGGCGGGCCGGTCTCACACCCCGGCTCTCCAGCATCCGCGGCGGGACGGACGGGTCCAGGCTGTCGTTCATGGGCCTCCCCTGTCCCAATATCTTCGCCGGGGAACATGCCTTCCATTCCCGCCAGGAATGGGTGTCCGTCCAGGATATGGAAAAAGCGGTCCTCACCCTGGTGCACCTCGTACAGGTCTGGGAAGAGAACAGTCCCGGCTGACGGCGGAAACCGCACCGCCGCACTTCATCGCCGACTGCCTCCACGCCCCCTGGACGGATAACAACACATTCCTATGAAGTATCGCCTGTCAAGCCGTATCTTCCGATTTGCCGCCCTCGCCCCCCTGCTGGCCGTACTGCTCTTCTCCGGCGGCTGTGCCAATCCCGTCAAACTGCTGGAGAAGGGCCAATATGACGGCGCCATCCAGCTTTGTATCCGGAAATTGAGCGGTAAGTCCACCAAGAAGACCGAATATGTAAAAACCCTCGAGACCGCTTTCGCCAAAGCCACCCATGCGGATATGCGGGAAATCCAGTCCTTGGAAAAGGAAAACCGGTCCGAAAACTGGGTCCGAATCAACCGCATCCACCAACAGATCAAACGCCGGCAAACCTCCCTGGAACCCCTGCTTCCCCTGGTCTCCGAAACCGGTTACCAGGCTGCGTTCCAGTTCGTCCGGGTGGAAGACATGGAATTGGATTCCCGGGAAAAGGCTGCCGAACATTTCTACCAGGACGGCCTCCGGCTGCTCCGGGAGGCGTCCGAGGGTGACAAACGCGCTGCCGTCGAGGCTTATCGCGCCTTCGGAAATATCCGCCCTTTCTTCGATCCCTACCGGGACGAGGCCCGGCTGATGGAACGCGCCCGGGAACTGGGTACCAACCATATCCTCTTCCGGATGGAAAACGATGCGGATGCCCTCCTTCCGGCCGGTTTCGAAACGGAATTGAAAAGGATGAGCGTCCGTGACCTCAACCGGACCTGGCAGGAATTCCACCTGCAGCCGCAGGACGGACTCGCCTACGACTACCAGGTCGTCATGCGCATCCAATCCTTGCAAGTCTCTCCGGAACAGGTCAGGGAACGTACCTACACCGATGAGAAAACCATCGAGGACGGTTGGGAGTATGTGCTCGATGAAAAGGGCAACGTCGCCAAGGACAGCAGCGGCAACGACATCCGGGTGCCCCGCAAAGTCCGCATCTCCGCACAGCTGCTGGAGGTGTACCAGCAAAAGGCAGCCCTGGTAGGCGGCACGCTGGACTTTTACGACAACACCCGACAGGAACTGGTCCATACCGATCCGATCGCCGTGGAAGCGGTTTTCGAAAATTACGCCGCCACTTTCCAGGGCGACAAAAGAGCCTTGAGCGAGACCTCCCGCCAACGCATCGGCAACAAACCCCTGCCTTTTCCCGCCGACGAGGCGCTCCTGCTCCAAGCGGCGGACCTGTTGAAACCTATCCTCAAGCAAAAGATCTCCAAGAGCCGGATCCTTCGCCAATAGGCTTCCCGGACCGCCCCCCTTCCGTCGATTCGACATTCGGCCGGAGTAATCCCGTCCGCCGGTTCGCTCCCGTCACACGGCGGCCCTACATCCACGACGGTAAGTACCGCTCCATACCGCGGACTGCCTCCCGTGGAAATCCAGGGCTGGCAAACGCAGAACCCATCCTCCGCACTCCAACCCTACGGGATCGGCAATCATAATAACACGATTCTCAAATTTTTGTATAGTGATAGAACATGCCAATGAGCTGCGACCGGCATGAAAAAGGGCGCGGCGCACAACCGGCCGCCCTGTCCGAAAGGCGGGAAGCGAGAGAATGACCCTTGGGTAATGAGTAGGTTAGGTTCCTATTCAATCGTGCGAACCTTGGTATAATAAATATTTGATTTGGTTATCGAAGTGCGAAAGGTGAGACAGGCCGGATGTGCCGTGCCCAATGGCAAGGCCCCACCAGGCCGCGGACCTTTTCATCCTGGCGACACGGCAACGGAATTCCCGGCTTCCGCACGGGGGGAATCGGCTCCCCTTGCGCCTGGTATGGGCTGCACCGCGCTTATCCGGGATTGCCATAAGTGTTGGCTTGAATGTGAATATTCGGTCGACGCCGGCGATTTCCCTTCCGTTCCGTGGACGAACCATGTTTCCGGCGGACGCGACCCTGCCTTGCGGCGCAGGCCGCCGCCACCGGGGATGCGCGGAACACAAGCCGATTCCGGCGAAAAAAGGACATATACTTGTCGGGGAAAACCGCGACGATCCGTCAGGAGCCCAGGAGGGGCGACGGATAGGGTGAACGAACATGGGTGTTTCCCGCCACCGGTTGGTCCGCACCCGGGCGGACAGGAATCTCGGATTGTTTGACACACTTGTTGGCCGCAATCGTCAACCGGGAAATGAGTGCTTTCAGCTCGGCCGTTTTTTTCTCTTTACCCATAGCGAATGGTGTGGGTGCGCCGAGGATACCCCGTCCACAGCAGCTGTCAACCTGTCAACCCCACCCGACCGATGCCTGTGCAGGCAGGACAAGGCAGGATGGGAAGCGACCGGCAGCGTACCGTTACCGCGGACCTGATATTGGGTTGTTCCTCCGGAAAACGCACATGTTGGTTTAAGAAAGACGTTTCCGCTAATGGATATGTCGTGGGCAAAACGTTATGCTAAAGATAAGCTATTTTTTACATACGGTCAATAGTTCGGATCGGTAAGCCTTACGCATTCCGTTTTTTTTTTGGTGCAGGGGCAAACCAGGCAAATAAAAAAAGCCGTATCCGTGGGTCTCCACAAATACGGCTCCGATTGTCGGGGTGAGAGGATTCGAACCTCCGGCCTCAACGTCCCGAACGTTGCGCGCTACCGGGCTGCGCTACACCCCGAAATTCTGATTGGAGCCACCCAGGAGGCTCGAACTCCCGACCTACGCATTACGAATGCGTCGCTCTACCAACTGAGCTAGGGTGGCTTCGGAATCGTTCGGCACGTTTGCCGGACGGCTGGCAAAAATACGTTTTCTTACTTCACATTTCCAATACCGGGAATCGATTTTATTCTCGGCCGGAAGGGCTTGTCCGCTTGACACTTCGGATTCCGACAGGGCGGTTCCAATGGGTCATGGCCTTCTTAACGGCAGACCCGGACGCTTGTTTCATTGCCGCCAGGAAGTTTTTGCCGGTCGTCCCGACCGGGCCATCCACCGGTGGTTGCGACGCATCCGGCCGTATTTCGCGCAGCGCGGTGCACCGCCTCACTCCGGTGCCAATTCGCCGGACCCGGTGATGTTCGACCGGATGGAGGGGGTCCCCCGGTAGGTCACCCCCCCGGATCCCGTGATGGATACGGACAGCAATTCCTCCACCCAGACGGCCGCATCCCCCGAGCCTACGATCCCGACCTCGCAGGACTTCAGTGCCAGGTTGCGCAGGCCCAGTCCACCGGAACCGGTGATGCCCAGTTCGGCTTCCCGGGCCGTGCCCTCCAGGCGGATGGAACCGGATCCGCTGATGCCTGCATTCACCCGGTCGGCTTCCACTTTCAGGTCGATATCGCCGGAACCGGTGACGGACAACCGCAGGGAAGACTCCGTGCGGAAAGTGCCTTCCGACCGGATATGCCCGGAACCGGACAATCGCAGCACCTCCAACGAAGGAAGCGTGACCCATATCCGGATGGGAGCGAAACCCCGCGTGTTTCGCCGGATCTTGACATCCCAGACCCCGCTCCGCACCTCCTGGTTGAGGTTGTCGATGATGTTCTGCTGGGCTTCTATCGATACGGAACGGACATCTCCTTGCCGGAGGATGATTTCCGTATTGCCCATGGACAATTCGATGCCGGAGAAATCATCCAGCACCAGGTCCTTCCGGACCTTGGGCCCTTCCCCCTTGAGTGATCCGAACCTATCTTGCGACGGGGCGCAACCGATGGTCAACAGGAAAAGGATGACGGTGGACAGGACGGAGGAAACGGTCTTCATAACGTGGCTGTTTTTTTGAAGGACATGCCATGCGCCGCATGTCCGCAGTAGGATTGTCGCCCGGTGCGCAGGATCCGGCGGGCCGCCGGGAACCACAGGCCGAAGGATTGGCCAGGGGTTCCGCTTGGAAAGACAAGCGGAGACCCCGGAAGTTGCACAAGCGGGAAAAAGCCGCGGGCGCAAAGGAAGAAAGCCCGCGAAAAGAACGCAAGGCACCCCGGTCCGGGTTACTTGCGGCGAACCCAACCGGAGACAGGCACCAAAGGCGTCTCGGCGCAGAAGCCTGCTCCGACAGATGCTTACAGCCCGGCCAGGTCGACGACGAACCCGTCGATCTTCTTATTTTTCTTCAGGTTGTCCTTGTAGACGGCCGCTTCCTTTTCCGTCGGGAAAGTGCCGAGGATAACCTTGTACTGCACTTCCTCGGATTTCTTCCCGGGCGATACGCTCACGAGGATATTGGTGAACCAGTTGTCCTGCAGTTCCGAAACCTTTCGAAAAAGGGCATCCTGGGTGGTCAGGGCGGCCACCTGGACACCGAAGCCTTTCTTTTCCGGCCGTTTCAGGGTCAATTCATAGAGGTCGAAGGGCTGGTAAGCGGCGGGTTTTGCCTGCGGCGGTACGGCGGCGGGGGATGCGGCGGAAGTGGTCTTTTTCCGCTCCGGCTGGGCGGCAGGTGACTCTTTACGCGGCTGGGCGGCGGCTTTGGCCGGTGTCTGGGCGGGGGCCGGACGGGGTTCCCGCTCCCGGCTCCCTGCCGTTGGCCCTGCGGGCGGTTCGGCGGGAGCGGCGGCCGGTGCCGCCGGTTGGGCCGCCGCTGGGGCCGTATCCTTCTTGCCCACCACTTCCACCATGACACTGACGGATCCCTCCTCGAGGATACCCAGTTTGGCGGCCGCCGCCCGGGACAGGTCCACCACCCGACCGCTGATGAACGGCCCCCGGTCATTGACCCGGACTTCGACCGATTGGCGGTTGTCCATGCGGGTGATGCGGATGTTGGTCCCGAATGCATGGGTCTTGTGCGCGGCCGTCAGCTTGGCGGCGTCATACAGTTCCCCACTGGCCGTAGGTTTTCCCTGAAACTGGTCGGCATAATAGGAGGCCAGGCCGTACTCCGGTGCCTGGGCGGCCATGGAACCGCAAAGGAGACAAGTCAGCAGCAACAGTAAGTTTGTCCTTTTCATGGTCTGTCAATTTAGTTTGGCCCCTTCGGGAAAATCGTCACCCCCCAGGGCGGATTTGTCGGGACGGCCATCCTTGCCGGGTAGGAAAGGATGCGCAGGATAGGAACGACGGCAAGGCGCAGGCCGGCTCATCGGAACGGCCCGCCGGCCACCCGACTGCAGGACCACGGATCCGAAACGATTTTTTTACGGTCGGATTTCCAAATTCCGGGGGGCGCCCGTCTCGTCAAAGATAGGGACATTTCCCTCCGGGCCGACCGGCGGGGAGGCTTTTTTTTCCGTTTCCGGATACCACCCCGACGGGGAATGATATGATGGGTGCGCGGAGGTTCCGGCAGTCCGCATGCCGTCCCGGTCCATGGGCGGTATGTCGGGCCGCCGGTTCCCGCCGGGACATCCCGCCCTCCGGATTGTCTCGTCAGCGAGACAAAAAGAGCGGACGGCAGGCGTCCGAACCGACCGGACCGGGCCTTGTCCGGGAATATGGCCGGTCGATAAATTGGATTTGTTCCGGTCTATTGTCTTAATTTTACATTTCTTAGTCGTCGGTGCAGACCGGACCCATCGGCATGCCCGTCCGCCACGAAGGTTCGAACCCGGCGACCGACCCGTCAAAAAAGAAAAAAGATGAGCAAGAAAGGCAGGGTCCTCGTCGCTATGAGCGGCGGAATCGACAGTACCGTCACCGCCATGCTGATGCACGAGGAAGGTTACGAGGTGGTGGGCATCACGATGAAGACCTGGGATTACGCCTCCTCCGGTGGAAGTTCGAAGGAAACCGGCTGTTGCAGCCTGGATTCCATCAACGATGCCCGGAAAGTGGCCGTCGACATGGGCTTCCACCATTTCATCGTGGATATCCGGGACGAGTTCGGAGACCATGTCATCGATAACTTTGTCGAGGAATACCTGGCCGGCAGGACCCCCAATCCCTGTGTCCTGTGCAACACCCACATCAAATGGCAGGCCCTGCTCAAACGGGCGGACGCACTCGATTGTGAATTCATCGCCACCGGCCACTACGCCATCCTCCGGCATGAAGGCGACCGGTTCTTTGTCCGCCGCGCCACGGACCGCCAAAAGGACCAGTCCTATGTCCTGTGGGGTCTCAGCCAGGATTGCCTCCGACGCACCCGCTTCCCCCTGGGGGAGCTGACCAAACCGGCCGTCCGGCAGATCGCCTTTGACAACGGTTACCAGGAACTGGCCGGCAAGAGCGAAAGCTACGAGATCTGTTTCGTACCGGACAACGATTACCGCAGTTTCCTGAAGCGGCGGGTCGACGGATTGGAGGAAAGGGTGGCCGACGGCGATTTCATCAGTACCACCGGAGAGATACTGGGGAAACACCAGGGCTATCCTTTTTATACCATCGGACAACGCAAAGGCCTGGGCGTCGCCTTCGGCAAACCGATGTTCGTCACGGAAATCCGCCCGGAATCGAACCAGGTGGTCCTGGGCGAGGAATCGGAGCTGGTCCGGAACCGAATCACCGTCGGCCAGGTCAACCGGATGAAATACGAACACTTCCCGGAAGGGCTCGAAGCCGTCACCAAAATCCGTTACCGCGACAACGGCGCCTATAGCTTCCTCCACAACGACGGCCCGAATGTGGTCGTCTCGTTCCAGGCCAATGTCAAAGGGGTCGCCCCCGGCCAATCCGCCGTCTTCTATGAGGATGACGATGTGGTCGGCGGCGGTATCATCTACCGATGAACACCTGGCCGCAACTTCCCAACTGCCATGAAATCAACCGCCTTCCGACCTAAATACCTGCCCGTACCCCTGCTGCCGCTGCTCCTGCTGCCGCTGCTGACCGGCTGCATGGCCGATGCGGACCCCTTTCCGGCGGCTCCCCTCGAGGCGGATTACTTCCCCCTCTTCCCGGGTAAATATGCCGAATACGTCGTGGATTCCCTCGTATTCGACCCTACGGCCTCCGAACCGTCCTACTCGCGTCGCGTCCTCGTCCGGGAAATGGTGACCGATACCTTCCGGCGGTCCGACGGCCGGATCGCCTACCGCATCGAACGCGCCGAAAGGTCCGCCGATTCCCTCAGCTGGCAAACCACCCAGGTCTTCAGCGCCACCCGCGAGGACAACCGGATCATCGTCCAGGAAGACAACCTCACCTTCATCCGGCTCGTGCTGCCGCCCCGCGAAGGAACCCGGTGGGATGGGAACGCTTTCCTGGATCCGGCCACCGTCGTCACCGTCGCAGGTGAAAGCCTGGAAATGTTCAAGCATTGGTCGTACATGATTTCTGCCCCCCCCGCTTCCCTGGAGCTGGACGGCGGCAAGCTGCGCTTCGATGCCGTGGTGACGGTCACGGAAGCGGACGACGAAAACCTGATCGAACTGCGGCGCTCCGCCGCCCGGTATGCCAAAGGCGTCGGCCTCGTCTACCGGGAAGTCTGGATCTTGGATACCCAATGCGTCACCGACTGTATCGACCGAACCTGGGAGGAAAAGGCGGAGAAAGGGTTCATCCTGCGGCAACAGATCACCAACCACAACTGATGTCATCGGCTTTCATTACCATCGGGCATACCATGAAAACCCACGGCGCCAAAGGTGCCGTCAAGGCAAGCATAGACCCGCCCTACCTGGACCTCCTGCTGGAGAAAGGGGTCGTCTTCCTTCAGGTGGACGGCCGGCCGGCTCCCTTTTTCATCGAATTCATCCGCGACATCGGCGACATACTGCTGAAACTGGAGGGAATAGACTCGCCCGACCAGGCGAAGAAACTGACCAACGTGCCCTTGCTGTTGCGACAGGCGGACCTTCCTGCCGACCTGCCGGTGACCGGGACGGACGATTTCTCCGGATTGGTCGGTTTCCTTCTTCAGGATGAGGAGGGACATGCGGTCGGCCGCATCGAATCCGTGGAATCCTTACCTCAACAGGAAATGGCCATTGTCGACCACCAGGGGCGCTCCGTCATGATTCCCCTCCATCCGCTCCTGGTGACAAGCCTGGATCCGAAAACCCGCACCATCCGCCTGCGCCTGCCGGAAGGATTACTGGACCTCTGAAACAAGACGCCCCGCCATACCCTGTGCCTCATCTTTCGCACTTCAGAAACCAAATCGAAGTTTTTGATTGAAAGGTTCTCAAGCTTATACAAAGACGTAAGCTTCTAATAACCAAATGTTTTTATGGCGCTCCTCGCCTTTTGGACAGGACGGCAGGCGGCGCGCTTGGGCGCGCCCTTTCCAGGGCGGGGCGTAGCACATCGGCGAGTTTAACGACTAAAAACAACGGAAAACCAATATTTTTTATTTAATTATCTTGTAGGTTCGAGGAGAGTAAGATGAGTCGTACCGGCCATCGGCCGAATCGAACGAAAGGCGGAACCACAGCTTACCGTAACCGATCCCGGCTCCGGAACGCTCGTCCGGAAGACCGGTTCCTTAAAAAATCGGATTGGAGGAAGCGGCCGCCCGGCCTAATGGAAAGTGTCCAGCACCTGTAGGTCCAGCCCATCCGGGAAAGGTAGGGAATGAGCTTCCGAAACCGGCACGCCCGCCATCAAGGCCTTCAGCTCCAGCAGCTGTTCCGCTTGCCGACTTTGACGGAGGGCTACCTTCATCATGCCGTCCAGGTAAAAGGATTGCTCAAGAATCGGCAAGTCCAGCCGCTTGACGGCCTGCATCACCGAAGACAACAGGGGATATGGGAAATTGAGCTGCAGCACGACCTGGAGGACTTTCTCCACCTTGCCGGCGGTGGAGAGGGCATCGGCCGCAGCCTGCCGGTAGGCATGGATAAGGCCGGCCGTCCCCAGGAGTGTTCCTCCGAAGTACCGTACCACCACCACCAGCACATTGGTCAATCCGAAATGGTCGATTTGTCCCAGGATGGGTCGACCGGCCGTGCCCGACGGCTCCCCGTCGTCATTGGCCCGGAACAAGGCGCCGTCCGGACCCACCCGATACGCGTAACAGGCATGCCGCGCCTTGGGGTGCAGGACCCGCAGGTTTTCCAGGTGTTCCGCCAACCGGGCGGTCTCCTGCATCGGGTAGGCGTAGGAAAGGAACTTGCTGCCCCGGTCGCGGAACAATCCCGTCGCCGGACCGGCGACGGTGTGGAATATATCCTGGTCTGCGGCTGCCATCGGTCCATTCAATTCGTATCCGGCATGCGAACCTGCTTCTCGACCTGGTCCACCCATTGGTCCAGTTGCCAGGCATCCGAAACCCGGTATCGGCCGATGGCTGTCCGACGAAGCCGGGAGAGGTATGCCCCACTTTCCAACGCCTTGCCGATATCGTATGCCAGCGAGCGGATATAGGTACCCTTGCTGCAGGTCGCCTCGAAATCTATCTCGGGAAGGGCCACCCGGGTGAACCGCAGGTCGTAGATCGTCACCGGCCGGGCCTGTACCGCCGGCCGCTCGCCCGCCCTGGCCTTCTTGTACATGGGCTGGCCGTCCACCTTGATGGCGGAAAATACCGGCGGCAGCTGGTCCATCGGACCGATGAACTGCTGCCGGACCTGTTCGACCGCCGCTTCGGTAATATGATCCGTCGGAAAGGTCGCGTCCACTTCCGTCTCCGCATCATAGGAAGGCGTCGTGGCACCCAGGGTGATGGTGCCGCAGTATTCCTTCCGCATTTCCTGGTATTCGGTTATCCGCTTTGTCAACTTGCCGGTGCAGACGATGAGCAGGCCGGTGGCCATGGGGTCCAGGGTGCCGGCATGTCCGACCTTGATCTTCGATACCCCGTAACAATGACGCAACACCCCCCTGATTTTGTTGACCACGTCGAAGGAGGTCCATCCGGCTGGCTTGTCCACCAACAGACAGGAACCTTCCAGGTAATCTTGCCGTTCCGGCAAAGGGTCTTCCATGATGATTGATTATTTCTGCCGAGATGTAACAATTCCCATGCCGCCGTTCTGGGACGGCCCGTACCCGGGGAGGCCGCATCCCGGTAAGGACCGAACCGCGAGGGCCATCCTGGTCCCGGAGGTAAGCCGCGGACCGGCGGACGGATTTCCACACCGGCGGCGGATGGGAAGCCCCGTCCGTTGCCGGCCGCCCTGCATTCGGCGCGCCCCCTCCCGGATCGGAAGTGTGAGGCCTGCCGGATTTCCGGATGGGCAGGCAGGATAAGGGAACAAATGCCCGGTATACTCCCCCCGATCGGGTGACGAATTCTTATCCGGAGCCTTTCGGCCGTTAGCCAGCTCGGGAAGTCAGGCTGCCGATTCGTTTCCATCCCGTCCAGACATCCGATTCCGATGACGCCCGGCAGGCTGACTTCCTGCTCAATCCTTGCCGGATTCCTGATCTGCCCCCGCATCGACCAGGGCGGCAGGTTCGGCCTTTCGGTGGAAGATGGCGAAAATCTCCACGACCAGTCCCAGGAAGATTACGAAAGGCCCGACCAGGGTGCGACGTTTGCTGAAGATGATGCTGTCATCCCAGACGTCCGGTCCGGGCATGGCACCTCCGCTCATCAGGACCAGCCCGAGGGAGACCAGCCCGATACCGGCCAACATGAGGTAATAGTTGTTCCGGCCGAAAATCAAGGGTTCCTTTTGACGGCTGGCACCCGCCCCGAAACTCCGGGACCGGTTATCTGTCCGCGGCGAAGTGGTCCTTACCACCCGCTTGGCCGGCTTGTTCTTGCTCATCGATCTGCTTTATTTTCAGGTATGCAATCCGTCATCGTACATCCGGAGGGCTGGTTCCGCGCCGCGGTCCACAACCGGTTCCGATCCATTCCGGTGACGTGTTGATTCAATACAGGTCATCCACCCGCATCTTCAGGTACTTGCGGACGACAACATAAGTACCCGCCAGGTTCAGCAGGATGCCGAAGGCCAGCAGGGCGGCGAACACATACAGCGTGCGTTCCAGGTCGAACCATTCCTGCAGCCCCTCGGCATACCGCCACGCCAGGTACAGCAGTGCCGTCAGGATGCCGATGGCCAGGAAGCCGCTGAGAAGCCCTTGCCAAAAGCTCCGGACCAGGTAGGGCCGGCTGATGAAACCCCAGGAGGCCCCTACCAACTCCATGTTCTTGATCAGGTGCCGATTGGCGTACAAGGCCAACCGGATGGTGTTCAGGATCAAGGCCACGGAAACGAACAACAGGACCAGGCCGGTCGTCAATACCCCCAGGCCGACTTTCCGCAGGTTGGCGGCGATGGCATCCGCCACATGATCCTGATAGTACACATCACTGACCGCCGTGAATCCCCGGAGCGTCTCCCGGATGAAACGCAACTTGTTCGCCTCCATCCAGTCGGCTTTCAGCCGGAACACCATGACATCGTAAAGTGGATTCGCCATGTCCAGCTTCAGGAAATCCTCCCCGAATTCCGAGCGCATCGTCTCCATGCCTGCCTCCTTGCTGATGTACCGATAGCTGCCGGGCTTGTAAAAGGAACTGGCCGGCAGGAATTGCCGCAGGGTATCCGTGGCGGCGGCCGTCCGGTCCGGCTTCAACTCCACCATCCATTCCACCTGCTCTTTAAGCATCCGGACATATTGTTGCCCTTGCAGCAGCAAAAGCCCGAAGGCCCCGAGCAGGAACAACACCAAGGTCACGCTGAGGATGGCGTAACCGTAGTTCGGCCTGTGTGGGGGGATTCTTTTCACGGTCCCTTTCGATTTGGCATTCGTGTCGGATTTTTCCTTCGTCGGGGCACAGGAGGCGCAACCCGCACCATCTGCCGGCATTCCGCCGGTCCCGATGGCATCCGGATGGTGCCCACCATCGGCAAAGATAGGGAATTAGCCCTACTCCCGTCCGGTTAATTCCTGCATCAAGCGCTCGGTTTCCCGGACAAGGGATTCCAGCTCCGCCTTGATCTCCGAACTGTCCTTCCCTCCTTTCGGCACCAAACGGTCCGCCGACCCGGTGTCCTGCTGACGGCTATACTCCTGCAAGGCCCGGTGCAGGGATTGCCGCTGTACATCCAAATCCCGGATCCGGTCCAGCAACTCGTCATTATCGGAGCCGGCCCGGACCTTGTCGCGAAGGTCCTCCAACAGGTCGCCGATCTTGTCTACGGCTGCGTCATACTTCCCTGCATCGAACTTATCCTTCTCCGCCTGCAACAATTCCTTGACGGAGACGGCCAAGGTCTTCACCTCCCCGAAAATCCGGCGCGCATTTTCCTTTTCCCGGTCATCCCCCATGAAATAATTGTAAACGAGGATACCCACAATGAGCAGGGCTACAATTTTCAACAGTGATTTGATCATATCGAGAATAATTTGGGCGGCAGGCTTCCCGAACGCCGACCGGCCGGGAAAGCAGGATGGGGGAAACGCTTGCTCCGGATCGCCGCCCGGTTCAACAAACGACCAAATATCATAAAAAATGTCAACGTAAAGGGAGGACGGGCTAACATACGCCTTCGGTTTCCTGCAAAAAAGCAGCGACCGGACCGGCTATCGCTTGATGAACCATCCGGATTGCCGACCTGCCCGCAACAGGTATGCGCCGGGCGACAAGGCGGACACATCCAGCACGAACGGTTCGTCCGGCCGGCCTTCCCCAGGGAACGGCCCCGCTACCGGGCGACCTTGCCGGTCCAGGAGCCACACCGGTCCGGAACCGGTCACGACCGCCACGAGCCGGTCGCCCACCGGGTTCGGCCGTATGGTGATGCCGGTTGCACCCGGCCGGTGTACCCCTTTCATTTCGGAATAGCTGAAGGTCCCATCCGGCGAAACCAGTCTTAACCGGTAATAGGAGGTGCCGGGCAAAGGCGACGTATCCGTATTCCGGAAGGTACGGGGCGTTGCGGACACCGTCCCTGCTTCCCACTTCATGAGGTCTTCCCAATGGCCGGCATCCGGGGAACGTTCCAAAACGACCACATCCCGGGCATCGGTCGGCAGGACCGAGCATATAGACCGGACCTGGTCCGGCCCCTCCGGCCAAGCCTGAAAAGCAAGCAAGTCCAGGGGTAGGGCGGCCTGGTATTCCATCGCACCGGCATCCGGGAAAGCGTCGCGGGCCAGGAAAAGAAAGTCGTCGGCAGGTGCGAACCCGGCATCCGCCGCCCCGATGGCGGCAGAGGTCGGCTGCAGGCTGAAATCGTCCGAAGCGGTATCCGTAAACGACGGGTCTCCAAAAATGGTATTGACGTCGACACCATCCACATCGCTGTCGATCTCCCCGAATACCATGTTGTTGGCGGCGACAAGTCCCGTACAGTTTGCCGCCGCAAGCGCATTGCCTACCCCGGCAGCCGTGTAGGCGATATTGTTGACCATCCGTACATCGTTGCCGTCGGCAAAGGAAATGCCCAGGTTGCCGTTCGGCGCAGGATTCATGTAAGTGACCGTCTCCGTATGGAAATTCTGATAGGCGGTGTTGTTGAAAAAGTCCACCCGGTCACATTCGTTCGCATGGACACCACTGTACCCGTTCCGATAAGCGAGGTTGTTGGCGACGTAGATGCGTCCGTGGGTCCATGTGACGGACGAATTGTTCTTTTGCAAGGAAATCCCTTTGCCCTCGTCGATATGGGTGACGATGAAAGTCTTCAGCGGCGACCAGGAGTAAATCTCATTGTAATTGGAATGGACCCGGTTGTGGGTAACGAATATCTTGTAGCCTGAGGTCGTATCGATGCTGGCGGATTCGGAGACCACCAGGCCGTGGGTACCGGAGTAGGATTTCCTGGCACAACTGTACGCGGCGTTCCCGATGATGTTGATGTGGTCGCTGTCCGCCACCCGCAAGCCGTTCCCGGGTGTATGGTGGACCGTATTGCCGATGATGTCGAGATGGTGGCAGTTGCTGGCGTAAAAGCCGCGGGTATCCGTGTAGGATGGTCTGGATATGCCACTCAGCACCGGAAAGGTCATCGTGTCGATTTCCTCCTCCGGTGTACCGGGCGGTACCCGGTACAGGGTATTGGTACTTCCGGATTCCCGGTAGAGGAACTGCAGGGCGACGGCGGTACCGTAGGGAATGTTGTCCACCTCTCCCTGGATGTCCAGCCCCTCCACCCGGATGTAGCTGCTGTTGGTAATCCGTACGATGTTCGCGCCGTCCCCTTTGACCACCGTGTTGGCGTCGTAGGGCCGGATGGTGACGTATGCGGAGGGAATCCCATGGACATTGTTGATTTTGAAGGTATTCTGGCCGTGCCAGATTTGGGGGTCGTTGATGTCTCCGGAGAAGGAATATCCCGATTGGTACTGGCTGTTGGCATAGGTTCCGATGATGGAGACGGTATCCCCCGGGAGCACCCGGTCCGCCGCCTCCTCCACGGTCCGGAGGGCGGCGGCCGGGCTCGTTCCCGCATGGGAGTTGTTACCGTTGGACTGGTCTACGAAATAGACGGTTTGCGCCGGCAGCTCCCTGGTCAGGGACAGGAGCATCAAGGCCGTTGCGGCATAGTTCGTGAAGCGGGACATATCGGAAAAATTGGTTGTCAGGTTGCGCCGCCCGGGCGGAACGGGCAGGAGGAGGGCTACAGGACGGGACGGGACGGTATGCACTGCGCTTACGCCGTTCCGGAACGACTTCCGCTTACCGCCCCCATTTCCGCAACTGTTTCACCACCGCACCGAAATCCTTCGGCAATTCCGCGACGAAGCTCACCGTTTCCTCCGTAGCGGGATGCCGGAAGGACAAACGGTGGGCATGGAGACTGGTGCGGCTCATCAAGGGGCGCTCCGCTTCCTGGAACTTGCCCATGCGGTATTGCTGGTGCTTGACATCGGACAGGAGGAAAACGGCTTTCCGGCCGTACAGCGCGTCCACGGCGAGCGGGTATCCGACCGACTGGAAATGTACCCGGATCTGGTGCATGCGGCCCGTCTTGATATCCGCTTCGACCAGGGTGTGGTTCCGGAATTTCTCCACCACCCGAAAATGGGTCACGGAAGGTTTGCCCCGGTGCGCCACCACCATTTTTCCGGGCTCGGAAGGATGCTCCGTCAGGGGTTTGTCGATGATGCCAGCCTCCTGGTGCATCGCGCCTTCCACCAATGCGTAGTAGATCTTGGTGACCGAATGGACCTGGAACTGGGCCGACAGGTGCCGGTGGGCCTCCTCCGTCCTGGCGAACACCAGGATGCCGCTGGTCTCCCGATCCAATCGGTGGACGGTCAGGATCCGGCCGTACTGCGCGGTCAGCTGGTGGTAGAGGTTGGGCTTGTCGGGTGAGAACCGATCCGGTATCGTCAGCAGCCGGGGCGGTTTGTTCACCACCACGATACTCGTATCCTCAAAGACGGTTTCATAATCTTGCTTCACGAATCGTGTCGTTTACCTGAGAGATTGCCAGGCGGGGGCCGGCGTTTATCGCGCTGTAAAGGTAAACGGATTTGACCGGCTTTTGGCATCGCCATACCGATTCCCCGGTCAGGATGACATACCCCAACGGTAGGTGCCGAGGGAGAAGCCGGCGAGGTCCAGGACCCGGTCCGTCACGGTGGCGACCAGGGCCTCCATGTCAGCGGGCTTGCTGTAGAATGAGGGGCTTGCCGGGCAGATGATGCCGCCCGCCTCGGTGATGGCGACCATGTGGCGCAGGTGCAGCAGATGCAGCGGGGTTTCCCGGGGCACCAGGATCAGGCGACGGCGTTCCTTGAGGATGACGTCGGCCGCCCGCGTAGCCAGGTCGTCCGAGATGCCGGCCGCCACCCGGCCCAGGAATCCCATGGAACAAGGGCAGGCGATCATCGTGTCGTATCGGGCGGACCCCGACGCGAACGGGGCGTTGAAATCCCGTTTGTCGTAAAAGTCGAAGGGATAATCCCGATAACATTCGTTGCCCAGTTCGTAGGTCCAGTTGAACCGGGCATTGTCGCTCATGACCACCCCGACGGCCTCCCATTGGCTCGACAGCTCGGCCAGGCGGTCGAAGAGGACCTTCGCATAAATCGCGCCGCTGGAGCCGCCGACGGCGATGACAATTTTCCGTGAACCCTTATCCATGTCGCTACAGGTGAATGGTGTGGTATTTGCCCCTCGCAAGGACAGGAGCCCTATTTTCCGAATCCCTGTCCTTACCGGTAAAAGGCAAGGGAACCGGGGAGGAAACAGGAAAACGGATGGCCGGGCCGATTGTTCATGGATGGGGTGCGTACCGGCCGTCGGAACCGCTCCGGCCCCTTCCGGCCGGCCGGGGCGGTCGGCGCAAGACACCGGCGGACCAGGTGATTTCCGGGTACCGACAGAACAATTGGGAGCAAAAGGCCGTTTAAACTACGGCTTACCTGCACGCCGGCCGGCGACAGGAAAGTACCGGGCCGGTCACCGGAACTCGACCGGACACATGACATCATCCAAACCAGGCCGCCTGCCCGGACACCCGTACCCAAGCAAGCCACCGCGCCGGTATCCGACGGGGGCGTGCACAAACCGGGCCGTCGGACGGCCTTATCCTTCGATCTTATGAGAAAATCCATCATCACCGTCGCATTCCTGGCTGCCGCCGCCGGCTTTTTTGCGTTCATGCCGGAAAAAACCGCTACGACAACCTCCTCCATTGCCATCGACGCTCCCGCCGAAGGGGGCATCCGATGGATGAGCTGGGATGAGGCTGTCAAAGCCAACGCCAAGGTTCCCAAGAAGTTGTTCATCGACTTCTACACCGATTGGTGCGGCTGGTGCAAACGGATGGACGCCACCACCTTCCAAGACCCCAAGGTCGCCGCCTACATGAACAAGCACTTCTATGCCGTGAAGTTCGATGCCGAGCAGCGGGAGGATGTGGAATTCATGGGGACGACCTTCAAATGGCGGGAAGGGGGCAGGAACGGGGTCCACATGTTGGCCTACGAACTGCTCAACGGCAGGCTCGGATATCCCAGCTATGTCTACCTGACCCCCCAGTACGAGCGCATCCTGATCTCACCGGGCTACAAGCAAGTCGACGCGCTGCAGCAGGAAATGCTGTTCGTTGCGGAAGACCACTACAACGCCACCACCTGGGAGGAATTCCAACGCGGCAAGTAAGGGGCCGGGCTGTTGCAGCCCCGCCGGGTCGGGAAACCTGTTACCGCAGGGCGAGACAATGGCTGATCTTTTCCAGTAGTTCGACGGGTTCGAAGGGCTTGCCGACATGGTCGTTCATGCCGAACAGTTCCGCCTTCTCCTTTTTGGTCAGGAAGGCCGAGGCCGTCAGTGCGATGATCGGCACCTCCCTTTTTGCGTGGTCGCGGTGGTTGCGGATTTCGGCCGTGGCCCGATAGCCGTCCATGACGGGCATCTGGATGTCCATCAGGATGAGGTCGAACGGTCTTTCCTCGTACAAAGCCAGCGCATCGGCCCCATTGTCGGCCAAGGTAACCAGCATACCTTGCTTTTTGAGCAGTTTGCTCACCACCAGCTGGTTCATCTTGTTATCCTCCACAACCAGCACCTGCATACCCCCGAGGTGCGCATAGTCCCCGGCGACCGGAAGGGCCTCGGCGGAACCGTTCTCGGGACGGCCTTCGGAGACGGCACCGGCCTGCCACTTCCCACCTGTCAGGTTTGACAAGGCGGAAGCCACGAAAGTCGCCAATTCCCGACCTGCCCGCCGGATGGCATGGACCTGCTCCGCCTGGGCGGCAGGCAAGGTCTCGGTGAGCAGCTGGTCACTGAGCCCGAGGACGATGTTCAACGGCGTACGCAGTTCGTGGCTCAGGGTGGCCAGCACTTGTTCCGGATGAAAGGGAGCACGTTCCATGTGTTCGCGTTCCGCCATCTCGTCCACCAGCTTCTTATTGAGCAGGTCCAGCCGGATACACCGCTGCAGCAAAGCCTCCGCCGCCGCCTCTTTTTCCCGGATTGCCTCCTTCCAGTGCCGGACGGCCGCCGCGACCGCCCGATCCCGGACCCGTGCCTGCCAACGGTGGTGCAGCCACCCGGTGAGGAGGAGGACCAGCAGGGGCCACAAGATTCCGATCCTTCCTTCCGAAAGGACGGGTATCATCGGCAGCGGACGGATATGATTTGCGAACCAACCCGAATCTCCGGCCGACAGGTCGGACAGGCTCAGGCAACACAGGCAAAGGGAATACAGCCAACGGGTCATATTGCGGTTTCGAACGGATGGCAAGCGGATGGCGGGCAGTCATCCGGGTCACCACTCCCTGACGGCGAAGCAATGGCCCTCCTGGGCAGACGACCGGCAGGCGGGCGGGAATTCGGTTATCTCAGATGGAAAGCATGGTTGTGACTACGCAAATACAGTGCCGGGAAGGCTGTGGCGGCCAGGTCGGGTATGCGTACGACAAGCCGACGGATTTCGCCGCGTCAGGGCATTATTCCACCGAGTCCCTGTAAATGGCGATGTATCGTTCACCCGGCTTGGCATATCCCCGATACATGCCTTCGCTGTTGAAGGGCATGGCCACCCGACCCGTCGTATCCACGGCGACCAGGCCACCTTCGCCCCCGATCGCCCGCAATTTGGTCAGGACGATCTCGTCCGCGGCCTTGTCCAGCGGCATATGCAGATAGGCCATGCGGGCAGCCAGGTCGTGCGCCACGGCGTTGCGGATGAAATACTCCCCATGTCCGGTGCAGGATACCGCACAGGTGGCGTCCTCCGCCCAGGTACCCGCACCGATGAGGGGGGCGTCCCCTACCCTTCCCCAACGTTTGTTCGTCATGCCCCCGGTGGAGGTACCGGCCGCCAGGTGGCCGGCACGGTCCAGGGCGACGCAGCCGACGGTCCCGAACTTCAGGTCCGCCCGCTCCCTGCCGGACAGCCCCCCCTGCCCGGCCTCTTCATCCAAGGCCTTTTGCAAGGCCTTCCGCCGGTGTTCCGTGTGAAAAAAAATGTTGGGAACGGTATCCAGGCCGACCGAGCGGGCGAACGCTTCCGCCCCCCGACCGGTCAGCAGCACGTGCGGCGACCGCTCCATCACCGCCCGGGCCGCCCGGATCGGATTGCGTACGGTACGGATACCCGCCACGGCACCCGCTTCCCCGGTGGAGCCGTCCATGACCGCCGCATCGTGTTCCACCCACCCCTCGTGGGTAAAGACCGCCCCGACACCCGCATTGAACTCCGGCGCATCCTCCAGGACCAGGAGAACCGCTTCGACGGCATCGAGGGCCTTACCACCGGTCGACAGGATGGCTTCCCCGGTATCCAGGGCGCGCGACAACACCGCCCGGTAGGCGGTTTCCCGCCCGGCATCCATATCCGACCGCCGGATGGTGCCCGCACCGCCGTGTATCGCCAACACATAGTCCGGACGCCCGGTTTCCGGCCGGCCGGCCGGGGCCTCGCCGGGCCGGCAGGTGGACCATAAAAGGACGGCCGGGCAGGCCCCCCACAGGCATTTTATCAGGTTCCTCCTCATTTTGTCTTGTTTGGTTGCAACAAATATGCTCAATTATTCCGTAATATCGCAGGAAAGCCGCGGGCAGCCCCCCGGGGAAAGCTTGCCCGCAGCGGTCCACCTCCGCCATCCGGCCGCCGGCCGACGACCGGACCGGGACAGGCATCAATCACCCAGCTTATGAAAATATTGATTATCGGCGGCGGCAACATGGGCATCACCTATGCGCACGCCTTCCTACGCTCCAGGATCACTTCCCGGGAAGACCTGATGATCCTGGAAAAATCACCTGAAAAATGGCCCGAATTGGAACGCCAGGATGTCGGCAGTGTCTGCCGGCAGCCCGAAGACTGCCTTTCCGGGGCGGACCTGGTCATCCTGGCCGTGAAACCCCAGGACGCTCCCGGCCTCTTTGACAAGATCAGGCCGATGGTAGATCCGCAGCAGGTCTTCCTGAGCATCATGGCCGGTGTCCGGATGCAAACCATCTGCGAAGGGCTGGGCCTCCGGAAAGTGATCCGCGCCATGCCGAACCTGCCCGCGCAGATCGGGATGGGTATGACCGCCTTCACCTCGACCGACGCGGTGACCCGCATCGAACTGGTCACCGTCCAAAACCTGATCAACACCACCGGGAAAAGCGTCTACGTGGAGGACGAAGCCCTGATCGACGCCGCCACGGCCATTTCCGGAAGCGGCCCCGCCTACGTTTGGTTTTTCATGCAAGCCATGATCCAGGCGGCCACCGATGCCGGCTTCAGCAAGGCGGCCGCGGAATTGCTGGTCGGACAAACCTTCCAGGGGGCCATCGACCTTTACCACCAATACGACTTCACCTGCCAGGAGTGGATCCGCAAGGTCGCTTCCAAAGGAGGGACCACCGAGGCGGCACTCGCCTCCTTCGAACAATCCGGTCTCTTCGACCACATCCTGCAAGGCCTGGAGGCGGCCCGCCTGCGTGCCCATGCGCTCGGCAGCTGACCTCCGGCCGGCCGACATAAAGTTTTTACATCCCCCGGGCCTTGGTTTCGGCATTATTGCTTTACTTTGCAGCGCAACTATTCCCCCCGTCGTTTGTTAGCGTTTGGTCGTTATTGCTCGTTCGCCCGGCATAGAACGACTGCCGGCGAAACGGTCGGCCGCCCGGCCTGCCCGTCCGTCCCAAAGCCCCCTCGAGGGCTTTCATCGGGCATCCGGCGACCTTTCGGCTTATAACGTATAAACGGATATCCATGGAATTGTCAAAGACCGCCCATCTCTTCATCTACCGCATTCGGGAAAAAGGCCTGGAAATCTTCATGCTCAACGACGGCCGGTCCGCCGGCAACTGGCAGTTGCCGCAACATGATGCGGCGGCGTCCACCCTGGATGCCGAGCAAGAGGACAAGATCATCGCCCTGGACCCCGTCCTGCAGGAAGATGGCCATTTGGCCGAAGGGATCGCCGTCGAAGGGGATTGGCATGACATCCCTTCCCTGAAATCGCTCCTCAAGGAAGATGTGGCTTTCATGCGGGACACCATCCTGCAGGTGGGTTCCGATGTCATGGACAAAGGCGCTTTCGTAGCCCTGAAGGAAGCGTTCAAGCGGGTGGCCCCCCACCAATACGAGATGCTCAAGGAACTCAAGGACATCATCACCGACCGCAACTCCGTCAAACACCTGTAAGCACGCCTGTCCTCCACCCGACCCATCGCCATGATACCAGCCGCACAGCGCAGCATCGACAGCACCCATTTTTCCTTTCCGGGCCAAACCGCCGTTTATCACGGCAAGGTCCGCGACGTATACACCGTGGATGACCTGCTGGTCATGGTCGCTACGGACCGTATCTCCGCCTTCGACCACATCCTGTCCAGCCCGATTCCCTGCAAAGGACAGGTATTGAACCAATTAGCTGCCCACTTCCTGGATGCTACCCGGGATATCTGTCCGAATTGGCTCCTTGCCACCCCCGATCCCAACGTCGCCGTCGGCCTCCGTTGCGAACCTTTCCGGGTGGAAATGGTCGTCCGCGGCTACCTCACCGGCCATGCCTGGCGGACCTGGCAGTCCGGTCGCCGGGAATTGTGCGGGGTTCCGCTGCCCGATGACATGCGCGAACACGACCCCTTCCCCGCCCCTATCCTCACCCCCGCCACCAAAGCGGAGGAAGGCCACGACGAGGATATCTCCCGGGATGATATCATCCGGAGGGGCATCGTCGGCGAAAACGATTACGAACAGTTGGAGGCCTATTCCCTCGCCCTGTTCGAACGCGGCACCCGGATGGCCAGCGACCGGGGTCTCATCCTGGTGGACACCAAATATGAATTCGGAAAAAAGGATGGCCGGATCTACCTCATCGACGAAATCCACACGCCGGACAGCTCCCGCTATTTTTTCAAGGAAGGATATGAGGAACGGCAGCAACAGGGATTGCCGCAACGGCACCTCTCCAAGGAATTCGTCCGGGAATGGCTGATTTCACACGGCTTCCAGGGAAGGGAGGGGGATATCATGCCCCTGATGCCGGAGTCCTTCGTCGACCAGGTCACGGATCGGTACATCGAACTGTACGAACAGCTGACCGGGACGGATTTCATCCGCCAGGATACCCATGACCTGACGGGGCGGGTCGAATCGAATGTCCGGGATTTCCTCCTGCACCACAAGCCCTGACTTTTCCCGACCGGCCGCTTTCCCATCGGAAGGACCGACGCTCATGCCAGTGTGTCCTCGCGCGCTTCCAGCCGCAGCTTCTGAGACATCGCCGCCCCCAAATACCGGTCGATCAGGTGATGGGCCAGGTAGATGACCGGTGTCAACACCAGGGCGACCAGGAACTTGTAGCAATAATTCACGGTGCCTACCGCCAGGAACAACGCCATCGACCATTTTTGCGGACCCAACACAAAAGCGACGTACAGGACCACGAAACTGTCGACGAATTGGGAGATCAGCGTGGATCCCGTCGCCCGCAACCACAGCTTCCGCTCCCCCGTCAGCCGTCGAAGCCGATGAAATACCCCTGCATCCAACACTTGCCCCACCAGGAAGGCCACCATCGACCCGGCAATAATCCACAAGCCCTGGCCGAACACCTGCTCGAACGCCGACTGCATATCCGGCACCCCTTCCGCGGCGTAGACGCCCCGCCACCAATCCGCCGGCACCAACCGGATGGAGGCATAGACCATCCCGAATGCGTAGGCGATCAGCCCGGCCGTCAGGTAGGACAAGGTCCGGACCGCCTTGCGGCCATAATACTCGTTGATCAGGTCCGTCATGACGAAGACCACCGGCCACAGCAGCACACCGGCCGTCAGCGACAACGATCCCGTCTGGCCGAACAACCGCCACTCGAGCGGCCGGAAACCCAAGGTGTCCTCAAGCGCGAATATCTTGACCCCGATGAATTCCGCCACCAGCGCGTTGGTCACAAAAAAACCGGCCAGCACCACAAACAGCCCGACCGGCTTTTCCTGTATCAAATGTTTCATGAACGGATGGATTGAAAACGGAAAGCGGTTCCGGCCCGGGGCCGCCGCATCCCTTCGGCACGGGCGGGGCGGTCTCCCCGCGACCTTTTACCGATTCGATGGCAAAATACATACTTCCACCAACTTTTCGCATCCCCGGGTCTGTCTATATGGTTGTCGTCGTATCTTCACCCGTCGATACGGACCCGGGAGGTCGGCACGCAACGGTCAGGCTGTCCGCACACCGGCTCCCTGTCCCGCATACCGGAGTTCCGGCCACAACAACAGACCTATGCGCCTTCCCATTGCCGCCCTGCTGCTTTTCCTCGGCAGTTTCCCGGCCATTGCACAATTGCCGGTCAACGGTATCCTCCGCCTGGGCGACACCACCCAACAGCATATCCTCCATATGCGGGACGGCTCCCAGCTGATCGGCCGGATCATCCGCTTCGACGAGGCCAGACTCGGTTTCGTCTTCCGCCAACAGGACACCCTGCAGCTTTCCATTTCGGAAATAGACCATATCGACGTGCCGGATACCGCAACGCCCCCGGTGGCAGGACCAAGCCCCTACCTGTTCCAATATTCCGGCACCACCCGGGACGGCGCCCCGATCGGCGGCGAAATGGTCCAGGCGAACCGGACGGGCTTCCGCTTGCGGCAGGACGACGGCCGCCGCCTTTTCTTTTATTGGAAAAATACGGATACCCTCTACCATGCAGGTCCTCCGCTTCCCGCCGACGCGGCCAACCACCAGGTGCTGACCACCGACCGGGGGGACCGTTTCACCGGTATCCTGCAACATTACGACGGACAATCGCTCCGCTTCCTCCTACGTACCGGAAACCCGCTCCGATTTGTCCCCCAGGATATCGGCCAGCTGAACTATGCCGATGACCCGGACGCCGCACCCAACAGATCCGATCCGGGAGAAATGCCCGAGCAGGTGCGCATGTACGTGTCCCCGACCGGATTTCTACTCGACAAGAAAAGGATGGAATTTCGGACCATCCTGTTGTCCAACACCTTCGATTACGGCATATCCGACCATTTTACCCTCGGAGGCGGATTTTCCACTGTCTTCATCGCCAGCATGTTCCAGACCAGGGCCAAGTTCGGCGGCAGCATCGGCGAACGGATCCACCTGGCGGGGGGCGTGCAGCTCCTGGGACTGACCGGTGTAGGGTTGGAGTCCAGCGGCGCCGGACTCGCCTATGGCTCGGTTTCCCTAGGCACCCGGGAAAAATTCCTCAACATCATGGTGGGCAGGGGTACCTCCTTCGAGGACGGGACCGGTATCAACGGCTATTCGCTGTCCGGATCTTTCCGCATCGCCAATCGTTTCCGGCTGTTCGGCGAATACCTCGACATCTATGACGAGTTCCGGGACGGGTTCCGGTCGGTCGTCCTGGGCAGCTCCTGGTTCCGGAACGGCAACCAAATCGATTTCGGGTTTTGGATCAGTACTTTCCAGGACCTGGGCGACGGGTTCATCCCCTTTCCCGTCGCCGCCTATTCCTATCGGTTCTGATGTTACCGGCATCGTCCGCCACGGCGATGGAAGTGGTTCGGTGCCGATCCGTGCACAACGGATCGGTAGCATCCGACGGATGTATACATTCGGCGGATATGGCTCGAACAGACGGACTTCCTGCTTCCGACATATCGGCTTTTTATTATATTTGCCGGCGCGACCACCCGATACCCAGCCTGAACTCGTCCGCCGACGGACAATGGTCCCGAAAATACTGCCCACACACCTGCCGCTCCTGTTTCCTGCGGTCCGCAACCGCCGCATCCGTCGGTACCCGACCAGATTCATTCATTACCGAACCCTCCGCAAGACGGCGAGGCCGTTTCCACGGACGGAACAAACCCATACCGTATGTCGTACCCGATCCGCCACATGTTCCGGGTCATCGCCGCTGTGATTGCCGCTTGGGCGGCCGGCTTCCCGTCCGCAGCACAGACCGGCTGTCCGGGCTGCATCGTCAGCTTGCCCCCCGGCTTGCCGGCGGACACCCTGTTCCTGTCCTCCGCACCTACCGGTACGGCCGCTGCCTATTACGAAGGCGACGTGGGCTTCCGCATGCCGCAGAGCACCACGCCCGTGCATGCGGTCGACCCGAACACCCCGCCCGGGCTCCCCATCGGCAACATCACCATCCTGGCCCTGGCCAACGTCCCGCCCGGCCTGCAATGGCAGCCGAACCAGTTCTCCTTCGACCCGGCCGGGCAGTCGGACGGTTGCGTCCGCTTTTGCGGCACCCCCCTCCAGCCGGGACTCTACGACATCCAGGTTTTCATTTCGGCACAGGTCCTGGTCTCGACACAGACCACTTCCTTTTCCTTTCCGATGCTCATCGAGCCGGCCGTGGCCACCAATGACGGATTCAGCATGGAAAACGGGACCGGCTGCGGCTCGGCGACCGTCGTTTTCCAGAACAACATCCCTTCCAACGGACATCCGGGATTCAGCTACATCTGGGATTTCGGCAACGGGACCGGCTCCACCGAAGAGCATCCCGAACCGCAGCCGTACGGACAACCCGGCCAGTATCCGGTGCAATTCCAGGCGACCGTGGATACCGTCGGCTACCGGCTGACCACCGTCACCATCCTGAGTGCCGGTTGTGACGACTTCGGCCTGCCGACCAGCGTCCCACCCGACCTCTATGTCAAACTGAAGGATCCGGCCGGCAACCTGGTGGCCAGTACCGATCCGGCGGACAATGTGTCCTTCCCGTTCGCCGTAAACATCAACCTGCCCCTGGATAGCGGGACCTACGAACTCGAGGTCCGGGACGAGGACCTTTTCGGGTCCGAAAGCTGCGGCTATGTCTATTTCGACCGGCTTACCCCGGACACCCTGACCAGCGGCAGCCTCACCGTGCTGCCGGCGGTCATCCATCCGGTCTTCCAGCTCCAGACGACGGATACCGTCCGTATCTTTCCCGTGCCGCCTACCCCCCAGTTGCACCCGGCGGGCCATACCGCCTTTTGCGAAGGCACCCAGGCGACCATAGAAGTCCAGAACCTCCAGCAGGGCCTGCAATGGTTCGCCGATACGTCCGCCTTGTTCGGGGCCACCGCGGATACCCTGACCGTTTTCCAGCCGGGCAGCTATTTTGTGGTCCATACGGACAGCAACGGATGCACCAGCCAATCGGACCTGCTCTTGGCGGAAACCCTTCCCCTGCCCTATCCTCCCGCTTTTCAGGCGGCCGGAAACCTGCTGGTCCTCAACGACCCCTCCTTGCTACCAGATTCGTACACACTCCAATGGTCCCTTTCGGGAATCCCGCTTCCGGATGCAACCGAAGATAGTTGGTGCAACACGATTCCCGGTACCTCCCTCTATACCCTGACCGTAACGGACCTGTCCACCGGCTGCACCCGGTCCTTCAGCCTGGGTACCACCTTCGACCCGAATACGCCTTGTGCCACCGCCGCCCCCGTCGCCGGGGAACCCGCTTCCGTTTTCCGCTTGCTGGGGAATCCGGTTGCGCGGACCCTCCGGTTGGCCATATCGGAAGCCCCTTTTTCATCGATGCGCTACCGGCTGCTGGATATCGCCGGCCGACCGCTCACCGGATTCGAGGAACTGGACCTGCCGGCCGCCACCAACTTCCTCACGGTCGATATGCAAGCGTATCCGCCCGGATTATACCTGCTGCAGATCTTGTCTTCCGACGGTACCGGACATACGCTGAAGTTATCGAAATCACCCTGAGCCCCTGCCCGCCTTCCGGCATACCCGGCTCCGCCTCCGGCAGGAAGTATCCTCCTGCGGAAGCCGGGCGGGCCGTCCTTGCCACGCTTCGGTGCCGGTGCGGATTCCGGAACCGGTCGGCCTTATCCCAACAGGTATTGCAGGAATCTCCCCAGCAGCACGCCCAGGAAATTGGCGACGGCCAAACCGACCAGCGCCGTGGAAATGCCGGAAAAAACCATGTGCCGGTTCCGGATGACCGATGCCACCTGCCCGATAAAGGCAGGTCCGTATATCCCGGCCGTCGATGTGATGATCGCCGTATCGCGGTCGATCCGAAACAAGCGGCACAACAAGGTATGCAAGACGACCGTCCCCGACAAGACCGCCCCGCAGTAGGCGAGCATGAACCAACCGTCCTGGAAAATGGAACGGAAATCGGCGGTCAACCCGATGGCCACACTGAAACAGAGCAGCAAGTATTCCCCGGCCTCATACGTTCCGCCCCATCGGCGGACCGTCGGCACAAATGAGGCCCCCACCCCCAAGGTGGAAATCAGCAGGA
This sequence comes from uncultured Saprospiraceae bacterium, assembly GCA_964573725.1. GTDB lineage: Bacteria > Bacteroidota > Bacteroidia > Chitinophagales > Saprospiraceae > UBA6168. The sequence goes on from CAZNLJ010000002.1 coordinate 52,998, forward strand.
CCAGCACCGTCGCATTCTCCAGGCTCCCGCCCGCCAGCAGCAATCCACCGACAGCTAAGGCCAGGATCGCCACGGTAAGCCCCAACCCGGAAAAGACGCCCCGCCAGGAGAAGGGATTCGTACCGCCCGTTTCCGCTTCCCGCTCCCCGCTCCTGCGCCCCGCTTCGAAATGAGGCAGGAACAGCCCGAAAAACCGATGCGCCACCGAGGTCAGGAAGAGCAGGTACAGGCCCCCGCAGGCAATTTCCGCCGCATTGAGTTGGACGATGGTGGGGCCGTCCGCACCCAAAGCGATCCCTATCATATTCAGGTTCGGCGTACCGCCGGTGAATACCCCCGCCAGCATCGCCGAGAGCACCGCCGTATCCTGGTCGGTGGATGCCCGGAACAGGAAGGCCGCGCCCACCGCACTCCCCAGGACGGACAGGACCATCAACCCGAAACCCAGGATCGTGGCCCGGGCAAGCTTCAACCATCCCCATAAGTCCGTGCTGTACAACAACAAGGGTATCGCCAAAAGCACCGCCCCCTGCGCATAGTACATGGACCAGGTATCATCCCATGCAATTCCGGTCAGGTTCCGGAGCAGGATGCCCGCCAGGTAGCATAGTACGACCGGACTGAGCCAGTCAGCCACCCGGGTATCCCGGAAGAAACGCAGGAAAAGAAAGGGCAGGATGGCGACAAGCACCGCCTGCAAGGCAGGATACCACATATTCGATTGGACGTTGTATGCCGTGGCCGACGGGAAAGCCGACACTTTCCGGAGGCCACCTGCTTCAATTCATTGGATTAGAACAGCAAAAAAAACCTATGGTTGCAGACACTGCCCACTACCTGTCCGCTGTCGTCGCAATCCGGTGCCGGCCCGCTACGCCAAGAACGGATACGGGCCGGTTCATCCCGGCACAGCGGGCGGATCAGGGCTGACCGACCACCGGCGGCATGACAGCCCCCTGAGGCTTTCCGGAGCCAGTTCCTGGAGCGTATGATATTTCCGACCGAACTTCGCTTCCCAAGCCCCCTTCCGGGCCACGGATAAACATTGCCTTTCCGCGTAAGGTGGTTCCGCCTGTGGCCTTTTTCAGCTTTTCGGGCCGGCCCCACACCTGCCACATGACCTGTTCGCATGCCTGTCCGCCTCCGCCCAGGAGGTCGACGATCCGGTGATTGAAACCGACCCTTTAAACGACGGCACACTAGCGGTGGAGGACTTCCGACAGGAAGCGGTCAGAACCTAGGACCCGCCGGGACATCCGCGCAAAACCTGGCCTTATTCGCATATTTCCCAGTCCGCTTCCGGTCGAATCCGGGCAACCCGGATTTCCCGGGTTGGAACCGGGATCGTTGTATTGCAAGGCCTCACCAATCCCGATGGCAAGGTACTTATTCCGATAGCGTTTACCGGCATCGTGTGGGAACAAGGCGATTGGGCCCGGGTAGGCCATGACAAGCAGGGAATGGCCGGTATTTTCCAAATCAGCACCCAAACCCTTTTCCCGGATAATTTCCACCAGGTCAGCCCACCCCGACCCGCCGGGGAATTTCACCGATGGCAAGGGTCCACCCTGGGAACAGGCCCGGGCCGGCCGGATGGACGCCCAATTCAAGGTAATCATTCCACCGACCTATGCCGACAATCGCTACCTGGATGAAAAAGGGTGCTACATCCTGCATGTGGGCCGCAGCAACCGCGGGGACCTTCACGGCCGGGGCCATACCGGAGGAAAGGTGCGCATCGATACGATGTTCGAGCCCATGGTCCGCAAAAGAGCGACCGGTCCGTGCGACCGGGGGCAAGGGGGCATGGAAAACGACACCTTTCCTTTCCTCGTTTTCGAAGACGCCCTTTCGGGCAAAAAAGGATTGTGGCACCGCCAGGCAGGACAGCTGAGGGCGGCAGCCTCCGACCGGTTCGAAGGCGCATCGCCGGTTACTTCCATCCGGAAAAAAGGGGATACCGCTTTCCTGTTCCCCATCAACGGTCGCCCGCTGGCCGGCCCCTGTTACCGGATCCACCCGGAAGTGGTGGATGGCTGCCTGGTCGTCCGCCCGACCAGGCAGGACGAATACATCCTGCCGGACCCGGAAGGCCGTTTCCTCCGCAAGCTCGAGAGCGAGCCACGCCGGCTGGCCGACGATATGTATGTAATGGCCCGGTATGAGGATGGCCGTTCAAGCCAGAGGCGGCTCAGGAATTCGGCCTCTGCGACCGCGACCGGAACCCCATCACCGACTTCCTGCTCGACAAGGAGCCGCACGCCATGGGCGGACTCCACATCCGGCAAAAGATAAGGGTGTGGGACAGGGCGCATCCGGTCGGGTAGGGCTCCTGGATAGGGTATACGAAGGAATGCCCGGAGGAGGATTTCCTGCTGCTCAATGCGGCGGGAAAGACATTTGAAATCAAAGCGGAATAGGGCTGTCGTTCAGACGCGGAAGGCTTCCGGACAGCGAAAAGCAGCTGGCGACGCCGGAGGCCGGAAACCACGTCCGAAGGTTACCCGTCAGGATACCCACCGCTTTCGGATCGACCTGTTCCGGCGACCGAACGGAGCCCGACCGTGTAAAACGGCCCATTCCGGAGGGAGTCGGCCCATCCGGGGGAGGACACCGGCGCACCAAGTACCGCAAGAACCGCAGGTACCGTCGCTGCACAAGAATGACTAATTTTGGGTCGGCGGCGGAAAGTGCCGGTCCGCCGGCGGTAGATCAGGAAACCGGCCGGATTCCTTTCCTCTTGCCAAACGACATCGAAATGGCTGTAAAAAAGAATAGCTGGATAGTACTGGCCTGCTGTTGGACCGGATGGCTGCTGTTGCAGACCGGTTGTCGGGAAAGTCCCCCGGTTCCACCGGCCGGAACGGACCACCGACCGGCGCCCGCCGCCGACACGCCCTTCCTGCGGCGTTACGTCGGAACCGGCGAGCAGGGCCGCCCTTGGGAGATGGTCCTGTGGAGTTGGGCGGACGGGTATGTCAGCGGCCGGTGGAACGACGGAACGGAAACCTTCGCGCTTGACGGCATATTGCACGCCGACCTGGGTACGGAAATGGTCGCCTACCGCGGCTGGCAGGAAGTGGCGGCCCTACAGGCCAGCCTGGCCGAGCCAAACCGGTTGTCCGGTCGATACCAAGCCAGGGAAGGCGGTCCTGTGGTGAGGTTCCGGCTCCAGGAACCGGCCCCTGCCGTCGGCCGGACGGATTTGTCCGGCACCTGGTATCTCCGGGACGCGGGAGGCGAAGGCACGCTGTTGACCGGAGATTTCGCGGCGGATTCCCTGGATTTCGCCCTGACCCTGTCCCGGGAAGGGCATAACGGATACCTGGAAGGAAGAGCCGCCCGTGCGGGCGATGCCGCCGTGTTCGAAACAAGCGCGTTCGACGACCAGCCTTGCCGCATTGTTTTCCAACTTCAGGCAGGTAACCGGATGGAACTCCGCCAGGATGGGAACAATTTCTCGTGTGGATTCGGTGCCGGTGCTTCCGCCCAGGGGACATACCTCCGGACATCCGCCCCACCATCCTTAGCATTGGGTGTCGGAGATTCCGAAAGGGACATATTCGCCGAACCGGCCTCGAGAGACCATTTCATACGCCTGGTCGGGGACAGCCTGTTGCCATTTTTCACCGCAAACCTGAAAGTCGTCGACCAAAGGCAGACATGGGGCGACACCACCTTCCTCAGCGGATATGCCCCCGGACTGCTGGGGCTTCGGGAAGCTGCCCTGGTACAAACCGCAAGCCATCGGATTTGGGCCGCAACTTTGGTGGAAACGGCCGACGGCGACATCCACCTGCTTTTCCTGAGCAACCAGGCGAAATCCCTTGTCGAACTCCCCGAATCCCTGCTCAACTGGGCGGAGCGGTTCACCGGAATGCCGCGGACCTTCATGTATCGACCCGACCCATACCATTGACCACGGCAGGAACGGACCGGACGACCCGGGACGAGCGGTTCCGCCGGGCATCACCGCGGGAAGTGCCCACCCCTGCGACAGCCACCGGATACGGTATTTTCCGCAGAAATTCGTTATGTTTGATATTGATTGTCCGATTGGATTCGTTAGATGCCGGGAGCATCGCGTCCTGCCGATCGATTTCCCGGTGACAAACGAACCGCCGGTGCAGACCGGCTGTTAACCGGAACAGGTACGGCCTTCCGCCGGCCGGAGCGAAACAGCGGCCGGCCCCGGATTGCCGCCTGCAAATATCCACCGGGTAAAAGCGGAAGACCTGCCAGGCTTCCCGACCAACCCGGTCGTAACATTCACTACATCCTGGCTCATCCTATGAAGCGAAACAACCTATGCGCAACCCTCTTGCTGACACTATCGGTGAGCCTCCTCCTTCCGGAAGTCGGCACGGCGCAAGCCGCCCTCAAGCGCGGGAAGAAGAATTTCGAGTTGTCCGAATATGCCAAGGCCATCTCGGACTACCAGGAAGTGCTGAAGCAGGACATCCACCATCCGGAGGCGAACGCCGGCATTGCGGATGCCTACCGCTTGCTGAACCAGCCGGAGAAAGCCCTACCCTATTACCAGGCCGTCATGCTCCAACCCGGTGCGGATGCCGGACTGACCCTTCGGTTCGCCATGAACCTCATGGAACTCGGCCAATATGAAACAGCCCAGGAATACCTCCTGCGCATCGCGGAGGGCACCGCCCCGGAAAAGGCCCGGGCGGGCCAGCTGCTGGCCGGTTGCCGGCTGGCATTGGCGGAAGACCCGAACCCTTCCCCGTTCCGGGTGCAGTTGGAGCCCGTCAGTACGGAGGTTGCCGATTTCGGACCGGCATTCCTGCAGGACAAGGTCATCTATGCCTCCGAGCGGGAGGACATACCGAACCGGAACACCCGCAAATCTCCCGTGGCGGCACCTTCCGGCAACCGCTTGTTCCTGACCGAACCGGACCCGAACGGATTCCTGAAGATTCCCATCACCCTGCATGAAGGCTTGCAACAGGAAACCAACGAAGGTCCGCTGGCCTACACTGCGGACGGCAAATGGGTCTCCGTCTCCCGGAACACCTTCGCCGCCGGTGCCCGCATGATTCCGGAGACCGGCATGACCCTGACCCTCTATATCGGAGAAGCGGGGCCGGACGGGAATTGGGGAAACCTGGTGCCGTTCGCCTACAACGGGGTGGAATTCTCCACCGGATACCCCTGTTTTGCCAACGACGGCAAAGTCTTGTTCTTCGCCAGCGACCGGCCCGGTGGCCACGGCGGATTCGACCTCTATGTCTCCTACCGGAATGGCAACCGATGGTCCGTTCCGGAGAACCTCGGCCCGGCCGTCAATACGCCCGGAAACGAGATTTCCCCATTCTTCGACGGTAGGAATCTTTATTTCGCATCTGATTACCACCCCGGCCTGGGTGGCTTCGATATTTTCTGGTCAACCGATGAAAACGGCCGTTGGCAAGCCGCCCGCCATGCCGGCAAGGGATTGAACAGCCCCCGCGACGATTTCGGTTTCATTTACCATGCAGGCAGGAACACCGGTTATATCGTCTCCAACCGACAAGGTGGAAAGGGTGCCGAGGACATCTACCGGGTCCAACGGCAACACATCACCCATACCCTTTCGGTGCTGGATGCCCTGTCCGGCGCAGCGGTGCCCGGTGCCACCGTCCGGCCCGCCACCGCCCCCCTGCCCCGCCTCGCGGCGGACGCTACCGGCCATATCGTCCTCAACCGGACCGATTGGACGCACGACCAGGTCATCATCTCGGCCGACGGATACCACGACAAGCCCGTGGCCTTGTCTACCGAAGGGCCCGCCCGCCCCATGGAAACCACCGTCCAGCTCCTGCGTCTGGACGCCACCTATGCGGGATCGGTCCTGGCCAGCGGCCATAACGACGGACTTCCGGACGTGTTGGTGACCGCCACCCGCAAATCGGACGGTGCCGCCACGACCACCCAAACCGGACCCGACGGACGGTTTTCCCTCCTCCTGCCGGAAGGTTCTTATATCATCCGGTTCTCCAAGCCGGGATTCCGGGACCTAAGCCTGGATTTCCAGGCCGGCAACGCCTCACCGGACAAGACCATTCCGGCCGCCGCCCTGCTTTCGGTCTATGCCGACCCGGCTCCACCGACCGCCCGGCGCCCGGATAAACCGGCCGACCCAAAACCGGCCCGGGGTAAGGAACCTGAAGCCGCGCCCACCCATTCCTTCGCCATCCAGCTGGCATCCGGTTCCGGGCAACCGGACCTCCGACCATTCCAGGAGAAAATGGCAGGGCTCGGGGATGTCTATGTGGTCGAGGAAAAGGGTACACGGAAGGTCAGGATCGGTGCATTCCCTACCCGCGAACAGGCGGAGAACCTCCTTGTCGCCGTCCGGAAGAAAGGATACCAGGACGCTTACGTCGTAAAGGACACGACCCGGCCGCCGAGCGCCCCGACCGGGCAGGAGGATTCCGCGGAACCAACCGCCGGACCGGCTTCGGACCGCGCAGCCCGGGGAATCCCGGCAGAAAAACCTTCCGGTTATATGGTCCGGCTCGGTGCTTTCAAGGATGTTTCAAAATTCAGCAAGGACCAATTCTCCGACATCGGCGTCCTTTCCTTCCTCCCGCACCCGAAAGGAACGCTGACCATCGTCCTTTTGACGGGATACGACAGTCGTTCCACCGCCGAAATCGCCATGCAAAAGGCCCGGAACAGAGGATACCAGGATGCCTTCCTGGTCACCTTGGTGGAAGGGGAATTGGAGAAGGTGCGATGAAAGGTCCCTTCGGAAAACGCGGATAGGCGCACAGGAAGGAAATGCCCGGCTTTCGGATCCGAAAGCCGGGCATTTGCTTACAAGGTATGTCTGACCCGCTTGCCGGCGTAGCGCCGCCGGTACCGTTATCGATGTGCCGGGCCGTGGGAACCGCATCCGGCACCATCCTCCTTACAGGTGGATGACCTCATCGTAAGCGGCGGCGGCGGCTTCCATAATGGCTTCGCTCATGGTCGGATGCGGGTGGACCGTCTTGACCAGTTCGATGCCGGTGGTCTCCAGTTTACGGGCCGCCACCACTTCCGCAATCATCTCCGTGACATTGGCGCCGATCATGTGAGCACCGAGGAACTCCCCATACTTGGCATCGAAAATGACTTTCACGAAACCTTGGGAAGCCCCGGAGGCCTTGGCCTTCCCGGAGGCGGAGAAAGGAAATTTGCCGACTTTGATTTCATAGCCGGCCGCTTTCGCCGCAGCCTCGGTATAACCGACGGAAGCCACTTCCGGCCAACAGTAGGTACAGGAAGGAATGTTGTGGTAATCCAGCGGAGCAGGGTGATGACCCGCGATATGTTCCACGCAGATGATGCCTTCCGCACTGGCGACGTGCGCCAAGGCCGGGCCGGGAATGATGTCTCCGATGGCATAGATGCCCGCCACATTGGTGCGGTAGAATTCGTCCACCGTCACCATGCCCTTGTCCGTCGCCACGCCCAGGGCCTCCAGCCCCAGGTTTTCCGTATTGGGACTTACCCCGGCGGCGGAAAGGACGATATCACAGGAAATCACCTCCTCCTTGCCGGTCTTCCGGTCCTTTACCCGGACCAGACAGTCCTTGCCTTTCGTATCGACGGATTCCACCGAGGTGTTTGCCAACACCCGCATACCCGCCTTGGTGAACAGCTTGGCCAATTCCTTCGAGACATCCGCATCCTCCCGCGGCACCAGTCCTTGTTCCATGAACTCCACGATCGTGACCTCCGTACCGAGGGTGCGGTAGAAATAGGCAAATTCGACCCCGATGGCCCCCGCTCCGACCACCACCATGCGGCCGGGTTGTTTTTCCAGGGTCATGGCCTTGCGGTAATCGATGACCCGCTCGTTGTCGATCGGTAGGTTGGGCAAGGGCCGGGCACGCGATCCCGTAGCCAGGATGATATGCGCGGCACCGTACTCCGTTTTCTTACCTTGAGGGTCCGTCACCTCCACTTTTTTTCCCCGCATCAGCTTACCGTGTCCCTCCAGGATGGTGATCTTGTTTTTCTTCATCAGGAAATTCACCCCTTTGCTCATACCCTGGGCGACGTCCCGGCTTCTCCCGATCATACCCTTGAAATCGGCTTCCGCACCTTGTACCCGGATTCCGTAATCCTGGGCGTGACGGATATAGTCGAACACCTGGGCGCTCTTGAGCAGCGCCTTGGTCGGGATACAGCCCCAGTTGAGACAAATCCCTCCCAGGGATTCGCGCTCCACCACCGCTACTTTCAATCCCAACTGGGAAGCCCGGATTGCGGCGACATACCCTCCGGGGCCGCTTCCGACGACAATCAGATCGAAGTTCATGCTGTTTGATTTGGTTTACTGAAATTCGGGACCTCCACGGCCGTACGCCACCGTCCTTTCGGTTTGGGTCGCCACGGTCGGGAAGACGACGCCGTGCGCACCGGCGGGATCCTTCCGACGTGCGGAAAAAGCCCCTCCTGCGGCAGGCACGCAAATATAGCAAAATTGGATGGTAACCATTTCCGGACGGGACAGGCGACAGGAAGGGGAAGCAGGTATTGTCCCTCGGAACGAACCGCCGTACGGCCGTGGTCGGAGCGGACCGGTTTTCGACAAAAAAAAAGCCCTGCCACAACTTGATGCAGCAGGAGCCAATCTAACTTACTGATACTATAGACAAATTCTTAGGTTTTACGCACTTGGGGCGATTGTCGCTGCATCAGCAGCAAAAATGATACCTTAATGTTTTGTTGTGCAAGTATCGGAGGAAAGCACCTGAGGGTACTCCTGATTTTTCCGCCGATCTGTCCGGAAATCGAGCCGGTAACAGTGCGGGAACGATGGCAAGCTTCTCAAGTATGGAACGCTAAGGTAAGCCATAGATTTGTTTTTCACAATATTTCTTCCCGCTTTTCTGGGCTGGTCCGCCGGGAACGACCGTTTCTTTATACTTGAATCAACTATTTGAATTTCAAACATATATAACCATCCTCATTTTTAATTAAACAAATAAAAATATCAAAAATATTGTATTTCAACAGTGGTTTTGAAACGAAAAAAAATTGGTGCCGGGCAGGATTGTGCGCGGCTTCGCGGATCCGCCCGGGACCCGGTCCCTGCCGGGTGGCACCGGGCGGGCATGGCGGACCGGTCAGAACTTCGGACAAAGGATGAGGTCGTCCTCGTATTCGCCGAGATAAGCGACGGACAATTCGAAGGAAGACCGGTTGAAATTGGTGGTAGGGCCGAGGAACAGGTCGTAGCTGCAGCCGATGAGAACGTTGTTGATTTCGAAGCCGACCAATGCGACCAAGGCATCGAGCCGGTAATCGCCCGAGGCGTCCGCGACCGGCCTGGCGAATCCGCCGATGTGGAGCGCGGTACTCCGGTAATCGCTGGTACTGATCCTGACATTCGTCCCTGCATCCAGTTTCATGTGCGCGCCCTGCCGGTCGAAGACCGCCCTCGGCAAGAGGGTCAGTCCTTTTGAGAGCGGAACCTGGGCCCCCAGGTGGGCGGTGTAGCGCCGGTCGAGTCGGTTGTCGGGATACGCCGTATCGGCATCGGCATTTTGATAGAAGCTGACACCGGGGCGGGTGATGTGATGGAGGGCGGCACCGGTGAACAGGCGGAACCTGGAGCCGGCAGGGGAAAAGACGTAATGCAATCCGACGGAGTAATCCCCGAAGGCATAGTTGTTTTCCGGCAGTCTTTCCGCCGTCGGGGAATCATAGGCATTGACGCCGTTGAACTGGTCTTCGAAGGTAATGTTGCCGAAGTTGACATTCCGCTGTACCACACCGGCCTGAAAGCCCAAGGACAATACTTGGGTTCCTTTGAGATTGAGCGCCTTGTGGAAGGCACCGGAAAGGGTCAGTTGGGTGGTGCTGAAGTTGAGCTGCCCGGCGCGGTCGTTGAGGAAATAGACCCCGATGGCGCCATGGTCCTTGTACCGGGAACCGGAGAAGCGGACCGGCCAACGGAGGTCCAGGCTCGATGCCGAGGTAGTGAACGGGCGCTCCGTCACCCGCCGCCATTGGTCCCGGTAAATCGCCGACACCCGGAACTTCCCTTCGAACGCCCCGGTCAGGGCCGGATTCAGCACCAAAGGAGCGGAATAGAACTGGCTGAAGGGCCGGTCCTGCGCGAATGCCGCCGTCAGGCCGGACAGCCACAGGGCCAGGAAAGCCGCATGGCGACAGCATAACAGGTGAAAACGGGAACTTGACATACGGGTCTGATTTAGGAAAAGTGAATCCGAAATTCCAGTCCTTCGCACGAGTGCCTCGCAAATGTACGACCACCCGGGCAAAAGTGTTGCAAACGATGCCGGCAGGTTCCCCGAAGACGAGGGAAACGGTAGCCCCCGGTCATCCGGAGGCATATCCGGCGGGAAACGGGGCAAAACAACAATTAAATCACCCGGTTTGAACGGACATATCGACTGAAATATTATTTTTGATTGTCCGACGAATGCAAATCCAGGCCGGATGTCCGGCAACCGGGGCAAACGACCCGGATACGGCCCTGCGCTGCCCCGGCCGGGAAGCATGGTGGCCGAAACTGTTCCCGGACGGAGGTCCCCACCGGTCCACCGGCGCAGGCAAGCGCCTGTGAAGCAGGCGATAACCGGCGGTTCAACGGTTCTTTCATGCACTTTGCCATCTGCCAACTCAGCGTGGTTCCCATGCGGAACAGTGCCGCCGACAGGAGCGAGCAGGTCAGCCAATTGCTTTTCGGGGAGGTCGTGGAGGTCATCGACCGGATCGGGCGGACCTGGAGCCGGGTCCGGTGTCCTTGGGACAACAGCCTGGGCTGGGTGAATTCCAGGCAAATCCTGCCGGTTTCCGCGGAGACGGCGCAACAATTCCAACAGCATTTCGCCTATTGCCTGGATATTTTCCAACCCTTGTTGTCGAGCGAGCACGCCATCCCCGTCACTTTGGGCGCCCGGCTGCCCGATTTCGACGGCATGAAGTTCGCCCTGGACGGGCAGACCTATTTCTACAGCGGGCAGGCCGTCTTTCCGGAACACCTCCGGCCTACGGCGGACAGGGTGACCAAAATCGCCCGCCGCTACCTGTTCGCCCCTTACCAATGGGGAGGACGGTCCCCGCTCGGCATCGATGCCTCCGGCTTCACCCAAATGGTGTTCCGCATTGTCGGGATTCCGCTGCAACGGCTTCCGGACAAACAGGTGCTCCAGGGAAGCCTGGTGGATTTCGTCGAGGAGGCGGAACCGGGCGACCTGGCCTTTTTCGAGAACAAGGCCGGCAACATCAGCCATACAGGCATCCTGCTTCCGGACAACCGCATCATCCATGCCTATGAACAGGTCCGCACCGACCGGCTGGACCACTATGGTATCTATAACGAAAAAGAACGCCGCTACACGCACCGCCTGCGGGTGGTCAAGCGCCTGTTGCCGGGCACCTCGGCCAAGGTAAGGGAAAACGGCAAACCGCTGATCCGGGAAACGGAATGGCAAGGTCGGTTATTCTGAGAAATGCCGGCGAGGAACGGATGCAGGCCGGCGGTTTCCCGGGGCCTTCGGAAACGGAAGTGTCCCATAGCCGGGACCGGGACCGGCCGGGCTTGTGACCAGGAAGCATGCCCGGGCGGTGCGGGCACCGCCCGGGCATATCCACCTGTTCCGGCATCCATGCCGTTTCATGCCGCCTTATGCGGCCGCATGGGAACCGGCCCCCTACAGATCCATGCCGTTGAAAACGTCGATGACGGAACGGACCGCCTTGGCGGAATCCTCGAGCAGGGCCCGCTCCGCCTCATTGAGGGAGACCTCAATGATGGACTCGATTCCCTGCTTGCCCAATTTCACCGGTACGCCCAGGAAAATATCGGACATACCGTATTCCCCGTCCAGGCGGGCGCAGACCGGGAAAATGCGTTTTTCGTCTTTCAGGATGGCCTCCACCATTTGGGCGGCGGCAGCCCCCGGGGCGTACCAGGCCGAGGTACCCATCAATTGCACCAGCTCTCCGCCCCCGGTCCGGGTGCGGTCCACGATCTTGTAGAGGGTTTCGGCATCGATGAGTTCCGTAACCGGAATACCCGCCACCGTCGTATACCGCGGCAGGGGAACCATGGTGTCACCGTGTCCGCCCATCAGCAGGGCCTGGATATCCTTGGGGGATACGTCCAAAGCGGAGGCCAGGAACGCGCGGTAACGGGCCGTATCCAGGATCCCGGCCATGCCGAACACCCGCGAGGACGGGAGGCCGGACGCTTTCCAGCAAGCCAGAGTCATGACATCCAGCGGGTTGGAAACGACGATCAGGATCGGGTTTTCCGAGTGCTTCCTGATGTTCTCCGTCACGGAGTTGACGATTTTCGCGTTTGTGGAAATAAGGTCATCCCTGCTCATACCGGGTTTGCGGGGAACGCCGGCGGTGATCACGACGATATCGCTGCCGGCCGTGTCCGCATAGTCGTCGGAACCTGTCAGGTAGGTGCTGTAATCGTCGATGGGAGCCTGTTGCCAACTGTCGAGGGCTTTGCCTTTGGCCATGTTGCCGACGATGTCAATCAGCACCACCTCCTTGACGATGTCCTTGTGGGCCAGTACGTTGGCACAGGTAGCGCCTACATTGCCCGCCCCGATGATCGAAACTTTGCTCATGATGGTGATATTTAAGGCAAAAACAAGAACCTGTTTCCGCCGGTTTGTGTTGATGAAAAGACATGTTTGAAAAGCGGCGCAAAAGTAGCTATTTCAAAATTGAAAATCCGTTTTGTCGAACCAAAGACGGGCCTTACACCCGAAAATCACTACCTTGCGTCCACGGGTGCCTTCCGGTGTCCGAGCGCCCCGGCCGGTCCGGCGGACCGACGGTTCCGCGCCGTATCCCGTACCGGCTGTTCCGCCCCCGACAAAATCACATACATCGATAACGCCATGCAAATACGACTGACCATCCTGTTCTTAACGATCTTGACGCCCCTTTTCGCCCAACAGCCCTGGTGCGGACTCACGGCCGCGGATGCCCAGCAGCTGTCCCAGGAATTCCTACAGGTTCGGGAGGATATGCGTGGGTTTGTCCACACCCGGGGCGCCGTGACCTACGTGCCCGTCCGCTACCACCTGGTGGCGAAATCGGATGGTACCGGCCGTCCATCGGAACGGTTGGCCCTGCAGTCCTTGTGCATCCTCAACGAGAGTTATGCCGAGCTGGACATCCAGTTTTACCTGAAGGAATTCAAGTACCTGAACAACAACGCCGTCTACAGCAATCCGGAATCGTTCAGCGCATTCAACACCATCTCATCGAATATGGTGTACAATGCTATCAATGTATTCATCGTCGACCAAATCGCCAATCCCGGAGTGGCGGCCTACTACCAGCTTCCCGCCGGACCGGGCGGAAACGATTGGATCATCGCCAGCGATAATTTCGTCACCGACCCCAATGTGCTGCCCCATGAGGTCGGCCATTTCTTCAGTTTACTGCATACTTTCAACGGATGGGAAAGCAGCGGCGGCTGGAATCCGACCGTCCACGGAAATCCGGTGGGCGCCATCTCCCCCGACGGCGTTCCCAACGAATATGTCAACGGCAACAACTGCACCACCGCCGGCGACTACATCTGCGACACCCCGGCGGATTACATGTTCGGGCCGGACAACACCTGTGTCTACGACAAGAACGCCAAGGACCCTTCGGGCGCCCCGCTCATGCCGGACGTTTCCAACCGCATGAACTATTTTGACAACTGCAACGAATACCACTTCACCAACCAACAGATTATTCAAATCAACAACAGCCTGTTCCATCCGAACCGGAACTATGTCCGCCCGGGTATCACCCCGACCCTGGATGCCGTGACCGGCCCCACTACCCTCACCCATCCGGCGTCCAACCAAAAAATCGACACCTACAACCACGTTGTCCTGAACTGGAATGCCGTCCCCGGTGCCAACCGATACCTGGTGGAGGTTTCCAACTCCTCCATCGGCAACGTCCGCTACATCGTACCCGGCCCTCCGCACGTCTTGACGGACCTGCCCCCGGACCAGACATTCCTCTGGCGGGTCATGCCTTTCAATGAGTACGCCACCTGTGCGAACTATTCCTCTCAACGGATATTCAAGACCGGCAACATCTTCAGCGACACCGCCGAAACGCCCCTGCAGGCCACCCGGTGGCAGGTCGCACCGAACCCTGTGCGACCCTCGGGATCCATCTCGGTCCAACTGGACGCGCCCGTCCCCCTTGAGGCGACCTTCACGCTGTTCTCCTCGACCGGCCAAACGGTGGCAACTGTGCCGGCCAGGACCTTCCCCGCCGGCAGCCACCCCCTGGACATCGACCTGAGCCAACTTCCGGCCGGATTGTATTATCTCATGATGCAATCGGATGGAAACCGGGAGACGCGCAAACTGGTCATTGTGGAGTAAACCCCTCCTCCCCTTCCGCATCGACCGCATCCGACAATTGGCGGATCTCCTGTTCGGTCATCCGGAGCCGCTCCCGGCAATATCGGATCAGGGCATTTGCCCGGCGGACTTGTTCGGCCAACGCATCGATTCCGACGGTCGCCTCCTGCAGCCGGGCGGTGATGGCCTGCAGTTCGTGCAAGGCCTGTTCATAGGTCATGGGTTCTTCCTTACTTTGGCGCATGGCTGCTTTTTTTTACGGTGGCCTGTATTTGTCCTTCTGCCAGCCGGATGTCCAGTTCCGTCCCCGGTTCCACCGCTGCAGCGGCGGTCACCAGCCGTCCATCCTGGTACACAAGGCTGTAACCCCGTTTCAGGACGGTCTCCGGGTCTACGGCGGTCAGATAGCGTTCTTCCTCCTCCAGTCGGAGCTGAGCCTGCCTCAGCGTCCGTTCCGCCCAACGGGGCAGGCCTTCCTCCCAGGCGGACAACCGCATATGCGCCTGCTGCCACAAGGTGCGTCCCGCCAGCAAGGCCATGTGCCGCAATTGCCGCAGCCGGCGCCGTTCGTCCTCCAGGCGGTACCCCGCGAGTCGGTGCATACGTTGCTGCTCGACCGCCAGGTTTTCCTCGAAGCTCCGGTTGCGGTCCACCAGGAAATCCGCCAGGGCGGTAGGTGTCTTCAGCGAACGGTGGGCAACCAGGTCCAACACGGTCCGATCGACCTCATGCCCGATCCCGACCAGGACCGGCAGGGTACAGGCGGCAACGGCCCTGCCCAATCCGAGGTCGTCGAATGCCGCCAGGTCCAACCGGGACCCTCCCCCCCGCAGGATACAGACGGCGTCGAATGCGTGGGCCTGCGCCTGGATGGCCGACAGCTGCGCCGTCACCTCCGGGGCGGCCTGCAACCCTTGCATGGCCGCCTCGAACAAACGGACCTGGAACGTATAGCCGGGTGGGTTCTCCTGCAGCTGGTGGCGGAAATCCGCCCAACCGGCGGCCCCGGCCGCAGAAATCACCGCAAGGCGTTGCAGCACCACGGGCAAAGGGACCTTCGCATTGCGACCGAGGTCGCCCGCCGCGCGGAGCTGCTCCACCACCTGGTGCCGCCGCCAGGCCATGGCGCCCAAGGTGTATTCCGGGTCGATGTCCTCCACGATGAGCTTAAGCCCGTAACGCTCGTGGTAGTCCACCCGCACCAACAGGTGGACGGCCTGTCCCTCCGTGAACATGGCGGAAAATTCCTGGACGAACTTTTGTTCCAGCTCCTGCCGGCGACGGCCCCACAGCACCGCCTGGGCCTGGGCGATGATGTCGTCGGAAGTACCGTCCTTTTCCAGGAGCTCCAGGTACAGGTGTCCCCGGGAATGTTTGACCGATGCCAGCTCGCACCGGACCCACAACGGCTCGGAAAAATTCAATGCCACCACCCGGCGGATGTACGTGTTGAGTTCCGATAAGGAGCACTTGATCATCTTCGGTCGATTGGTCGGGACAGGCAGGAGGACGGACGCCAGGGCCTCCCGCCTGCCACCCCTCCACAAATATGCGATTTTTTTACCCATCCGCCATCCATGTCCGCGGCGGTACCGCTTCCCCGGCCCGCCCGATGCCGACCCGGCCTGCCGTTTTGTCGGCCAAGCGGCCCAGCGGCATCGAAATATCCGGCGTGTCATTTGTCTATTGCCGCGCAAATCCTTTTATTTACCGGTAGAAAATCCTTATCCATGCGCACCTTCCTCCTGCTGCTGCCGCTCGTCTGGCTCTGCAGCGACCTCTCCGGCCAATCTTATGCCCGTCTGAAAGTCTGGCTTGACGCGGACCACCCGTTCGAACGCTTGGCCCGGCTCGGACTCGACACCGACCATGGCCACCTGCAACCCGAGAAATATTTCATCAGCGAATTCTCCGCCGAAGAGCACGACCTGCTGCGGGCCGCCGGATTCCGGACCACCGTGCTCGTCCCCGACCTGGCGGCCTTCCGGGCACATGCCGCCGCTACCCCGGCGGCCACCGCCGCCCGGCACCTTGCCTGTGACCCCATGCCGCCCGGACAGGATTGGGACACCCCCGCCAACTACCAGTCCGGCAGCATGGGAGGCTATTTCAAGTACCAGGAAATGTTGGACCACCTCGATGCCATGGCCCAGCTGTACCCCCATCTCATCAGCGTCCGCACCCCCATCACCGACGATTACACCACCCACGAGGGACGGCCGGTCTTTTGGGTCCGGATTTCCGACCAACCGCAAACCGCAGAGCCCGGGGAACCCGCCGTCCTCTACACCGCCCTGCATCACGCCCGGGAACCCAACAGCCTTTCCCAGCTGCTGTTCTTCATGTGGTACCTGCTTGAAAATTACGGCAGCGACGAAGAGGTCACCTATCTCGTGGACAACCTGTCGCTTGTGTTCGTCCCCTGCGTCAATCCGGACGGATACCTGTTCAACGAGACGAACAACCCGAACGGTGGCGGCATGTGGCGCAAGAACCGACGCAACAACGGCAACGGCACCTTCGGGGTGGACCTCAACCGCAACTACGGCCATGAATGGGGCTACGACAACACCGGCTCCTCCCCCAACCCGGACGCTCAGACCTACCGGGGGCCCGGCCCCTTTTCGGAACCGGAGACCCGCATGATCCGTGACCTCTGCCTCGCCCACGCCTTCCGCATCGCCCTCAATTACCACACCTTCGGCAACCTCCTCGTCTATCCTTGGGGCTATACGGATTCCGCCACCCCCGACCATGCCACCTTTTCCGCTTTCGGCCGCCTGATGACCGGGGAAAACGATTTCCTTGCAGGATTCGGCTCCCAAACCGTCGGCTACACCACCAACGGGGTGTCGGACGACTGGATGTACGGCGAGCAAACCCTCAAGGACCGGATCTTTTCCATGACCCCGGAAGTCGGCCCGGGCACCTGGGGGTTCTGGCCACCGGCCACGGCCATCGACGACCTGAACCGGCAATGCATGCGGATGAACCTCATGGCCGCCCACCTGGCCCTCAACTACGGCGACCTGCAACTCCCCGGCGACCTGTACCTGACCGGGTGGCAACAGGAACAGCCTTTCGACCTGACCAAATACGGCCTGGCCAACGGCCCCCTGGAGGTCTCCCTGCAAACCTCCTCCGACCTGGTCCTGGAAACCGGAAGCAACCTCCAATTCGGCCTCTTCCACCTCGAACAGGCCGTCGACGCCATCCCCTTCACCCTTTCCCCCGCCATCCAACCCGGCGATACGATCCATTTCGACATGGTACTGTCCAACGGACAATACACCTGGCTCCACCCCTTCCACCGGATCTTCGCCGCAGCCGGCGGCCCGCTGTGGAGTGATCCGGCGGATGACGCCGCCGCCTGGAATACCGCCACGGATTGGGGCATCACCACCGAGACCTACCATTCCGCACCCGCCTGCCTGACCGATTCCCCTGCCGGAAACTACCTGCCGAACCAGAACAATGAAATCGTCTTGTCCGATCCGCTGGTGCTGGCGGACCTCGACGGCGCCACGCTCCGCTTCTTCGCCAAATGGCAGATCGAGGCCGACGAGGACTATGCCCAGGTGCTGGTATCGGTCGACGGCGGCAGCTTCCAGGCGCTCTGCGGCCGCTACACCCAACCCGGTACCGCCGCACAAATCGAGGGCGAACCCGTGTACGACGGAAACCAACCGAACTGGGTCGAGGAAACCATCGACCTGCGCCCTTTCCTGTCTCCTGACGGTCCGGTTTCCTTACGCTTCGCATTCCGCATGCACGCGGACGAAGCGGTCGCCGGGGACGGGATCTACATCGACGACCTTCAGGTGACGGGATTCCGGGTCGACCCCGTCTCCCGGCGCACGGAGCCGGCCGATACCGATTGGCAGGTGCACTTGTCGCCCAACCCCGCCCGGGATTTCCTTCGTATCGCATCATCCGGTTTCCCCGTATCGGCCCCTTTCACCCTGGACATCTCCAACGGCATGGGGCAATCCATTGTCCGCACCTCCTTCGAGGGTCCGGAAATCCGGCTGAACACCGCCGGCTGGTTGCCCGGATTCTACGTCTATACCGTCCGGAACCGGACCGGGCAACAGCGCCGCGGCAAATTCGTCATCCAACGCTGACCGGTCGCCTGTGATTCCGGGACACGGGGGTTCGGCCGAACCCCCGTGTCCCGGTCCGGCCGCAAGGCATATGCCCGCAGCCAGGGACCGCCGCTCCGGGTGACAAAACAGCCGTCCGGCCCCCGGTTCCGCCTTCCTGTAAGTCTCTCGCCAATAAAATTTGAAAATACATCCCTGCGTCTTATCTTTGCGCCCGCTTCTCCTGTCTTATTTTCCGGTTTACCGAGGGATCGGTCAGGAGCTTCTCGTATCCATCAAATCTCTTCATTATGTTCGCTATCGTAACAATAGCCGGTCAGCAATTCAAAGTGACGGAAGGTCAGGAGATCTTCGTCCACCGGTTAGAAGCCGCCGAAGGTACCGACCTGCGGTTCGACCAGGTCCTCCTGGTTGCGCAGGACGGGCAGGTCCAGGTGGGCATGCCGGTCGTGAAAGGTGCCGCTGTCGGCGCCACCGTCCTGGATCCACTTGTCAAAGGGGACAAAGTCATCGTTTTCAAGAAGAAACGCCGCAAAGGCTATCGCAAGAAGAACGGTCACCGCCAGCAGTTCTCCAAGATTCGGATCAACCAAATCTCCATCTGAGCAAACCTGGTCCGCCCGGGCCGCCACAATGTCCCTCCGTCGGAAAGCCTGACCGGGACCTGATGGCATCCCGCCCGGGAGACAGGATGCCGATCATCTCTAAAATTCAAGACAATGGCACATAAAAAAGGGGAAGGTTCAACCCAAAATGGTCGCGACAGTAATAGCAAACGATTGGGTGTCAAGCTTTTCGGTGGCCAGGCAGCGACCGCCGGCAGCATCATCGTCCGCCAGCGGGGCACCAAGTTCCACGCCGGGGACAACGTTTACCTCGGTAAAGACTACACCCTTCACGCCGGTGTTCCGGGTACGGTGAGCTTCCGCAAAGGTCGCAACAACCGGACCTACGTCAACATCACTCCCTACGGGGCAGGTGTGGAGACCAAAGCC
This sequence comes from uncultured Saprospiraceae bacterium, assembly GCA_964573725.1. Classification (GTDB taxonomy): domain Bacteria; phylum Bacteroidota; class Bacteroidia; order Chitinophagales; family Saprospiraceae; genus UBA6168. The sequence goes on from CAZNLJ010000002.1 coordinate 72,456, forward strand.
GCCCAACCGGCCGCTCCGGCCGCTCCCGCTCCCGTCGCGGAAAAACCGACACCTGCCGCCCAACCGACGGGCGCAGACGATCTCAAGAAGATCGAAGGCATCGGTCCCAAGATCGCCACCCTGCTGCAGGATGCCGGCATCCATACCTACGCCGACCTGGCCGCTGCAGATCTCGATAAGCTGCAAGCCGTCCTGGAGGCTGCCGGCTCCCGCTACAAGATGCACGACCCCGGTACCTGGGCCCGACAGGCTTCCCTCGCCGCAGCCGGCAATTGGGATGAATTGAAGCAGCTCCAGGATGAACTCAAAGGAGGCAAGGAAGGGTAAGCCGCCCGTTCGCCGCCTGCTGTCCGCATCGCTAAATTGCGGATTCCGGTACGTCCGATGAATCGGACGGTTTCCATTGTTGCCATGGCGGCATTTTCTTGCCTTTGGTCTGAAAAAAAAAACGTTTCTGATTTTGTATGCAAAATCGGAAACGTTTTTTTTTCAGACCGGCTTCCGCCCGGGCATCGGCAGGATGGGACAACAACCGTTGCGATGCACCGCTTCAGTAACCGTACTTCTCCTTCCACCTCTCCGACAACCACTGCCGGATCCGCGCTTCGGCGGCATTTTTTCCCGGTTGATACAAGGTGCGTCCCCGGATCTCCGGGGGCAGGAACTCCATATCCGCGAAATTACCTTCCCCGTCGTGCGCGTATTGATATCCCTGCCCATACTGCAAGGATTTCATCAGTCCGGTCGGGGCATTGCGCAAGGGCAAGGGAACCGGCAGGCTGCCCGTCTTTCGGACCAGGGCCAGGGCCGCTTCGATGGCCAGGTACCCCGAATTGCTCTTCGCCGAAGTCGCCAGGTAAATGGTGGTCTGGGAAAGGATGATCCTGGCTTCCGGCATGCCTACCGTACGGATGGCCTCCAGGCAGGTGGTCGCCATCAACAAGGCATTGGGGTTCGCCAGTCCGATGTCTTCCGCCGCCAGGACAATCAGGCGGCGTGCGATGAAAACGATATCCTCCCCCCCTTCCAGCATCCTCGCCAACCAATAGACTGCGGCATTGGGATCACTGCCCCGCACCGACTTGATGAAAGCGGAGATGATGTCGTAATGCTGCTCTCCGGTCTTGTCGTACAAGGCAAGGTTCCGTTGGATGGTTTGCTCCACCAGGGCATTGGTGAGGACCAGCTCCGCCGTCCCGTCCGCCAGCTGTGCGACCAATTCCAGCGTATTCAGCAACTTCCGCGCATCCCCGCCGGAACTGAGCAGCAAGGCCTCGTATTCCGCCACCCGGATCATCCGGCGCGACAGCCATTCATCCTCCCGCAAGGCCTTATCCACCAATTGTACCAGTGCCGCCTTGTCCAGGCTTTCCAGGACATAGACCTGGCATCTGGACAACAGGGCGGGGATGACTTCGAAGGAAGGATTTTCGGTGGTGGCGCCGATCAGGGTGACGATGCCTTTTTCGACGGCGCCCAACAAGGAATCCTGTTGTGATTTGGAGAAGCGATGGATTTCATCGATGAAAAGCAGGGGACCCGGGGTGTGGAAAAAGCGCTGGCCCCTCGCTTTCTCTATGGCTTCCCGGATATCCCTGACCCCTGCATGGATGGCGCTGAGCTGGAAGAAAGGCCGACCCGCCGCTTCGGCGACCAAGCCGGCCAGGGTGGTCTTGCCGACACCGGGAGGTCCCCAGAGGATGAGGGAGGGAAGGCCACCCTGCTCCACCGCCTGCCGCAAGGCCGCACCGGGAGCGGTCAGGTGCGGCTGCCCGAGGTAATCCTGGAAGGATTTGGGTCTCATCCTTTCGGCCAATGGTTGCATTTGGAAAAATCGTTGGTTACCATATCAACTGTTCCGGACCCCGGCATTTGCCGTATAGGCAGCCGGTAAGGGAATCGGCTTCAGCGGAATCGGATGGCTTTGAGGGGACTGATCCGACTGACCAGCCAGGAAGGGATGGTCAGGAAGAGCAGGATGACCGACAAGGCCCCCGCGTTCAGCCACAAGAGATGCACCCAGTCGAGTTCGACCGGGGCGACGGACAAGTAATAGTTCTCCTCGTCCAGGCGGATGAGACCATACCGCTCCTGGAGCCAACAGCATCCGATGCCCAGGAGATTGCCCCAGCCCAATCCGGCGCCCACGATATAAGCGGAATGATAAAGGAACACCTTGCGGATATCCCAATTCCGCATGCCCAGGGCCTTGAGGATGCCGATCATATTGGTGCGTTCGAGGATCAGGATCATAAGGGCCGTGACCATGTTGATCAGGGCGACGACCACCATCAGGGCCAGGATGACCACCTCGTTGATATCCTGGAGGGCGAGCCATTCGAAAATGGCGGGGAATTTCTCCCGGACGGTTTCACAGTACAGGGAAGGCGGCAACAAGTCCAGGTAGACATATTCGGCGAACAGGTCGAGATCCGCCAGGTCATCCACGAACACCTCGAAGCCGGCCACCTGGTTGTCCTGCCAACCGAGCAATTCCCTGGCTTTCCGGATATCGACGAGGGCGAACTTGCGGTCGTACTCCTCCAGGCCGGTCTTGTAGATACCCCGCACGGTGAGGCGGCGCGGGTACAATTCGCCGTCCTTGACAAAACTGAAGAGGAAGCGGTCTCCGGTCCGGAGCTGCAGCCGGTCGGCCGTTTGGCGGGAGATGACGACATCGCTTGCGGTCAGTGAATCCGACAAGGGGAGCCGTTCCCCTTCCTGCAGGTATTGGTCGAAGAACTGTCCGTCGAAGTCCGTGCCGATTCCTTTCAGGACAATTCCCTCGATTTCCGAACCGGTCTTGATGATGCCCGGTTTCAGGGCGAAGCGCTGCACATGCCGGATACCGCCCTTGGTCCGCCGGGTGCGTTCGAACGGCCATTCCATGCCGGCGAGTTCCCAGGTTTCGGTATAGGAAATCCTGCCGGTCCGGCGCAGGTCCGGCAGGAAAGGCTGGTCGCCGTCGATCGGCAGGACTTCCCCGGCATTCCGGTTGACCTGTGCATTGGTAATATGGATGTGTCCCCAAAAACCGAATATCTTTTCCCCGATCTGGTGTTTGAAACCGGTGATGACGGCCGTGGCGACGATCATGACCGCCAGGCTCAGGGCCACCGCCGCCACGGCGATACGGATGATGAGCGCGGAGAAGGACCGCCGGTTGGAAAACGCGACCTTACGGGCGATGAAATGGGACAGGTTCATGTCGACAAAGATAAGCGAAAGCGGCGTTTGCCGTAGGGGCGGTCCGGTCGGCGCGATGCCGTCGACGGAACCGGCGGCTGCAACGCACGGTTCAAGCGGAGAGGGGCTGGAGGTCCGGGCATCGAAAATGTTTCAAGCTTAAGGGTCGATTCCCTATTTTTGTCCGTCCAATAAAAAACACAAGCATGGATTTCATAGAAGAACTGCGTTGGCGGAACATGTTGCACACCCTGACCGAAGGCGTGGAAGCCCATCTGGCCGGGGGTATGCGGACCGGGTACATCGGGTTCGACCCGACGGCGCCGGCGCTCACCATCGGCAATTACGTCCAGCTCATGGTGTTGAACCTATTCCAACGGGCCGGTCACCGGCCGGTCGTGCTCATGGGCGGGGCGACCGGCCGCATCGGGGATCCCTCCGGCAAGGATAAGGAGCGGGAATTGAAGACACCGGAGGAGTTGGATGCGAACCTGGCGAGACAACAGGCGCAGATGTTGCGGTTCCTGGATTTCGGAGACCGGGAGAACCGGGCGGTGCTTTGCAACAACCTGACATTCTACCAGGACATGAATGTGCTGAACTTCCTGCGGGATGTCGGCAAGACACTGACCGTGAATTACATGTTGGCCAAGGACAGTGTGCAGAACCGGCTGGAGACCGGCCTTTCCTTCACGGAATTCAGCTACCAACTGTTACAGGCATACGACTTCCAGTGCCTTTACCGTTCCCATGGCTGTACCGTCCAGCTGGGCGGCAGCGACCAGTTCGGCAACATCACTTCCGGGATGGAATTCATCCGGCGCAACCTGGGGGAGAAGGCATACGGGGTCACCTCCAACCTATTGACCAAGTCGGACGGCAAGAAATTCGGGAAATCGGAGCAAGGCAACATTTGGCTGGACCCGGCGCTCACCTCCCCCTACCGGTTCTACCAATTCTGGATCAATGCCGACGACAAGGACCTGTCAACGTTCATCCGCTATTTCACCTTGAAGTCGAAGGAGGAAGTACTGGCCCTGGAGGCAGCGCATGCCGGGCAACCCCAGGTATTGAAAGCCCTGTTGGCGGAAGAGATGACCGTCCGGATCCATTCCGAGCAAGCCTATCGGTCGGTGCAACGGGTGTCCGCGCTGTTGTTCCATCCGAAGGAAGGGCAGGACACCCTATTGGCGATGGCTGCGGAGGAGCTGGACATGGTGGCGGCGGAGATTCCGTCGTTCGAACTGCCGCGGGAGGTATTGGCGAACGGGTTGACCATTACCGAGCTGTTGGCCGGAGCGACCGGTATGGTGGCCTCCAAAGGGGAAGCCCGGCGGGCCGTCCAGGGGCAGGCCGTCTCCGTCAACAAGGAGAAGATCCTGCAACCGGATGCCGTCATCGGGGCAGCCCATTTGTTGCACGGCCGTTACCTGATGGTGGAAAACGGGAAGAAGAACAAGTACATGGTGATTTGCCGCTGAGTCCGCAAGGGCGGCATCGGCTCATCCGGGGCCGTTCCCGGGCCCTTGCATGCCCGGGGCAGCCATCATTGCAGCTTGAAGTCGTAGCGGATGGTTCCGCATTGCTTGTCGACGCTACCTTTCTGAAACTTCCATTGCCGGGCGTTCCGGATGGCCAGGTCGATCAGTCTGGAATCGGCGGTGGTGGATCCCTTTTGGGTGAAGGTGGGTTCGCCGATGACATCCCCGTTTCGGTCCACACAGAGGTTGATGACCACGACACCTTTTTCCTGGGAATTATCCCGGATGCTGGGACCTTTCCGGAGGACGCCGCGATTGGACAGGCCGTCCCCAAGAATACCGGCTCCGCTGGCGATTCCTTCCAGGTTGGCCGCATTGGGGTCCCCGTTGGGGTCTCCTTGTTCGCCGGGTTGCTTCTTTCCGTTACCCCCTTGCTTGAACAGGCCCTCCAGTTTGTTTTTCTTGTCGGCCTCCTCCGCCGCTATCTTTTGGGCCTCCTGCTGTTGCTGTCGGATGCGCTCCTGTGCCGCTAGCTGCTCTTGCAGTTCCTTCTGCTCCTTTTCTTCCTTATCCTTTTCAATGCGGTCCGCATCGGGGTCTTCCGTGCGCAGCACATCCGGGCGGGATTTCTTGCTGGGTTCGGGGTTGACCTTTTCCTTTACCGGCTCGGCAGGAGGGCTGGTCTCCTGTTCCTCCGGTGCGGCGGATTCCGGCGTCCGTGCCGGCTCGGTACCTTCCTCCGGGGTGCCGGCATCGGGGATACCCAAGTGGACGAGGGTTCCGCCGGCTTCCGGCGGCGGGATTTGGAAAGTAAAGCCGTAGAGTCCCGCCAGGAGAAGCAGGACGGTGTGGATGACGATGCTGAAGACCATCCCGCGTCTTTTGTTCGTCTTTTCCGATTTGGTCAATGTTTCCATACGCTTGGAAAATTAGGTCGTTCTTGAAAAAAACCGGACGGCCGACTTATCGGGTGAATAACGCAGCGAGGCTGCGGAAAATTGTCCGTACGTTCGGCTTTCCGCGGTTCAGTCCGCCGCCGCGGTCAGGACGGCATTCACCTGGTAGCGCATCGCCACATCCATCACGAAGGCCACATATTGTACCTGCGCCCCTTTCCGGGGAGAGATGGTGACGGTGAACTTGCCTTTGGCGCCGCGGGATTTCCGCCGCATCCAGTCCTCGATATCGGCGGATGACACCCGTTTGCCATTGAGGTAGAACTTACCGGATGCATGGACGGCGATATCATCCGTGCGGTCGTCGATGGCGGCCGTTGCGCGGGAGGAACCCGGCAGCTTGAGGTTGAGGGAGTTGGGGGCCACCAGACCCGAATTGAGGACGAAGAAGATCAACAACAGGAAAATCATGTCCGTCATCGAGGCGGTGCTGAATTGGGTGCTGACCTTATTCCGTTTCTTGAATGCCATAATCAGCTCTTTTTTTCCTTCGTCGCGAGAATGGCCTTGACCCGCATCTCACCGGCCACGCGGATGACGTCCGCCACCTGGTCGAAAGCGGCATCCTTGTGTGCGGCGATGGTGACGGTGAACTCCTCCCGGGTGCCCATGGACTGCTTCCTGGCGAGCAGTGCGCGCTTGAGTTGGGCGGTGGTGAGGGATTCGCCATCGAAAACCATGCGTCCCCGGACATCCACCTCGACGATGACGTTGGCGGGGGCGACCGTCTTGGCATCGGATTCCGGCAGGTCCTCCATGGATATCTTGACGAAATTGGAGGTCAGCACGAAGAAGATCAGCAACAGGAATATCATGTCCGTCATGGACGCGTAGCTGAATTCCGCACTGATCTTATTTCTTCTCTTGAGGGCCATAATGAGGACTGTGGGATGATCGGCGACACCACCGGCCTGTGGTCCGGCGGAGCGGGCGGCGGTATCGGCGGATGGACCGTCGGGCGTATCCGGTACCGGTCCACGAGATCGGGGCCGGGGCTGGAAACGGGGCGGCGGCAGGAATCAATTGGCCGGCTCCTGCAGCAAGTCCATGAACTCGGTGGTAGAGCGCTCCATCTTGTAAACGACCTTATCCACACGGCCGACCAGGGCGTTGTAACCGATATAGGCGATGATACCGACCACCAGGCCGACGGCGGTGGTGATCAGGGCCTGGTAGATACCGCCGGCCAGTACCTGCGGGGTGATGTTGGGCGCGGTCGCCATTTTCTGGAAAGAGATGATCATACCTGTCACGGTACCCAGGAAGCCCAGCATCGGGGCGGAACCGGAAATGCCGGCCAGGGTGGAGAGGTTCTTCTCCAGCTTGAAGATTTCCAGGTTACCGACATTCTCGATCGCGGCATCTATATCCCGCAAGGGCTTACCGATCCTGGCCAGGCCTTTCTCCACCATGCGGGCGACGGGCGTATCCGTATTCTGACAGAGCGTCCGAGCCGCCTGCAGGTTGCCCGTACTGACGTTCATCCGGATGTTGTTCATGAAATGTTCGTCCACTTCCCCGGCCTTCTGGATGGAAAGGTACCGCTCCACGAAGATATAGAGGGCCATGACCGACTGCACCAACTGGATCAGCACGATGGTGACCCCGATCGGACCGCCGGAGAAAAGCAGGTCCAACAAACTCTCGGATGCCGTTTCGACAGGCATGTCAGCCGTCTGGAGAAACAAGGTGTTTTGAAACATAGGAAGCCTGGGTTAGTTGTTTGTCTGCCCCGCAACGGGCCGATATCCGGGAATCGGGCCGGGCGGGATGTGCTTGGCATACGTCGGTGCATGAACCGGTGGAGGCACCTGCGTCCGGAGGGGCGGGCATCGGGCGCCTCTTTTGCCATAACGCCGGCGGACGCCGGAAAGTACGGACGCCGGGTAAAAAATCCGGCGCCTCCGGAACGGACTCCGACCCGGACGCGAATTTCAGGACCGTTTCCGTCCGAACCGGCCGGAGCGCTCCCGTAAATCCGTTCGGGATGCCGCGACCGTACGGCGTCAAAGTTATTATTTTTTAGACAAATACAGGTGAGGTCTGCGGCGATTATAATTTCGGCAAAAGCAACCCGGCGCTTTGATTTCCGGGGCTAAACCTTATTTTTGCAAGAACAGCGAATTTTCGCAAAAACCAGTCTTCCCCTGCCGGTCGGAAAGACGGAACACCGCCGGCCGGGGGTCAAAGCACAAACCGAAGATGAGAAGAATACGGAAAGTGGGTGTCCTGGGAGCCGGTGTCATGGGCGCCGGCATTGCCTGCCACCTGGCGAATGCGGGTTTCGAGGTATGGATGCTGGACCTGGCGGCGGAAGGGGCTTCCCACGGCGAGCGGAGCCGACCCGCGGCGAAGGCCCTGGCCACCGCCCTGGGGGCGAAGCTTTCCCCGTTGTACAGCAAATCGTACGCCGCCCGGATCCACACCGGGAACTTCCCGGACGACCTGGCATCGGTCGCCGCCAACTGCGACTGGACCATAGAGGTCGTGGCGGAGCGGGTGGACATCAAACGGGAGCTGCTGGCACAGGTGGACCGTCACCGACGGCCGGGCACCCTGGTCAGCACCAACACCTCCGGCATTCCGATCCACCTGATAGCCGAGGGGATGAGCGAAGATTTCCGGCAGCATTTCTGCGGCACCCACTTTTTCAATCCGCCGCGGTACATGCGCTTGTTGGAAATCATACCCACCTCGGACACCCTGCCTTCGGTCACCCGTTTTTTCCTTCGGTTCGGGGACATCCACCTGGGCAAGCAGACCGTGTTGGCCAAGGACACACCCGCCTTCATCGCCAACCGGATCGGCGTCTACGCCATGGCCCGGACCTATCAGCTGACCACCGCCCTGGGCCTCACCATCACGGAAGCGGATGCCCTGACCGGTACCGTCATCGGCCGCCCCAAGACCGGGACATTCCGCCTGGCCGACCTGGTGGGACATGACATAGCCGCCAAGGTCATCCAGGGCATCCGCCGCAATTGTCCGGAAGACGAGCAAGCGGCCGCCTTCGAAATCCCGCCCTACCTGCAATTCCTGCTGGAACAAGGTTTCCTCGGCGACAAGTCCGGGAAAGGATTTTACGAGAAGACCGGGCAACGGGACGAGCAAGGGAAACCGGTCGTCCGGGCCCTGAACCTGGACACCCTGGCCTACGAGTCGCAACCCGCCCCCACCCTGCCGGGATTGGCTGCGGCGCGGCAAGCGGACCGGCTGGACCAGCGGATCCGGCTGTTGTTCCAGTCCGCCGACAAGGGCGGACAGCTTGTCCGGCAATCCTTGGCCGGACTTTTCGCCTACGTCTCCCAGCGTATCCCGTCCGTCGCGGACCAACCCTACCGGATCGACGACGCCTTGCGGGCCGGTTTTTCCTGGGAGCTCGGTCCGTTCGAATATTGGGACACCGTCGGTGTGGCACAGGGGATCGAGGCGGCGGAGCAATCCGGGGAGCAGGTCGCCCCCTGGGTGCGGGAGATGCTGGACAAAGGCTTCGAGACCTTCTACAGCGCGGAAGCGGGCCGACGATACTGCTACGATCCGGCCAGCGGGGCACGTGTTCCCGTCCAGGGTGCCGAGGAATTCATCCTTCTCGACCATTACCGGACCCAGGCCCCTGTCCTCCGACAGCCCGAGATCGTCCTCCACGACATCGGCGAAGGGGTTCTTTGCCTGGCGTTCCAAAGCAAGGCCAATACCCTGGGAGAAGGGGTGCTCCGGGGTATCAACGATGCCATCGACCTGGCATCCGATGGAGACTGGAAAGGCCTGGTCATCGGAAACAATGCCCGCAACTTCTCCGTCGGCGCGAACCTCATGATGGTGGCGATGATGGCCTACGAGCAGGATTGGGACCAACTGTCCTTTGCCGTCCGGTATTTCCAGGATACCGTCATGCGGTGCCGGTACTCCCCGATCCCGGTGGTTGCGGCCACCCAGGGCTACGTGTTCGGGGGTGCCTGCGAATTGGTGATGCATTGCGATGCCGCCGTCTGTGCGGCGGAGAGTTACGTCGGGCTGGTGGAAGCGGGCGTCGGATTGCTGCCCGGCGGGGCGGGCACCAAGGAGTTCGCCCTGCGGACCTCGGATTCATTCTTCGAGGGTGACGTACAGATGCCCACCCTCATCGAACGGTTCCGCACCATAGCGACCGCCGCCGTATCCACCTCCGCCCAGGAGGCCTTTGCGTACGGGTACCTCCAGCCCGGGAAGGACCGGGTCGTCCTGAACACACAGCGTACGATTGCGGAAGCCCGGGACAAGGTCCTCGAACTGGCCAGGCATTATGTGATGCCGATCCAACGGACGGACATCACCGTGTTGGGCCGGGGTGGGCTGGCCACCTTGTACCTGGCGGCGAACGAACTCAAGATGGGGGGATATGCCTCCGAACACGACGTCAAGATAGCCCGTAAGATGGCTTGGGTGCTCTGCGGCGGGGACCTGAGCGGGCCGCAGCCAGTCAGCGAGCGGTACCTGCTGGATATCGAGCGGGAAGCCTTCCTGAGCTTGTGCGGGGAAGCCAAGACCCTGGAACGGATCCAACATATGCTGACCACGAACAAACCGCTCCGCAATTGACGGAAAAAAACGTCGGTCCGGGACAGCCGCCCCCTCGGGACAGGCCCCGGCGAAGGAACAACGGCCGCTAAACAAGAAGAAATATCCGAGACCATGCAGGAAGCCTATATAGTCAAAGCGTTTCGAACCGCGGTAGGGAAAGCGAAGAAAGGAAGTTTCCGACATTACCGATCCGACGACCTGGCGGTGGAGGTCATCCGGCATCTCTTGCGGGAGACCCCCTCCCTGGATCCGGCGGATATAGACGATTGTATCGTCGGTTGTGCCAATCCGGAAGGGGAACAGGGGCTGCAGGTCGGCCGGTTGATTGCCTTGCGGGCCATCGGCGAGCATGCGCCCGGCATGACCATCAACCGGTATTGTGCCTCCGGCCTGGAGTCCATCGCCCTGGCGGTGGCCAAGATCCGGGCGGGAATGGCCCGATGCATTGTGGCCGGAGGTGCGGAGAGCATGAGCATGATTCCCATGACCGGCTACAAATTGGCGCCCAGTTATGCCGTGGCGAGTACGACCCCGACCTATCTGACCGGTATGGGGCATACCGCCGAGGCGGTGGCCGGGCGTTACGGCATCACCCGGGAGGATGCCGACCGATTTGCGGTGGAATCCCACCGCAAGGCGGCGGCGGCCCTCGCCGACGGTCGGTTCCGGGAAGGTATCGTCCCCATCACCGTCTCGGAAGTATGGGTGGAGGAGGACGAGCGCAAGACGCGCTCCTGGGTCATGGATACGGATGAGGGCGTCCGGCCCGACACCACGGAAGCGGCCCTGGCCCGGCTGGCACCGGCTTTCCGGAAAGGCGGGGTGGTCACCGCCGGCAATGCGTCGCAGACCTCCGACGGGGCCGCTTTTGTATTGGTCATGTCGGAGGAAATGGTCAAACGGCTCCAGTTGGAGCCGATAGCGCGCCTGGCCAGCTGTGCGGTGGCCGGCATAGACCCCCTGTACATGGGAATGGGCCCCTGCAAGGCCATCCCCCTGGCGCTCCGGCAAGCGGGGCTGTCCTTGCCGGAAGTGGAGCAGGTCGAGCTGAACGAGGCGTTCGCCGCCCAAGCCCTGGCGGTCATCCGGGAAGCCGGGCTGGATCCCGACCGGGTGAACGTCAACGGGGGGGCGGTTGCCTTGGGGCATCCCTTGGGCTGTACCGGTACGAAACTGACGGTGCAGCTGTTGGGAGAAATGCGTCGGCGCGGACAGCGTTACGGGATGGTGACCGCCTGTGTGGGCGGCGGACAAGGCATCGCAGGCATCTACGAACGGCTCTCTTGACCGGGCGGTGTCCCGCCGGGGATACCGGGCAGGAAGGAGAACAGCCCGACGAGACCTTCCCCGGCACCTGGGAAGATCTCGATCCCGACATTTGCGTTTCCGCCGAACGCGGTGAGGAGGGCTTCCCGGAAAGGCGGTTGCAAGGGCGCTTCCAGGCGGAGGGTATCACCGGTGAACGGATGGACAAGTTGCAGGGAGCGGGCGTGGAGCAACATGGTGGATACGCCCCATTCCGTCTTCCAGCGTCGGTTCTGCTTGTTGCAGCCGTGGGGGCGGTCCCCGATGATCGGATGGAAAATATGGGCCAGGTGCTTGCGCAGCTGGTGATGACGCCCCGTCCGGGGATACAAGGCGGCGATGGAGAACCGGGAGGAGAGATGGTTTCCGAAAGGTATCGGCACTTCCAGTGTGAACAAGGTCCGGTAGTCCGTAACCGCCTCCTGGGGAGGCCCGTCTTCCCGGGACAGGGCATAGTCGACCCTTCCTTCGGCAGGCAGGTATCCACGGACCAGGGCCAGGTATTCCTTGCGGATTTCCCCATGGGCGAACAAGCCCTGCAGGGTCCGGAGCGCCGTCGGCGTCCGGGCGAACAAGAGGACGCCGGCCGTCTTCCGGTCCAGGCGGTGGACCGGGTGGACCGGCGCCTGCAGCTGGTCCCGAAGCTGCTGCAGGGCCGCCTCCGCCACACCTGCGGCGAGGGCGCTGCGGTGGACCAACAGCCCGTGCGGTTTGTTCACCGCGACCATCCATTCATCTTCGTACAGGATATCCAACATCGCTGCGACGGGATTTAGTCGCCGAAGGAAATTCCCAGGGACCTGGCGGTTCTTATCAGGTAATGGTCCTTGTCCAGGTAATTGTACCGTTCGACGGCCTCCCGCAAGTCCGCGCTGTCCATGCGGTTGTTGCGGAAGGCGACCATCCTGCCGAACGCCCCCTCCGAAATCATTTCGAAGGCCTTGACCCCCATGGCGGAAGCCAGGATCCGGTCGAAGGCCACCGGGGTTCCGCCGCGTTGCACGTGGCCGAGGATGGTGGTACGGACCTGGGCTTCGCAGCCGATGGCTTCCAGGCGGCTCCGCAGGAAATTGGCCACCCCGCCGAGCTTGAAATGCGGGTCGCCGGCATCCCTGGCCGCTTCGCCGACCACCGGACCGCCGATCGGACGGGCTCCCTCGGCCACCACGATGGTGACGAACCCTTTCCCTTTGTGGTAACGCTTGTCGATTTTCCGGAGGATCTGATGCTCATCGAAAGGAATTTCCGGAATCAGGCAGATTTCCGCACCGCCGGCGATGGCCGTATGCAGGGCAATCCAGCCGGCATCCCGCCCCATGACCTCCATGATCATGACGCGGTCATGGCTTTCCGCCGTCGTCACGAGCTTATCCAGGCTGTCGGTGGCGATCTGTACCGCGGTGGTGAACCCGAAGGTGAGGTCCGTGGCGGAGAGGTCGTTGTCGATGGTCTTGGGTACACCGATGATGTTCAACCCTTTTTCGAACAAGGCCAGGGAGATTTTCTGGCTGCCGTCCCCGCCGATGTTGACCACGGCATCGAAACCCAGGGAACGGATCTTTTCGGCCAGTTCACCGGTACGGTCCTCCCTTGCCCAGGTACCGTCCGGCTGCCGGACAGGATAGGCCATGGGATTCCCCTTGTTGGTGGTCTTGATGATCGTTCCGCCGCGGACATGGATGCCGGCGATCCGTTTGCCGGAGAGGCGGACCAGCTCCTCCGGGGATTTCATCACCCCGTTGAATGCCTCCACACTACCCCAAACTTCCCATTCCCCACTTCGGCGGGCCGCTTTGGCCAATCCGCGCATCACGGCGTTCAGTCCCGGACAATCCCCTCCGCCGGTCGCTACGAGAATTTTCTTCATGATATTTTTTGCGGTTGGTGGCTAATTTTACAATTTAGCTGCAAGCTATTCATTTTGGTTCAATCGGAGGGCCATCCGACGTACAAAAGGAAGGCCGGTCCGGTAAATGACCATCCTTTGGGTATTGCCGCCCCGGGCTGTCGAACCTTTGACCAACCGTCCCGTTTCCGGACCGCCGGTGGGAACCGGTTAAAAAATCCGTCGCATGAAAACCGCCGTCTTCCCCGGTTCGTTCGACCCGATCACCGTAGGCCATGTCCGTATCGTGGAACGGAGCCTTCCCTTGTTCGACCGGATCATCGTGGCGGTGGGCGTCAACCAGCAGAAACAATCCCTTTTCCCGCTGGAACGGCGCATGGCCTGGCTGGAGGAGGTCTTCCGGCCGTTCCCCACGGTGGAAATTGCCCATTTCGAAGGGTTGACGGCCCATTTTTGCAACCGGATGGGTGCCCGGTACCTGCTGCGGGGCTTGCGCAACGCCTCCGATTTCGATTACGAGAAAACCATTTCCCAGTTGAACTACATCGTCGGCTTGCAGCTAGAGACCGTTTTCCTGATCAGTGAGCCGGAGCTTTCCCATATCAGCTCCACGATTGTCCGGGAAATCATCCGGGGCCAGGGTGATGCGACCCCGTTCCTTCCCGACGCCGTGGTGATCTGACCGCCGGGATGGCGATCGGCCCGCGCCATCCTTTTTCCAGCACATGGCGGCGCTTTCTCCGAAAGGGGATGATGCCGTCGAACAAATCAGCGGATGAAATACGAATGGATACTTTTCGATGCGGACGATACCTTGTTCGATTTCAAAAGGTCCGCACGCCTGGCCTTCGAACGGACCCTGGACCATGTCGGCATACCTTTCGAATCCGCACATTGGGAGGCGTACGAAGTGATCAACCGGCAAGTCTGGTCTGCCTTCGAAAGGCAGGAGATTTCCGCCGACACGCTGCGTCGGGCACGGTTCGAGCGGTTCCTGCAACAGGCAGGGCATCGGGCGGACGCGGACGCCGTCAACCGGTATTACCTGGCACAACTTGCCGGCAACCATTTCCTGACGGAAGGAGCGACGGAATTGGTTGATTACCTCCGGTCGAACGACCGTCGGCTGGGCATCATCACCAACGGGCTGCGGGAAGTGCAACGGCCACGGATAAACGGTTCCGCCCTGGCCGGACAATTCCCGGTGATCGTCGTATCCGACGAGATCGGGGTGGCCAAGCCCCAAACGGGTTTCTTCGATTATGTCCACCGGGCCATGGGCCGCCCCGTCCGGGAATCCGTACTGGTGGTGGGGGACAGCCTGCAGTCGGACATACAGGGTGGCAACGCCTTCGGCCATCATACCTGTTGGTACAACCCAGGCCGGACCCCCAACGACAGCCCCCACCTGCCCACCTATGAAATCAACAGCCTGTCGGAATTGAAAAACCATCTCAGTCCGACGGGCGGCACCATTTAGGGCGGAGTCATCCCTACAAATTACTTACTTTTGCACAGGCCGTGCGGAACGGCGGATATGGGTCAAACCTACCGCTCATCCGACAAGGAACCGGATGGCGGAACATCCGTTCCTACCCGAACGGGCGGCCCGCCCGTTTTCACCTAACCAAGCGATGGCAGTACCTGGCGACGGTCTTTCGAACGTGCTTGCGCCGACGACGGCAAAAAGCACCCGGCAGACCTCCTACCCGGAGGACGTGGCCGGCCCCGCCAGGTTCCGGAGCCTCTTTCCGACCAGGCGGAGCAACCCGGCGACCCCCTCCCCTTCCCAAGCATGAGGAAGCTGAGGACCGGAGAGTCCGCAGGTACCACCATCCAAAAAAACGAAACCATGTCCAACGCATTTTACCAAATCCCGACCGTCCGGAACGAACCCGTATGGTCCTACCGGGCCGGTTCCCCGGAAAAATCGGCACTCAAGCAAGCCCTGGCGGAAATGCGGCGTACCCCGCAGGAAATCCATATGACCATCGGCGGGGAGAAAATATGGGGAAACGGCCGTATCCGGATCCACCCGCCCCATGAAATCGCCCATACCCTGGGCTGGCATGGCTCGGCGGATGCCGAGCTGGTCCGCGCCGCCGTAGCGGCGGCCCTGGCGGCGAAAGCGGATTGGGAAGCGATGCCCTGGCAGGACAGGGCGGCCATATTCCTGAAAGCGGCCGACCTGTTGAGCACCCGTTGGCGGGCCCGTATGAACGCCGCCACGATGTTGGGGCAATCCAAGAATGTATACCAGGCGGAAATCGACTGTGTGGCCGAACTCTGCGATTTTTGGCGTTTCAATGCCAGTTACATGACGGACATCTACCGCGAGCAGCCGGGAAATGCGCCGCACATCTGGGACCGGGTGGAATACCGCCCCCTCGAGGGTTTCATCTTCGCCCTGACCCCTTTCAATTTCACCTCCATCGCCGGCAACCTCCCCTGTGCGCCGGCGCTCATGGGCAACACGGTCGTCTGGAAACCCGCCGAAACGCAAATCTACTCGGCGGCCGTCATCATGGAGATCCTCGAGGAAGCCGGGCTGCCACCCGGCGTCATCAACCTGGTTTTTGCGGACGGCCCGACGGCCGGAGAGGTGATTTTCTCCCATCCTGATTTCGCGGGGCTGCATTTCACCGGGAGCACCGGGGTTTTCCAACACCTTTGGACCACCATCGGGCAAAAAATCGGCACCTACCGCTCCTATCCCCGGATTGTCGGTGAAACCGGCGGAAAAGATTTCGTCATCGCCCACTCCTCCGCCCAGGCGGACCAGGTCGCCACCGCCCTGGTGCGAGGTGCCTTCGAGTACCAGGGACAGAAATGTTCGGCCGCTTCCCGGGCCTATTTGCCGGATAACCTCTGGCCGGCGGTACGGGAACGGATGCTGGCGGACCTGGCATCGATGACCATGGGACCTCCGGAGGATTTTTCCCATTTCATCAATGCCGTGATCGACGAACGCGCATTCGATAAGATCACCGGATATATCGAAGCCGCCCGGCAAGACAGCCGCTGCACCATCCTGGCGGGAGGCACCTACAGCAAGGCGAACGGATACTTCATCGCCCCGACCGTCATCGTGACCACGGACCCGCAATCCCCCACCATGTGCGAGGAAATATTCGGTCCCGTCCTGACCATCCACGTGTATCCGGCGGATGCCTATGCGGAAACCCTGTCCCTGGTCGACGGCACCTCCCCGTACGCACTGACCGGCGCGGTATTTGCCCGGGAACGCAAGGCCATCCGACAGGCGGCGGAGCGGCTGCGGCACGCGGCGGGCAATTTTTACATCAACGACAAACCGACCGGTGCCGTGGTCGGGCAGCAACCCTTCGGCGGGGGACGGGCCTCCGGGACGAACGACAAGGCGGGTTCCGTTTGGAACTTGTTGCGCTGGGTCTCCCCGCGGACCATCAAGGAAAATTTCGTAACCCCGACGGATTTCCGGTACCCCTTTATGGAGGAAGCCTGACGCCGGTCATGTTTTTTTTGCAAAGCATGACCGATAAACCTAACTTTACGTATTATTTGGTCATCATCACCGTTGTTGCTATGAGTAAACTGATACCTGCTGCGGCAGGTATGGCCTGCATCTCCTGGATCGGCGGCTGGGCCTGGTGGTTTTCCAGTCATCCTCCGGAACAGGCCATACCGAATGTGCCTGCCGTCCCGGCGTTCTCGGTGCAGCTGGATACCTTGCAATTGAACGCAGGTGAAGTCTTCCAATTCAATTTCTCCGAATCCTTCCCAAGCATCCCGGAAGGGAACCAAGCCATCTTCCAAACCATCGCCGACCGAATGTCCGTCGAACCGGACCTGTTCCTCCAACTGACCGGAACCTACCACAGTGCCGAGCAGAACAAGACCTCCTTCGCGAACCTGGGCTTGGCCCGGGCGGAGGCCATCAAGGCCGTATTGGTGGAAAAGGGAGCTCCCCGCGAACAGGTCAGTACCCTGAGCCTGTCCAGCAACAGTTCGGCAAACTGGCAAGGAAAAATCATCGGGGGCGTAAGTTTCGTATTCCAGCGCATCCCGGTCGGAATACCGACCCAAGCCGATGCAGCCACGGGGTCATCGGTCGAAACGAACGAACCACCGCCTACCGGACCGGACCTGTCCGGGACGGTCCTTACATTTCCCAGGAACACATACAAACTGGCGCGCCCGCATCTCCGCCTCCTGGATGTGCTGCGTGATTCCATGCGGACCCATCCGGACCAGACCCTTTTTTTGACCGGATATGGGCAGACCGGGGAACAAGCAGGCGACTTGTCCGATAAACGGACCAAAGCGGTCCGGCGATACCTCGTCGACAACGGTGTCAGAAGGAAACAGATTGTCATCCGACCCGCCGCCGCCCCCGCCCCGGAGGGGATGGTGGTCATCCGCGCCGGAGTCGACTGAAGCCACCTTCGCACGGTGTCGAACCCATTTTATCCACAAAACTACTACGTCAGATGAGCTACACCGCCTACATTGTCGTTTCCCTGCTGGGGGCTGCCGCTTCGGGCTACCTGTTGGGTTGGGGTCGCCAGCGCTTGAAGACCGAGAAGCTCATCCGGCAAGGGGTCCGGCTGAACCAGGACATCCAGGCCCGGGAATCCGAGACCATGCATTTTCGGGAAATTGCCACCGGCTTACAGCAGAAGTTGTCCTCGCTGGAACAACTCCTCCAGGATCATGAGCGACAGTTGCTCCAGGCGGAAGTCTCCGCCCATGCCCTGCGAATGGAACGCGACCAACTCGAACAGGCCTGCGCGGCGCTGGAGACGCAACCCAAGGAGGTCATCCGGGAAATCGAGGTCATCCGGGAGGTTCCCGTGCTGATTTTCAGGGAGAAGTCCAACGGCATGACCCACCGGGAGAAGGCGAAGCAGTTGGTGCGGGCTTTCCGCAAAGGCTACCTGGAAGGGAACGAGCAGGAAATCCAGCCGGTCCCCAAGGAACACTGAACCCGTCCGTACCTGTCGCCCCTGCCCTGCTGCCGTCCAATAACCCGACAGGGCGCCCTGTCGATCCGGAAGCGCCGGCTGATAACCCGCCCGAACCCGATTGGAACGGGGTACTGCGGGAACTGGGGAGGACAACATCCACTCAATCCTCCGTCAACACCACGAATTTTTTCTCCAGGGGATCGAACGCGTGCATCAACGCTTCCAGGAACCCATGGCCGTGCCGCAGGAAGAGCGGCAGGAAGTTGTCGTATCGTTCCTGCAAGCCATTGCCGGGGAACAGCTTTTCCTTGAGCTGCCGCAGTTGCTGGATAGCGACGTCATGCTTTTGTTTTTCGGCGCGGAGCAGTTTGGTTTCGAATTGTTCGAGGGTCTTCATAAGGCGGGCATGTTCGGCCCAAACCGATTTCACGAGGGTGGGATCGATGGCGGAAGCCTTGGCGGCGATATCGGCGAAGACCGGTTCGAGCGCCGCCTTTTCCCCATCCAGTCGGAAGGGAGGGGTATCCTCGGTGCGGAGCAGGTAGAGACGGACCAAGGAGTCCGTATCCTCCCAGAGGTCGTCGAGGGACAAACCGAGTTTGGCCATGCGCCGGGCCGAGGGAGCGTCCAGCCAGAGGGCGGAGTTTCTTCGGACCAGCATGGGGAAGTTGACACCGAAATGATCGAATTGGTCCATCCGCTCCAACCAGTAGGCCAATTCACCGCCGCCGCCGACGTAGGCGAGATTCGGCAGGACCCATTCCTGGAAAATCGGACGCATGACCACATTCGGGCTGAACCGTTCCGGGTGGCGCTCGATTTCCGCGGCCATTTCCTGGTGCGAGAAACGGATGTCCGAATGAAGCACCTCGAAACCTTCGCCGTTGGCGACAATCCTTTCGCGGGATTGGTCGGTGAGATAAAAGAAGTTGATGTCACGAGGTGTGGCCTGCGAGGGAAACCCCGCCAGGGTCAACCGGTCGATGGTCGCATTGACCAATCGGACGGACGGCTGGTGGAACATTTCCTCCCGGACGGCGGGAATGAAAAGCCGTTTGAGTTCGGGATCGTTGGTATTGAGCACCACGAGGCCGGTGTGCGCGAACAGGGAATGGACCAGCTCGAAGGCGGCCTCCCCGTAGGGTCGCCCCGGACGGTAAACCGAGCGGAACAGCTCCATCAGCTGCTTGGCCGGCGGGCTGTCCCCCAGCAGGCCATCCAAGGTATCCAGGACTTCCCGGAGGCTATCCGTGCGCATCATGCCCACCGCACCGGACTCACCGCTATCCCAATGGACGGATTTATGGAAAAGGTGGAGATGGTTGACCTCTGCGAAATCGTGGTCTTCACCGCTGTTGACAAAGACAGGAACCACGTGCCGGTCCGGAAAAGCGGCATTGAGCTGCCGGGCCAGGTTAAGGGTGGAGACAATCTTATAGATATAATAGAGCGGACCGGTGAACAGCGAAGGTTGGTGAGCCGTCGTCACCGTGAAGGTATCCGCCTCCCGGAGCCTGCCGATATTCCGCGCCACTTCCGGAGCGGGAGGCAGGCCCGCGTACTGGCGGGTAAGCACCCGTACGAGTGTTTCGCGGTCGATGGTATCCCTGGCCTTGTCATCCATCACCGACCGGAACGCGTCGATGGTGACGGGGTACTTGTAGAAAGGCCTGAGGGCGGGCACTTCCCGGATATAGGCGAGGTCCCTGGCGGAGAAGAGCGGGACCTGGTCATACGCCAGTTTGGTAGTTAGCATGTCTGTCAGACTTTGGTGCCTTTCATGGCTTGGGCGACCACCGCATCCATGGCCCGATGGGCCAGGGGTGAGGTGAAGTCGTTGAGCGCCTGGATCGCTTGGTTGATTTGATGGCGGTCGGCGGCGGGCAAGGCATCTCGGAGGGATTGCATCAAAGCTTCCGTCCGGGCGGTTTCGGCATCCGACAGGAGGCCGGCGTGTTGCTGCAGGAACTTTTGGCCGGCGAGCAGGATATGGTTCCCTTCGTTGCGAGCTTCAAGCAGGCTCCGGGCCTCCATATCCGTGGCGGCATGACGGACGGCATCCATGAGCATGGCAGCCATTTCGGCTTCGGAGATACCGTAGGACGGTCGGATATCGATGGACTGTTCGGTCCCGGAGCGCAGTTCGGTGGCGGTCACCTTGAGGATTCCATCCGCATTGATGATGAAGCGGACCTCGATTTTCGGCAGTCCGGCAGGCATGGGGGGGATGTCCCGCAGGATGAACTCCCCCAGTTTCCGGTTGTGGGCGACCAGGTCGCGTTCCCCCTGGTAGACGGCGACCTTCAGGTTTTTCTGGCCGTCGACGGAGGTGGTGTATTGGCGGCCGGCGCGGGCGGGGACCTTTGTATTCCGGGGGACGATGGTGTCCATGATGCCACCTACCGTTTCGATGCCGAGGGAAAGCGGGGTAATATCCAGCAGCAGGACATCCTGTTGGTTGCCGGCGAGCACATCCGCCTGGATGGCGGCGCCGAGGGCCACCACCTCGTCGGGATGGAGTTCATCATAGACCGGTTTGCCGAAAAAATCAGCGACCGCCGCTTTCACCAAGGGTACACGGGTCGAGCCGCCGACCATGACAACGTGGTCGACATCAGCCGGTACCAACTGCGCATCCCGGAGCGCCTGTCGGCAGCTGTCTATGGTCCGGTCGACCAGCGGAAGGATCATCGATTCGAAATCGGCGCGGGACAAGCGGAGGTCCATGCCGTCGAGCGTACCTTGGAAAAGGTCGTTCGTCCCGAGGAAATGTTTGGCGGATTCCGCCAACAGCCGCATGGATTGCCCCTTCCGCTTGTCCGACAGGAAGGAGGCGGAGTCGAGCCCTGCCTCGGCGATCCAGTGTCCGACGATGGCACGGTCGAAATCGTCCCCCCCGAGAAACGTATCCCCATGGGTGGCGAGTACCTCGAAGATGCCGTCCTGGATGCGCAGGATGGATATGTCGAAGGTGCCGCCTCCCAGGTCGTATACGGCGACGGTTTGGGCATCCTCCTTCCCCAGGCCGTAGGCCAGGCTGGCTGCGGTCGGTTCGTTGACGATACGCAGCACCTCCAACCCGGCCAATTTGCCGGCATCCCGGGTGGCTTGCCTTTGGGCATCGTTGAAATATGCCGGAACGGTGATGACGGCTTTCGTCACCGGTTTGCCCAACGCATCCGAGACCCTTTGCCGCAGGGTCCGAAGAATGTGGGCGGACAGCTCGACCGGTGTGAAATAGCGGCCGTCCACCTCGACCTTGACCAAGGCATCCGGATCTTCATCCAGGATCCGATATCCGAAATGCTCCGACAGGGAAGCGACATCCCGGTGGGACTTTCCCATCAGCCGCTTGACGGAGTAGATGGTCCTGTGCGGGTCCGTCTCCAGTTTCCGCCGGGCTGCCTCCCCGGTCAGGACAGACCCGTCCGCGCGGAAATGGAGCACGGACGGAACCAAGGTCGTCCGGGCGTCGGGATCCTTCACCACCACCGGTGCGCCCCCGTCCATGTAGGCGACCAGGCTGTTGGTTGTCCCCAGGTCGATGCCCACGATGATGTCTTCGGATGTGGCTGGGGCCGCAAGGTCCCCTCCTTTCAGGTCAATGGATATTCTGGCCATTGTTGCAGTAAAATGAGACGGTGCAGGAACATGCCGGATTTAAGACGCCATCCCTTTCGCACACTTTCCGACGATACCGGAACACACCCGCGGGAGGCAAGTCCGGCGGCATTCGACGGCTTTTCAAACAAGGAGTAAACATTGGTATGCCGGAATCGTTCAGCCCAACCGGAAAAAACCGGATGCGGGGAGCAGGGCCTGGTAAAAAAATAAGTCTGCTACCAATATTCAACAAAATATTATCATCTTTGCCGACAAACCATGATGATCGAGCTGACCCGGGGAATAAATCGCTACCGGCATCCACCTACCGCCGCAGTGATTCACAACACATCCCTACCCGTCCGCTTCCTTTAACCAAAACTTCCGTCGCACAGACCACACACGCCGACCAATCCCTTGAATGTTCGATATCTCAACCGGGAAGACAGGCCGGCCTGCCCGTCCCGGAGCAACATTATCCGGATTCTTGCGTAACCAACGGAAGGTAGCAACATTTTTCAGGAGTACCCACCGGCCTGCTGCGCCGGTATCAGGCCGATGCGGACCGATATCCATCGGACACCCGCCTTGTCCGGCCGCTTGCTTCGGCCGGGTGGCGGACGGCGGTCCCCTTCCGTGCCTGTCGGCGGACGGAAGCCCACCGCCGATGCGCCGACCCATTCACCAGCCGGCTCCTCCGGTACGCCCGCATATCCGGACAGAAACCCCGGCATACGCAGATACCCGCGCTCATCCGGAAATCCATCCGGCCTGACGTGCGGTGGCATGCCGGCAGGTGCGCGGAAAAGCCCGGACAATCGGGCGACCGTCGTGCAGCTTTCAAGGAACAAAGACCACAAATGCCTATTTTTGTGCTCGGTATGCCATCAACAATTGAATCAACATGAAAAAAATCAGGTCAGTCATTTTGGCCCTCCTTCTTCCCATGGCTATGATTGCCCAGGAGAACTGGGAAGGCGGTTTGTTCCTGGGTTATTCGAACTACATGGGTGACCTGGTCGAACCGGTCTTCACCTTCGCCCAATCCAGCCCGGCGTTCGGGCTGATGCTCCGGAATCACCTGTCCGACAAAATGGGGCTCCGCTTCAATTTGTTGTACGGCAAGATAAAAGGGGACGATGCCTATTACGGCTTCAACACGGCACGCAATGCCAGTTTCGAATCCCCCCTGGTCGAGGTTTCGTTCATGGGGGAATACGCCTTGTTCCGGTTTCCGCAAAAAAAAGCGGGCAGTACCTTCCAGCGCGGTTTCACCCCGTACCTGTTCGGAGGATTCGGCGCCGCATTCGGCAGTCCCAAAGTAACGAACGGGGAAACCATCAACTACAGCAACACTTACTTCTCCATCCCCCTTGGCGGCGGCTTGCGGTACGACCTCAATTCCCGGACACATATCGGGCTGGAGCTGGGCGGACGGTTTTCCTTCAGCGATGCACTGGACGGCATTTCGGAGCAAAAGGGGAATCCCGACCTGAACGATGCCTACTACATGGGAGGTATCGTACTGGGTTTCCGATTTGGTCAGACGGATACGGACGACGACGGCATTCCGGACGACGACGACGCCTGTCCGACCCAAGCCGGCGTGTACAGCCTGGGCGGGTGTCCGGATGCGGATGGAGACGGTATTGCGGACCGGGACGACAGCTGTCCGGACGAGCCGGGTGACCTCCGCATGAACGGATGTCCGGACCGGGACCGGGACGGGGTCGCGGACAACATGGACGATTGTCCGGACAAGGCGGGTCTCCGCCGTTTCTCCGGGTGCCCGGATACGGATGGGGACGGCATCATCGACACGGAGGACAACTGTCCGACGGTGGCAGGGCTGTCTGCGATGAACGGCTGTCCGGATGCGGACCGGGACGGGATAACGGATGCGGTGGACGAATGTCCGGAAGAACCAGGCTCCGCCGAACACAAGGGCTGTCCGGACATCGACAACGACGGGATCCGGGATGCGGACGATGAGTGCCCGGGCCATCCGGGCCTGCTTCGTTTCAAGGGTTGCCCGGATACCGACAACGACGGTATTTCCGACAAGCAGGACAAGTGTCCTTCCTTGCCCGGCTTGCCGGAGAACGACGGTTGCCCGGATATCAGCGCGGAAGACAAGCGGATCCTGGACCTGGCCATGCGGGCCGTCCAATTCGAGAGCGGCAGTGCGCGGCTGCTCCCTTCCTCCTATCGGATCCTGGACCAGATCGGCGAGGTCATCACCCGATATCCTGGGTTCTCCCTCCGGATCGACGGTTACACGGATGATGTCGGCAATGATTTCACCAACCAGCAACTTTCGGAGAACAGGGCCCGGGCCTGCCAGGATTACCTGATAGAAATCGGTGTTTCACCCAGTTTGCTCTCCTATATGGGGCACGGTGAAAACAGTCCGATTGCAGACAACAATACGGCAACCGGCCGGCGGCTGAACCGGCGGGTCACGTTTACCCTGTTGCCATCCTCGAACTGATCCGGTCGGACCAAACCGGGCTGTTCCTGCTACCCTTGGCTTGGGGCGGCGCACCGCACCGCTGTCCTTCCCGGGCACCGGGGCCGCCGGCGCGCTGCGCGGGTAAGCCATCGGCTGATATTGGCGTCCGGCCAGGGGCTTCCCGGCTGGCGGTCGACTGCAGGAAGACATGCACCCGGTGAAGTTGGAAGCACGGACCCTCAAACGATACATGCCGGCAATCTGAGGCATCCTTCAATCCCTTGTTCCCGGAAGCCGTCCGGCAGGGGAGGAATCCCCTCCCTGCAAGATCCAGGACCCTGCCGCAATCGATCCTTTGCCTGCCGATACCTGTCGGGCGGTATGCCGGCAGGTGATTCCAAATAGGAACATGTCCCAATAATCGACTTCCCCGGGGATGCGGAAAAGTGGCGAGGCATGTCTGGGGAAGGTGAGGAATATGGCACACAACCCGGTACGGATTGGTCCGTAGCCATATCCGTGGAAAGGATGTGGGCCGGCCGGCACTAAAAAAAGACGGGACCCGAGGTCGGGTCCCGTCTTTTTTTTCACCATTTCGGTGCCGGAACAAGCACGGGCGCAGGGCCGGCGGCCCGGACAAGCACGGGCGGGTGATCCAGGTCTCTGGATCAGGGAATGGAAAAGGTATCCGCTGCCATATCGCCGTTGATTTCCACCTGGGTGGCGGACATGGAAATCGGGAACGGTGCGACACCGGTGATGGAGACGGAGACCGGGAAAAGGATGTCTCCGAAGGGGCGGTAATCCGAATAGTCGTTCACGACGGAGGTTTCGCCCCGTTGTTCCACTTCCCGGACCTTCAGGCTGGTAGCGGCGTCGAAGTACAGCAGTTTACCCGATCCGGAAGGGAAGGAAACCGCGATCTTGTAAGCCGGTTTCCCATTGATGACCTCCATGCCTTTCAACTCGACCGGTACCTTTTCCTTCAGCAGGCCCATTTCCGGAATCAGGTAGGATTCGAATTTCATATCCGCCAGTTCCTCCTCGGACATCGGTTGTGGCTGTCCCATCTGGAAGTGGGTACCCTTCCCATTATTGTAGATCGATTTCTGCATGACATTACCCATCATGCTGTTGACCACCGCCATCTGGTAGGGTGCCTGTTTGAACAAGGTCATTTCCATGGTCATGCCCTGGACGGAAGCGGACATATCGATCTTGAGGCGTTGCAGCTTATCCAATACCGCTTGTTCACCCAGTGCGGACAGGTAGTCTTGCAAGACCGTTTCCGCGACCATCCCGTCGGGGACCACCAGGTTGGCGTCCGCGATGGGATTGCCGTACACATCGAGGAAATGAACGGAGGAATCCGCGGAGAAAACGGCGAGTTTGTCCGCGACGGCATCCTTGTTGCCGACGACCAGGATATGGGCGCGGTCGGTGAGGAGGAATCGGCGGGCGAGGGCGGACAATTCCGCTGCATCCACCTGATTGAGCGTTTCGAGATAATTGGCGTAATAATCCGCCGGCAGGTTGAAACGGGCGGTATTGAGCGCAAAGCGGGCAATGGTTTCCGGCTGTTCGAGCGAACGGGCGAAATTACCGGTCATGACCCGTTTGACCATATCCAGTTCGGCGGCGGGGATGTCCTTGGTCCGCAGTGCATCCATTTCCAGCAGGAACTGGACGATGGCGCTGTCCGTGACCTCGTTCCGGACACTGGCGCCGGCGGTGAAATAACCGATGACGGGATCCGTATTCAGGCTGGAGCGCGCCCCGTAGGTATAAGCCTTGTCTTCGCGCAGGTTGGTCATCAGCCGGCTGCCGAAATAGCCGCCCAGCAAGGTATTGAGGACACTGGAACGGATAGCGTCGGCGGAACCGGGCTTGACATCGAGGGGATAGGTGATGCTGATGACGGACTGGACCGCCCCGGCCTTGTCAACAAAGCTCACGCGGGTCCTGTCGGGAGGTTGCGGAACGGGAAAATCCGATTTTTCCACGGTACCGGGCTGCCAGGATCCGAAGTAGCGCTCGGCAAGTTCCCTGGTTTCCGCTTCCGTGATATCACCGGTCACGATGAGGTAGGAGATATTCGGCTTGAAGCAACGGGAATAGAAGGAGCGGCAATGGTCGAGCGTCAGGTTTTCGACGGAGGCTTCCGTCACCACCTCACCGTAGGGGTGGTCCTTCCCGTTGCGCAGGACACCTGCGACATTACTGGCGATGGTGCTGGCATCGTCCCTGGATTGGGTGAGCGCGGATAGGGTCTGCTTGCGGATCTTTTCGAATTCCGCTTCCGGGAAAGCCGGGTTCAGCAGGACATCCGACATGATATCCAGGAGTTTGTCCTTGTGGCGGGTCAGGCAGCTGCCACGCAGGCCGCTGGCCGAGCTGTTGAGGGAAGCGCCGATGAAATCGACTTGTTCGTCGATTTGCATCTTGGTACGGCTGGTCGTGCCTTTGCTCAGCAGGTCTCCGGCCAATTCGGCTGCGCCGGCGAATTCGTGCTCCAGGAAAGGCGGGACGTCCACGAAAAGTTGGAAGGCGACCCTGGGCAGCTTGTGGTTTTCCGCGACGAAAACCCGCAGCCCGTTTTCGAGGGTGAAAGCGGAGGCCTTACCCAGTTCGATCCGGGGGGCCGGGCCGGGGGTCGGTGCATTCTTACGGAAATCCTCCTGGGCCTGCAAGGCCGGAACGGACAAGAAAAAGAAGGTGGCTGCAAGAAAGAGAAAATTGGTTTTCATATCGAAAGGAACGATTGCTTGGATGATGAACCCCCGAAGCCGGAACCCGGTTGTTCCGGGACGGGCGGACGCAGGGCGGCGGCTGGACATGCTTCCGCCGGGAAGCGGTGCGGTCATCAGGGTTGGCTGGGTTTGGGCAGGTAATAGAGGACAACCCGGTTATCCGGGCTGAAATATTGTCGGGCCACGCGGCGGATATCCTCCCGGGTCACCTGGAAATAGCGTTCTATTTCCGTATTGATCAGGTTGGCATCGCCGAAATAGGTATGGTAGTTGGCCAGGGACTCCGCGATTCCCATGACCGATGCGTTGGCGGTGATGAAATCGTTTTCCACCTGGTTGCGCAACTTCTGGAATTCCGCTTCCGAGATCAGTTCCTCGCGGACCCGGTTGATTTCGGCATCGATGGCCGCTTCCATGTCCATCGGGTCGATACCTGCATTGCAGATGCCGAAGGTGATGGCCACACCGGGGTCTTCCAGGCCCAGCGAGAAATTGCCGATGTAGAGTGCCTTCTGCTGGTTATCCACGAGGGTCCGGTAGAGGCGGGAGCTTTCCCCTTGGGAGAGCAGCTGGCTCAGCATGGTGACGGCGTAATAATCCGGGGTGCCTTGGGCAGGGATCCGATAAGTCTGGACGACCGCCGGCAACTGGATGTTGTCGTAGACCGTGTCCCGGGTTTCCCCGACCAGGGCCGGTTCCCGGACAACGGGTCGGTAGGGTTCCGCCCTGCCGGGGATAGGACCGAAATATTTCTCCACCAATTCCTTGGTCTGAGGAATATCGATGTCACCGGCGATGGAGAGCACCGCGTTGTTGGGCACATAGTACTGGGCGTAGAATTGCTTGTAATCCGCTTCCTGTGCCGCATCAAGGTGTTCCATATAGCCGATGATCGGCCAGCGGTAGGGATGGACGGTATACGCCCGCTTCATGGCTTGTTCCATGATGGTGCCGTAGGGCCGGTTGTCGACCCGTTGCCGCCGTTCCTCCTTGACGACCTGTCGCTGTGTCTCGATTCCCTTGTCATCGACACGGGCGTGGAGCATCCGCTCCGATTCCAGCCAAAGCCCCAGGGCCAGTTGGTTGGAGGGCAGTATCTCGTAATAGAAGGTGCGGTCCCAGGAAGTGTTGGCGTTGTTCGTACCGCCGGCATTCTGGATATAATCATCGAATTGTCCGCGTGCGATGTTTTCCGACCCTTCGAACAAGAGGTGTTCGAAGAAATGGGCGAAACCGGTCCGGTCGGGATTCTCGTTCTTGGAGCCGACATGATAAAGCACGGAGACCCCCACGATCGGGGTGGCGCGGTCCTGGTGGAGGATGACATGCAGGCCGTTGGGCAGGTCATACTCCTCGAACGTGATCCTGTTTTGCTGGGCGGATGCCAGGACGGCCAGGTGGAGCAAGGCCGTCAAAGCCAGGGAAACTCTTTTCATGGAAGATCAGATGGGTTGATGAATGAAGGGGACGCGTTGGATTCCTGTCTGAAGGAACAAGCGATTCCGCAAAAAGAGAAAACGCAAGTACCAGCAAAAGGTTCGACAGCCACGGAGTCCGGGCCTGGGCCGCCGCTTACCCGTCGCCTTGGGGCAGGCGACAAGCGCAGCCGGCCGCACCCGAAGGTTGAAAAATTCCGGGCCCGGCGATAAAAAAAAGCCACAGGCTGATTACATTGCAAGTAATTGAGCGATCGATCCGCCAGCTAATTTCATAGACCGGGGGCGGATAATCATGGACGTACTGGTGCCTGGAGCCGTTGAAAGCGGATTTCGGAGCGGGGAGACGAAAACAGGAAGCGATGGAGGAAAATTACATGCGGCGGTGTTTCGAGTTGGCCCGATTGGGGGCGGGGTCGGTCTCACCAAACCCGATGGTCGGGGCGGTATTGGTATACGGCGACCGGATAATCGGAGAAGGTTGGCATCGCCGGTACGGGGAGGCGCATGCGGAGGTCCATGCCCTGGCCAGTGTCCGGGAAGCCGACCGGCATCTGATCGGTTCGTCGACCTTATATGTATCCCTGGAGCCCTGCAATGTTTTCGGGAAGACGCCGCCATGTACGGACCTGATCCTTCGGCACCGGATACCGCGGGTGGTGGTGTCGTGTCAGGACCTTTCCCCCGCCGTATCCGGCCGTGGCATCCGGCAGTTGCAGGAGGCGGGGGTGGAAGTCCGCATCGGCATCCTGGCGCAGGAAGGAAGGGCATTGTGTCGGATCCGGGAGACCTTTGTCCGGGCGGGCAGACCCTTCATCCTGTTGAAGTATGCGCGTTCGGCGGACGGGTACCTGGGTCGGGAAGGTGAGCGGGTCGCCATCAGCCACCCATACACGCAGCGGTGGGTGCACCGCCTGCGCAGCCGGTATGATGCCATCCTGGTCGGCACCCGGACGGTGCTGACCGACGACCCGGCCCTGACCGACCGGTATTGGGGAGGCCGGCATCCCTTGCGGATCGTGCTGGACCGGCGGTTGGAGATTCCGTCCACGGCGAAGGTACTGCAGGACGGCCACCCTACCCTGTTGGTTACGGAGCGTCCTTCGCCGCCGGCTTCGCCGGCGGGCGTCCGGTACCTGAGCATGCCGTTCGGAGACCAGTTCCTGCATCGGCTGGCGGAGGCCCTCCATCGGCTGCCCATCACCTCGCTGCTGGTGGAAGGCGGAGGGCGGACGCTGCAGGCCTTTGCCGACCAAGGACTATGGGACCAGGCCCTGGTCATCGACGGCACGGTAACGACGGGCCCAGGCATCCCCGCCCCGCAGCTCTCCGGGCGCCTGACGGACCTGCGCCAGCTGGGAACGGACCGCCTCCTGCTGTTCGACAACCCAGCGGCAGACCGTTAAACTTTTGATAAAATCAGCACCGGTCGGCGTACGGGATCCGGACCGATTGTTTTAGAAATGTAATTTTACCGGTTGGAAGCATAACGTTGAAAATCTCAGGCAGATGAATAAGTTGATTTTGCTGACGGGCGTACTGGTCACCACATGGGGGTTCTTCTCCTTTACCCCGGAGCGGCCTGCTCCGGCCGAACCGGCCGGAATCCAATGGTTGACATGGGAAGAGATGGTCGAACGTTCCAGGAAGGAGAGCCGGAAAGTGGTGGTGGACGTATACACGGACTGGTGCGGATGGTGCAAACGGATGGATGCCACCACCTTCAGTGAGGCGGAAGTCGCCCGCTACATCAACGAGCGCTATTACGCGGTCAAGTTCGATGCCGAGCAAAAAGAGGACATCGCATTCAAGGGACAGAACTACCGGTTCGTCAAGAACGGGATGCGAGGGTACCATGAATTGGCGGCGGAAATCACCCAAGGGCGGCTGAGCTATCCCACCATCGTCTTCCTGGACGAACAGCTGGACGTCATCCAGTCCATCCCCGGATACCGGGACGCCGACGAATTCGAAACCATCCTGACCTATTTCGGGGACAACAACCACCAGAAAGTCCCGTGGGACACCTACCAACGCAATTACCGGCCCCGGCAGCGGAACTGAGCGCAACAAGGCCGTCCGGGGAGCGAACCGTTTAGTGCCGGCCTCGGCGGCGGAACCGACCGGGGGGGGCGGGCACCGTTTTCCAGGTCTTACGTACAATCCCAAGAAAACGGTGTTCCGGTGCCAAGTACCGGGGCGGCGCGTCAGAATCCGTCGCCGTCCAGCAGGTTGCCCAGACCTCCGAGCACACTACCCTCCTCCTTGCGGTTTCCCGGCTGGGCATAGCGAAGGATACGGCTGGCGAGCCGGCTGATCGGCAGGGACTGCAACCAGACATGTCCCGGCCCCCGGAGAACGGCGAAGAAAAGCCCTTCCCCACCGAAGATGGTATTCTTGACCCCACCGACAAATTCCACGTCGAAACTGACCTGGCCGGTGTAGGCCACGACACAACCCGTATCGACGCGCAGCACCTCCCCCGGGGCCAGTTTTTTTTCGATGGTCATGCCGCCGGCATGGACGAAAGCCATGCCATCCCCTTCGAGGCGCTGCATGATGAAACCTTCCCCACCGAAAAGCCCCGTCCCGAGCCGCCGTTGGAAGTCGATACCGATGGCGACCCCTTTCGCCGCGCACAGGAAGGCGTCTTTCTGGCAGATGACCCGGCCGCCCAATTCGTACAGGTCCATGGGGATGATGCGGCCGGAATAGGGGGCGGCGAAGCTAACCCGCCGTTTGCCGATGCCGTGGTTGGTGAAAGCGGTCATGAACAGGCTCTCGCCCGTCAGCACCCGTTTGCCGGCGCTGAGCAGTTTGCCGAAGATGCCGCCCTGTTGGGACTGGCTGCCATCGCCGAAGATGGTCTGCATCCGGATACCATCGTCCATCATCATGAAGCTGCCGCTTTCGGCGATGACGCTTTCCTGGGGATCCAGTTCGATTTCGACGAACTGCATTTCCTCCCCGTGGAGGGTGTAATCTATCTCGTGGTTCGATCTCATATGAAAAGGTTAGCTGATTGCGCGGAATTTCCCACCGTCCCCGGCATCCTTTGCCGGTCAAACCGCCACCGGTGCCTTGATCGGCGGATACGGGTCGTAGCCCACCAATCGGAAATCATCGTAGGTGAATCCGAAGATGTCCTGGACGGCGGGGTTGATTTCCATGGTGGGCAGCGGACGGGGCGTCCTGGACAAGAGCGTCCGGACCTGTTCCCGGTGGTTGTCATAAATATGGACATCGCCGAAAGTATGGACGAAATCGCCCGGAAGCAGGTCGCATACCTGTGCCATCATCATGGTGAGCAAGGCATAGGAAGCGATGTTGAAAGGAACGCCGAGGAAGACGTCCGCCGAGCGTTGGTAAAGCTGGCAGGACAGGGTGCCGTCGGCGACGTAGAATTGGAACAGGGCATGGCAGGGGCTCAGGTGCATCCGGGGCAGGTCGCCGACATTCCAGGCGTTGACGACGATCCGGCGGCTGTCCGGGTCGCGGCGGATCAGGTCGACGGCCTGGGCGACCTGGTTGACGGTTCTTCCGTCCGGCGTATCCCAGGCGACCCATTGTTTACCATAGATGGGGCCCAGGTCTCCGCGGTCATCCGCCCATTCGTCCCAGATACTGACCCCGTTTTCCCGAAGGTAGGCGATGTTGGTATCACCACGCAGGAACCACAGCAATTCGTGGATGATGGATTTCAAGTGCAGCTTCCGGGTCGTCAACAAGGGGA
The DNA here is from genome assembly GCA_964573725.1 of uncultured Saprospiraceae bacterium. Classification (GTDB taxonomy): domain Bacteria; phylum Bacteroidota; class Bacteroidia; order Chitinophagales; family Saprospiraceae; genus UBA6168. Next base: position 104,710 of record CAZNLJ010000002.1, read on the forward strand.
ACCCGTCGGACAGGCGGAAACGGAACTGATAACCGAACACGCTCCGCGTCCCGGTACCGGTGCGGTCGGACTTGTCGACCCCATGGGCAAGGATATGCTCGAGCAAGGCGTGGTATTGTTGCATAGGGCATCGGCTTGATGATTGGTTCCGGAAGGCGTGGCCTCCGGGTCGGCCCCGGATCATCGGGCCGGGTAAAAGTAAGGAAATATGCAGGACCGTACACGGCCGGTCGAAGGGAATATTTCGGGAAAGGCGGCACCGACCGCCGTGGCGGGGAACCGACAAGGGTGTACGTCGAACTTTCGATGCATATCTTTTGACATCGGAAAAACGCCGCAGGAATAAACGATTAAGGATGGTTGATGCATATTCCTGTTGTCAGCTGTGACAGGAAGGCCGAAATTTTGAAATACACCCACCGACAATATTCCATGCGATTCGCCGGATTGCGAAACAATCGGGGCTGCGGACAGTTTTACAAGGGAAGAGGCGGGCAACCGAAGCTTCGAACCGCTCAACATCCTTTCCGCTGCTTATGCGCCAGATATACCTTGCCGGCCTGCTGATACTGACCTTGCCACTGCTGTCCGGCAGCCGCCGTCCGCCGGGCGCCGACATGGACGGCTGGGAGTTGAAAAAGCAAAAGGACGGCATACAGGTGTACGTCCGGGAGCAGCCGGGCTCCCCCATCAAGGAGTTGAAATTCAGCACCACGCTACGGGCATCCCTCCATGCGGTCGGTGCCCTGCTGACCGATGTGGAGGGCTACAACGACTGGGTATATGCCTCGGTGGTATCCAGGACCATCGAGCGCGTATCGGATACGGAGGTATACTACTATGCCGAATTGGATTTCCCCTGGCCATTCGAGAACCGCGACCTGGTGCTGTATTCGCGGTTCTGGCAGGACCCCACGACCTATGCCATCCACTCCCGCACCTGGTCGCGCCACTGGATGCTGCCGGAGAAAGAAAACATCGTCCGCATCAAGGATACCAACCTTTCCTGGGCCTTCCGACCGGGGCCGGACGGCATGGTGCAGGTGGATTATTACCTCCAATCCGACCCCGGCGGCAATATCCCCGCCTGGATGGTCAACCTGGCCGCCGACCAGGGCCCTTTCCAATCGATGTTGCGCTTCCGGGAAATGCTGACCCGCGCCCCCTACCGGGACCGGAAGCTCCCCTTCGTCCGGGAATTTCCGCAACGGACGCCATGACCCGGCACGGAAGATTCCGCGCGCAACATTTTGGCATCGGGAAAACGGCTTTTACCTACCTTTGCGCCTTATCTCGTTGCGACCATGATCCAGGTATTCGTTACAGGCGGGACATTTGACAAGGCCTACAATTACATTTCCGGCGTATTGTATTTCAAGGACACCAATGTCCCTTCCATGCTGGAGTTGGGACGCTGTTCCATCGATTACAACCTCAAGACCCTCATGATGGTCGACAGCCTGGACATGACGGACGCCGACCGCGCCATCATCGCCCACAACTGCCGGCTGGCAAGCACCGACCGGATCCTCATCACCCACGGCACCGATACCATCGTCCAGACGGCCACCTACCTGGCCAACGAGGCGATGGCGGACAAGACCATCGTCCTGACCGGCGCCCTGGTTCCCTACGCCTTCGGCACCTCCTCGGACGGTTTTTTCAATCTAGGCAGTGCGCTGGCCTTCCTGCAGACCTTGCCGCCGGGTGTGTATGTCGCCATGAACGGCCGGTACTTCCCCTGGAACAAGGTCCGGAAGAATATCCGGACAGGCTACTTCGAGGAAATCGACCCGATTCCCTGACATTCCCGTCCAGGTATTCAAACCATGGAAATCACCCGACCCAAGGATGGGCGTATCCGGCACTTTTTTTTTATCATTGCAGCGCTTAACACCGGGCCGGCCCCGGCCGGCGGGCAGGTCGGCCCGACAAGATCCCATGACCCGAGACAACATCAATACAGGACCTTTCGAATAAAGTCTGACTTTCATGAAATCAACTACCGTACTCCTCCTGCTGACGCTGGTGTCCGCCTGGTCATCCGCCATACTCGCACAGATACCGGCCCCGGTTCCGGCCCTTTACCAAACCGACACCATCCAGGAAATCCGCATCACCTTCGAGGCGTCGAACTGGCCTTACCTCCTGGATTCCCTGCGATACAACGGGAATACCATGCTCCGCGGGACGGTGACAATCAACGGTATCCCCTTCGAGGGGGCCGGCATCCGTTATCGGGGCGGCAAATCCTTCACCCCCGGCTCCAGCCGGAACCCATTGCACATCGCACTCGACCATTCGGACCCCTCCCTGCACCTGGAGGGCTACCGAAACCTGAAATTGTCCAATACCCTGCGCGACCCCAGCATGATCCGGGAGGTGCTGAGCTACGAAATCGCCCGCCGCTATATGGCCGCCCCGCTGGCGAACTTCGCCCGCGTCTACATCAACGGTTCCTATTACGGCCTGATGGCCAACATCGAATCCGTCGAGGAAGCCCCCTTCCTCGAAAGGTATTTCGGCGGCACCGGGCACGGCTTCTTCAAGGCCAACCAACAACAGGAGGAGAAAGCACCCGCCGGCTGCAAGAACAACATCTACGGCTCCCTCGAATACGACGAAAGCCCTGCCTGCTATGACTACAACTTCGAAAAACTTTCGGAACACGGTACCGGCGCACTGATCAAGCTCGCCAAGACCCTGCAGGAAGCACCCGCCACCCTCCCCGACCAACTGAACATCGACGCCACCCTCTGGATGCATGCCTTCAACAACCTGGTGGTCAACCTGAGCAGCTACTCCGGACAACACAGCGTCAACTACTACCTTTACCAGGACCGGCAAGGCCGGTTCACACCGGTCATCTGGGACCTCAACCTGGCTTTCGGCAGCTTTAAGAACACCGGATCCGGTTCGGATCTGAAAATCAAACAGCTACAGGAGCTGAACCCGCTGCTCTACGCCGACAACCCCACCAAACCCCTGGTGAGCAAACTCCTCGAAAACCCCACTTGGCGCAAGCAGTACCTGTCCCATCTGCGGGCCATGCTCCACGATCAGGTCACCAGCGGCAACCTGGAGCAACGCGCCACCGAACTGCAGCAACTCATCCGGGAAGCCGTCGACCAGGACCCCGGCAAGTATTACACGCTGGAGGATTTCTCCCGCAGCCTGGAGGAGACCATCGGCCGAAAAAGCAAGATACCCGGGATCCTCGAACTGATGCGCAAACGCAGCGCCTTCCTGAAATCCCATCCGGACCTTTCCGTGTTTCCGCCGGACATTTCCCAGGTCCAGGCAGCCTCCCGCCAACCCTTGGCACAGCAGCAGCTGGCACAGTTCCACATTACCGCCCAGGTCGACAAGTATCCGAAAAAGGTATTCCTGTACTACCGGCTGGACAACACCGCCGAATTCACGGAAATCCTGATGCATGACGACGGGACTGCGGATGACGGTACGGCCGGGAACGGCATTTACGGCGCCACCGTACGGCCCGGCGGCGGCGAGACGACCATCGAGTATTACATCGTCGCGGAAAATGCCGGCCTGCTCAGTTACAGCCCGGCCGATTATATGTGGAACCGCCACCGCACCAGCCTCGAGGCCATCAACCGATGACGATGGGTGCCGTGCTTGCCGCTCCACAGCTGGGAAAATGGATCCGGTCCATCGCAGCCGCCGCCGTCCTCCTGCCTGGCATGCTGTCCGCCCAGGCGGGACCCTACGACCGGGACCACCTGACCGAAGTCCGCATCACTTTCCAGGAAGCCGACTGGCGCCAACAGTTGGATTCCCTGAAGCGGCTCGGCACCAAGGAGCGGCTGGCCGCGACCGTACAGGTCGACGGGAAAACCTACCCCGGCGTCGGTGTCCGGTTCAAGGGGAACAGCTCCTACAACAACCCGCGCGCCAAAGGCAGCCTCAAGCTGCCGCTCAACCTCAAGGCAGACTACACCGTCAAGGGCCAGACTTTCGCCCCCGGCGTCAAGACCCTCAAGCTCTCCAACGTCTTCCAGGATCCCGGCTTCCTCCGGGAAGTGCTTTCGTATGAAATCGCCCGGAAATACATGGTCGCCCCCCGGTGCAATTTCGCCAAGGTGTACATCAACGGGGAATACATCGGGCTGTACAACAATACGGAATCCGTGGACGAAGCATTCCTGTCCAGTCGGTTCGGCGGCTACAGCGGCGTCCTGTTCAAATGCGATCCGGAATGGAGCGAGGTCCGGCCGGCCGATGACACTTGTCCGGAAGGCGACAAGTCCTCCCTGATGTACCTGGGGGAGGACCCCGCCTGCTACAAGGTCTGGTATGAGGCGGAGACGGATGAACCCGGGCACTGGGAAACGCTGATCCGGCTGACCCGGGTATTGAGGGAACAACCCGCCGAGGTGGACCAACTGCTGAATGTGGACATGACCCTTTGGATGCACGCCTTCAATGCCGTCCTCGTCAACCTGGACAGCTACACCGGCCGGCTCAGCCACAACTACTACCTCTACCGGACACCGGACGGGCTGCTCACCCCCATCCTGTGGGACATGAACATCTCCTTCGGCGGCTTCCGATACGACGGTGAGAAACAGGGCGCGCTGACCGACGAGGAGCTCCAGCACTTCAGCCTTTTCTCGCACTACAAGACCAAGAACCCGAAGCGGCCCCTGATCACCAACCTCCTGGCCGTCCCGCTTTGGCGGAAGATATACGTCGGCCACTGCCTCACCTTGTTGCAGGAAAATTTCGCCAACGGGGAATACCTGGATTATGCCCGGCGGACCAGCACCTACATCGACGAGGCCGTCCGTACCGATCCCCACAAGTTCTACTCCTACGAGGATTTCCACCGAAACCTCTCGCATTCCGTGGATATGGGGACCACCAACTCCATCGGCCTGGAGACCTTGATGAAAGCCCGCACGGAATACCTGTTGGCACATCCCCTTTTCAAAGGGGATCGTCCGACCGTCGAATCGCCCCTCCACAAGCTGTCCGCCGATGGAAAAGCGTTGGTCACCGCTTCCGCCACCCATACCCAGACCCTGTGGCTCGCCTACCGCCGGCACCCGGCGGAACCGTTCCGGATGATCGAGATGTACGACGACGGCCGACATGGGGACGGCGCACCGCAGGACGGCCGTTGGGGCATCACCGTCGACCAGGCGGCAGGAGCCCACTACTACCTCGTCGCGGAAGGGGAGCGGCTTGCCACAACCGCCCCCGCCCGTGCTTCCCTGGAGTTCTTCGAAATCCGCTGACCTCCTCCGGAAAAAGGTGGCGAAAGCGCCCGGCCGACAAAGCCGGTTTACATTCCCGCGAAAAGACCCTTATTTTTGTACATGATGAGCGGCGCCCGGCCGATTGCGGAATCGGGTCGGACCCATCGGAGTCCCGTCCGTTCAGCCCGGACAAGATGACACGCGGCATGCCGCCCCTGTGCGCACGCACACCAGGAAGAGGCGGCCGGACCTGCAACGGACCGCCCCGACTTCCCGGCGGTCCTTCAACAAACGGATATGCGACGCATCGGAATCCTGCTGACCCTGTTGGCGCCGGCCTTGCTGCCGGCGCAACTCCTGCCGATCCTGGTGGACGGGCGGTTCGACGACTGGATGCAAGCGGCGGTCACCTGGGACGACGGCGGCGGTGACGGCAGCACCGTCGACCTCCTGCATTTGGGCGCAGCCAACGATGCGGATTTCCTCTTCCTCGACATCCGGCTCGACCAGGAAATCCAACTGACGGGCGCCAACGACCTCTATCTGTTGATCGACGGGGACAACGATGCCGGCACCGGGAAAACGTTCAACGGCATCGGAGCCGAGCTGGAGATATCCTTCGACGGGCTGGATGTCCGTTATTTCATCGGAAACAACACCTATACCACCGGTTGGCAGGCCTTGCAGTTTTACCACCAGCCCACCTTCGGCAGTGACCGGTTCGAACTGGCCATCGCCCGCAACACCATCGTTGCCGGCAGTCTGCCCCTTTTCGCCGGCGACACCATCCGGCTGGCCTTGCGGTACGGAAACAGCGACCAACTACCGAATGCCGGGCAGACCTTCCCCTTTGTGTTCGACAACGGCCTGCTGCCTCCGCCCATACCCCTGCCCCTGGAGAAAGCATCCCCCCAACACCTGCGGTTGTTGACCTGGAACACCCTGTCCGACGGACTGGACGACCAGGACCGCGCCCCCCGTTTCCGGCGCCTGTTGCAGGCATTGGCCCCGGACATCGTGACGTTCAACGAATGCTGGGACATGACCGCCGGACAAGTCGCCACCCTCATGAACCAAGCCCTTCCCCTGGGCAACTTCCAAAGCTGGAAAGCCGTCAAGCTCGACGACGGCAACGTGACCGTCTCCCGATACCCCATCCTGCAAAGCTGGTATTTCTACCCCGGCCACCGCCTGACAGCTTCCCTGATCGACCTGCCCGCCGGTATCTCGGCCCGTGACCTGCTTGTCATCAACGCCCACCTGCGCTGCTGTACGGGCGGGGAGTACTTCCGGCAACTCGAAGCCGATGCCGTCGCCGCCTTCCTGCGCGATGCCATCGAGCCCGGCGGCACCATCGACCTCCCGGACGGCACCCCGTTCGTGATTTCCGGCGACCTCAACCTGGTCGGATGGTCACAACCGCTGCAAACCCTGCAAACCGGCCAAATCGTGCACACCAACCTGTTCGGGACGGGCGGACCGCTCGACTGGGACGGATCCGACCTGGAGGATGTCCTTTCCCGGCATACCGACCAACGCCAGACCTTCACCTGGCGAAACCCCGGCAGTTCCTTTCCCCCCTCCCGAATCGACTATCATATCACCGGGAGCAGTGCCCTGACCATCGAGAAGTCCTTCACCCTGCGGACGGAAACCATGCCGGCGGCACGGCTGGCCCAATACGGGCTGGACAAGGAAGATACCGGCGAAGCCTCCGACCACCTGCCGAAGGCGACGGACTTCAGCTTCCCCCTGACCACCGCCGCCGAACCGCAGTCCCGACCCCGACCCGGAGCCCTCCGACTGGCTCCCAATCCGTTCCGGCGGTCGGCCCACTTGCAGGTACCTACGGACAGCCCGACCACCGCCACCCTCTCCGTCTACAGCCTTCGCGGAGACCTGCTGCGCCGGCAAGCCTTCCCACTGACCGAGGACCATCCCATTATTCCCGTCCGGCTCGACGGTTTTCCGGCGGGAATGTATATTTTTGAAGTACAGACTTCCGCAGCGGTTTACCGGACCAGCGGCATCCTGTATCCGGAATGACGACCGGTCGGTGCTTCGTCCGAAAATAAAATCCCGAACGGTGGCGACGGCCAAGCCATCGCCGGCCCGAATGCCGCAAATCCGTTCCCCATCCTATGGAAAAAACATCTTCCGCCGGAAAAACCGCCCTGGTCCTCGGTGCCACCGGGCTGGTCGGTCGGCAGCTCGTCGCACAGCTCCTGCAAACGGAGGCATATGGCCAGGTAGTCCTGGTGGGCCGTCGCCGGTTGGACACCGAACATCCCCGGTTGGTGCAGCACCTCGTCGATTTCCGGGATTTGTCGGACCGGGAGTCCGTACTGACGGGAGACGACATTTTCTGTTGCCTGGGCACCACTCGCCGCCAGGCAGGCAGCGCCGCCCAATTCACCGCTACGGACTACGGGATCCCGATGGCGGCCGCCCGGATCGCCTACCGCCGGGGCGGCCGGCAATTCCTGCTGGTCTCCTCCGTCGGCGCCGACCCCCGCTCCTCGTTCCTGTACCCCCGGGTGAAAGGTAAGCTCGAATCGGACCTGCAGGAGATCGGCTTCGAAACACTCCACCTGTTCCGACCTTCCGTTCTCCTGGGCCGACGGGATGCTCCCCGCCCCCTGGAACAATGGTTCGGCCGCCTGCTGCAAGGGATCTGCCGGGTTTTGCCCCTTTCCGAAAACCCGTATGTACCGGTCCGGGCCTCCGATGTCGCTGCCGCCATGATAAGGGCTGCCCTTTCCGGTGCGAAAGGGATCCATATGCATCCGTCCTACACCCTGCTGCCAAAATTTCGAGCCATGCGAACCCATATCCTCTCCTTCCTCGCGTGTTGGTCGGTCTTGATGACCGCCTGCCAGGCACCTGCCCCTCCGGACCACCCCATCCGGACCCTACGGGAACACCAGGCACCCTACGAACATTTCTTCCTGCAACGTGCCTACCCCGATGCCCATCCGGATATCGCCGCCTTCGAGCAGGGGCTGCGGCAGGCCCGGCAGCTGGCTTCGGCCAAGAACGGCGGTTTCCAGGCCTCCTGGACCGTCCAGGGGCCCGGCAACATCGGCGGCCGCGCCAACGTGGTGGCCGTCCATCCCACCAATGCGGATATCGTCTTCGCCGGCTTCGCCCACGGAGGACTCTGGCGGACGACCGACGGCGGCGACACCTGGCTGCCGGTCTTCGACGGCCAGGCATGGCCCTCCATCGGCTCCATCACCATCGACCCCGACAACCCCGACCGCATCTATGTCGGTACCGGAGACCCCAACATCACTTTCTACCCCATGCTCGGCGACGGAGTCTACCGTTCCACCGACGGCGGGGACACCTGGACCCATATCGGGCTCACCGCCCAGCGGGTCATCTCCAAAATCGTCCTCCACCCCGAACAACCGGATGTCCTGTTCGCCGCCTCCATGGGCCTGCCCTTCATCCGCGACCAACACCGCGGCCTCTACCGCACCACCGACGGCGGGAAAAATTGGGAACAAGTCCTGTTCATCAGCGACCAGGCCGGCATCACCGACCTGGTCATGGACCCCTTCGATCCGGATATCCTGTACGCTTCCGGCTGGGACCGTGTCCGCAACAACCAGGAAAGCCTCGTCAGCGGACCGGGCGCCCGCATCTACCGGTCGACGGACGGGGGGGACAGCTGGGAACTCCTGACCAACGGACTGCCCCTCGAAAACCTGGGCCGGACGGGACTGGCCGTTTCCAGACTGACACCCGGCCGCCTGTACGCCATGTTCGTGGGCACCGACGCCCAGCTGGCCGGCATCTACCGGACCGATGACGGCGGCGACAGCTGGACTCCCATCGGCATCAACGGACTCGAATCCGCCCTCGGCGGTTTCGGCTGGTATTTCGGCAAAATCCGCGTCAATCCCGCCGACGACAACGACCTTTACCTCCTCGGGGTGGAATTGTGGCGCGGCGACGCAACGGGCAGCAACTGGACCATCGCCACGCCCCCCTGGTGGCAGTACGATGTCCATGCGGACAAGCACGACCTCGTGTTTTCCACCGACGGGACCTCCTACCTGGCCACCGACGGCGGGCTGTACCGGTCGACCGACCTGGGTACGACCTGGACGGATTGCGAAAACATACCCACCACCCAATTCTATCGTGTCGCCTTCAATCCGCACCAACCCGACCGATATTTCGGCGGTGCGCAGGACAACGGTACCACCGGCGGAAACGCGGACATGATCGACAACTGGCCAAGGATCTACGGAGGAGACGGCTTCCGCTGCATCTTCCACCCGACCCAGCCGCAGGTGTTCTATGTCGAGACCCAAAACGGCGGGATCGCCGGCACCACCGACGGCGGGAACAGCTTTTTCGGCGCAAACGCCGGCATCCCCGGCGGAGACCGCCGGAACTGGGACATGCCTTATATCATGAGTCCGCACGACCCGACCGTATTCTATGCCGGCACCTATCGCATGTACCGCAGCCAGGGTGATCCGGTGCCCGATTTCCAACCGGTCAGCGAGGACCTGACCGACGGCCTGGTCTACCATCCTCGCCACCACAACATCAGCTCCATCAGCGAATCACCTTTGCTGGAGGGGCTGCTCTATGTCGGTACGGCCGACGGAAATGTCTGGAAAGCACAAGGCCCCGCCTTCGACTGGACGGACATCAGCGGCGCCTTGCCGGACCGTTACGTCACCAGCGTCACCGCCTCCCCTTTCCAGCCGGGTTGGCTCTACATCACCCATTCCGGCTATCGGGACAACGAGTTCATCCCCCGCATCCATCGGTCGGTCGACGACGGGCAAAGCTGGGAGGACATCAGCGCCAACCTCCCGGACATCGCCGTCAACCACCTCTTGGTCCTGCCCGGACATGCCGATTCCGTGCTGTTCGCCGCCACGGATGCCGGTGTGTATGCCTCCGTCGATGCAGGCGGCAACTGGGAGCGCTTGGGGAACAACCTCCCCTTTGTGCCGGTGTTCGAGTTGGGATGGAACCCGGACCAACGGACCGTATTCGCCGGCACCTTCGCCCGTTCCATCATGAGTTATCCCGTCGATTCCTTGTTCCAGTCGCCGCCACCGGATACCGCGGTGGCCTTCCGGAGCCGCCCACCGGTCATGGCAGCCGGCATCCGGATCTTCCCGAATCCTGCCAGGACCCAGGTACAGGTACAGTTTCCGGCCGCCCTACCGGGTAAGAAACTGGACCTGGCCATCATCGGTTCCGATGGGAAACCATGTCATCAGGCGGTCATCCGGGACGTCGACGGGACGATATCCGTGTCGACAGCCGATTGGCCCGTCGGCACCTACCGGGTATACGGCAGGCAGGGCGCCCTTCGGTTCGAAGGCAGTTTCCTCAAAGTACATTGACCGGGACACATCGGCGGGCGGAACAGGTGGGGAACCGGAAAAGCAACCCCGCCATTCCTCACGAATAGCTGTCGGCGGGCATACGCCGCCGAGCTGCCTGCGGAAATCCTCCGCAGGAGCGGAATAACAAAGCACCAGGACACATGGAAAAAATTGAAAAGACTTCCCAATTGCGGGTCGCGGTAGGCCTCAACAAGGAAAACATACCGATAGACCTCCAATGGGATGCGGATGACCGTGCCACAGGCAGCCAGCCCGTACCCTGTAAGGCCATGCTGTTATCCCTGTTCGAAAGAGAGACGCTGGACACCATCAAGATCGACCTTTGGACGGCAGACATGCAAGTCAACGAGATGGACCGCTTCTTTTTCCAGACGCTCCGCAGCATGGCGGACACCTATTTCAAGGCCACGCAGAATCGGGAACTGGCCGTGGATATGCAGCGTTTCGTGCAATATTTTGGTGAAAAAACGGGCCTGATACAGGGGAAAGAGGCCTGATGGCCGCAGCATTACGGGTCCGTTCCGAACGGGGACGACAGTGCCGCCAGCAGTGATTTCGTGTAGGGATGGGCCGGTCGGTTCCAAATATGGGCGGTGGTATCGATTTCGACCAGGCTGCCCGCCTGCATGACGGCGATGCGGTCGCTGATATGGCGGACGAGGGCAAGGTCATGGGAAATGAAGAGATAGCCGAGTCCCTGTTGTTGTTGAAGGGACCGCAGCAGGTCCAGGATTTGCCATTGCACGGTGGCATCGAGGGAAGAAAGGCATTCGTCGCAGACCAGGCAAGCCGGGCGGGTGGCCAGGGCACGGGCGATGCTGATGCGCTGGCGCTGTCCGCCGGAGAAAGCGGCGGGATACCGCCAGAAGGCGTCGCCACCGATGCCGGTCAGTTCCAGTAATTCCGCCGCCTTTTCGCGCCGGGCCGATTCCCCGGCTTCCAGGCCGTGCACCCGCATGGGCTCCGTGATGGCCAAGCCGATGGGAATGCGGGGGTTGAGGGAGCCGTAAGGATCTTGAAAAATAGCCTGTATCCCCCCTTTTCCCCACCGGTTCCCGGTCGGTGTCCTTCCTTCCCCGATATCCTCGCCCCTGAATCGAACAGAACCCTGGCGCATCGGCAGCAATCCCAGCAAGGCACGGACGAGGGAAGTCTTTCCACTACCGGATTCGCCTACGATTCCCAGTGTTTCACCGGCGTTGAGGGTGAAATCCACCTGATTGACAGCCGGGGAGGAGCGGCGGCGGAAGCGGGACCGGCGGCCGTAGGTTACGGTCAGTCCTGAGACGGCAAGCAGCGGGGCGTGCCCTTCGGTGTTGGCGACCGGTGAATCGGGAGGAGGGCCATGCCCTTCGACCGGTCGGAAGCGGCGGCGGAAATCCTCCAGCAGGTTCCGGGTGAAAGCGGTTTCGGGCGAATCCAGGATTTGACGGGTGGGGCCTTGCTCCCGTACCAGCCCATGTTCCAGGACCAGTATCCGGTCGGAGACCTGCGCGATTGCGCCCAGGTCATGGCTGATGAGAATGGTCGTGCCGCCCCAATCCGATCGGAGTTCCTGCAAGAGCGACAACAAGGCCTGCCGGGTTGTGCTGTCGACGGCACTGGTCGGTTCATCCGCGATGAGCAGGGAAGGCTTACCGGCGAGGGCCATGGCCAGCATGACCCGCTGCCGCTGTCCGCCGGACAGTTGGTGGGGGAAGGACCGGTAGATCCGGTCATGGTCCGGGAGCCGGACCCGGTCGAACAAATCGAGGACCGAACGGCGGGCGGCCGCCCGGCCGAGCCCCATCCGGTACCGCAGTACCTCGGCGACCTGCTCGCCGCAACGCATGACCGGATTGAGGGAAGACAGCGGGTCCTGGAAAACCATGGCGATTTCCTTGCCTCGCAGCCCCCGCCGCTCCCGTTCCGGTTGCCGGGCCAGGTCCACCACCCTACCCTCGGAAGTCCGGAAATGGAGGGTTCCTTCCAGGGAATGGATAGGGGCCGGCAGCAGGCCCAGCAAGGAGAGCATGCAAAGGGTCTTGCCGCTGCCGGACGCCCCGGCCACGCCCAGGGTTTCCCCGCGCCGCAGCTCGAACGACACGTCCCGGAGAATGGACACCGGATGGCCGTCCTCCCCTTCCAAGGACAGGGAGAACCGGTGCACGGCAAGCAGCAGGTCTTCATCCAGGTGCATCGGCAAAAGATTTGTACATCCAGACATCTTGCCACCCTACCCGACTTGCGGCACGAACGGTGCACACGGAAGACCGGTCTCAGTTGGCGGTGGGTGCAAGCGACAACAGGAACGCCATGACATCGACGCCATCCGGATAATCCTGCAGACCGGGTTCCTGGGTCGATCCGAGCGGAACGGTAGGAAGCGCAGGCAAGTCCAGCCGGGTGGCGACACACTGAATTTCCTCCGCATGCCCCGCCAATTCCGTCGCCAATACTTCCGGCGATGCGTAATAAGCGAAGTGAACCATGGCGATGCGGGAGGCGATGGCCTCATTTTGCGTCAGGATGACACAACCGTTGTTGAAATGCGGCACCTGATTGAGCAGGACGAGGGCCAGGTTGTATTCGAAGTTGTTGAGGTATTTGGGGTGCAGGACCAATTCCTTGAAATCGTGGAGTTTTTCCAACAGCAGTTGGAAATCATACCCGTGGGGCACGTACAGTTTGGACACGTTCCGGCAGCCCAGGCCGAAGTACCGGAAGATATCCTTGCCCAGGGCGTGCAGCTGGTCGGCGGATTCCAGGCCGTCCAGGACGGCCACGGCATTCCGATTACGCCGGATGATGTGGGGGTGTTTTCCGAAGTACGCTTCGAAATACCGGGAGGAGTTGTTGCTGCCTGTGGCGATGACTGCGTCGTATCCCTGCAGGACCGGCACCGTTTCGAAGAAGGCGGCACTACCGGGGGCCAGGTTTTCGAGCTGTTTCAGGAGGTAGGGAAGCAGGAAGGCATCCTTGTCGGACAAGCGGATGGAAGCCTTGAAGCCGGCGACGAACGTGCAGACCAGGTCATGGAAGCCCACCAGCGGAATATTTCCGGCCATGACCAGGGCGACCGTTCGACCGGAAGGTGAGTCCGGGATGGCATAACGGGCGGCCCATACCGACAACTTGTCGCGATCCAGCAGCAGGCGGGCGATGGCATCCAGGGCCAGGCGCTGATTTTCGGGCGTAAACCAGGGATTATGGAAATGTGCGCGGTGGAGGACGGCCTCCAGGCGTTCATCGGACCGGTTACGGATCCAATCGCCCAAGCGGGCCAATCCATCGATTCTGTCTTGCAGGTTCATGTCAGCGGAATTGGGTATCATCGTGGAGCGGACCGGTCAGCGTTCCTCCTCGATGGCCAGCTTGGCCCTTCTGTCGGAGACGTAGGTCCGCCAACGGTCGAGGCAGTCCAGCATGCGGTCCGGGATGGCCGAGTCGAAAAACATCTCCTTGCCGGTGGTGGGATGTATGAAACCGAGTTCCTTGGCGTGGAGGGCATGGCGGGGCAGCGCCTTGAAGCAATTGTCCACGAAAGCCTTGTATTTGCTGTACACCGTGCCTTTCACAATCCGGTTCCCGCCGTATTTGGAATCGTTGAACAGGGGGTGCCCGAGATGGGACATGTGCACCCGGATCTGATGGGTCCGTCCGGTTTCCAGCCGGAGTTGGAGATGGCTGATGTAATACAGTCTTTCGAGCACTTTCCAGTGGGTGCAGGCCCATTTGCCGGTACCGTCGTCGACGACCGTCATCCGTTGCCGATGGCGGGGGTCCCGGGCGAGATAATTGCGGATGGTCCCTTCCGATTCCTCCAGTTCCCCCCAGATGATGGCGTGATAGCGGCGATGGATGGCGTGCTTCTGGAACTGGGCCCCGAGGTGAAAAAGGGCGTATTCGGTCTTACCGATGACCAGGAGGCCGGAAGTTTCCTTATCGATGCGGTGCACCAGGCCGGGCCGGTTGTCCGGATTGCCCTCCATGACCGGCAGGTCCTTGAAATAGTAGGCCAGTGCGTTGACCAGGGTACGCCGGTAATTTCCGACACCGGGATGGACGACCATGCCGGGCGGTTTGTTGATGACCAGCACGTCGTTGTCCTCATAGACGATATCAAGGGGGATTTCCTCGGGAATGACCTTGCAAGCCTCGTCATAGGGCCGGGGCAAGGTCATTTCCACCCGGTCGCCCGGCCGGACCTTGTAGTTCGCCTTCTGTTCCAGCTCGTTGACCTTGACCAATCCTGCCTTGATGGCATTCTGGACCTTGTTGCGCGAAGCCTTGAACATGCGGTCGGTGATGAACTTATCCAGCCGCATCAGACCCTGTTGGGGATCTGCCATGAACAGGTGCCGTTCGAAAAGTTCCTCCTTGTCCATAAGATCGGGTGAAAGGATAGACATCGCTTGATTTTTTTAACAGGTGCCGGCCCTTGTCCTACGCGGCCGGCATGCTAGCTGGGCCGGCGGTTGCAACGGCGAAGGCGACGGGAACGCAACCAGCGCGCGGACGGCCCCACCTACCGGGAGACAAAACAAATTAATTTATTTCTTTTGGTTAGGAATTCCCATTGATAATACAAACTTTGTGTTTCCGTAAGGGTATCAAGGTACCGTAAGTAATAACGTCTTCCCGGCGACATGGTTCAGCCGGGCATCGGAATACGCACCGGGTGGCCGCCTTCCCCAGGGCACCCGGACGCAGGCCGACCTGAGCGGAAACAATACGAAACGGGATGCGCCGATGGACGGCACATCCGCATAAACACCCGACGATGGCCAGTGCGCAAACCTATCGGATGGCATCCATTTGTGCGAGGGAAACGGAAGACCCCCGGACCACCCGTCCGCATATCCTGCCCTTGTACGCGACCTCCTCCTTTTCCTTTCCATCCATTGACGACGGCATCTCCATTTTTTCCGGCGCACAACAGGGACACGTCTACGGCCGGTACGGCAACCCGACCATGGAGGCAGTCGCCGGGAAGTTGGCCCGGCTCGAAGCCGCAGGTACCGGACAGGAGGCGGGCGGGCTGTTGTTGTCCTCCGGGCAGGCCGCCATATCCACGCTCATGCTTTCGCTCTTGAAGCAAGGCGACAAGATATTGACGCAAGGAAACCTGTACGGCGGCACGACCGAGCTTTTCGAAAAGGTATTGGGGCCGCACGGTGTCGGAACGATATTCACCGACCTGCGCGATACCGGACGGGTGGAGGACATCCTGCGGGAAGACCCTTCGATCCGGATGCTGTATTTCGAGACACCGGCGAATCCGACCCTGGCCTGTGTCGACATCGAGGCCCTCTGTACCTTGGCCGGGCGGTACGGCTGTTGGCGGGCGGTGGACAACACCTTCGCCACACCGGCGCTCCAGCAGCCGCTTCGGTACGGAGTGGACTTCATCATCCACTCCACCACCAAGTTCCTCAACGGCCACGGGAATGCCATCAGCGGTGCCATCGTCAGCCCACATGCGGAGATGTTGGGACCCGGCGGCCAGATCTGGACCACCATGAAACTGGCGGGTACCAATGCCAGTCCCTGGGATGCCTGGTTGTTGCACAACGGGATGAAGACCCTGGCCCTCCGGATGGAGCGACACAGTGCGAACGCCCTGGCCCTGGCCCGGCACCTGGAAAAAGCCCCCCAGGTCAAACGCGTCAACTATTGCGGGCTGCCCTCCCATCCGGACCATGGGATAGCCGGCCGACAGATGAGCGCCTTCGGCGGCATGTTGAGCTTCGAACTGCAGGGGGGCCTCGAGGCGGGAATCCGGTTCATGAATGCCGTCCGTTTCTGCACCCTGGCCCCGACATTAGGGGATGTGGACACCCTGATATTGCATCCCGCCTCCATGTCGCACCGCAACGTGCCGCCATCGGTGCGACTCGAAAACGGGATCACGGACGGCCTGATCAGGGTCTCCTGCGGTATCGAGGACATCGAGGACATCCGGGAGGACCTGGACCAGGCCATGGCCGCGGTCTGAACGGCATCCCCTGCCGGCCCGGAAGCATGGAAAGCAGGTTTGGGAAAGTCCTGCAAACCGGTTAACTTGTTCCCGGCACCGAGCCCCGACGGGATGAGCCGTGCCCGGCCGATGCCCCTATCAAAATCGGACCTATGCTCCAGCAAATCATCACTTCCCTGTTGAAGTTGTTCTCCTGGCTGGCGGGAACCGGAAAAAGCCCCCGACCGGCGGCGGCCACGGACCGCCCGCAAACCGGCACCCCGGCCCCGTCGGTCCTGGCCGGTGACAATACGGACCTGCCGCAGGATTCGGTCATCATCGTCAATGACCTGGACCTGTTCATGGACGGCCTCTTCGAGGCGATAGACCAAACCACCCCGGATGCCGCGGATATTCCGGACAATCCCGACATCCCGGATGTGGTGCCGCCCCCAGCGGCGGCAGAAGAAAGCACCCCGGACCGGACCGGACGCTACCTGTGGTGCCTGGACAATGGCCACGGCAAGCTGCAGCCCGGCAAAAGGTCTCCCCTTTTCGACGACGGCCACACCCGGTTCCTGGAATACGCGTTCAACCGCGACATCGTCGAACGGATCATGAAAGCCCTGGACCTACACCGCATCCCCTACTTCGACATCGTACCGGACTACCTGACCGTCGGCAGTTTCCTGGAGGAGCGGATCCGGCGGGCCAACGAAAAAGCCAGCCCCCTGCCCAAGATCTATGTCTCGGTACATGCCAACGCCGGTCCTGCCCGGGATGCGGACGCTTGGGTGGATACCCGGATCCAGGGGGTGGAGACCTGGTACGCCCAAGGCAGTCGGAAAGGGCTGAAAATTGCGGCCGTATTCCAGAAACACCTCGTACAAAAGACCGGCCTGAAGAACAGGAATCTCAAATCGACCGCCGAGAAGCAGCTGGCCGTCCTGGTTAAGACGAAAATGCCTGCCATTCTGACAGAATGCGGATTTTACAACAACAAGGAGGAGGTGGCGAAACTGATGCGGGACGATTTCCGGCAACACATTGCGGATGCACATGTGGCGGCCATCCTGGAGATCGAGGGAAAAGGAATCTGAGCCATGGCCGCAGCCGCCCGGACCCCGCCGGGGATTTTTTTTGACGCCGGATGGGCAGGAATCATGGAAATCGCGTCATTTGCAGCAGGAATACGGAGGCCCCCGGGGAAGGATGCGGGCCGGCAGCGGCCGGCCAACCGACAATAAAAAAAACGAATATGGAATTATTGAAAAAAGGAACGAAAGCGTACGGGATATTCCACATGAAATGTCCCAAATGTCAGGAAGGCGATTTGTTCGAGACCGGATCTTTCGCATTCCGGAAGCCGTTCGAGATGCCGGAGCATTGTCCGAACTGCGGCCAGCCCTACTTTCTCGAGCCCGGATTCTACTACGGCGCCATGTTCATCTCCTATATCCTGACCGGATGGTTTTGTCTGTTTTTCGTCGGCTTCCTGATGTTGGTGGCGGGATTGAGTTGGCAGACATCCTTCGTGCTCCTGCTGTTGACCTTGGGCATCCTGTTCGTATGGATTTTCCGCTTTGCCCGGTCGATCTGGATTTCCCTGAACGTCAAGTACCGCGGCGGCGCCCGGTAAGGAGCGGAGCCGGATGCCGGGGACCTGTGCGGGTGTGTCGGAACCGCGAGATGCATCCAAGGGCGGGGACAGGAAACGGGTAGGTGCCGGGCGCTGCCCGGGCGTGCCATTCAATGCCGGAAGACCACCTCATCGAAGGGGACCCGATACCGGGGACCCCAAACTCCCCTTTCCGTACCTTTCCCGATGGCGACCACCATATTGATTTCTGCGCCGCGGGGCAATCCGAGCGCCCGACGGACCCGTCGCGCGTCAAACCCTTCCATCGGGCAGGAATCGAAATCGGCGGCGGCGATGGCCAGCATGAACTGTTGGGCGGCCAAGGCGCAGGACTTGTGCACCACCACCCGTTGGCTGCAACGGCCGCCCATCCTGGGGAAAGGTCTCAGCAAGCCCATGAACCAGCTCGTCAGGAAGCGGAAGGCCCCCATGATCCCGAAAGGGTCGCTGCGGTACATCAGCGGGACGAGCTGCCCGTAGTAGCGCAGGCCGTTCCGCTGCAACTTGTTCGGTTCTCCTTGAATGCCGTCGCGGACAAGCGCATAGTTCCACCGGGCCCTTTCCTTCCAGCGGTCCTTCCGGGTGACGAAAACGACCAGTTGCCGGGCGGTCCGGGCGGCCGATTGGTTGAGGCAGAGGGGTACGAACCGTTCCTTTTCCTCCGGCGTCCGGATCCAGTGAAATTCCCACAGCTGCATGTTGCTGCTGTTGGGAGCCAGTACGGCACATTCCAGGGCCTGGAGGACGACCTCATCCGGGACGGGGACATCCGGGTCGAAACTGCGGTTGGAGCGGCGGCGTTCCACGATTTGCCGAAAGGAATCCGTATGCATAGGAAATGAAGTGTGGCGGGAAGGCGGCCGGATGGGATACCGTACCGGAACCCTGCCGGGTCAAATCAGGAAAGCCCTTCCGGGGGGAAGGGCTTTCCGTTTCGTACGTGCTGCATTCCCGACGGGAATGGAGGAGGTCATTACATCATACCGCCCATGCCGCCGCCCGGAGGCATCGGAGCGGGCGCTTCCTTTTCCGGTTTGTCGTTGATGACACATTCCGTCATCAGCACCATCCCTGCGATGGAAGCGGCGTTTTCGAGGGCGACGCGGGTGACCTTGGTCGGGTCGATGACACCGGCGGCCTTCATGTCCTCATAGACATTGGTACGGGCATTGTAACCGAAGGCACCCTTGCCTTCCGCCACTTTCTGGAAGACCACGCTACCTTCTTCGCCGGCATTTTCGGCGATGACCCGGACCGGTGCTTCCAGGGATTTGCGGACGATGCCGATCCCGATGGTTTCGTCCTCGTTCTTGCCCTTCGCTTCGGACAGCGACTGGATGGCGCGCACCAGGGCGACACCACCGCCCGGGACGATACCTTCCTCGATGGCGGCACGGGTGGCGTGCAGTGCATCATCGACGCGATCTTTCTTTTCCTTCATCTCCACCTCGGTCGGTGCACCGACATTGAGGACGGCCACACCGCCGGCCAGTTTGGCCAGGCGTTCCTGCAGTTTCTCCTTGTCGTAGTCGGAGGTGGTGATTTCGATTTGCTGCTTGATCTGGGCGATCCGGGCCTTGATATCCTCTTCGGAGCCGTTCCCGTTCACGACCGTCGTGTTGTCCTTGTCGATGGTGATCTTTTCGCAGCTACCCAGGTGTTGGAGGCCGGCATTCTCGAGTTTGTAGCCTTTTTCCTCGCTGATGACCGTACCACCGGTCAGGATGGCGATATCCTCGAGCATGGCCTTGCGGCGGTCACCGAAGCCGGGGGCCTTCACAGCGACGACCTTGAGGCCACCGCGCAGGCGGTTCACCACCAGGACACCGAGGGCTTGGCTTTCCACGTCTTCCGCGATGATCAGGAGCGGACGGCCGCTGCCGGCGACCTTTTCCAGCACGGGGAGGACTTCCTGCAGGTTGGAGATTTTCTTGTCGTAGATCAGGATGTACGGCGAATCGTACTCCGTCGTCATGTTTTCCGTATTGGTCACGAAGTAGGGGGACAGGTAACCGCGGTCGAACTGCATACCGATCACCTCTTCGACGAACGTATCGGTGCCTTTGGCTTCCTCTACGGTGATGACGCCGTCCTTGGAGACGCGTTTCATGGCGTCTGCGATCAGGTGGCCGATCTCATCGTCGTTATTGGCGGAGATGGCGGCGACCTGGCGGATTTTTTCGAAGTCGTCCCCGATGGTTTCCGACTGCCGTTGGAGGTCCGCCACGATTACCCGGACGGCGGCATCGATACCGCGCTTGAGGTCCATCGGATTGGCACCGGCGGCGACATTCTTGAGGCCGGCGGTGATCATTGCCTGGGCCAGGACCGTCGCGGTGGTGGTCCCGTCACCGGCCAGGTCGCTCGTCTTGGAAGCCACTTCCTTGACCATTTGCGCGCCCATGTTCTCTACCGGATCCTCCAGTTCGATTTCCTTGGCGACGGACACCCCGTCCTTGGTGACGGAAGGTGCGCCGAAGCTTTTCTGGATGACGACGTTGCGGCCTTTCGGACCCAAAGTGACCTTGACGGCATTGGCCAAGGCATCTACCCCGTGCTTGAGTTTTTCCCGGGCTTCCCTATCGAAAGAAATTACTTTTGCCATGATGTCGATGTTATTTTTTGATTTGTAAATAAGGTGTTACGCAGTGGGTACGTACTTTATCCCAGGATGACCAGGATATCGTCTTCCCGCATGATGAGGTAATCCTCCCCTTCGTAGGAGAGTTCCTGACCGGCGTATTTGCCGTACAGTACCACATCTCCTTCCTTCACCGTCATGGCGTTGCCATCCTTTCCGGGGCCAACCGCCACGACGTGTCCGCGCTGTGGCTTTTCCTTCGCGGTATCGGGGATGATGATGCCCCCTCTCGTCATTTCTTCGGCCGGAGCCGGCTTTACGACAACGCGATCGTTGATAGGCTTGAAATTCATAGTCATCTACGTTTTGTTAATTATTAATATGTGACCGATAGTGCACCGGGCGGTGCGGCGTCCGTCAGGACCCCGTGCCACCGGCCGGCGAATGGCAAACATCACGTTTCGTGCCATGCCAGGAAAAGTGACTTTCTGTCACATGCGGTCCCCGGACGGCGGAAATAATAACAGGGAAGGGAGGACAATTTGTCCGACAGGATCCCGCCCCCGGCGGCGGGCAGGGTGAGGAAGGGGGTGGACGGCGTTCAGAAGCCGCCGGTCACGACGGCCAGTTTCCCGTCCTTGCTCAGTGCCATGCGGGTGATTTGGGTGACGCCGATGGTCTTGAGGTCGACCACCTCCTTCCAGGCATCCCGTTTCACGAGGGGGTGCATGCGGTAGATGCGGCTACCTTTGCCCATAAGGATGGAGCCGTCGTCGAGGATGACGAAATCCTCCGATCCCGGCAAGGCCAGGGAAATTTCCTGAATCTCCAGGGAATTCCGGTCCATGGCCTTGATGACATGGCGGTCTTCGGTAATTTTGTGGACGAATACCAGGCGGCCGTTCGGAGAGAGGCCGAAGCAACGGCCGATATCGGAAGTGATGTATTGCGTCGCCCCGTCCCGGATATCGGCGACGGACAGGAAGTTGGGGTTTGCGACATTGAAAACCGCCAGGCGGGACATATCCAACCAGTGGTAATAACCGATTCCCCGAAGGAAACGGAACACCGGTTTGCCGCTGTCCTTGCGGTCTAAAGGATATTGCCAGAGCCGTTGGGTACGGTCTTCGTCCTTTTCCACCCGGACCACGGAAAAATGGAGCCCGTCCTCCGTCATCCGGGGGGAGTATTCCGATTCCGCCGTATTTGTCAATTGCAGCTGCTGTCTTTTTTCCAGGTCCAGGAGATGGATGTCCGTCTGGTCCTGCCCTTCCATGCCGACGGTGAGCAGCAATTCGTGCTCGCTGATGAAACAGGGTTGGTTGTTATAACCGCGGGGATTGAATCCGGTCAGGTATTTGGGTTCGGAAAATTGCAGGGCCGAATCCTGCCAGGACAAGCGGAACAGGAAGACCGCGGAACGAGGCAGGTCCTGGGCGCACAGGGATGCCATCGGCAACAGCAGCATGGAAAGCCAAAGAAACACATGGGACATCGCGATGAGATTGAAAGGGTCACCAACAGGCGGTTGCCACCTGAGAAAGCCGGGTGGGAACGGCAGCTTCTGTCAGCGGGCTGACGATTACCGGAAAAGCGGCCATCTTCAGACCCACCGAATCGACAAACGTTACGAACTTCCGCTATGCACACCGGAAAGCCTGCGAGCCAACCGGACAGGTGGCGGGACGACGGATGCCGATATGCAATTCCGTCTCCGCGAACGCCTTGATTTTTTCACAAAGTAAGGGATAATTTACAAAAAAAGACAAAAGATGGTGAAACTATACCTCCTCCTGCTGCCCTGCATCCTCCTGCCGGCCGTACTGTCCGCGCAGCCGAACATCGGATTGGTCACTTTTGCCGGTGGCTTCACCAAGCCTGTCGACATCGCCCATTGCGGGGACGACCGGCTCTTCATCGTGGAGCAACGGGGAATCATCTGGATATTGGACCAGGCGGGAAACAAGTTGCCGACCCCCTACCTGAACATCGACCCGCAGGTCGGTTCCAACGGCAACGAGCAAGGCCTGCTCGGGCTGGCCTTTCATCCGTCCTATGCGGAAAACGGGCTTTTCTTTGTCTGTTTCACGAACAACAGCGGAGACACGCGGGTCGTGCGGTACCAGGTAAAGGCCGGCAACCCCAACGAGGCGGACCCGGCATCCGCCCTGGTGCTGTTGGAAGTGGACCAACCCTACAGCAACCACAACGGCGGTTGCCTGCAATTCGGGCCGGACGGCTACCTGTATGTCGGGTTGGGCGACGGAGGCTCCGGGGGAGACCCGCAGCACAACGGGCAGAAACGCACCACCCTGCTCGGAAAGATGCTCCGGCTCGATGTCGACAACGGCACGCCCTATGCCATTCCGCCGGACAATCCCTTTGTCGGGGATGCTTCCACCCTGGATGAAATATGGGCCTTGGGTTTACGCAATCCCTGGCGGTTCCGTTTCGACCGGCAGACCGGCGACCTCTGGATCGGGGACGTCGGGCAGGATGCCTGGGAGGAAATCAACTTCCAGCCCGCCGGTGCGGCCGGCGGCCGGAATTACGGTTGGCGCTGTCTGGAAGGGACACACAATTACAACACCGGTGGCTGTACGGACATCGCCGACATGGTACTTCCGGTAGCGGAATACGCCAACAACTTCAGCAACGGATGTTCCGTCACCGGCGGCACCGTCTACCGGGGCTGCCGTTACCCCGCATTGTATGGACATTACCTCTACACCGACTACTGTTCCGGCATCATATGGTCCCTCTTTCCCGACGGAAACGGCAGCTTCCAGCAGACCCAGCTGGCAAACCTGGCGGATTTCCAGTTCGTCGCTTTCGGCGAGGACAACCGGGGGGAACTGTTGCTTGCGGGACTTGGCAGCGGCCTCATCTACCGGTTGGTGGAAACGACGGAAACATTCTCTTACACGGTGACAGTCCAGCCGCCGGCCTGTCCCGCCGCCCACGACGGTAGTGTCCTGGTGACGGTCACCGGCGGACCGATGCCTGCCTCCCTGGTATGGAGCCACGGCGCCGAAGGCCTGCAAGCGGACCAACTCCCCGCCGGCACCTACCAGCTGACCATCACCGGAGACAACGGCTGCACCGTGCAGGAAACCATCGACCTGTCTCCGGCCATCCAGTCCTCCTTCGCCGTTACGGACGAATCCTGTCCGGGCGCGGCGGATGGCGCGGCCAGCCTGCAACTGACCGGAAACATCGAGCCTGCCACCGCCCTTTGGTCGGACGGCGTCGATGGTTTCGAGCGCAACGGACTGTCGGCCGGCTCCTACATCGTTACCATCACCGCCGACGAAGGCTGCCAATGGGCTGACACCGTGAACCTGTCCACCCTGTACGACGCCCCGCCCCTACCGCAGGTCCTTGTCACGGACGACACCCTGCTCAGCGTCCAGGACGCCTACGAAACTTATCAATGGCTGCTGGACGGCAACCCACTGCCGGGTGCCGGCGGACCGACCTGGACGGCCACCGTACCGGGGTACTACCAGGTTGTCGTCACCAACACCCAAGGCTGCAGCAGCCAGGGTGAGCCGGTATTCGCCGGGATTACCGCCACAGAGGCCCTTCCCGCCGGGGTCCGGTCCATCCGCATCGGCCCCAATCCCTTCCGGGACAAACTGACCATCCGGATGGACGGTGCCGGCCTTCCCCGCGGGACCTTGGTCCGACTCGATGACCCGCGGGGACGGACGGTTTGGGAAACAACACATGATTTCGGTTCCGGTGAGCCTTTCGCCGTCGACGTTCCGCCCCTGCCGGCCGGGGCGTACGTGTTGTCCATCGTATTTCCGGACGGGAAGCCTTGGTCCTGCCTCCTGACCAAGGAGTACTGAACAGGACCGGGAGATGTCGGCCGGATGGTTCGGTCGCCGGTCCGGGCAGGGTTCAAACCCGATCCGATGCGGCCAGTTTGTCGAGCACATGCCGCCACAATCGGTCGTAGGGAACGATTTCCAAGGAATCGAGGGAGCTGCCGTTGTAATAGGAAGCCCCTTTGACCGGAGCGGCATCCCATTGCCGGGCGGAAGGCGGGAGGAATGCGGGCGAGAAACCGGCTTTACCTAGAATTACCAGCAGGCGGATGAATTCGACCAAAGCGGCATGACGGTCCCGGTCGAGTTTCCGGACGGCCATGCTCCGCAGGCGTTCCACCTGTACGGCGGCCTCCGCCAGCATGCCTCTGTCCATCAGGAAAAGGACTTGGGCGATGACCTGGTGGACCAGCAGCAGCCGCATGGCACGCGGAAGGACAATCGGTTCCTCCAAAAAGCGGGAAAGCCGGAAAGACTTGAGCACCCTGGCCTTGAGGGTGTCCGGAAAATCACCTTCCAGCAGGAAGTACCGGAGATAGATTTCGAAAGTCTGCCATTTTGTCTTTTCCACCGCATCCAGTTTCCGGAACGCGGGATGGGCGGCGGCTTGGTCCAGGATGGCGAGGCCGTCCACGAATTGCCCGGTACGGAGGGCCAGCAGGAGGTACCACTCCAGGTATCGGAACCAAGCTTCGCTTCCCGGGACGAGCCGGTCGAGGTCGGATTCGGCAAACCGGCCGGCGGACTGGAAATCCCCCAGGTGCAGGGCCGCCAGCATCCGTTTCAACAGGAAGGGATGCTGTCTTTCCGCGGTAAGGAAATCCGGGTGGGCGTGGGCGAGTCTCAGTGCATCGTTGCAGGCCCGGAGCATGGCGTCGAAATCCCCTTCCATTTCATGTCGGATGACCCAGGCCTCGAACCGGTGCAGGTGGATGGCGGGCACATCGAAAGTATCCGACAGGCGGTCCAGGGCCTGGCAATGCGGGTCCATCGCGGCAGCCTGGCCGGAATCGGTGGTCTGGTCCGAGGACCGGTGCATCATCCGGACACGTTGACAGGCTTCCTCCGCCGCCATTTCGGCCTGCAAACGGGTGCCGTGCTGCCGGAGCACGGCATCGTATTCCCGGAATGCCGCTTCCTGACCCGCCGAGGCGGCGAATTGCCGCAATACCCGGGCGGCGCCGACCACCAAATCCGTAAACCCGTGGCGCAGGGCGGTCTGCAGTACTTGCCGGGCCAGTTGGTAGGCTGCCTGCTCCGCCCCGTTCGCCCGCAGGATCTGCAAGAGGGCCCATTCCTTCTGGCAGGTATGGTAGGCCGAATCGAAACGGCCGATACCCGGCTGGGTGACATCGATGAAGAACAGGGTGTTGAGCAGCCGTTTGCGGAACCTGGATTTCAGCTGCCGGTACCTGTCATCGGTCGGCAGGGAACCGTACAGGAGCTCCGCCGCCTCCTTGTCGCTGTGGACCCGGCCTTCCAGCAAGGCCGTATAAAACTCCCCGAACTTGCTCCGTTTATCCTCCGGGGCCGATGCGTCGAGTATCTCGATGCTGCCAACCTTTTTCCGGGTCAGGATACCGGCGATTTCCAACAGGTTTTTCATGCTTGCTCGATAATTGGACGGGTTCCCGTCATGGGGGCGGAGACCGCCCATCGATGACCGATTCCGGAAGGCCGCCGGAGGGCATTGCCCATCCGAAGGCACGGATAACCCAAGCCCATCCAGGAAGGAAGGTCCACTTCATGCGCGGATTGCCGACCGTACTTGGAGCGGCCGACAGGAGGTGGAGCCGCTTGCCCGAGGGCAATGCCACCCCGTCGTCAAGGCTGGGCGACCAGCCATTTCCGGACATCCCTGCGTCCGTCGACCTCCAACCAAACGAAATACATGCCGGCCGGAAGTGCGGCGCCCAGTTCCAGGCGATGGGTGCCGGGAGCCAAGGATGCCGGGGGCAGTACCCGGACCGTTCGGCCCCGGGTGTCCAGGACCAGCACGCGCACCGAAGCCTCCTTCGGCAAGGAAAAGCCGACGGAGGCGGCACCGTTTGCCGATGGGTTGGGGAAGACCGACCATTCCCCATCCATGGCCCTAGTTTCCGCCGCACCGGTATAAGGAGTGGGCGGGGTCACAGGCTGGTCCGTGTACAGCCGGTACTCACCGGCCGCCAGCGGCAGCGGAGCGTTGGTGGTGCCGACGGAAAGGCTTTGGCCCGTAAAATATTCGTACCACTCCCCGGTGTGTTGGAAATTAGGGGTAACGGAGGCTTCCTGCATACCGAAATTACCCAGTACGACGGCGTTCATCTCGGGGTGGTTGAGGTGGATGGTCTTTTGGAAACCGCTCACGTTCATGACGAAATTGTTGGTATGGAACGTGGGGTAATTGTTCCGGAGATGCAGCAGGGAACGGATCACCTCATAGACCGCCAGTCGCTCCGGGTTGCCCCGGTAATCCCAACGGATAGGTTTGGGATCCAGCCGGCAGCCGTTGACCGTGCCGTTGGTGCACCAGTTGATGGAGTAATCGTATCCCAGTTCCCCGAATTGCCATAACATCTTAGGACCCGGGACCGTGTAGAAGAACACGTTGGCCAGTTCCGTCCGGTCGAGGGCCGTATAAAGGTTCCGCGTGTCATAGGATCCGGAGGCATTCCCATACTGCAGGCATTTGTAGACGAGGCGTTCCTCATCGTGACTTTCGATGTAGCCGATGAGATGGGGGTTGCTCCAGCCGCGGCTTTTGTGGGAAATACCGGACAAGTTGGAGGGATACCCCATGGCCGCCTCGATGTATTGGTTATGGGGGCCGAAACCGGACCAGGTCATCATGCCGTAATCGGTCAGTTCCTTTTCCTCGTTGTTTGCGGCGAAATGTTCCAGGGTGACGTAGGCATCGGGGCTGACGGCCCAAATCGAATCCGCGTACTCCTTGAGGATGGCAATCCGGGCCGCGTCATAAGCGCCGGCATCCCAGGGGCCGTTCGTATTTTGCGTCAGGCCTTTCGAGAGGTCGAACCGGAAACCGTCCACCTTATATCGGGTGAGCCAGTGCCGGAGGGTCTTGGCGACATATTTCCGGGTGGCGGGACTTTCGTGGTTGAAATCGAAGAAAACGTTGAAATCATGCGTCGGCGAGGGGTTGAGCCAGGGATTGTCGGGAGCCGGCCGGAAATTGGCCTCATCCCAATACAGCATGCACAGGGGGTTCCTTTCGTGGGCGTGGTTGAAGACCACATCGACGATGACCGCCATACCCCGGGCGTGGCAGGCATCCACGACCGCCTGGAAGGCCTCCGGCGTCCCGTAGGCCTTGTCGAGGGCATAATGATAGGTCGGGTTATACCCCCAGCTCTGGTTGCCGTCGAATTCGTTGACCGGCATGAACTCGACGGCGGTGATGCCCAAACGCTGGAGGTAATCCAGCGTATCGACCAAGGTCTGGTAGCTGCGGGTATGCAGGAAATCACGCATCAGCATTTCATAGATGACAAGTTGCTGCTGCGGGGGGCGCTGGAAGTCCGGCACCGTCCAAGGATAATCCGGGGCGGCCGTCCGGAACAGCGAGACGATGCCGGAAGTCTTGCCGAGGGGATAAGCCGGCATATCCGGGAAATTTTCCTCCGGGATCCAGCCGTCGTTGGCGGGATCGAGGATTAGCTCCGAATAGGGGTCGCCGATGCGGATGCTCCCGTCCACCACATATTGGAAGGCGTAATACTGCCCGGGTATCAGTCCGGAGACCTCGGTCCACCAGGTATTGCCGTCCGGCGTCCGTTTCAATTGGTATTCATCCAGGAATTGCCAATCGTTGAAATCCCCCAGCAGGAAGACATTACCCTTATCCGGTGCATAGAGGGCGAACAGGACGGAGGTATCGCTGCGGTAATTGATGCCGAGGTCGGCACCGGGCGGCAGCGCTTGCGTCACGACCCCGGCGGGCACCACATACGTGAAGGTGGCGCTGGCCGTCTCCGTGCCGTTGTCCGCCTGGAACTCCACCAGATGGACCCCGCCGGTGGAGACGGGGATGGCGAAGTTGAGCTGGGTACCGGCGGATTCGGCGATAAGTACGCCGTTGTCATACAGCCGGAGGTCGGCGGATTGGGAGGCGATGCCCTGAAAAGGGATCACGGCGCCCAGGTTGGTGAACAGGGCGGTGGACGAGGGGGACTGGATGACGGCCGACAGGGCGAGGTTGTCCGGATAGACATCGTGGAAAATATCCGTCCCGCCGACATCCTTTCCCTCCAGGCTTCCGTTGGCATTGCGGAAGACGAAAGCCATCTGGAGGATTTGTTCCGAGGGGTTGGTGACGTTGTACCGTGCGCGGATACTGGGGCTGACGGCATAGCTATAGACGTCCGGCTGCCCCGGGACCGGCGTCATTTTCCAATCCGCATTGGCCACCCCCCATTGGGTGAACACATATTTCCAATCGCTGGGGGAGGCGCTGTTGGAGGTGATCAGGCCGGCGTGCAGGTAGACATCGCAATTGCAGCCCGCCAAGCCACCCGTCCCTTCCGCGGCGTTGAAATACACCGTGACCGGCTCGTTGGCGGTCGGGAAGGCCGGATCCGTCCAGAGGACCTGCCCGGCGGCCGATGGAAGGAACGTTCGCAGGAGCAGGAAAATCAGCATGATGGCGTAACGCATAACAGTTTATTTTATGGGTGACAAAACGAGGTCCTGCCGGGACGGCAGCCGGATGGACGGGAAGCGGGTACACATCCGGGGCCCCGTCCGTTGCCGGGGACAGGGCAGCCGGACACCGGCGGCAAGGGTGGACGGCCGAAAAAACCTGCCGAACATCCGATGAAGACAAATTTCGCAATCGGGAAGGTAATTTCCCATGAAATTCCATTAGAAACCCCTTAGGTCTTGATAAAAACAGGCAGGCGGGACAACCGGCGAACGGCGGCGGTCAATCCCAACGGCAATCGGAGTTGAGCACCCTGATTTCCACCCGCCGGTTCGCCGCCTGCTGCTCCTCCGAAACAGCCTCGGGGAATCGCATCTGGGAATTTCCGTAACCGCGATACCGGATGCGAGCCGGTACGACACCGTTTTCCAGCAGGAAATCGTGCACCACTTTCGCCCTGGCGACGGACAGGCGGAAATCCGGATGGCCTTCCGGTACCGGGCTTTGGTTCGGCAGATTGACATGACCGGCAATCTCGACGGAGAGGGTCGGGTTCAGGCGCAGGAATTGCAGCAGCCGGGGCAGTTCCTGGCGCGAGCGTTCCAGCAGCGCGGGCAATCCACCCACAAAGAACAAATTTTCGATGTCCGCAGCGGTGCCGGTCCGGGCTCTTGCCAACCGGACTTGCCTGGTCGGCAATTTTTCATCAACTTTGACCAGCTCCGAGAATGGGAAGTAGCAAGGGGTCATGATGTCGATACCGGTGACCATGTCCTTTGGAAACGGATGCCGGAACCGACCCGCCCGATCGGTGAACAAGGTATCCCGGCCTTTCCTGTTGTGCAGGACCACCATGGCGGAAGCCAGGGGTTCTCCGGAGGAATCGTCGACCACTTCCCCGCTCAGCATGCACACCGTCACCTTTCGGGAAAGGGTGACGGCGGCGCGCCGGTTCCGTTGTCGGCCGTCGGCGGAGGCATTGGATTCGGCCGGAACCAGCTCGCCCAAGGCCTCCAGCCGGATCAGGGAATCCGCGACCCCCTGCCGGACCAACAGGTCTCGGATCGAAGCTGCCCGCCGTCGGGACAGGTCGAGGTTGGCGGCCGGGTTACCGATACTGTCCGTGTGTGCCTCGATGGTCAGGAAACCATCTTTCGGAACCGACAGGCTGTCGCGGAAGGCCAGCAGGGTACTTACCGCCTCGGAAGTCAGGGTATCGGAAGCGAAATCGAAATAAACGGACACCTGCGCCAACACCTCGAGATCCCGGGGTGCCTGGACGGACTGCGCCGGCAGGTAAGCCGGCAACCAACATAGAAAAGGCAGCAATCGTGACATGGATTGGGTATTTTCCCTGTGAAGACGACCGACCCGCCCGAATGCGGAGGCCGCTTCGCATGTGCCGGTTCATTTAATAAAAATAGGATTTTTTCCGAATCCTCCACCTATCGTACCGATGAAACCGACCGTTCGACCTGCAAGGACCGGAAAACCGGGCCACACAGCCATGCTCTTCCTTTGCGTCCTCTCCACCTCCCTGCTATTCGGCAATGGCAGGCCTCCAGCCATGGGGGGAAGCCGGGCTGCCGCAGTAAGCGCGCTGACCGGAAAAGTGACATTCCGCGTGGATACCCGCAACATGACGGTGGCGGCCAGCGGCATGTTCGTCGCCGGCAATTTCCTCTCGACCATCGGTTACCCCAACTGGAGCTTCCAGCCCATGTGCGACCTGGGCGGCGGAATCTGGGAGGTCAGTTTCGCCGATATTCCGGCCGGCCTGTACCAGTACAAGTTCGTCAACGGCAACGCGCCCGCCGGGTGGGAGTTCAACGGATTCGGCGGCCCCTGCACCAATCCCGCCGACAACAACAACCGCTGGTTGACCGTCACGGGAGGCAGCCAGACCGAGGGGGTCTTTTGTTTCAACACCTGTGACAACTTCTGTCCGGGCTTCGGCGACCCCGGCGTTTCAGACCTGACACCGCCGGTCATCCTGGATCCCGCGCCACCGGACATCACCCTTTCCTGTTCGCTGCCGCTGCCGGTCGCCGGCATACTGGCCGCCGAAGACGGCTGCGACATCAACGTCACCACCGGCACCGGCCCGCCGACCGACGACCTGTCCGGTATCGGCCCCTGCGGTACCGGCACCATCATCCGCACCTGGAAGGCCACAGATTGCAGCGGCAACAGCACCGAGGTCGCCCAAACCATTACCGTCAACGACAACCTGGCTCCCCAAATCACCGGCACCGTACCGCCCGCCGTCTCGGTTTCCTGCGGCGACCTGCCTGCCCCGACCCCGCTGGATGCCGCCGACCTGTGCGACCAGGACCTGGTATCGACCGGATTGCCGACCGACAACAACGCCGGTATCGGTCCCTGCGGGACAGGAACCCTCCTGCGTGTATGGACCGCCACCGATTGCAGCGGCAATACCGCCACAGCGACCCAGCCCATCACCCTGACGGATACCGAACCGCCGGTCATCCCCGGCCCAGTGCCAGCCCCCACGACCGTCTCCTGCCAGGACATCCCCGCCGGGCTGCCCCTCGCCGCCGAGGATGCCTGTGACGGGTCCCTGGCCTCCACCGGACCGCCTGTCGACGACCTCGGCGGACTGAGTCCCTGCGGAACCGGTACCATCGTCCGGACCTGGACCGCCACCGACTGCAGCGGCAACAGCACCTCCGTCTCCCAGCTGATCACCGTCACCGACGATATCCCGCCCACCATCGCCGGCCCCACCCCGCCCCAACTGACCATCGATTGCCAACAAGCGCTTCCCCCGCCGCTGGCCTTGCCCGCCACCGACGCCTGCGACCCCGCCCTCACCGCCACCTCGCTCCCGACCGACGACCTCAGCGGCCTGTCCTCCTGCGGCACCGGTACCGTCGTCCGGACCTGGACCGCCACCGATTGCAGCGGCAACACCGCTTCCGTGACCCAAACCATCACCGTCATCGACCTGACACCGCCCGACATCCTCGGCATCCCGCCCGACCAATCCATCGACTGTACCCTCGACCTGCCACCGGGCCTGCCCCTGCAAGCTTCCGACGGTTGCGACCTGTCCCTGTCCACCACCCCTTTCCCGACCGACGACCTCAGCGGCCTCGGACCTTGTGGTACCGGCACCGTGCTGAGGACCTGGACTGTCGCCGACTGCGCCGGAAACTTCCGGTCCGCCACCCAGCTCCTCACCATCACGGACCTCAACGCCCCATTCCCGACCGGACCGCTCCCCCAGGACCTCATCATCGCCTGCGGAAACCTCCCCCCCGGCCTGCCCCTCGGCGCCGCCGACGACTGTGACCCCCTGGTCCAACTATCCGGAATGCCCGACGACGACCTGGGCGCGCTCTCCGCCTGTGGGACCGGCACGGCCATCCGGACCTGGACCCTGACGGATTGTGCCGCCAACACGGCTATCGTCACCCAGCTCCTCACCCTGACCGACGACACCCCTCCGGTCCTGACCTTCCCGGCGACCAACCCTTACACCTGCGGGAACGTCCCTACACCCGCCCAACTCCCGCCCCTCGTCACCGACGATTGCGACCCCTCCCCCACCCTCGTCCTGCTCTCCACCGACACCATCGGATCCGGTTGTGCTTACGACCTGGTCCGCACCTGGGCAGCTACGGACTGCGACGGCAACACCACCCTCGGCAGTCAGGTCGTCACCGTTTCGGATGACGACCCACCCCTGTTCGTCAACCCACCGGCCGACCTCTCCGTCTGTATCGGAAACGTACCGCCGATGCTACCCCTCACCTGGACGGATGCCTGTGACGGTACCGGTACCGTCACGGGCACCTCCCAAAGCAACGGTGCCACCCAACCGGAGCTCATCACCCGGACCTGGCAATACACGGATGCCTGCGGCAACCAGGTCATCCATACCCAAGTAATCACCGTTTCCACTTCCGGCCTGGCCCAGGCAGGGCCGGACCAGACGATTTGTGCAGGCGATTCCGCCATCCTGGCGGCCACCGGCTTCGGCAATGCGGACTCCGTCGCATGGACGACATTCGGGGACGGCACCTTCAGCCACCCGAAAGCCGCCGCCGGTGCCTACTTCCCGGGACCATCCGACCAAACGACCGGGACGGTGACGCTGGTCTTCACCCCTTATCTCAGCGGAGGCAGCTGCGACATCCTGCCCGATACCCTGGAGCTGACCATCCATCCCCTCCCGACCGCCGACGCCGGACCCGACCTTTTCATCCGCTGCAACCAGCCGGTCGTCACCCTCGATGCGGGCGCATCTTCCGGCGGGCCGGCCCTCACCTACGCCTGGACCGGCCCCGGGCTGACCGGAGACAGCAGCGGCATCACCGTCATCGCGGGCCAACCCGGTTCCTATGTGCTGACCGTTTCGACCGGCCATTGCCTTCATACCGATACCGTCAGCGTAGGCTTGGACACCATGCCGCCGATTGTGTCCGCGGGGGCAGACCAGCAGTTGTCCTGCGACCATCCCGTCGCCACGCTGACCGGACAGGCCAGCGGGGGCGACAGCCTCCTGGTGACCTGGGTCGGGCCCGGCATCGGGTCCGGTGGGTCCGGCGAATTGCAAACGACCGTCCAACTTCCCGGCATCTATACGCTGACCGTCACCGACCTCCGCAACGGCTGCAGCAGCCAGGATTCCACAGCGGTGGAATCCGACGGACAGATACCGGTGGCGGCCATTGCGGTTCCGGACATCCTCACCTGCGACCGACCGGCCGGCTGGCTGCAGGGTGCCGGTTCCTCCACCGGCCCGGACATCACCTACCAATGGCTGGACGAAAACGGATGGGTATCCGACAGCAGCGCCCTGTGGGTCACCATGCCCGGCCACTACACCCTCATCGTCACCGACAGCAGCAACGGCTGCCTGGCACAGGATTCCGTTGTCGTCCTGATGGACACCCTCGCGCCATCGGCCGATGCCGGTGCGGACCGGGTGCTGACATGCACCGACCCGTCCGTCATCCTGGCGGCCGGACCGGCCGGCGGAACCCCGGCCCTGTACCAGTGGCAATTGGGCCTGCTGGCCGTCGGACAAGCAGACACCCTGTCCGTCCAGCAAGCCGGCCTTTACACCCTGACCGTCACCCATCCCGGCAACGGCTGCACCGCCACCGACAGCGTCCTGGTGACGGCGGATACCGTCGCGCCGACCGTTGCCGGCGGTCCGGACCAGACGCTGACCTGTACCGTCCAGCAGGTCCTGCTGGCAGGGAGCGCCACGGCCGGCGGCGGCTTCCAGGCCGGTTGGAACGGGCCGGGAACCGCCGTCGGCAACCTGCAAGCCACCGTCACCCTGGCCGGAACATACCTGTTGACGATACAGGACATCACCAACGGATGCAAGGCAAGCGATACCGTCCAGGTCTTTCTGGACACCCTGTCCCCACAGGTACAGACCAGTCCCGACCCGACCCTTACCTGCGCCTTCCCGGCTACCGTCCTGACCGGGAGCCACGAGCCGGCCGGCTTATCCGTACAATACCAATGGCTGGACGCCGGCGGAAACATCCAGTCGACGGACACCCTGTTGTCCGTCCAGCTGCCCGGCACCTACCGCCTCATCGGCACAGGAACGACCAACGGCTGTTCGGACACGGCATTTGTCCACGTATCCCTGGATACGTTCCCGCCCCTGGCGGTGGCCGGTCCGGACGACACGCTGACCTGCCTGGCGCCTTCCCTTTGGCTGGATGCGGGTGCCTCCCAGGGTGTGGGACCCCTCCAATTCGAATGGTCCGGCCCCGGCGGCGGTACGGCGGGCGACAGTTTGAACGCAACCCTGCCCGGTACCTACCTCCTGTCCGTGACCGACCAATCGAACGGCTGTACTGCCGCGGATACCCTGGCAGTAGCGGAAGACCTGGCTGTTCCGGAAGCCTACGCCGGTTCCGACCAGGTGTTGAGCTGCAGCCAGCCATCGGTGGTACTGTCGGGAAGTGCCACCCCACCCCAGGTTACCTTCCAATGGACCGGGCCGGGGATTTCCGCCGGCACGGCAGGACTTCCACAGCCGGTCGTATCGGTTGCGGGCACCTACGAGCTGACCGTCACCAGCCTGCAAAACGGCTGCACCTCCCTGCCTGTGACCGTCATGGTTTCGCTGGATACTTTATCGCCGACGGCCCAATTGAGCAGTTACGGCCAGCTGGATTGCGACAGCCAGCAGGTTTGGATAGACGGAAGCGCCTCCTCCGTCGGAAGCGCCTTCGGATACAGTTGGACAGCCGACGGAATTCCGATTGCGGGAGCCGACCAAGCCGGGCTGCAGGCCGTCCTGCCCGGCAGCTATCAGCTGACCGTCACCAACCTGCTCAACGGTTGCACCCGGACGGCAGCCCTGGCCATCGGCCTGGATACCACGGCACCGACCGTCGTGCTGCAAGGACCGGCCCAGCTAAATTGCTACGACCCGGTGGCCACCCTCACCGCCACCCTGTCCGAACCGGTCGATGCACCCTCCTATGCCTGGACGACCACCGACGGACAGATCTTGACCGACCCGACCGCGGCGTCCATCCAGGGCGGCGAAGCGGGAACCTACCAGGTCCAGGTGACGGACGGCGGCAACGGCTGTACCACCGATGCCAGCTACGACCTGCCCGCCGATTTCACCATTCCCCTCATCGACTTGCCGACGGAGGCCGTCATCGGGTGCCAGGCCGCCGCCGTGTCCCTGCTGCCGGTCGTTCAGGCCAACGGCCCCATATCCTACCAATGGGTCGGACCGGCGGGCTTCGGCAGTACTTCGGCGGCCCCGTCCGTTTCCGTAGCCGGTACCTACCAACTGACCGTCACCCAACAATTCAACGGTTGCCAGGCTACCGGCGGCATCGCCGTCAGCACGGATCCCGGCATCACGGAGGTCGGCACAACCGTCACACCGGCCGCTTGCGAAAGCCGGCCCGGCGGCACCATCGAGGTGAGCGGCGTCATCGGCAGCGGTGAACCCTTCGGATATGCCCTGGACGGTACGACCTTCGGCGGTTCTCCCTTGTTTACCGGTTTGTACGCCGGCGACTACACCCTCACCGTACTCAGTGCCACCGGCTGTCAGTACGAAGTGCTGCTGTCCGTTCCCGCCCTGCAGCCTCCGACCCTCACGGTCGGGGAAGACCGGACCATCCTGTTGGGCGACAGCATCCAACTGACCGCCAACCTTTCCGGGTCCACCTATATGTACAACTGGTCCGGCAGCGGCACCCTCAGCTGCGGGGATTGCCCGGATCCGGTGGCGCGACCGTTTGAAACGACCGACTACGAATTGTCCGTCGTCGATGAGAACGGTTGTGAACAGACCGCTTCGGTCCGGATTACGGTCGACCCACGCCTGCGGCTGTATGCGCCCAACGCGTTCAGTCCGAACGGCGACGGCATCAACGACCATTTCCGCCTGTATCCGGGGCCGCAGGTCTCGGCGGTGACATCCCTCCGGCTGTTCGACCGTTGGGGCGGGCTCGTCGCCGACCTGTCGGCCGACAGCCTTCCCGCCATCGAAACCGGCTGGGACGGAACCATGTCGGGCGAAAGGATGCCGGCCGGCATCTATGTTTACCTCGCCACGGTCCTCCTGGTCGACGGTCGACAACAATTAATTCGCGGGGAAGTGCTGCTTGCGCCTTGAACCGGGCGCCCGCCGACATCCGCTGTGCGTGAAATCAAGCCGGAAATGGCCGCAATCGAAAGGGAAACATTGCTTTGTTGGGAAATAATTTGGAAATTTGCACACATATCGGCACATTATTGGCTGCCGACCGACAGACCCACGGAAATGATAAACGGACGCGCCCCAGCCATGACCTGCCCGGTTTCGGCACCCAATTCCGACGGACAGGCCGGATGTGGCCGACGATGAAGGGAAAACGGCAGGCGGCAAATCCGGAAGCGCCTGTCGGCAGGCATGGTTCCACCGAGAAAAATACGGGCTTTCGTCCTTCGACGACCAGCTCGTTCTTATAGTATGCATTTCAAATTATCATCTCATGACAAGAAAACTACCCTTGCTGCTGCCGGCCTTGCTGTTGGTGTCCGGCTGGCTTGCGGCACAACCTTTCTACCTTCGGGGAGAAGCCTCACCCTGCGACTGGGGCAATTCAAACAGTTCCTGTGAACTGACGGACCCGGACGGCGACGGCATCTACGAGTTGGTCTTCGATTTCGGTGCCACCCCCATCGGGCGCAAGGAATTCAAGATTTACAATGCCGGTTCGGACAGTTGGTGGCCGGGGTCTGCCAATAGTTGGTTCCAACATCCGGGCGGTAGCGTCACCTTCCGTTTCGACACCTCCGACAACCAGGTGGAAGCGGTGGAAGCCACGGCATTCCCCATCTGTGCACCGGGTGATTTTTCCGGTTGGAACAACGCCGCCGCCATGACCAATACCTCCGGCGACACCTGGTGTTACACCATCCCTTCCCCCGGCACCTACCAATGGAAGCCGACCTATTGCGGCGCCTGGGATTCCTGGCAACCGGCCAACGGCGAACGCAACGTCAACAGCAACAACTGGTCGGTCACCACCACCTCCTCCGACGAACAGGTCTGCGTCAGCTACGACCCGGCCACCGGC
Organism: uncultured Saprospiraceae bacterium; assembly: GCA_964573725.1. GTDB lineage: Bacteria > Bacteroidota > Bacteroidia > Chitinophagales > Saprospiraceae > UBA6168. The sequence continues at coordinate 142,537 of CAZNLJ010000002.1, forward strand.
CGCGTCACCCCTCCCGCCCCACCCACCGGTTACTACCTGAAAGGGACCGCCGGCCCCTGCGACTGGAACAATCTCAGCGCCGGCTGTGAACTGGAGGATCCGGACGGGGACGGCATCTACGAACTGGTATTGGATTACGGCAGTACACCCATCGGCCGGCAGGAGTTCAAGATCTATCATGCCCTGACCGACACCTGGTATCCCGGCGGCGGCAACAGCTGGTACATCCACGCCGGGGGAAGCGTCACGTTCCGTTTCCACAGCGCCACGGGCGAAGTGCAGGCCATCGACGGCCACCCGGCCACCATTTGTGCGCCAGGGGATTTCTCCGGCTGGAACAACGCTGCCACCATGGAGGACAAAGGCTACGGCATCTGGTGCTACAAGGTACCCACCCCGGGAACCTACCAATGGAAGCCCACCCTTTGCGGCGCCTGGGATTCCTGGCAACCGGACGGCAGCCGGAATGTAGGGGCCGACAACTGGAGCGTCACGACCACCACCCCGAACGAGGAGGTCTGCGTCACATACACCCTGGCCACCGGAAAGGTGGCTGCCGGTGCCATCACCGCGGTGCCGACCTTATCCCAATGGGGGCTTATCCTGCTTTTCCTGCTGCTGGCCAACGCAGGACTGCTGACCCAGCGGCGGCGCCAACTGGTAATGGCCGGTATTCCCGGCAGCCAATCGCTTCCCTGGCATGCCATGCCGTTCGACCGCCACGCATTCTCCCGGTACCTGTTGCTCACGGGAATCGGAACTGCGCTGCTGTTCGTCCTGGCGGTTGTGCTGGCCGGTTACAGTCCGACCGGCGCCGACCTTCCCGGATGCCTGCTGGCCATTCCCCTGGTCGCCTTCCTGCTGACACAGCTGCAAAGGGAACAGGGATGACGACTCCCGCCCGGCAATCCCGGGTGGAGGACATTATCCATGAACATCCCGGCAAACAGGTGTCACCGACAGCCGGGCGGCCTTTGTCCGCATGATTTTGAGACCAAGATACCGGGGAAACGAACGGACGTTCGGGGCGTCTGTTCGTTTCCCCGCTTTCTTTCGCGATACCGCCGGGCGGAGATTGGAAAAAAGGTGCGTATCCCGGTTTGAGACAATAGCGACCGGAATCCCGGAAACCCCGGTGTCCGGCTACCGGGACAACAGCCGGTCGAATGGAGGCGTGCCCTTTCCGACAACAAGTCCGGGCCGGCCCGGTCATCCGTCATACCAGGAATCATGAGCAGCCGAAAAAAAAACAACCGGGGAGACCAAGGAAGGAAGGCGGCAGGCCGTTCCGGCCCCCGTCCGCTGCAATCGTCCTACCTGCGATACCTGGGTGGTTCCGCCGCCTTGTTGGCCGGTTTTTACCTGCTGTACGGCACCGGCTTTTTCGAAAGCAGGTTCTTGGTCCCCTTCGTGACCCTCCAGGCAAATGCGGCCAGCACCCTGTTGAATCTGTTCGGTGCCGGAACCGAAGTCAGGGATGCCTTGTTGGTGGGTCCGGTGGTATCGCTCAACATTGCGAAAGGCTGCGATGGGCTGGAAGCGACGGTACTCTTCCTGATTGCGGTCGGGTTGATGCCCTTTTCCAAAAAAAGCCGGGGGGTGGGCATCCTGGCCGGCGGACTGGTCCTGCTTTTGTTGAACATGATGCGCATCGCCGGTCTCTACCTGGCCCAAGCACACTGGCCGGAGGGATTCGATTTGCTGCACATTCATGGTGGATTCGCCTTGTTCACCCTGGCTTCGATCTTGTTGTGGGCCGGCTGGGCCGGCTGGGCGATGGAGCGGGAAAAAATCCGACATCATGGGACCCCTTAAGCGGTTGTTGCGCCATTGCGCCCTGTTTTGCCTGGTTTATGCCGTCCTGCTATTCCTGACCCACACGGCCTTGGTTCAGCGCACCCTGCTACCGATGCTGGTACATACCGCCCGATGGGTACCTTCGATCGGCCTGCCTGCCGCGTACCTTCACTTCGAATCATTGGTCTCCGCCCGGGCAAGCCCCGCCGTGGCCGGCGATGCCGGCCTGGTCCGGGTTCGGTTCGGCAATGTGGAAAAGGTAAGGGAACAAATGGAAGCGGCCAAACGAGCGGGAAAGACGACCGCCGACCTGGAGCTCCACCAATTCGACCTCAAAGCCGAGGAATTTTTCCTGCTTCCCCTGCTCTTCTTCCTTTCCCTGGCTGCCGTGACACCCGTACCCACCGGCAGGAAAATCGTAGGTATCGCCATCGGACTGGCCTCCCTGCAGGCCTTTGCCGGGCTGAAACTCCTGCTTTACTTGTTGTACAACTTCGCTTCCTTTCCGGTCGGCGTCTATGCGCTGACGGGATTTTCCTTCGACCTTGTCGCAGGTGCTTACACCCACCTGAAGATGGGGGCCGGGATGATCGTGGCCAGTCTGATATGGGGAGCTGTTTTTTTCCGGGCGACGGATTGGCGGCACACGGTGCGCGCCATCACCAGCCGCCGGGTAGGAAAAGCGGATTGAATTGAACCCAGGCCCTAACAAATAGGTTCACCAAGGCAAGCGACGTACAGCCATCCATGGCGGCGGGAAGCGGAGCATGCCCGGCGGTTCGGCATGTGTCAGCATATGTTTGCCGGGCGAGCGGCGCTAATCAGTGGGAGAAGGGGTCCGAGAAGCGGTCCTGCATAAGCGTCCGGTCATCCGTCAGCGTATGGAGGAAAGCGACCAGCGCTTCCTTTTCCGAGGTGGACAAGTTGAGGCGGAGGGGCCCCGCTGCGTGCCGAAGGATGCCATGCAGGTTCGGGTGATCCTGGATGCCGGAATCGTAATGTTCGACGACTTCCTCCAGGGTTGCGAAGCGTCCGTCATGCATATAGGGTGCGGTGAGGGCGATGTTGCGGAGCATCGGCACTTTGAAGACCCCCATGTCGAGCGGTTGTCCGGAAACGGCTCCGACCCCTTGGTCGGCATACTGGAGGTCCAGCCCGTTATTGGCCTGGGTCATGAAGGATTGGAAACTGCTGCCCAGGGAATGACAGCTTTGGCAGTGGTTGAGGAACAGCGTCTTGCCGAGGTTCTCCTGCTGTGAAAATGCGGCGAAGGCTTTCTCCGGATTATGTTCCTGCCGCATGGCCCGGTCGAACTTGGTATCGAAGCAACCGATGGCATGGACAAAAGCCTGGAGGGCTTCCAGGATTTTCTGTTCATCGGAAGGAAAGTTACCGTTTCCCGGAAAAGCCTTTCGGAGGAGTATTTGATAATGAGGCTGTTTCTTGACATAGGCCACCATTTCATCGAGCGAGGAGTGGCCCATCTCCTCCGGATTGAGAAACGATTGACGGGCCTGTTCGGAAACCGTGCCGGCCCGTTCGTCCCAAAACAGGCGGGCACCGCCAAACCCGTTGTAATGGTCGCCGAAACTGGGGAAGGCGCCTAGTCCCAGGGAATTGCGGGAGGTCCTTTCCCCCAGGGCACCGATGCTGAAGGCCTTGTCGTCCGAAAATGCCAATTCCGGCCGGTGACAGGATGCGCAGGAAACCGAACCGCTGGCGGAAAGTGCCCGGTCGTAGAAAAGTACCCTGCCGAGCACCGCCTGGTGCGGGTCGATGGGCGTCTGGAAGCCGCCCAGGTGATCCGGCAGGAAGACATTGTAGTCGTGGAGATGTTCCGGCAGCCGGAGGACCTCCTGCAAGACGGCCCGTTCCTCCTCCGAATAACTGCTGACATAGGTTTTGACATCATCCTTCAGGCAGGAAGTGGACAGGAGGCCTGTCGCCAGGAGGAAAACGGGAAGGGCAAGGCGCATGATACGGGATTTGAAAGATTGCACGTCGGCCGGGAAGCGGTGCCGAGACAAATCGTCGGAGCCTTTGTCGACCGGCCACCGTTTCTCCATCAAAGATAGGCTGATTTTACCAGAAACGAAAGGGCGTAAGGCGGGCCGCCGCCACATCCCATCAGACCAGGTAACCGAACAACTGGTCATCGCGGTTTATTTCCGTAAAATCAATGCCGTAGGTCTTCATTTTGCGTTTCAGCACCTCGACATCCTGGGGCTGATGCAGTTCGATACCGACCAGTGCGGGACCGCTTTCCTTGTTGGTCTTCTGGATATATTCGAAGCGGGTAATGTCATCCGAAGGCCCGAGCACATTATTGACGAACTCCTTGAGGGCACCAGGGCGTTGGGCGAAGCGGATCAGGAAATAGTGTTTCAGCCCTTCGAACTGCAGGGAGCGTTCCTTGATTTCCGGCATACGGTCGATATCGTTGTTACTTCCGCTGACGATACAGACCACCTGTTTTCCGCGGATGCGGTCGCGGCAGGATTCCAGCGCAGCGATGGAAAGTGCGCCGGCGGGTTCCACGACGATGGCCTCCTCGTTGTAGAGGGACAGGATGGTCGAGCAGACCTGCCCTTCCGGCACCAGGACCATTTCTCCCAGGACGGTACGACAAATATCGAAGGTCAGTTCACCGACCCTTTTGACGGCGGCGCCATCGACAAAGCGGTCGATCTGGGGCAGGGTGACCGGCCGGCCTGTCCGGAGCGCTTCCGTCATGGATGGAGCGCCTTCAGGTTCCACCCCGATGAGGGTGGTGGCGGGGCTGTGCCGCTGCAACACCGCCCCGACTCCGGCGCCCAGTCCGCCGCCGCCCACCGGCAGGAAAACGAAATCCGGGTTCGGGTGGTCAGCCAGGATTTCCAGGCCGACGGTGCCTTGCCCTTCGATGACCCGATGATGGTCGAAGGGAGGAATAAAGGTCATCCCTTGGCCCTCGGTAAAAGTGCGGGCGGCGGCGGAACAATCGTCGAAATTATCGCCCTCGAGTCGGATCTCGATAAAATCCCGCCCGAACATCCGGGTTTGGTTGATTTTCTGGCGGGGGGTGATGACCGGCATGAAGACCACCCCCTTCACCTGCAGGCGCTGGCAGGAATAGGCGAAGCCCTGGGCGTGGTTTCCGGCACTTGCACAGACGACCCCCTGGGTGAGTTCTTCCCGCTCCAGGGTGCTCATCAGGTTGAAAGCACCGCGGACCTTGTAGGAACGCACCACCTGGAGGTCTTCCCGTTTCAGCCAGACCTGGCAGTCGTACCGACGGGACAGGTTTTCATTGAACTGGAGCGGGATCCGGCGCAACACCGGACGGAGGCGTTCCGCTGCGGCGTGGAAATCGAGGTGGGGATACCCCACGTCCACCGCATCTTGCGTCCTTGACATGGTCATACACAGGTTTTAGCGTTGGCAACCGGCGGCAAGCCGCGCGACGGAACCGAAGGACCTCCGGCCGCAGCCTATCCGGCAGGTAAACCTGGTTTTACAGAAGGTAGGGACCGAGTGCGGGCGAAATGGGGCAGGACTCGGGAATTGGAATCGGAAGCAAGTCCGGCATCAATCGCCGAACCAATCTGCGGGTGGTTCGAAGCGATCCCCCTTGAAGGAGTCGATGTCGCGCCGTTCCCGCTTGGTGGGCCGACCGGTTCCCCGTTCGCGGATCTCCACGCCGCGCTTACCGACGAACCAATCCGCATATTTGTTCAGTTCCGACTCCGGGGTCAGGTTTTCGTAACAAGTGGCGGCCAGGGGGGCGCCGACACGTTTGTCGATGAGTTGGAGCACCTTGAAAACGAGCTGGAAACCTTCCTTCCTGACCAGCAGCAGGGAGCCGACCGACACCGTATCCGAGGGCTTCGCCACCGATTCCGCGATACGGACCTTACCCTCCTTGCATGCGTCCGCCGCCAGGGTTCTCGACTTGAAGATGCGCACGCTCCAGAGCCATTTGTCAATCCTTACTTTTTCCATACACCGCTTCCTGACTGTCAGTTGGACGGGAATGCCCCGATTTTGTTGCATGCATGGCCTCGCTGGGCCGGATCTTATTCCCCGGACGGGTAGGCCAAGTTAAGGCTTTCCAGGGTTTCGCAAATTTTTTTTGAGACCAGGTAGTCGCGGTACCACCGTTTGCCGACCGGAACCACCTCCCAAGGGAGCCCGCTGTGGTTCAGGATATCCGTATAGGCCTGCATGTAAGCATCCCAGTGTCGGCGTTCCTCCCAATCTCCGTCGCTGTGCTTCCAACGCTTCTTGGGATCCTCGAGGCGTTCCCGCAATTGCCTTTCCTGGGAGGCCGGGGAGATATGCAGGTAGAACTTGAGCACGACGGTCTGGTTGTCGAAGGTCAGCAAATCCTCGAATGCCCGGATGGCGACCATCCGCCGGGCCACCTGTTCCGGGGAGACCCAGCCGTGGACCCGTTGGATCAGGACATCCTCGTAGTGGGACCGGTTGAAAATCCTGATTTCCCCCTTGGCCGGAACCTCCCGGTGTACCCGCCAGAGGAAATCGTGCGCCAGCTCCTCCGGCGTGGGTTTCTTGAAGGCGCGTACGCTGATGTTGAAATGGGTGCAATTCCGGAACACCTGCTTGACCGCCCCGTCCTTTCCGCTCCCGTCCATGCCCTGCAGGACGACCAGGAGGGCGAAGCGACGGTCCGCCCGCAGGATCTCATTGAGTTCCCCGATCCGGCGCTGGTAGTGAAGGGTCTGTTTTTTCAGCGCCTTTTCGTCCAGTCCTGCGGGCGGCAGGTCCGATAGTTCCGTCAAAGGTATGTGCGACATGATGGTTGGGTTGAGTCAAGGACTGGGGAAGAGACCGGTCGGGGCGGCAGGTCGATTGCCCGGCGGGACCCGGTTCGGGCCGTTGTTCCGGGCAGCCCGGAAGTATGCCTAAGGCGTCACGGGGATGCACCCGCATACCCCGTTCTGCTCAGCGCCCCGGTATGGATGGGGGCGGGTCGGGGCCATCATCCGTTCGAACGGCGGGCCTGTTCGAACTCCTTCATCAGCGAACGGATGATGGTTTTCACCTGGACGGAGAATTCCTTGCTGAGGATCCAGTGGCCGTATTGAGGTTCCAACTCGAACACCTTGAACACCGGCACACCCGCATATTTGCCGAAATTGAAGACTACTTCACCTTGCTCGTTGTATTTCAAGCGATTGGTAACGTCCAACACCCCGGTGTCCTGGGTAAAATCGTGCAGCGCCTGCACATCCGGCCGGATCGGATTCGGGACGACGGTACCGTCGTCCCCCTGGAAGTCCCTGTCCTCGTACATCTTCAGCTGCCCTTCGAACACCCGGATGGTGGCCCGGACATCGGCCATGGCATCGTGGGCATCCACCAATTCCTGTTGGCAGTAGTAGCGGAGGGCGGCCCGGAGGTTGCGGGGTTCCATCTTATAGAAGATACGCTGGACATCGATGACCCTTCGTTTTTCCACTTTGAAGTCCAGTCCCACCCGGGCGAACTCCTCCATGAGCAGGGGAATATCGAAGCGGCCGATATTGTAGCCGGCGAGATCGGCATCCCCGATGAAGGCGAACAGCTGGTCGGCGACCTGCGCAAAGACCGGTTTCCCGGCCACGTCCTTGGGGGTGATGCCATGGACGCCCATGGCTTCCGCGGAAATGGGGATACCCGGGTTGACCATCAGTTCCAGCTCGACCGGTTCCTGTCCGTTCCGGGGGTATTTGACCAGGGCGACCTGGATGATGCGGTCCCGGAGGACATTGAGTCCCGTGGCTTCGATGTCAAAGAAGCAAAGATCTTTTTTCAGCGGCAGTTCCATCGTAAAATGTTTGGGTTATTCGGACGGTGCCAGCAAGGCGGAAGCCAGTCCCGGCGTATGGCGGGTCTGCAGCTTGCCGGCGGCGTCGCTGTAGATGAACAGCGCTTCGATGCCCTCCAGCCGGGTGGCCAGGGCATAGGCGCTGTCGATTCCCATGACCATCATGCCGGTACCCAGGGCATCCGGCATGAGGCAGTCCCGGCCGAATACCGAGACGCTGAGCAGGTCGCCCTGCTCGGGAAAACCGGTGAAAGGGCTGATGAAATGGCTGTACCGGCGGTTGCCCACCTCGTAGAAGTTGCGGTAATTTCCGGATGTGGAGACCGATTGGTCCACGAGGCGGACCAATCTGGTGAATTCGGAAGTGGGGGCATCCGGCCGCGGGGTATTGATACCGATGGTCCACCATTCGCCGGAAGGGTTCCGGCCGCGGGCGCGGCATTCCCCGCCGATATCGACGAGGTAATCCCGGATGCCATGAAGTTCCAGGAGTTCCGCCACCACATCGATACCGTATCCTTGGCCGGTCCCGCCGAAATCGAGTTGCACACCCGGGGCGGTTTTCCGCAGGACGGCGGTGCCGTTCCGGTCGTACAGGCTGACCTTGTCCAAGCCCACGAACCGGCGCAGGGAATCCACCCGGATCGAATCGATCTGCTCCACGGCCACATGCGGCTCATACCCGAAGCCCCAATAGTTGACCAGGGGCATGATGGTCGGGTCGAAGGCCTTTCCGGTCAGGAAATAGGCCACCTTCGCCGCCAGGTAATTCGCATAGAAATGACGGTTCGGCACGGAGATGCAGGCTTTCGGATCCGCCGCACAAGCCGCGTAGGCATCCAGGGACAGTTCCAGCGGGAAGATGCTGTCGGCGCGGTTGAACCGGGAGACGGTCGCCGCCGGAATATACGTGGAGATTTCCTGGTTGACGGCCAGCAGCAGGGAATCCACCGGCCGGGAGAAATCCCTGCCGAGCGAATCGCGGTAGGTGACGCGGTAGTAGGTCCCCATGGTTTCCCCCTGGACGACCTGATATCCGCCGGAACCCTCCTCTTTCCCGCAGGACAGCAGGGAAAGCAGGAAGAGCAGGGCGGCGCCGGGAAGGACGGCCTTCGTTTTCATCCGATTGGTTTTTGCAGTTTCCGGTCAAGCGAATACCAGCCGGGCCCGCTCAGTCCCAACGCGAGGAAGACCGCCAGGTACAGCAAGGCCATTTCCATCTTGGCCAGGCCGTCATTGCCGTGCACCACGAAAGCGGCGACCGTCATCGTGACGACGAGGGGGATGCTGGCCAGCCGGGTGAAGAGCCCCAGGATGAGCAGCAGGGCGCAGGCCACTTCGGCGAAGACGACCAGGACCAGCGACAGCGGGGCCCCCAAGCCGATCGGGTCCCCGAATTCCAGGGGGCCGTCGGCGAAGAACTTCAGCATTTTCTTCCAGCCGTGGTCGGCTATCATGAGTGCGCCGAAAACCACCCGCAGCAGGAGCAGGGCCAGGTCCGTTTTTCTATCCATTCGCATGGTATCAGGATTTTCCTTCCCAGACGCCTTCCTGTTTCGCGGCTTCCACCGCATCGTGCAATTGCACCGGATCTTTCCGGCGGCGCAACCGCATGTTCAGGAATTCGACGAAAAGGGAGAAGGTGATGGCAAAATACAAGTAACCTTTGGGGACGGTCCCGACCTCCGCGGAACCGACCATGAGATGACCCAGGTGGGCTCCCTCCGCAATCAGCATGAAACCGATGAGGATCAGGAAGGCCAAGCCGAGCATCTGGATGGTCGGATGTTGGTTGACGAAGCGACCGACGGGTGCGGCGAACACCATCATGATCACCACGGACAGGACGATGGAGAGGATCATGATGGGCAGGGCCCCGGTCAGTCCGTTGGTCATACCGACGGCGGTCAGGATGGAATCGAAGGAGAAGACCACATTGATGACGGTGATCTGGAGGATGGCCTGTCCCAGGGAGGCGGTGGCCCGCCCGGACCCCGCCACGGCGCCACCGCCTTCCAGCTTATGGTGGATCTCCACGGTGCTCTTGTACAGGAGGAAGAGGCCGCCGGCGATAAGGATCAGGCTCTGGCCGGTGAAAGCGGCCGAGAAAAGCCCATTGGAGAAACGTATCCAGGGTTCGCTCATCGCGACGAGGACGGATATTCCGAACAGCAGCAGGAGACGGAGGCCCATGGCCAGGAGCAGCCCGATGCGGGAAGCACGTCCTTGTTGTTCCGGCGGCAATTTGCCGGCGGCGATGGAGATGAATATGATATTGTCGATACCCAGGACGATTTCCAGGAACGTGAGGGTCACGAGCGCCATCCAGGTATCCGCGCTCGCCAGGTCCGGCATGACGAAATCCATTGGTCGAAGGTTGATGGTCAGGCTTCGGGTCGGGCGAGCGGAACCAGCCACCGCCCCAACCGGAAACCGCGGCAATGTTAGCAAAAATCACCGGATTTTGGAATCATACCGGCAATAGCCCGCAAATGGGCCTGCGCCGACGCCCCCGTTCCCACATGCGGACAGTTTCTTACTTTTGCCCCGATGACAGCCGAACCGAACCACATCGCCTATTTGTTGCTGGGTGCCAACCTGGGGGACCGTCTCGCGACATTCGGTTCGGCCCACCAGTTGATCGCCCGGACCGCCGGCAGCATCCGGCAGGCCTCCGCGGTCTACGAAACGGCACCTTGGGGCGTAACCGACCAGCCACCCTACCTCAACCAGGCCCTGGAGCTGGAAACCGGATTGCCCCCCCGGGCCTTGTTGGCCGGGCTCCAGCGCGTGGAAAAACAATTGGGGCGGCATCGGAAAATCCGTTGGGAGGCACGGACCATCGACATCGACATCCTGTTCTACGGCCGGCTCGTCCTCGACGAGCCGGACCTCGTCATCCCGCATCCCCGGCTTCAGGAACGGCGTTTCGCCCTGGCCCCGCTGTTGGATATTGCCCCGGCGCTGGTCCATCCGGTTTCCGGGCTGAGCGTACAAGCGCTCTGGGAACGGTTGGACGACCCGCTGGCCGTGACCCGGCTGCCGGAGAAAAACCTGGTGGAAACGGTGCCCCATCGAAGCAAGGAAACCGGTGCCGCAGCACCGCCGACCAAAGCGGACAAGGGGAGGAGATCCCCATGACCGCATCACGCGCAAACATCCGCGACAGCCATGGAAGAAAACAACGACAGACCCGGCGATCCACGTACCGGGAAGGACGAACGGCCCTTCCCCCACCGATACGTCGCCATAGAAGGGAACATCGGAGCCGGAAAGACAACCCTCTGCCAGATGATGGCGGCCGGGCGGGAATGCCGGCTGATCCTCGAGCAATTCACCGACAACCCTTTCCTTCCCCATTTCTACCAGCAGCCGGAGCGGTACGCATTCCCGGTGGAGCTGTTCTTCCTGACGGAGCGGCACAAACAACTGCAGGAATCGCTGACACAACCTTCCCTCTTCCCGAGCCTCACCGTATCGGACTATTATTTCGTCAAGACCCTGCTGTTCGCCCGGAACAACCTCAACGAGGAGGAGTTCCGACTCTTCCAGCGGCTGTACCACACCCTCAACAACACCTTCCCGGACCCGGACCTGCTGGTCTATCTCCACCGGACGGTGCCGGACCTGCAGCGGAACATCCGTCATCGCGGACGGGAATTCGAGCTCCAGATCCGGGAGGAATACCTGCAGTCACTCCAGGAGGCCTATTTCAACTATTTCCGGACGGAGCAGGACTTTCCCATCCTCATCATCGACATCACGGGGGTATCCTTTTGGCAGGACAGACGGGCCTACGACCAGCTCATCGGGCTGATCCGGCGTTCTTATCCGAAGGGAGTCCATCGGGCCGAGTTGCGGCCGAGCGTTTCCTGACGACGAAACCTTTCCCGACGGAATAACGGGATTTCCCGAAGAGCCGGGCATCCAGCCGAAGGATGGCATCCGTCAGGCGGACAAGCCGGGGCTCCCTGGCGGTGGGACGCAGTTTGAGGGTCCTTTCCTTCCGTCCGGATACGTTGCCGGCATTTTCCTTGAACAGCCTTTGCAGCCATCCGGTCCAGTACATTTCCAGGAAGGCCACGAGATAGCCGCCGAGATTGTGCTCGGAGACGACCGCCAATCCATATTGTCCGCACCAGGTCCGGAAGGCCGCCGGATCCACCAGGTATTCATGGCCGAAGGCGTAGGCCCCTTGGGCGATGACCCGGCGGCCGAACAGGAAATTGACCGGGTCGTAGGTGAAGGGGAAATGACATTGCGGGAAAGTGACCAACGCGACGCCGCCGGGTTTCAACACCCTGGCCAGTTCGCGGGTCATGCGTTCCGGGTCTCCGACGTGTTCCATGACATCCACAGAGACCAGCAGGTCGAAGCGATTGTCCGGAAAGGACAAGGCCAGGGCATTTTCCTGTCGATACTGCAGGTTCGGGACGGCGGCGTTCATGCGGCGGGCGAAGGCGATATCATTCTCGTTGATATCACAAGCCACCAGTTCCCGGCAAGCGGCGGCGATCATGGGATCGTAATCGCCCTCCCCGGTACCGAGGTTAAGGATGCTGGGCAAAGGACCTTGCGGGGCCAATCGCCGCAGTTGGTCCCGGACGAACCGATAGCGGTTCCGGTAGGTGGGAAACAAGAGTTTGTAGTTCATCCTGGACCGGGTTTACATGCTGCTGGCGGCCTGTCGGAATTGGGCGGCCCGGGTCGGATCCCCCTGTTCCTCATAGATCTGGGCGGCCAGTTCATAGGCGGCCCGGAACCGGGGCGCCAGGCTGAGCACCTGTTGCAGGTACGACAAGGCACCCGAAAGGTTCCGGCGCTGTTTTTCGATGAGAGCCAGGTAATAGTAGGCCGTACTGAAATCCGCCTCCACCGCCACGGCCCGACGGAAATCCGCTTCCGCCGCATTCGTGTCCCCCAGGTTCAAGCGGGCCAGCCCGCGGTACAGCAGGCCGCTGGTATTGTCCGGGGCCACCTGCAACAATTGTTCCGCCGCCTCCTTCGCCGCCGGCAGGTCGTTCTGGTTCATGTACGCGATGGCCAGGTTGGTCCAGGCGATTTCATTGTCCCGGTATTGTTGCAATTCCTCCTGATAGGCCGCGATGGCCGCGGGCCAATCCTGCCGCTGGAAGGCCTGTTGTGCGCGGAAGATAGCGCCGCCGCCCTGCTCGACGGCCGTGAGCGGCACCCCGTTCGCTTCCACGACATGGACAGTCCGGGCATTGGGCCAGGACCCCGCCCGCAGATGGGGTCCCTTGATGTAGCGGGAAGGGAAAATGCCGTAGTCCCAATTCCGGTCGTACCGGTTGTTGAAGCGTTGGTAGCGGACCATGACCTTACCGTCGTATTTCTTATGGACGTAGGTTCCCAGCAGGAAGGAAAAGGAAGTCGCGACCACCACCGTATCCTTCATCTCCGGGGAAATACGCCCGGTCTCCTCGAGCCAGTCGACCGCCTGCCGCACACTGGTTCCCCAATAGTCGGTCTCGTACCGACCGAAGGCCTGCCCGATACCGCCGGCCGCAGGATTGAAGTAGACATAGGGGTAGGCGGTATTTCGGGCGATGAAAACAGCCGGCTCCAGCACCAGGAGTCCGATGAGTCCGTACAAGACGTACTTCGCGGTCCGATTGTCCCGCAGCCGCTCCTCCATGCGGAGGAACCCCAGGACTGCCAGTGCCACCAACGGCGGGTAGACAAAAGTCAGGTGACGCCAGCCGTCATGGAGGACACTATCCTTGTAAATGATGTAAAACAGGGGAAAGAACCCGGTGAAACAGATGAGAAGCAGGGGCAGGACCTGGTACCGCCGCCAGAGGCTTCGGAAGTGCACCAGGGCGACCGCCACCCCCGCCAGGGTGAACAAGGGAACCGTGCGCCACACCCATTGCAGGGCATAATCCCAATCGGTCTGGTCGGACATCACATTATCCCCCTTGAACAGGACCCGGATACGGATGCCCAGCTTGGAGAACTCCCCCAAGGCTTCCAGGGGATGGGCGATCGGCGCCTGCAGGGCATAAGGCCAGCAGAGCAGCGCCAGCAGATAGCCGGCCGCCGCGACGCCGAGCGTCCAGGCGGCATATGTCCCCACCCGGCGGGTATCGCGGAGGATACCGGCCCAGCCGTACCGCTGCAGGAAGGAAAGCCCGGCGAAAAGACCGAGGTAGGCCACCAACAGGAGGCCGCCCGCCCGGGTACCGATGGCGATGCCGATACCGACGGCGACCCCGGCGGCCCAACGGAAATCGGGCTTCGGCAACTGCCGGAGAAAAGGCACCATGCAGCAGACCGCCATCATGTAGCCGGCCGCAAAGGGGATGTCCTTCGGGTTCATCAGGCTATGCCCCAGGAAGCGGGGCGAGAGGAACATCAGCAGCAAGGTCAGGATGGCCGCCCGCCAACCGGCGACGAACCTGACCAGGAGGGCGGTGAACAACATCGCCGCAACACCGAACAAGGCGTTGAACACATGGCGTACGCGATGGTAGCCCGCATCCGCCTGGACGAATCCCAGGGCCTCGTTGGTGAATCCTGTCAGGATATCGAAGAAACCGCCGTAGTAATACATCTTCCCCCTGTTGTACAGGTCGTTGGCCGTAGTGTCCACCGCGAGGGCGGCGGTATCCTGACCGAAGGAGGAATAATACCGGACCAGGCGGGCGGAATAATCGTTTTGGTATTCGTCGTCTCCGTTGATGCCGCTGCCGAGCGAGAGGACGACGGTCAGCACCAGGACGATACCGGCCAAGCCGGCGAACATTTTCCGGTAAAGCGGATCCCTGGGATCGGTGACGGCGGGCCGGACCGGGTCGGCGGGTATCCGTCCGGAGGGCGTGGGCCGGACCGGCTTCCTGCCGGTTCCGCCTTTCCTGTTCGCTGATGGCTTGCTCATTAGGTAGATGGTATTAAGCGAAATTAGACAATCAATGTGGCTTCCGAACCGCTGGGAGCGGCGCCTCCAACTGCCGCAGCATGGTTTCCCGGACCTGTTCCGACAGCCGGGGCACGTCCCGGGCGGTCAGTCCCTCGACCGGAATCGGCTCGCTCCAGACCACCCTGACCACCCCCGGCCACAAGTCCAACCCACTGGCCTTGCCGCTCACCTGCCCTACATTCACCAGGGTCTGCACGGCGATCGGCTTACCCGACTCGATGGCGACCCGGAAAGCGCCGCCGTGGAAAGGCAGCAGGGGTTCCGCGGAGCGGTTGCGCGTACCCTCGGGATACAGGAACACGGAATAACCTTCCGCCAGGGTATCGTGCAGGAACTTGATGCTGGCCTGCCGGGAGGCGGGACTGCTGCGGTCCACCAGGACGCACAACTTCCGGACGATGAAACCGAAGACCGGGATACGGGTCAGCTCGCGCTTCGCCAGGTATTTGTACACGCCCGGGAAGGCCCTTGCATTGACCATGAAATCGACCGGCGAGCGGTGGTTGCTGACGATGATGTAGGCCTGCGTCGGGTCGAGGCGTTCCAGCCCCCTGATATCGAAGCGGATGAGGGTGAGTCCGAAAAAGAGGCGCGTATACACATGGTGGCTGAACCAGATGATATATTTCCGCCAGGGTCGGGGAAACAGCAGGAATGCCAGGTAATAGAAGGGGAAGAATACCAACCAGAGCAGAAAAAACACCGTCATACCGTAAATGGCCCACAATTTTCTGGCGGTTGTTTTCATGTTGCGGCAACTGAAGCTGATTTCCGCAAATATGGGAAAATTTATCAGGATTGGGCGCGGAATTGCGGGACGAGGTGGTGCGGGCGGCGGAATCGACGGGATTTTCCGAACGAAAGCAAGGCTGCCGGCGGCCTGATCGGGCGGGACAAGTTGCCGGAGGTGCCCGGGGACCTTAGTTTTGCGAAAAAAAAGCGGTATGGAGAACAGACCCAAGATCGTTGTCCTGGACGGGCACACCATGAACCCGGGCGACCTGTCATGGGAGCCCCTGGCCCGTTGGGGCGAGCTGGTTGTACATACGGAAACGGGACCGGAGGCGGTTGTTGCGCGGCTGGAAGGGGCGACGGTGGCGTTGACCAACAAGGTCTTGCTGGATGAGCGGGTATTTTCCAGCTTGCCGGTGCTGCGGTTGGTATGCCTGATGTCGACGGGCTACGATGTGGTGGACCTGGCGGCGGCGGACCGGCGGGGAATCACGGTATCCAATGTCCGGGACTATGCCACGCACTCGGTAGCCCAGCATGTGTTCGCCTTGCTGTTGGCGCTGACGAACCGGGTGGCGGAACACGACCGGGATGTACGGGCGGGCGGATGGGCGCAATCCGGCACTTGGAGCTACACGCTCGGGGAGGTGGTCGCCCTGGAGGGACGGGTCATGGGCGTGGTGGGATTGGGAAAAATCGGGCGGCAAGTGGCGCGGTTGGCGCAAGCCTTCGGGATGCAGGTGCTGGCGTTCCATCGGCATCCGGAGCGAGCCGCCATGCCGGGTGTGGACTTCGTCGGACTGGAGGAATTGATGGCCGGCAGCGACGTGGTGAGCCTGCATGTCCCGCTGACGGATGAAACGAGGCATCTGGTCGACCGGAAAAGGCTGGCATCCATGCGCCGGAGCAGCTACCTGATCAATACCGGCCGAGGCGGGCTGGTCGATGAAGCTGCCTTGCGGGAAGCCCTGGAGGAAGGCCGGATTGCCGGTGCGGGCCTCGATGTCTTGTCCGCCGAGCCGCCGGTCGGCGGCAACACGCTGATCGGCGCCAGGAATTGCCTCATCACGCCGCACCATGCGTGGGCGACCGCCACGGCACGACGGCGCCTGCTGCAGGCCTGTGCCGATAACGTCGCCGCCTACCTGAGCGGATCACCCACGCAGGTGGTCGGGCAAGCCGGACGGCCGGGACCCGAAACGTGAGGCGGGGTCTCCTTCGTCGGTGGCCGGCCTGCTGGCAGACCGGATGGAGGCCGTGGCACGCAGGATATTTCCCGCCCCTCCCCCTTTGCTGAAACAAAACAATCCGAATTGAGTAAAAGGCGTATATTTGCCCAGTTTTTTCGACAGGCTACGCCTGCGGCGCAAGGGATTGCGGCTAAGGGCCTGATATAAAAAAGACTAGGTATTTCACCGGATTACCAAGCTAAATTCATTCAGCAAAAGCGAAGCCTGGGTGAAGCGGCAAACGGACAAGAGGACCCCGGCGACCCGTCGGCCACCCCCGTCCGAACCCCCCAGCACTCCGCACCTAAAACAAGCTTCTCATGCAAGGAAAAGGAATCATCAAGTTTTTTCTCATCGCATTGGCGCTGGTCTCCCTGATCCAATTGCTGTATGTGTTCCCGACGGCCAGGGTCGAGCGGGAAGCCGATGCGTACGCCACCCAGGTCTGCGCCGGCGAAGGAGGGGAAGCGGACAGAGCCTGCCTCAAGAAAGCCAGGGCCGCCTACCTGGACTCCATGAGCACCGAGAAAATCTTCCGTATCCCGCTGCTCCGTTCCTATACTTACCAAGACCTTAAGAATTCCCAGTTGAATTTCGGCCTGGACCTGAAAGGGGGCATGAGCGTCCTGCTGCAGGTCGACCTGACCGATTTCATCCGTACCATGGCCGATGCCACAAACGGGGAAAACGCCACCCTCGAACAGGCCCTCGCCGCCGCTACGGAAAAACAGAAATCCGCCCAATCCGACTTCATCAGCCTGTTCGTACAATCCTGGTCGGAAGCTTCCGGCGGACAGGCCCTGAACACTTTGTTCAAGCGGAACGAATCCCTGTCCGACCAGGTCAACGCCTCCACCTCCGACACGGAGGTGGCCCGCATCCTTCGGGAAAAAGCCAACGAGACGGTCAGCCTCACCTTCGAACTCCTCAAACAACGGATCGACAAGCTCGGGGTCATCGGCCCCAATGTCTCCCTGGACGACAGCCGCGACCTGATCCTGGTCGAACTGCCGGGGGTCGACAACCCGCAACGGGCCCGGACCTTCCTCCAGGCCGCCGCCAAGCTGGAATTCTGGAACACGTTCCGGATCACCGACGGCGGCATCCGGGCCGCCCTCATCGAAGCCAACAGCAAATTGGCCAAAATGTCACCCGGCCAGGAGACGGCCGCCCCTGTCACCACCGACTCCACCGGCCAGGAAACGGCGGCGGCGGATTCCATCGCCGACCTGCTGGACCCGCTGGCTTCCGTCCAGGGGCCGCTTTTCGACAACTTCATCCTGAACGACGGCTCCATGGGCCTCGCCGTCATGGGAACCGCCGAAAAGAACAAGCGCAACGCCGTGGACGAGATGCTCAACCGGCCGGGCATCCGGGAGCTCTTCCCCCGCAACGTCGTCTTCCTGTGGTCGCGCAAACCCGCAAAGGATGCCGATGGCGTGGAACAGGCCAATACCTACGAACTGTACGCCATCCGCAAGGATGCCGGCAAGAATACTGCGCCGCTGGAAGGGGACAAGGTGACGGAATCGTTCGCCAGCCCGGACCCCACCACCGGCGAACTCTCCATCAGCCTCAAGATGGACCCGGAAGGTGCGCGCATCTGGGGAGCCATGACCCAGAAAGCTTACAACGAAGGCAACCGCGAAATCGCCATCGTCCTGGACAGCACCGTGGTGTCCGCCCCACGGGTCATCAATCCGATCTTGACCGGCGATTCCCAAATCACGGGTAACTTCACCGTACAGGAAGCACAGGATGTCGCCAACATCCTGCAGATCGGCAAACTGCCCGCCCGCACCCAGATCATCCAGGAATCGCTGGTCGGTCCGAGCCTCGGCGCCGAGAACATCAGCACCAGCCTCAACGCCCTGCTGGGCGGCTTCGTGTTGGTCCTCGCCTTCATGATCTTCTACTACGGCGGGGCCGGCATCGTCTCCATCGCCGTGCTCTTCCTCAACATCATCTTCATGGTCAGCGCCGTCGCCTCCTTCGGCACCGTCCTGACCCTGCCCGGCATCGCCGGTATCGTCCTGACCATCGGTATGGCCGTGGATGCCAACGTCATCATCTTCGAACGGGTCCGGGAAGAACTCCGGTCCGGGAAATCGCTGCTGGCCTCCGTCAAGGACGGGTACAAGTTTTCCTACTCCGCCATCATCGACGGGAACGTGACCACCTTCCTGACCGCCGCCGTGCTGGCCACCTTCGGCCTCGGCCCCGTCAAAGGCTTCGCCGTCGTGCTGATGATCGGTATCCTGACCACCGTCTTCACTGCCGTCCTCGTCAGCCGGATACTCGTCGAGTGGTGGCTCTCCAAAGGGAAATCCATCAGCTTCTGGCAACCGGCCACCCGCAATACCCTGGCGAACCTCCAGGTGGACTGGATGGGCATGCGCAAGAAATATTATGCCGTCTCCATCACCGTCGTCGTCCTCGGTATCGCCTCCTTCTTCCTGCGCGGCTTCGACCTGGGTGTCGACTTCCGCGGCGGCTATTCCTTCAATGTGGCCTTCACGGAAAACACCAGCGTGGACGCCATCCGCACGGCCATGACCGATGCATTCGGCGAAGCCCCGGTCGTGAAGGCCGTCGATACGGAAAACACCTTCAACATCGTCACGGATTACCTGGTGGACGACCCCGCGGAGGATGCCCAGGACCGCGTCGTGGAAAAACTCTTCGAAGGGGTCCGTTCCCTCGACGCTACCGCCGACCTGGATGATTTCAAGGATCCGGATGGCGTCGGCACCCACGTGACCACCTTCAGCAAAGTGGGTCCGACCGTAGCGGACGACCTCCGCAACAGTGCCTGGAAGGCCGTCATCTTCGGATTGGCCGTCATCTTCCTCTACATCCTGGTGCGTTTCTCCCGCTGGCAATACAGCCTCGGCGCCGTCATCGCCACCGCCCATGATGCGCTGGTCGTGATCTCCATCTTCTCGCTGCTGCATGGCATCCTGCCCTTCCCCATGGAAGTGGACCAGGCCTTCATCGCCGCCATCCTGACCATCATCGGGTACTCCGTCAACGATACGGTCATTGTCTACGACCGTATCCGGGAGTATTTCGGGTTGCATCCGGACAAGAGCAAGCACGACATCATCAACATGGCCATCTCCAGCACCATGAGCCGTACCTTGATTACCGCCCTGACCACCTTGTTCACGGTCATCATCCTGTGGATATTCGGCAGCGGAAGCATCAAAGGCTTCGCCTTCGCCCTGGTCGTCGGGGTGGCCGTCGGTACCTACTCTTCCATCTTCATTGCATCGCCGGTGATGTCGGACCTTTCCAAAGGGGATATCCGCATCTCTTCCAAAGGGGAATCCAACGAAAAGAAAGATAAGAAGTCCTTCGGACGTAGGTCGACGGAAAAGGCCTGACACGCATCCCCCGATACCTTCGGCCTGAAATGAGAAAAGGGGCCTGTGACAAGTCACAGGCCCCTTTTCTTTCCGATTACCCGGTAGCTCGGCAGCTACCCGCCGCGATTGTCACGTGCACGGGCGAGGATATTCTCGCAATCCGCCAGCCATCGGACGGCATGCCCGCCCATCCGCTCCGCCAGGCTGGACAACTGGGGGTGATAAAACTTGGCCAAGGCCTGCATAATCTCCTCCGGCACGGGATGGCGCTCCGCCCGGTTGACCCTTTCCGCCAAGTCTGTGCCCGCCGTCGGCCGTAGGGGCGGGAGCCCCAGAAAAGTGGTCACCGCCCCCAATGTCCCGACCGGATCCGCCAACACATCATCGTACCAACCGATGAACAACCGGTCCGGACCGAAATGCCGCGACCATCGCTCCAACATCGGCAGGTAACTGCTTCTCCTGACGACTCCCTCATTATTCAAACTCGCCAACATCCCCTCCGCAAGCCCCCTTTTCGAGCGGTTCCGCTTGTCCAGGAAATATTGGGAAAGCGAACGGTCGATGGGATTCCGAAGAAACAGGAGGATGCGCACGGCGGGAAAAAGCTCCGCCACCAAGGCCACATCGCTCTCCTCGAGCAAGCTGTATGCCGGACTGATCTCACCCCGGCAGCGCCCCTCCCCTCCTTTGAATAGGGAACGGTACCAATATTCATCTTTGGGAAATTGCATGAAATAGCGCCAGATCCAGGGCAAGTCACGCCATGATTTCCCTTTCTGCCTCTCCAGGCAATTCTGCATATTCAGTCGGAATTCCCGCCGCCATGCCCGTTCCTGCGCCGCATCGCCCCGGATGGCCCGCTGCAAGCTATCCACCGACAGCCGACTGGGAGAAGGATAGGCCGGATTCCGGTCGAAATAATGAAGCTCCTTTACCGGAGGCAACCACACGCCCGGATGCTGCCTGAGTTGGGTATATAACCAGGAGGAAGCGGATCGCTGCACACCGATACCGATAAAATCCGGACCGTGCTTTTCCATATCAGTTCTCATAGTCTACCTCCCCATTTCCAGCGGCGGAGCAGCGACTGACCGGGTTTCCCGGAGGCTGTCAGTCCCTGCCCGTACAAGTGATGAACCTGCATAGCCACCTCCCGTGCAGCGGATACCCCGCTTGAACGGAGAACCGGCCGGCTGCCGGTCTCCCGGGCCAACCAATCCAAGGTCTCCTGTTCGAAATCGAACAAATCCGCTTCGCTGCGGATACAGGGGCCGTCGTCGTCCCGGGTGATGTCTTCCCGCAGGGAAAAGCCCAGGCGGTCGTCCAACCAGGGGAGATCGGTCTCCAATTCCCTGTAAACCGACGACACGACGGAACTGTGGAAGCGCAAGCAGGAAGCACCCGGTAATTTCCGCAAGCGATTGATCAATCTGAAATTGCCGCCCGGCTCGTGATTATACAAAGGGCCGAACCGGCGGTAGGCGTATAAGCATCGGATGACCGGTAAGGTCAATGTCTTGTTTCTTTCCACCGGAACCGTACCCCCCTTCCCGATGCCGACAAACCGGCAATAGTCCCGCACCACACAGCCGCCTTCCAACCGGTTCCGGTCAAACAACCTGATACTGACCCGATTCCGGCCGTATTCCGCATCCAGCAACTCCACCACTTCCCGGACAGTAGGGGAGGCCGGCAGTTGGAAACCGGTTTTCCGGAGTGCTTGGGAAAATTCCGGGTGGTTTATTTTCAGCAGTTGCTGGAATATACTTTCATACCAGGATTTCAAAGGACGCACATAGCCCAGGACCTCCACGCAAAAATCCCGTTCGCGCAGGAAGGAATGGACCGCCTCCTGGAAGGCCGCATCCTTTCGCCATAAGGTCTCCCCCGACAAAAGCAGGGTCTGCCCCCGTCCTGCCGTTTCCGATAACACCGCAGCGAAACGGGCTGCCATGGCCGGTCGCTTTTCCATCAAGGCCCGCCGGGTGATACCTAGCCTCCGATTCCGAACCTCCAGTTCCGGATAGGCCAGGAACAAATCCGCAAGTCCTTTGCTCCCATTTATCTCCCCCTCCTCCATGGCAAAATATCGAAACCCGGTATCCGCCAATTGATGGGAAAGGAACTCCTGAATGGCCGTACTACCCGTCTTATTCGAGCCTACATGCAGGACACAACGATGGGACGCTTCCTTAGGGCCGATAACTCTTGTCATGATGGACACGCACTGCTGACTGTTTATGATTTTGTCGGTATAATCTTGGACGATGTAATCAAGCTGGCTGGCAATTTCCAAATGCGAAGCATACACTTACCGCATGGACGGGTATCAAAGGCCCGCAGGTCGGGGACTTCCCTGCATCCGGTTTTTTCCCAGGATAACAGGACGCCGAAACCGCCCGACCCATCCGGGCGTTTCCAAGTTCAGGAAAACCATTTGGGTTCTTACCAGCCCGATAACCGCCCGAAAATATAAGTCTGGAAGCGGGCGATTCCCTCTCACCAGCCGGACCATTTGTAATCGGTCTTGAGCTGCCGCGACAAATGGATACGACCTCAACCATCCGGTTTACACCCGGTCTGCCGACAAGAATCGGGAGACCGGAAAACGGCGCTCATGTCGGTTCGTCGTTTGCCATGGCTTCCAAGGTTTCCGCTATCCGGATAGGTGACATGGTGAACATGAGGACTTGGTCCACCAATTGCCGGGCTTTCCTTTGCCGCACCGGAAACCGGGTGAGACAAGGGATACATCCGAAAGCCATCCCCTGCATCCGGCATTGCACCACCTAGTTGAAAGATTGGCTTGGGTCCTTCTTAATCAAAAGGATGATTCGCCGACCGGCCGCCCCTCCGCATCATGCATACCATGGGTGCCGGGCCTGATGCGGATTTCCTCCCACAGGGAAAAATCGCCGCCCGGCAGCCATTCCGTCGGCGGGAAATCATCCGGTTCCAGGATCCGCAACGCATCCTTACGCAAAAGCACGGACAAGGGCCAACAGGCCTGGAAGGAAAAGAACCGCATGGTATCCATGGAAAAATATCCGAAACCACTGTGGCATCTCATTTTACTCCGCCGGATGGAGGCGCACAGCCGCTTACCTGCGGATACCCCGCCGATGTCTTTCGATGCAGGCCGGCTTCCCGGAAGCGGAACCGGCCCTCTGGCCACTTCATGAACCTTCCGCCCCATCCAACAGCGCATCACATCCGGCCAACCAACGGGTAGCATGCCCCCCATGCCGCTGAGACAACCATACCAGGCCGGGCCGACAGGCGCCCGCAAGGGCCTGTCGCACCGCCAGCGGAACGGGTCTGTCGTTGGACCGGTTGGTACGCTTGGAAGGATTTCTCAACCTTACTTGACTATCTGCCGGAGGCAACCCCAGAAAACACAGGATATCCCCGACAAACCGTTCCGGATTCCGCTCGAAATCATCATACCACCCCACGTGGAACCGGTCCGGTCCGAAATGACTCGACCATCGCGTCAGGATTTTCTCATAATCACCCCGCATCATGACCTCCGGTCCCAACAGGAATTCCAGCATTTGTTCGTCCGTCATCTCCTTCGGTAACCAACCCTGGTCCCGGTAAAACGAGAGCTGGGACAAAGCCCGGTCCACCGGATTCCGCAGGACGAGGATGACACGGGTATCGGGAAACGCCCGGGCGACAGCCGCGATGTCGGTTTCCTCCAACAGGCTGTAGGCAGGGGTGATCTCTCCTGTCTTTCTGCCGGTACCCTCCCGGAAAAGGGATCGGTACCAGGCCTCGTCCTTCGGAAAGACCATGAAATAGCGGACCGCCCACGAAACCCGGCCCGACAAGCCGCGGAGCCGGAATTCCTGTATGAAAATCCGGCGCAGGAAAGCGGCGAACTGCCGCCGCCATTCCCGTTCCGTCGGATCTTTGCCGAACAGGGCCCTCCGTAAGTTTCGGCAAGCCAGGAAACTCACGGAGGGATAACGGGGATCCCGTGAAAAATAATGAAGCTCCTTTCGCGGCGGCACCCAGATGCCCGGATGCGACCGGAAATATTGCGTCAACCAGGTGGTGGCGGCACGTTGAACGCCGATTCCGATGAAATCTACGGTAGGTAAGGCCATATTCGGCGAAGTTTGGCATCGAAATGCCATTCCATCCATTCCAGTGGCGCAAATGGGAACCCGGACGGGGCCGGAGACACCAAAGGACCGGAAAAGAATAGGAGGGGAATGCGCACTGCTTCCGTAATTCTAGACCAATTGGTCATCCAGCAGGCACATCTGTACCGCGACCGCCCGGGCGGCCGATTCACCCCTTAAGGGCTTCACCGGCCGGCTGGCCGTCTGCTCCGCCAACCAATCCAGCGCTTCCGGATCGAAATCGAACAGGTCGGCTTCCCGGCGGATACAAGGACCCGCATCATCCCGACGGAGGTCTCGCTCAAACGGGACGCCCAGCCGCTGCTCGATCCAACTCCGCTCCGCTTCGTGCTGCGCCAACAAGGGTGCCACCAGCTCGGAATGGAACCGCAACGGCGGACCGCCCAGCTTTTTCAATCTATTATGAAACCGATAATTGCGGACAGGTCTCCCTTCCCGCCGCGGCAGGCTGTCGTAAAAGCGGCAGTAGGCATACAGTAGGCGGATGGCAGGTAAGCGCATGGCTTGGTTCTTACGAACCGACAAATCCTCCGGACAGTGGATCCCGGCATATTGGCAGAAATCCTGTACCACACAACCCCGGACCAAGGAGGCAGGATCCAAAAGACGGATGCCGACCTGCTCCCGTCCGAAAAGGTCATCCAACGCCTCGATGCGTTCCCGGTACTGTAACGCATCTTTTCTATACATCATCTGCTCAAATTCGTTATTTGCCCTTTCTTTCAATTTTTCTTGAAACCTGCTTTCCATCCATGACTTCCGTGCGCGGATATAGCCGAGGACCCGAATGTCGAAGGAACGGTCTACCAGGAAATCCCGCACACGAGACCAGGAGGAGCGGTCGAAATTCCACAGGGATTCCGCCGACAATACCAATACCGCCTCCTTTTCCACGGCAAACCGGACATGATGCTCCAGTTGCCTGCGGTACGTTTCCCGTATGCGCGGGTTATCTTCCTGCACAATTTTCCTTTTAATGGACAAATTGTTCATTCCCGGAAAATCCGAACCTCCAAACAACAATTTCAACCCCAAACTACCATTTTGTATCCCGAAATGTCCGTAATGGAAGCCGGAATCGCTGAGCTGACTAAACAGGAAATCTTGGATGGACGTAGAGCCGGTCTTCGGCATACCGATATGCAGGATACAAGTGGGCATTGGATGAAATGGCTGTGGAAAAGGGGGGAACTTTAAGAAAGATACAGCAGCGGGCGGGGTCCGATCCGGCGCAACCATCAGTATGCCGACAACGGCGTACCACTTGTCAAGCCGGTCTCTTCCTGACCAATCCCCGCAAGTAACCCAGGAAGCCGGCCTGTGTAGACGGGATTTCGCGCGATAAATGATGGACCTGCTCCGCGACCGCCCGGGCGATCGCCTCGCCCTTGGCGGGACGCAAGGTTTTTTTCCCGGTCTTACGGGCCAACCAATCCAGGGTTTCCGCATCAAAGTCGAAAAGGTCGGCTTCCAGGCGGATGCAAGGGCCGTCATCGTCGCGAAAAATATTTTCCTGCAAGGAGAACCCCAGGCGATTGTTTAACCAGGTCAGTTCTTCCTCCACCAACCGGTAAGCCGGCCGGACAAGGTCGGAATGGAACCGGAGCGGATCGCCCGCAAGTCCCATAAGTGCACGGATCCTGTGACCGTCCGCAACCGCTTCCGCTTGGCCGGAGGAAGGTTTCGGGCCGAACCGGCGGTAGGCATACAACAATCGGACCGCCGGGAGCCTCAGGCTTTGGTTTGCCCGTGGCCCCATATGCAGCTCCCCTTGGATTCCGAGCCTCCGGACAAAATCCCGGACCACACAACCCGCTTCGAACCGTTGCGGATCATAGGCATGGATCCCGACCCGGTCCCGGCCGAACGTCGCATCCAAACTTTCAATGGGCTTGCGATATCCATTCAGCCTCGGCAAGGACAACCCATCGTTGCGCAAGGTGTTCCAATACTTGCCATACCCTATTCTTAACCGTTGTTGGAAGCCACTTTCCAGCCAGGATTTCGTCGGCCGTACATACCCGATGATGTCGACCGACCAGCCCCTGCTTTCCAGGAAATCCCGAACAGGCCGATGCAAATGGTGTCCCCATAACGTTTCGCCGGAGACTACCAAAGTCTGCCTATGTTCGGAAGCGGCGGTCAAAGCGGCTTCAAACTGGTTCAGCAGGTCCGGCCGACCGCGCAGGATCTCTTCCCTCCCCCTTGCTTTCCGTACGTTGAAGGACGGGCGTTCCGACAAATCGGAGAATGCGTTGACCAATCCTTCGCTGGCATTTCCGTTCGGATTCCCAAAACAAAAAAAACGAAAAGCCGGATCTGCCAACCCGTTCAGGAGGAACTTTTGGATGACGGTGGTGCCGGTCTTTCGCATCCCGGCGTGGAGGATACATTTGTTCGGAATATTATCAATTTGCATTTCAACCAGTTAAAATAATATTCAACAAGACCGGAGCGGCCCTCCCTGGTAAGTACATAGCGGTTTACCTATCCTAGGTCGGAAGGTCGGACAGGCTTGGAAGCGTTGCGGGACAAGCGGCGGTATCGCCGGAACACGGCCTTGCAGACAAGGGACGACAGGCTTTCATCGTAGGCAGGCCCCGCATGCAAGCGGCTTCGCCAGGCATGGACATCGGTCATGGCGGCCGTCCAATGGTCCGCTGCGCGGAATGCCGGCTCATCACCCACCTGCAAGGCTTGATGCAATTCCCGGAAGGGATGGAAAAGACCCGGCACCGGCCCACCCTGCACCGGGTCTTCGTTTCGCTGCAAGCGTCGATCCTGTGCAGGCCGGATGAAACCGTCGATTTGCGCTTCCCGATCTGGTCCGGCAGGCGGCAACCCACTGATACGGCCGTCCAGGAACGGTCGGAAGGCGGCTCGCCAGTCCGTTTCCAGGGTCTCATAGGGTACGATGACCCTGGACATGGAACGGGTGTACCTTTCCGCTTCCAAGGTATAGCGGAGCCAAAGGAGGGCCGCATGGGCCGGTTTGTGTACCGCTGCCTTCCTCATGCCCAGCCGGACCCTTCTTTCCAGCGATTGGGCCACTGCCCAGGGATCGCGGAGCAACAACACCGGCACCAGGGAGATCCCCAGGTTGCGCAGCAAGGGTTCCCAAAAGGGTAACAACAGGCTCAGGCGCGGACATTTCAACACGGCTGTCTCCGCCCCGGCAAATTCCTGTTCCAGCAAATGCTTCGCTTTCGTGAGGAAATGGTCCTGCCCAAGATGGGTGAACCACCGGTCCGGAATCGGATAATAGTTTTTCCAGGTACGGCCGGCATGCTGCAACAAGACATCATTCAGGTGGACAATCGGGAGCGGTTCGAAATAACCGTCCGGATTGTCCAACGATCCCTTCCGATGCAACATATGGGCAGGCGCGGAAGCGCCCAGGGTATGCAGGATCCGGGTTGCCACGGACGTACCCGACCGGTGCATGCCCAGCACCATGATGACGGTCTTCATGATTCGATGCGGTTGACAGCGGCGGACGGTGGCGGAAGCAGATGCGGCCATTCCGCTACAGCCTTGCCGATGATGTCCAGGAAGGCGGAGCGCTCCCGACCGACCGACTGGTCGGCCACCTGCCGGTAGGCGGTTTGCCGCATCCCTTCCGCGGCGGCCGGTGGCAAGGTCAAGGCGTTCTCGATGGCGGACCGGATGGCCGCTTCCTCATAATCCGGTACAAGACAGTTCACCCCGTCCCGATAAAATCGGGTGTTTCCGATGAAGGCCGGGCAAACCACCAGGCAACCGGCAGCCATTCCCTCCAAAGGCGGCAGAAAAACACCCTCCGTCGGACGGGGGAGGAATACGGCCACCCGACTATTGACTACCTCTCGCAGGTATTCGGACCTGGGCAGCAAGGTGGTGAGACACTTCACCCGGATGCCCCGGTCCATACAGGAACGAGCCAGGGAAGCGGCCAACCGGGGCTGTTTCAGCCCGGCGATGAGTACATCGTATGCGCGGTCGGACCAGGGTCGGGCATACCCTTCGATATCCGAACAATCCATTCCGTTCAGGATAATCCAAACAGGCCCGTTCGCCTGGCCCGTGGCTTCTATGGCATCCGAGACATCCTGGGTCGAGCAAACCCGGACAGCCTTGCAGGATAGGAATTCGTAAGGCGGCTCGGCCGGATCCGCGTGGCGCACATGCTGGATGAAATTGATGACAGGAACCGGCCAGTCGGACCGCCGGGCCTCCGGAAGGCTTTCCCAGTCCATCCCAGCCAGGAAAAGGAGGTCCGCCTGCTGCGGTTTCCAACGCCGCAACCATCGGTCCCGGTGCCGGTCCCAGGGATTACCGGGTACGCCTTGGCTTTCCGGCGTAAAATAGATGTAGGGCTCGAATCCCGGAGAGTCCAGCAGATATTGGAAATAATGATACACCTTGAGGTGACCACCGGTGAAGAATCGGAAATCCCTGTAAAAATAAACCTTCAACGGTCGGTCGGCACGTTGGCGGCGGTTGCGGAGCAGACGATACAAAAATTCCATGGATGCGCATTTGTCATCGGTCCGGCAGGGTCGAATATCGTCCCGACAATGCAATCGGCCGGACACCTGTCGAAACGGGGTGCAAACGGCTCCAGGCTGATACCAATGATGTGTTCAAGATCTTACGAACCGGGAAAATACGTTTCGAAATCGCATCGCCCAGGCAGGCAAGCCCTCGGAATCCAATGTCGAATCTACCGGCTTCCGGAGTAGGTGCACTTGTTCCGCCACTTGCCGGGCCATCGTTTCCCTGTCGCCGGCCGATACCTGTCGCGAACCGGAACGGCCGGCCAGCCAAGCCAGTTCCGCCGGGAAGAAATGGAGAAGCCCTTTTCCTCCAACAAGATGGCTCCGGCATCGTACCGGTAGGGATCTTCCCGAAAGGATGCCCCCATCCGGTCTTCCAGCCAACTCCGTTGCGGCCCCAGCTCTGTGAGGATCGGCTCCATCAGGGAGGAATGGAAGCGCAGGACGGGACCTTCTATTTGGGTCAGGACATGCAACATCCGTCGGTTTTCCTGCAAGGCGGCCCGCCCGGTACCAAAACCGGGGCCATGGCGGCGATAGGCATACAATAGTCGGAGTGCCGGAAGCTTAAGGCTCTCGTGCACGCGGTAATTGCGGCGCCCGGTCAGTCGGATACCCCACCTTCGACAGAAATCCCGCACCACACAGCCTCTTTCGAACGATGATGGGTCGTATTTCGCCACCTGCACGGCGTGCTTGCCGAACAAGTTGTCGAACAGCTGGATGCGGCCGCGGAAGTCTTTCAATTCCCGGGGTACATCGGCCGAAAAAGTGTCGCGTCTCCCTTCAAACCTTGCTGTGTCATACTTTCCAACCAGGCCTTCCAGGGACGAAAGTAGACCACGACGGAGACCTCGAATCCGTCTGCAACCAATTACCGTTGGAGTCTCCCCAACCCGGCCGGCGACATGAACCAGCAAAACTCCGCGGAAATGACCCATGTCGCCTGCCGTTGTGCGGCCGTACGCAGCGACTGTGCCCATTCCTCCTCCATCCGCAGCCGGTAGTCGCTCCATGGCCGGTCAGACCATCCCATGGTGGCATTCTTCATGGACAGGTCCGAAGGGTCCCCGAACAGGGCGGCCAATGCCCGCCCCGTCCCGACATCCCCCAGCTCGCAATGAAGGAAAGCCGGATCCGACAGGTCCTG
Source organism: uncultured Saprospiraceae bacterium (assembly GCA_964573725.1). Classification (GTDB taxonomy): domain Bacteria; phylum Bacteroidota; class Bacteroidia; order Chitinophagales; family Saprospiraceae; genus UBA6168. The sequence goes on from CAZNLJ010000002.1 coordinate 172,251, forward strand.
CCGGAGGAACCGCTCGATGGTGGTCGTACCGGTTTTCGGCAGCCCGACATGAAGGATGCAGCGGTTCATCGTTCGCCGGCGGTTGCGCCGTCGGAGGCGGTGGATAGCAAGGCCGACTCCTGGGCCAGGATCTCCTCGCGGTCATAAAACCCGAGGAAATCCCCGCCTGTCCCCAGCAGCCGGCGGACTATCGGGCGAACTTCCCGGCGGTCGTACAAGGGGTTGGTATTTTTTGAGGCAAGCGCGCCCGGGAAGGGCCCTGCCGATGGCATGACGACCTGCAGCGAGGGTCCGGGATCCGTCACCAACGCTTCGTACCGGATGATATGGGCCGGATCGATGTGTCGGCCGTACTGGCGGAAGAACCAATTGAGCAAACGGACCTGCCGGTCGAGCACATCCGTCGCCGCGGCCAACGAACGGCCCAGCGCGGGATCCAGGGCCGAGGCTACGGGAGAAAATCCCTGGTGGGCCGGAATGTCGACCGACCGCCAGGAGAGCAGCACCGGCAGCGGGTTCCGGATGATGGCATAACAGGCGTACCGCTCCGACAACCAGCCGGCCAGGGCCGCAAAAGCCGCATTGTGCTTGATGGCCAAGGTAAAATCCGGCGGGAGTTCCCGCCGGATCGCCACGTCTCCCAAAGAGACCTGTACCGGCCGTACCGCTTGCCCCGTCCGCGCATCGGCGAAGACGTTATCCGCAAATTCCCCCCCCAGGTGTTTGGTCCGTACCTTTCCCTCCCGCCGCAATTGATCCCGCATCTGCGTGGCGAACTCGTCCACGGCCCGGTAGACTTCCTGCCGGTCGAGACCGGCCAAGCGCATCACTTTCATCGGTTCGTTCAGGGCCACCACATCGGCCGTTTGGTTCAATAGCTTGACCACCAGCGAAGTGCCGGACCGGTGAAGGCCGGAGATTAAGACAGGCAGGTGCATTCGGTTATTTTTTTTCGATTTGCGTATTCCGGTATCCGGCAGGACCTGGTCCGTCCGTTCCTTTGGGTGCCATTTCAAGCGGTCCCCGGAAGGCGGATACCGACAGGCATTAAGGAAGAAGCGGCCAGCCGCCAGCGGATAAGCAGATGATACCATCTCCTGAACCGCAATTCCCGCTTTTTTGCTCGCTTGTACCGCTTCTTATAGTCCTGAATGTCAAACTGCTGGAAATAAGCCAGGTCGGAGGAGCCCTCATATCGTCGGGAATACCGGGCATGATAGAAGTTCAGGTCCATGCTGCGCAGGTATATCGAATTCTTGGCCTGGCTGTCCGCCATCTTATGGCCATGCTGCCGGATGGTGTCGGAAATACTGCTCAGGAACTTGAAATGCAGCAAGCCGCACTGCAGATCCGGATTCGGACGGACGCCCCCCCCATTCACATGATGGTATCCCGGAGATACGGTCATGCCGGGTTCGAATCTCACCACCGGCATCTTGAGGTAATAGGTCTTGAAGAACAAGACCCGGTCGCGGCATCCGAACTCCGACCGGTCGTAATAGGGACAGACGGCCAGGGGATGGTCCGTCAGCTTTGCGTCCCGGACTTTCCGGTCTGCGTACATGTCGATGAGGCGGGCATACAGGCAATTGTATCCCGCACGTTCCTGCTCTCCCAAGAATTCCGGCAGCGTCTTCGTTTCACAATCCGGGAAAACGAAGAACTCATCGGTATCCGCGAAAATACACCAATGGCCGGCACCATAGGCAGGGAGCAGTTCCTCTACCCAGGCAGCCCCGCACTTTTGTTCCCGGCAATCGAACGGAACCGACTGCTTCCATACATGTACCCGCTCGTATCTTCCCAATAAATCGACGGAATGATCGGAGGAGTTGTTGTCGATGTAGAATATCCGGTCCGCCTCGATGGAAAGGTAGTGTTCCACCAGGTACGGGATGATGGCGCCGGCATCCACCCCGACGATAAATACCCTGATTTCCTGCTTATCCTGTGGAATGCTTTTGCTATCGAGACGCTCCATGTATCCAGTCTCAGTCATTTTTTCCAGAAGGTCCGTGCCCAGCCTCCATGGTGTCCTGTAACACGCCCGGGAACATTTTGCGTTGCCTGTAAAGCATACGGGCATCGGTGGAGATACCGACATACTGTTGCCGGTAGAGGTCCCAGAAGTGGTCCATTCCCCGTTCGGAGAGGAATTGCCGCAGGCGCTTTTCCTCCTTCCGGGTCCGGAACCAGGCGCGTTTGTCACGAGCCCAGATGCACGGCATCAGGCGCTCCAACAAGCCCACGTCAACCACCTTGCCATTCCGGTACAGGTCCCGGTAAGAGGAACGGTAAGAGCGGACACTGACCTCCCCCTCGTGATGGATGAAAACGGAAGGGAGGACGAATTTCGGGTATCGGAACCGGGAGAAAAACTCCAGTTCGCTGTAATAGAACGGGTAGGACGGATCGAAGTACAGCGTGAAGCCATCCTTCCGGCGGAACACATGCCGGCGCAAGGCTTTGGCCGGCAGCAGGAAGCAGCAGCCGTTGAGGAAATCATCTTTCGGGATCCGGACCGGGATATGGTCCGACAGTCGGGGGAGGACACAGGTATGGTCCCGACGTTGGGCCGGTGTGAGGTCCGGCAGGTAATTGGCGACATCCTGCTTGCCGTGCAGGGAGACACAATTCGACAGCGGTCCCACGGCACAGCGCCCATGTAGGCCGGCGGCGAAATCGACCAGGGTGCCGGCCCAGCCGGGCATCAGGGTCGTATCGTTGTTCAGGAAGATGAAATAATCGGCCCGATCCCGGAACAAGCCGTAGTTGATGGCAAAGTTCCAGGTCCAGGTCAGTTTCCGGTTGGAGGCGTAGCGGAAGAAACGGACGGGGAAAGGCAGGTCGGAGACATGCGCTTCAAAGAACAGCCTGGTATCCGGCTCCTCGGATGCATCGTCAAAAAAATAGACCAGGTAATTGTATCGTCGGTCCAGGGTGGCCGCGAGTTGGTCCACCAGGGAACGGGTCAGGTGAAAATGATTGTAGCAACCGATGACGACCACACAGGTCTGTTTCGAGGGATCGACCTGGATACGGTTGTGGTATTCGCAATCAAAATCGAGGTTCAACATAGGAAAGAGGACGGTAGCGAGGCGTACGGCTTCGCCGTCCATAGGTCGCGGACCTACGGGTGGAAAACGGACAGGAACTTGCATACCCGGCGACAGCAACCGGGTACGGGGCTCCCGACCGGTATTCCGGACGGGAGGGATGTGATTGACAGGGCAAGGGTGGCCGGATGGCAAAGCCTGTCGATCTCGTGTGAATTTGTGTGAGGTACCTGCCTGGCAGGCATGGAAGAGCAGCGAATGTCCCGGAAGAAAACACCGGGCGGAAGAGACCTACGGAGCAGGGTCAGGCGGGATCATCCGGAGGCTGGACGGGGGGAACCTGTCCGGCGGATGCGGCGCCTGAGGCGGGGGGGAATCTCCGTAAGGAAGATAAAGATACGGATAATCCTAAACCGTGCCCAATTAATACATTTTAATTTTACTTATTTATCTGGACCAGGCTGCGAGGCGCTGGGAATAGCCGGGCGGGCGGGTATCAGGGACCGGTGTGATGCAGGAAAAAGCAGGCCCCCATCCATCCGCAGGAGCGGCTGGATGGGGGCTATTGGGCGGAAAGGGAGCCATTACTGGGCGGACCGGACCACCTGGGAGAATACATCCGGGTGGTTGAGGGCCAGGTCGGCGAGCACTTTCCGGTTGAGGTCGACCTGTTTGAGGGAAAGACCGTGCATCAAACGGGAGTAGGTAGTTCCATTGAGGCGGGCACCGGCGTTGATACGGGCGATCCAGAGTTGGCGGTAGGCCCTTTTCTTGAGTTTGCGGCCGACATAGGCATAACCCATGGCTTTGTCGACGGCATTCTTGGCGACGGTGAGGACATTCTTCCGGCGGCCGAAATAACCTTTGGCCGCTTTGAGGATTTTTTTACGTCTTTTCCTGGAGGCGACGGCATTGACGGAACGTGGCATAAAGAGTTTTTTTAGTCCAGTACAGGGATTTCGAAGGAAATGCTTGCCTATCCTGTACTCTCGTTAAAAAATGGGAGGAGTGTCAGCCTTGTGCGAGGAGCCGCTTGATGCGGGCTTCGTCTGCGGCATCGACCGTCGTGGCGCCGAGGTGGCGCAGCTTGGCTTTCTTGCTTTTGCTCACCAGGCGGTGGGAGGTATTCGCATGAAAGCGTTTGACCTTGCCGGAGCCGGTCAGCTTGAAACGCTTTTTGGCGCCGGAGTGTGACTTGAATTTAGGCATGGTTTCGAACTTTTTGAAAGAGGATTGCAAAGGTAAGCAACTCCCCGATGAAATACAAAGCGATTTCGGCGGTGTCGCCGAAATTAAGTGGGATGCCGGCCGCATGGAATCGGTCGCCGTTCCGGGTTCAGCCGGGGCGTTGCGCCGGGACCGGGTTGCGGGGCTGGTGGCGGAGCGAGCGGATTGCCCGGCACCGATATTCCGGACGGAGGAGCGGCAGGAATTACGGGACCGGCCACCCCTGCGGATCAGGGTTTTTTCTTTTTCGGAGCCATGACGACGGTCATGCGTTTCCCTTCCAGGCGGGGCGGTGCTTCCGGGGCGCCGACGTCCTCCAATTCCTTCATGAATCGGCCGAGCAGGTCCACGCCCCTGTCCTTGAAGACGATGGTACGGCCATAGAAGGTGACGTAAGCCTTGACCTTGGCCCCTTCCTCGAGGAAGTTCTTGGCATGTCGGGTCTTGAATTCGAAATCGTGGTCGTCCGTATTGGGGCCGAAGCGGATTTCCTTGATGACGGTTTTGGCCGCCTTGGCCTTCATCTCCTTTTCCTTACGTTTCTTTTCGTAGAGGAACTTGCTGAAGTCGGTGAGTTTACAGACGGGGGGAGCGGCATTGGGGGAGATTTCGATCAGGTCAAGACCGACCTTATCCGCCCAGAAAAGCACTTTTCGGGTAGGGAAGATGGCACCCGACTCGATTTTTTCGCCGACGGATTTGGATACCTCCTCGAGGTTGTCACCGACCAACCGGATTTCCGGGATACGGATCTGTTCATTGATACGAAACTTGGGTTGTGGTGGGTTTCTATCAATTCTTTTTCTGAAAGTTGTTTTTGCCAAACTGGTAAAGATTTAAGTAAAGGGTACAAACATAACAATAAGAGGTCAATGCCCGAATTGTTCGGGCATTGACCTGCATTTATTTTACCAAGGGCGGCGGTTCGGGCGATCAGGCATCCGAGTTGACCGTCTTGGAGAGGACGATTTTCAAACCCGACCCATCCTCGTTCAGCTGAGCTTCCAGCACGGTACCTTCCGCCGGGTTTTCGCTCAGGAGGAATTCCGCGAGGGGGTCCTCGATGTATTTCTGGATGGCCCGGTTGAGCGGTCGGGCGCCGAATTGGGGGTCGTAGCCTTTTTCCGCGACGAATTCCCTGGCCTCCGGCGAGAGGATGAGCTGGTATCCCAGGGCAGCCAGCCGTTTGAACACATCCTGGAGGGTGATGTCGATGATGCGGAAGATCTCGTCCTTTTCCAGGCTGTTGAAGATGATGACATCATCGATCCGGTTGAGGAACTCCGGTGCGAAAGTCTTCTTGAGCGCATCGCGGATCACACCTTTGGAGCGGTCGTCGGCGGCATCCTGCCGGGACTTGGTGGCGAAGCCGACCCCTTGTCCGAAGTCCTTCAATTGGCGGACACCGATGTTGGAGGTCATGATGATCAGGGTGTTCTTGAAATCCACCTTCCTACCCAGGCTGTCCGTCAGCTGTCCGTCGTCCAGTACTTGCAGGAGGATGTTATAGACATCCGGGTGGGCCTTTTCGATTTCATCGAGCAGGACGACGGAGTAAGGTTTACGACGGACGCGTTCGGTCAATTGTCCGCCCTCCTCGTATCCGACGTAGCCGGGGGGAGCCCCGATGAGGCGGCTGAGGGAAAACTTCTCCATGTACTCGCTCATATCGATACGGACCAGGGCCTCGTCGGAATCGAACAAGTACCGGGCGAGGGCCTTGGCGAGTTCCGTTTTCCCGACCCCGGTCGGGCCGAGGAAGATGAAGGAGCCGATGGGTTTGCGGGGATCCTTGAGGCCGACGCGGTTCCGTTGGATGGCCTTGACGATCTTGGAGACCGCCTCGTCCTGGCCGATGATCATCTGCTTGATGTCGTCGGTCATATGGACGAGTTTCTTGCTTTCGCTTTGGGCGACCCTTTTCACGGGGATACCCGTCATCATGGACACCACTTCGGCGATATCCTCCTCATTGACCGGATAGCGTTTGGTCTTGCTTTCCTCTTCCCATTGCATCTTGGCGAAGTCGAGTTGGCGGAGGAGCTTGCTTTCCTCGTCGCGCAGGTCCGCCGCCCGCTCGTACTGCTGGCTTTTGACGGCGGCGTTCTTGAGTTCCTTGATCTGTTCGATCTTCTTCTCGTACTCCTCGATGTGCTTGGGCACATGGATGTTCTTGAGATGGACCCTTGCCCCCACCTCGTCCATGACGTCGATGGCCTTGTCGGGCAGGAAGCGGTCGCTCATGTACCGGTCGGAGAGCCGTACGCAGGCCTTGACCGCTTCGTCGGAATAGACGACGGAGTGGAACTCCTCGTACTTTTCCTTGATGTTCTCGAGGATATGGATGGTATCGTCTGCGGTGGGCGGGTCGACCATCACCCGTTGGAAGCGACGGTCCAGGGCGCCGTCCTTTTCGATGTACTGCCGGTATTCGTCCAGGGTGGAGGCGCCAATGCACTGGAGTTCCCCGCGGGCCAGGGCCGGTTTGAAGATATTGGAGGCATCGAGCGACCCGGTGGCGCCGCCGGCGCCGACGATGGTATGGATCTCATCGATAAAGAGGATGACATCGCGGGATTTCTCCAGCTCGTTCATGATGGCCTTGATGCGTTCCTCGAATTGGCCGCGGTACTTGGTACCGGCGACCAGGGCCGCGAGGTCCAGCATGACGATGCGTTTGTTGAAGAGGGTACGGGGCACCTTTTTTTGGTGGATTCGCAGGGCGAGCCCTTCCACGATGGCCGTCTTGCCGACACCGGGTTCCCCGATGAGGATGGGATTGTTCTTCTTGCGGCGGCTGAGGATTTGGGAGACCCGTTCGATTTCGCTTTCGCGACCGATGATGGGGTCGAGTTTGCCTTCCTCCGCGAGGCGGGTGACATCCCGCCCGAAATTATCCAGGACGGGCGTCCGCGATTTTTGCTGCCCTTTCCGCTGCTGCTGGAAGCGGGCGCCGCCCTCCTCCTCCTCCATGGATTCCTCCTCGGAGGAGGATTGGGCGTAGGGTTCCATCCCGGCGGTGAGGTCCTGGTCTTGCCGGACGTACTCCAGTTCGGCGCGGAATATTTCGTAATCGATGTCGAATTGACCGAGGATCCGGCTGGCGGGGTTGTCCTTGTGCTTGAGGATGGACAGCAGGAGGTGTTCCGGGGCGATTTCCTCGCTCTTGAGGGCTTTGGCCTCGAGGAAAGTCACTTTCAGGACCTTTTCCGCCTGTTTGTTGAGGGGTAGGTTGCCGACATGGATGGCGGAGGGGCTGGATGGCCGCCGGGGGTTGCTTTCCTCGATGACCTGCACCAGTTCCGCCTGGTCGACGTCCAGGGAATCGAGCACTTTCATGGCCAGGCTGTTCGGCTCTTTCATGAGGCCCAACAACAGGTGTTCCGTGCCGATCGCGTCCTGTCCGAGACGAATCGCTTCATCCCGGCTGGAGGAGATGATTTTCTTTACTTTCGGCGAAAATTTTTTGTCGTTCATCATTGGGAGTGATCAAGTTCCTTTTATCCGGATGCCTGCCGATGCGCTTTTCGGGGTGGATCGGACAAGCTCCGCGGGTGGTTTGCATACGGTCCGGTGCCGGCGGTGGACCGGAAGGAGACCGTCCTGCGGACCGCCGCCACCGTTTCCTTCCCGCCCTGCCGTTTTCCGCGGGCCATCAAGACCGGAAACCTTCCGGCTTGAAAAGCAATTTTAAGATTATTTGGACAAGTTTCAAAGTGCCTGTCGAAAAAGGGTTTCCGCACGGCTCGGCACATCCCGGACCCACAGGGCCCGACCGCCGTCATCCGGGGGGAGCCGCCTGCCGGACCCGGCCGTCCGCCCGCCCATTCCAGCGCAACTACTATTCCAAGTGCGCGACCGGTCCGGAAGCCTTTCGCCGACCCACCGCCCGGGCGGGAAATCGGCGGCCTTACTTCATCAAAACCCCGCGGCGGCACAAATAGTTCATTCCGGGCTGCCGGGAGCCGGACCGCCCGGAAGTCGCCGGGACCCAGGCCCGGCGCTTGTGCAAAAAAAGTAATATTCCGCCCGATAATGCTTATCTTGGCGGCTCGACGGTCCCGGGGCCGGCAGCCGGCCCGCCAGGCGGGTCGCTCCCTGCCCGACGGCCGGAGCGACGCCCGGCGGCGGACCGGTCACGCACCCTTCAAACAAGGCCTACATGAAATACGCCATCGAAAAAAAGGAGAGTTACGCCGTAATGAGCCTACAGGAGGAGAACCTGAACTCCGTGGTCGCACCGAACCTCAAGTCCGAACTGGTCATCCTGTCCAACGAAGGGGTACCCAACCTGATCCTGGACCTCAGCCAGGTACGCTACGTGGATTCCTCCGGACTCAGCGCCATCCTGACCGCCAACCGGCTCTGGAAAAACATCGGTACCTTCGTACTGACCGGCGTCCGGCACGAGAATGTGCGCAAACTGATCGAAATCTCCCGTTTGGATTCCGTACTCAATATCCTGCCTACCGTCAGCGAATCCACGGACCTCATCCTGCTGGAGGAGATAGAGCGTTCCCTCAAGGACGAGGAATGAGATTTTCCCTGACCGTCCTGGGAACCAGTGCGGCCACACCCGCCTTCGGTCGTCATCCCAGTGCGCACCTGCTGCAGGCCGGCAACCAACACTTCCTCATCGATTGCGGGGAGGGAACCCAGATGCGCCTGCTGTCCTTCGGCCTCTCCGCCCAACGGGTCAACCGCATCTTCATCAGCCACCTGCACGGCGACCATGTCTTCGGCCTGCCCGGCCTGCTGTTCTCCCTGGCCCTGCACGGCCGGCAGGCTCCCCTCGACCTGTACGCCCCGCCCGGCCTCCCGGACATGGTGAGCGCCCTCCTGGCACCCGGCGGCGAGCTCGGATACCCTATCCGGTTCCCGGCCTGGGACCACACCGTCCCGACCCTTGTCCATGCCGACCGCTTCCTGACCGTGACCGCCATCCCGCTGCATCACCGGTTGCCGACCGTCGGCTATGTATTCCGGGAAAAGATCCGGCCCAGGAACGTCCTCCCGCAGGCCATCGACCACTATGGCCTCGATATCCCCCAGATCAAATCCCTCAAGGCCGGCAACGACCTCCTCCTCCCGGACGGCCGCTCCGTACCGAACGAGACCCTGACCGTACCCGGCGTCCATGCCCGTTCCTACGCCTACCTCTCCGATACCGCCTACACGGTTTCCGTCCTTCCCCATATCCACCGGGTGGACCTCCTCTATCACGAGACCACCTTCTGCGAGGACTGCCGCGACCAGGCGGCCGCCACCGGCCACAGCACGGCGGCCCAAGCCGCCCTGGTCGCCAAACAGGCTCAGGCCGGCACCCTCCTCACCGGTCATTATTCGCCCCGCTACCGCCATGCCGACGCTTTCCTGGCCGAGGCAACACCCATCTTCCCGGATACCCTCGCCGGAATCGAAGGCCATGACTATGAGATTCCCTGGACCGCAGACGGGAAAGGTGTCCTGGTATCCAAGCGGCCCGTACAGGAAGGTTGGTGCGGCTGAAGCCCGTTGCCTCCATGACCCCGGCTCCTGTCCCGGACACGACCAGCCCCCCTCCCTTCCCGCCGGAAACCGCCGGTCCAGCCGCCCGCTCCGCCGGACGTCGGCCCCGGTGGAGGAGTCCGTCGCCTTGTCCCGCATGTTAATTTTGTGTAAACTTATTTTTAACCTTTTGTAAAAAAAAGTTGAATCTGAATGACCGAGGGACTATCTTTAGCTGGTCCGATCGGAAAATCGGGACGCTGTCGGCCTGAACCGGCCGCCCGATGCCGAAGCGACAACCACCTGCGGATTGTCCATGCATGCACACCTGAACCCGTTTCCGTTTTCCGTGCCGCGTCTTTCCGACCCGGCCGCAGGATCCCGGTCCGCCGCCGTACCATGCCGGTCCGGATGGGTGTGGTATGTCCGGCTGTTCGGGATCCTGTTCCCGATCGGCGGGCTGTGGGCGCAACATACGGTGGCCTTGCTGCATCCGGCCCCGGTCCCCTTGCATACCGACGCCCCGGCCGCGGACCACGCCGCGGCGATGCTTCCTTTCGACCTTTCCGGCGGCATGATGTTGGTGCAAGCTTCGGTGGACGGTCGGCAGGGGACCTTCATCCTCGATACCGGTGCCCCCGGCATCATCCTGAACGACCGGGAAGTATCACCGACGGGCTTTGTACCTGCCGCCGGAATAGGCGGTTCGGTACAACTCGGCGTGACGCAGGTGGACCGCTTTTCCTGGGGAAGCATCCTCCTGGAAAACCAACGGGCATACACCTTGGATATCCGACACCTGGAGGAGGCCTGCGGTCGGGAAATTCTCGGCCTGATCGGTTTTGAGGCGTTCCGGCAAAAAATCCTGCTGATCGACTACGAAGGGCGGATGATCAAGGTTTTGCCGGACGAAACGACCCTGGCGGCCGGCCACGGGCAGCCCCTGCGGTGGATCCGGTTCCATCGGTCCGGCCATCTTCCGGTGGTCAAGGCCCGGCTCGGCGGCCGGACGCTGTATCTCGGCCTGGACAGCGGGTCCGAAGTCAATGCCATCGACCGGACCGTACTGGATGACCTTCCGGCCGGTTCGGTGACTTCATCGGCGGATACGTGGCTGACCGGCCTGGACAACCGCCCGGAACTGTCCTGCTCCGTGACCTTGCCCCCGCTGACCATCCGGCAGGACGCCTTTCCGGCCATGGCCTATGCCGCCCTCCCCTCGGCCGCCTTGCAATTGACAAGCGACTGTACCATGCACGGCCTGCTCGGCGCCCCCTTTTTCCGGCAATACAAGATCGCCATCGACTACCGCAGGAACCGACTTTGTTTCTGGCCCTGACCGCGCTCCGACCCGAACCCTTACCCGGCCGAAAGGCCCGGTTTCATACGGCCGCGCAACACTTCCTCCACCGCTGCCAGTCCGAGGCCCCGGGCCTGCCACAACACCAGCAGGTGGAACAACAAATCGGCGGATTCCTCCAACAGCAGCGCATCCGGCCCGTTTTCGGCCTCCAGGGCCACCTCCACCGCCTCTTCCCCTACCTTTTGCGCTATTTTTCGAAGTCCCCGGGCAGCCAGGCGGCTGACATAAGACGCCTCCGAAGGATGGTCAAGCCGGTCCCGGACAACCGATTCCAGGTGCGACAGCCAGTACCCGGCCGGCACGGTATTGTCTTCCCGAAAACAGGTATCGGCACCGGTATGGCAGGTCGGACCGGCAGGAACCGCCAGGACCAGCAGCGCGTCGTGGTCACAGTCCGGCAGCAAGGCGACCAGTTCGAGAAAATTCCCGCTGGTGGCCCCCTTCTCCCAAAGGCATTGCCGGCTCCGGCTGTAGAAAGTCACCCTGCCCGATTCCTGCGTCCGTGCCAGGGCTTCCGCATTCATGTATCCGAGCATCAGGACTTTCCGGGTCCGGGCATCCTGGACGACGGCCGGCACGAGCCCGTCGGGATATTTGTCGAAAGAAAGTTGCATATCACGTCGTGTTTGGGTGGGCGAAAGGAAAGCGGACGGGAATACCCGCCGCATGGAGGTGTTTTTTCAGCACCGGGACAGGGATTTCCCCGAAATGAAAGATGCTGGCGGCCAGGGCTGCATCGGCCAGCCCTTCCCGGAATACGGCCTCGAAATGTTCCGGTGCGCCGGCACCGCCGGAGGCGATGACGGGGATGTCCAACCGTTCGGATACACACCGGGTAAGTTCCAGGGCAAACCCCTGCTTCCCGCCGTCATGGTCCATGGAGGTCAGCAGGATTTCGCCGGCTCCCCGGGCGGCCACCTCTTCCGCCCAGGGGACTACCCGGTGCGGGGAGGGTAAGCGGCCGCCGTTGAGATAGACCCTCCAATCCGGACCGTCCGATTTAGCATCGATGGCGACGACGACGCACTGGCTCCCGAAGCGGCCGGCCAGGCGGTCGATGAGTCCGGGATTACGGACAACCGCCGAATTCACGGACACCTTGTCCGCCCCGGCATCCAACAAGGCCGCCACATCCTCGACGGCAGCGATGCCGCCGCCCACCGTAAACGGGATGTCCAGCGTATCGGCCACCTTCCGGACCAGGTCCAGGGTCGTCTTCCTACCCTCGTGGGTAGCGGTGATATCCAGGAACACGAGTTCGTCCGCACCGAGCGCCGCATAGGAAGCGGCGAGTGCCACGGGGTCACCGGCATCCCGCAAGGCCACGAAATTCACGCCCTTGACCGTCCTGCCCCGGCAGATGTCCAGGCAAGGGATGATTCTTTTTGCCAGCATGGTCTTATTTTTTTGCACCGGCGGGCGGGCCTTCCCTACCGCCAGCGCGCCAACCGGTCCATGTCCTCATACAATGCCTTCCCGACGATGGCACCGCTGCAGCCCAGGACGGCCAACTGCCGGACATCGTCCGGATTCCGCACGCCGCCGCTGGCGACCAGTTCCAGGTCCGGGTACCGGTCCAGCAGGTCGCGGTACAGGTCGATGGCCGGGCCCTCCAGGTTGCCGTCCCGCAGGATATCCGTGCAAAAGACTTGCTTCACGCCGTGGCGGACGAGCAGGTCGAGCAGCTCGAACAAGCCGACCTCCGTCTGTTCGGTCCAGCCCCGGACGGCCAGTCGGCGGTGGCGGACGTCCAGTCCCGGCAACAACCGGTCCGGTCCGTATTCGTCCAGCCACTCCAGGAACCGCCCGGTATCCCGGACCACGACACTACCCAGGGCGAGCAGGGCGGCACCGGCGTCCGCCGCGCGACGGAGGTCGGCGGCATCCTGCAGTCCGCCGCTGAAATCGACGACCAAGCGGGTGCCGCGGCAGATTTTTTCCAGCACATCCAAATGGACGGGAGCCCCCCGGCGGGCCCCGTCGAGGTCCACCAGGTGAAGCCGGCGGAAACCTGCCGCCTCGAATGTGCGGGCCACGGAAAGCGGATCGTCCGCATACACCTTGCGCCGTTCGAAGTCCCCCTGTTGCAGGCGCACGCAACGGCCGCCGATCAGGTCCATGGCCGGTATGACTATCATAAGGCGGTACATATTTTATCCGACAGAAAATTCCGAAGCAACTGCGCGCCCTGCCCCGCACTTTTTTCCGGGTGGAACTGTACACCGAAGAAATTGCCTTTCCGGACGGCACTGCTGAACGGCTGTCCGTGGGTGGTCAGGGCCAGGGTGACTCCCGCCGCCGGCTCCATCGCATACCCATGTACGAAATAGAAATACGAAGGCGAGGGAATGCCGTCAAACAGCGGGTGGGCCGGAAACGCGGCGCTGTTCCAGCCCACATGGGGCACCTTCACGGCATCGGCGGCCCCGTCCACCCGGGCTTGCGGACGAAGGCGGCGGACGGTGGCGTCCAGGATGCCCAGGCAGGGGGTATCCTGTTCTTCCGAGCGGCTACCCAGGAGCTGCATGCCCAGGCAGATGCCAAGCACCGGCTGCCGAAGTTGGCAGATGACCTCGTCGAGGCCCCGCTCCCGGAGATACCGCATGGCGGAGGAAGCCTCCCCCACCCCGGGGAATATCACCCGGTCGGCGCGCCGGATCGCTTCGGGATCATCGGTCAGGCAAGGGGCCGCGCCCAAGCGGCGCAGGGCATTCGCGACCGAGTGGACATTCCCGGCGTTGTATTGGATGATGGCGATTTGCATGGCAGTATTTTTTGGCATGGGCGGCAGCCGCATCCACCGCAAGGGCCGTTCACAGCACCCCTTTGGAGGAGGGCAGGGCGTAGCCTTCCCGGCGGACCGCCATCCGGACGGCACGGGCGAAGGCCTTGAAGATCGCTTCGATCTTATGGTGTTCGTTGGTACCTGAGGCCTGGACATGGAGGTTGCAGGCGGCGGCATCGCCGAAGGATTTGAAAAAATGAAAAAACAGTTCCGTCGGGCAATCGCCGATCCGTTCCCGACGGAAATCCGCCTCCCAGACACACCAGGGCCTGCCGCCGAAATCCAGGGCGACCTGGGCCAGGCAATCGTCCATCGGGAGACAAAAGCCGTAACGGCTGATGCCGCGTTTGTCCCCCAGGGCCTGCCGGAAGGCTTCTCCCAGGGTCAGGGCGGTGTCTTCCACGGTGTGGTGTTCGTCCACGTGCAGGTCGCCCCGGACCTGGACGGTCAGGTCCAGCTGTCCATGGACCGCCACCTGTTGCAGCATATGGTCGAAAAAACCGAGGCCGGTCCGGATGTCGGAGTGGCCCTCCCCGTCGAGGTCCAGTCGGACGGAGACTTCCGTCTCCCGGGTCCGGCGGTCCAGGGTGACGACCCGGTTCGGATACAGCAGGTAGCGGGCGATGTCTTCCCAGGAATCGGCGATGAGATCGGCCCCGGATTCCCATTCCCCGAAGGGAAAAAGACCCCGCAAGCCGATGGCGCGGGTACCGAGGTTACGGGCGAGGGCGAGGTCGGACCAACGGTCGCCGACGACAAAGCTGTTGGCCAGGTC
>CAZNLJ010000003.1:0-44408 GCA_964573725.1 uncultured Saprospiraceae bacterium
CGTCCGCGTCCCAGATCTGGAAGGAGACCGTCTCGCCCGTCACCGAATTGCTGTACACGGTCAGGAAGGCGAGGTATTGGCCGGTGGCCGGCTCGAATTCGAGATAGGACATGCCCCGCAGTTCACCGTTGACGAAAGCGCCCACGACATCCATTTCATCTGTGGAGACGGAGCCTTCGATATCCAGTTGGACGGTCATGTTCATCGTGTAATCGAACTGCCCGGGATCCAGCCACCAGTCCGGGCTGAAGCAAAGTTTGCGAAGGTGGACGACGATGGGTTCGTCGCCGAGGGCACCTTCCAGTTGGAGGGTATCGAGATATTCCCCGCGCGGCAATTCCGCGGCGAATTTGAAGGTGATGGCCTGGGCGGAACCCGGGGCGAGGTTGCCCTCCGTGGGAAAGACTTCCACCCAGGCGGGGATACCGGTGATGGTATAAGCGGCGGCGGCCCCGCTGACGTTCTCGATTTCGCGGACGACCGTCAGGGCTTGGCCCTCGTAGACGACTTCCTGGATATCGTTACCGAGCCAGCGCAGGGCGTTGCGGTCCACGAAGAACTCCCAATCGATGTGTCCGAACTTATTACCGGCCAGGTCCTGGACGGAATCCACCTCGACGCGGAGGATTTGATTCTCGATGAACTGGTTGGGTACGTTCGGTACCAGGATGATCTTGTCGCCGCTGCAGGTCATGACCGCGTCCACCAGGTCGCCCGTGCGGGTGTTGTAAAGACCGACATTGTTATTGTCGAAGAAATCCGCCTGGATGAGCAAGTCGCACCGGATGGGTTCCGAGAAGGTGATGCTGATTTCATCGCCGGTGGAAAGCACGCCGTCCGCCGGTTCGGGTGTACCGAAGACTTCCGGCGGGGTGCGTTCGAAACGGCCGGCAATGACCGTAGAGACCCCGGCATTTTGTCCGCCGGTACATTGCGTCACCGCCCGGATCTCGTACTCCCCGTCCTGGAGCCCCAGGGTATTCCAGGATACGATATGGAACACGTCGTTGACCAGGCTTGCCTTGGGCACCTCCGTGATGTTTATCCAGGCGCCGTCACCCTGTTTGCGGCGGTATTGGACCCGGATCAGTTCCAGGTCCGCATCATGGCGGTCGAATTCATTGAGCGTGATGAAAAGGATATCGCCGTCCGCCGGGGTCACCACCCAGTTCTGGAGCGGGAAGCCGATGTCGATCGGGCTGCAGGGCTCGAGGAAGTAGACCGAAATCTCGATGCCTTCATAGAAAGGAGCCGGCGGAAAGTTGCCATTTCCCAGGGCATCCTCGCGGGCCCCTTCGCAAGCGGAATAGGCATTGATCAGCAGGTTTTCGTACTCGTAGGCCACCGGGCCGCGCTTGACGGTCAGGGTGACTTCATCGGAACCGCCGCCCACCGGAAAGAAAGTGGCGCTGGCGCTGGGAGTGCCGGCGATATTGATGACCGCCCCATCCGGGTTGGTAGGCTGCCAGAGGTCCAGCACATAGTAGCGGTATTCGTTGGTCTGGCTGGTATTGCCGACATTGAACTTGAAGACGGCGGCATCGTTTTCGAGCACATTGGCTGCGATGGTCTTGTCGACGGTCAGGGTGACCCCGTCGCGCGGCACCGTATTTTCCTCGAAGGGACAGGAGGAGTTGCCGGAGATAGTCTTGAACACCGGTGTGGCGTAGACCCGGTCCCGCAGCACATCGAGGGTGAACACATCGCCGATATCGTCGTCCGCCAGGGTGTAGGTGACCGTTTGGGAGTTTGTTTCCGTTGTCGTTTCCTCGGTGGAGACCCCGAAGCCCAGGTCCATGGTAAACTTGGTGCTCGCCCCGGTGGAGTTGACGAAGAAGCCCACCTGCAGGGCTGCGGAAGCTGAGATGTCCACATCGAAGCTGAGGGTGGAGGTTTTTGTCGTCTCCGTGGTGGTAGAGCTTTCGTAGGTCACTCCGGCATCGAAGGAAAGGTTCTTTTCGAAGACGGCCTGGTCCTTCAGTTCCTGGTTATAGTCCAGGATATACTCCCACATTTCCGCGCTGGTGGTATCCCCGACCAGGAGGAGGTTGGGGATGATGGTCCGCTTGATCTGGTAGCCGGTGTAGAGGAAAGTCGTGTTGAACTTATCGGGAAAGACGACCAGGCCCGTATCCACATAGAAATTGCAAGCCAGGGTATCGAAGCGCAGGTCATCGGTGATACCGAAGAGCAGGTTCATGGCACCGCCGACGTAAACATCGGCATCCGCGCCGAAGATGACGTCACCGCTGCTGGTGGAGATGGTCTCATTGGCCGTGAAGCAGGTTTCCGTGCTGTTGCTGACCGTGTTGTTCATGGTCGTCTTGAGGCCGAAGGTCAGGCTGTTCTCGATTTCCGTCTCCAGTTTCGTGGCCACCCCGATACCGGTGGTGATGCCGGTGGTAGTACCCAGTTTCAGCTGCAGCTCCGCTCCGATGGCGACGGAGGAGTTCATACCCAGGGTCCAGCCGTTGCACACGGTGGTCCCTTTGGAGATGCTGGCAAAGGAGTTGTCGCCGGGCGGGTCGCGCAGGATCATCATGGGTATTTCCGGCGAACTGGAGGTGAAATCCACCGCCCGCGGCCGTTTGCCCAGCACCACGGCCTGGGTGGACAAGGTATTGTCCAGCTCGTTGGCGCTGGCCAGTACGGTCATGGTCTTCAGGTAGGGCGAGGCGATGTTAGGAATCCCTGCCCGGAATTTGTATTTGAACTTCCCTTCGGAGATGGTGGTATCGAATACCGGATTGTCGGCCGGGTCGGCCAGCAGGTTTTCGATATGGAGGTCAAAGGTATCGAGATAGCAGTTTCCGCCGTCGTAAGGTTGGTAGACCTTGATTTCCGTGGTATATCTGGCTCCCTGTTCCAGCATTTGGTCGCCGCAGAGGTTGGTGTCGAGGGAGGACATTTCGATTTCCGGCGGCGAGTGATAGATGAAATCGACCGTGTCGCTGACATCCGTCAGGTCGGTCTCCTGGCCGCCTTGGAGCTGGAAATAATTGTAGATGATGTTATTGGAGTGTTCCGTGACCGCCACGGCGAACTTGAGCGGCGGCAGGTCCGTGAACACGAACTTACCATTGGCTGTAGTCAGTGTTTTTTCCTGGTAGAAGCAGCCGTCGAGCGTTTCCACCTTGACCTTGACGATGGCGCCGTCGGGGATGACGCTTTTGCGGCAGTATTCGTTGCCGGCCATTTGTCCGGAGATGGTGCGTTTGACCTGGTTGCGGAACAGGATGCCGGCGATCGGGGAGGCGATGTTGTCGATTTCCCAGAAGGCCGGATAGAAGGTATGTTCATGGAAGACGGGTGTCAGGATGGCCGAGGCGCCCGGTTCGAAATCGACGGAGAAGTAGCCGTCCGCATCGGTAAACACCGGTGGGGAGTTGCGTTGGCCGTTGACCAGGATCTCGACCCCTTTCTGAAAGCAGGTGGTACCGTCGAAGCGGACGTACCCGGAGACCGGCACGGTACTTTGGTCTGTGAAATCGATACCATCCACCGCCGTGTTGGTGGGATTGAGCGTCACCAGGCGGGTGGCAGGGGTGAAAACATGAGGTGCTTCTTCGGCGACGGCTACCACGGTACTGTACTGGGCGCCGTGGATGGAGCCCTGGCCGCTCAGTTCGGTGCCGAAATCCTTGAGGGCTGTCCCGCTGCCTTCGTTGAGGGGGAAGTAGTTGGCCAGGTCGGTGCGGGTGAGGTCGGTACCCACGTTGGCAGCCGCCTGGATGGCGGAGATTGGCAACAAGGTACTGAAAAAGGCCACCTCGTCGATCAATCCGGAGAAGAAGCGATCCAGGTTGGCCCCGTCCCTACCGGCTCCGAGCGTCCAGGGCGTACCGGTGTAGAAGTCGGCGGAGACCCCGGAGAAGGTATAGGTGCCGGAGAGCGTATCATTATCAAAAAAAGAGACCGTAGCGGAACCGCCTCCGGCGGAGCGGTCGATGGCGAAGCTCAGGCGGTGGTAATCCATGTCCAGAGGGCCGAAATCATGGGTTTGGCCGCCCATTTCCAGGATCAGGTTACCGGCGTTGAGGTGCAGGCCGAAATGGGTGGTGGCCCCGTCCTGTTTGGTGAGGAGGCACTGGTCGTTGGCGAAGTCGAAGGCCTTGACGGTCAGTACGACCGTGGCGCTGTCGGCCAGATTGAAGGAGGTTAGTTCGGCATATTCGCTGTTGACGGCATTGAACTCCAGGGACTGGTTGAAGTAGAACTTCTTGGCGGGAATGGCCGTGAAGACGGTGCCGGCGCCGTAGTTGACGCCTTCGATGGCATAGGATCCGGACTCGTCCGTGATGCCGGCATTGATGATATCCGGTTTGTCGGCTGCCCATTGCGTACCGCAATGATAGGCCGTGAGTTTGTTCGGTGTCAGGTCGAACGCCTTGGAGCCGGAACCCTCATCGAACTTCCAGCAAGCGACCAGACCGGGCGTATTGGAAGGGATGCTCTGGTTTTGGATCATCTGCAGCTTGGTCTGCGAGAGCTGGATATCAAAGAAGCGCAGTTCGTCGAGTCCGCCGTCGAATCGGCCGCTACCATCCGGTTTTTGTCCGAGATACAGGATGGATTCCGCGGTATCGAGTGTCGTGACGACCGTTTTCGCCAGTTCGCCGTCCACATACAGCAACAAGGCGGCGCCGTTGTAGGTGACCGCGACGTTGTGCCAGTCGTCGGCCGTGGCGGCCGGAAAGGCATGGTCGATTTCGGTGAAATCGCCGGGATTACGACCCACGCCGAAGACGACACCTTTGCCGGCTCCCTGGGGCAGGGTGTGGAGCCACCAGTTCTTGCCGATGTCGCTGCCGAGGTCGAAGATGGCGGATTTGTCGTTGTTGTCGCCGACCTTGACCCAACAGGACAGCGTGAAGATATCCCGCGGGAAAAGCGGGGAATATTCCACGAAGGACGTGGCGAGTTGATTGAAAGAGACCGAGGTGCCGACGGTGGGGGAGAGGGTGACCATGGCATTCGGAACAGGGTTGCCGTTGAGGGACTTGACCTGACCGGTCACCACCCCGTTGGGATTGAGGAAGCCCAGGGATTCCCCGCGGTAGCCCTCGCCGAACTGGTTGACACCGGCCACCTCATACTTATAGAACTGTCCTGCGAGGACGTTGAAATCTATCAAAGAGCGCGTATCGCCGTCCACCGTAGCGAGCAGGGAGTTGTTGCGGTATATCTTGTAGGTCGAGGCGGCGGGACTAAGCGGGTCGGGCCGCCATTCGATCTGCACACGGTCGGCCAGGTCACCCTCCGAGGCCTTGACGGAAGGCGCGGAGGGGGCCAGCAGGAAGCGTGTCCAAAAGCCGTAGGCATTGTTTATCTCGGGCCCGAAGTTGATGCCCACAACCGGTTGTCCGATGGTGAAGCTTGTACGGGTGACCGTGTTCAGGCCGTTGGAAACGCTGCCGTAGTTGAAAAAGACATCGCCGGTGAGCACGTTATCGGAGCTGACGGTGCGGCAGTTCTGTGAAACGCCGCCGTTGAGGCCGGGGCAATTGCCTTCGATCAGGATGCCGTTGCAGTTGTGGTCGATACCGTCGCAATCTTCCGAAGCGCCGGGGTGTATGTCGGCATTGTTGTCATCGCAGTCGCCGCCGACGGTGATCCAGCCGAGTATCGGCGTGCAGGATACGACGGCCTGGGCATCATCCCCGTAGTTGTCTCCGTCGTTATCCGGATAATAAGGGATGCAATTGTAGGGGCCTTTGAGGGGCGCTTTCGCCTGGACAAGCCAAAGCCCTGGCGACAAAGCCCCGAAAAGCAGGATTTGTAAGATGATATGCTTCATATGTCTTATACATCATTTCTGTGAAGGGTGGGCGGGACAAAATCAACGGCTGAGGTTGGCCTCCAGGGTGCGCAGGCGATGCTCGAAGCCATCCACGGCAGCCTTCAGGTCGGATTTGAGACCGGCGTTCTCCGCCTTGAGGGCATCGAGCCGGCGGGACAATTCCTGAATGGAGGAAATAGCGAGATTGTGCACCTGGTCATAGTCCACCTGTTGGACATCATCCACCTCTTTACCATAGACGAAGATCTTTTCCGGAGCTTTCTCCGTCCAGGCCACCGAGAAGCTGTTGAGGTCGGGCGTGTCCAGGACCGTGACATCTTTCTCACTTGCATCCTCCAGGATGAAGCGTACCATGTCGCCTGCCGCCAGCTGATGTTCGCGGGCCATGCGGATGGTCAGTCGTCCGGTTTGGAAGGCCGTTTGCTCGGACAGGGAGAAGATGTCCGGCACAAAACCGGGGTTCGTGGCGACTGCCGCCGGCATGATTTCCTTCACTTCCTGTGCCACGAGGCCCTTGTAGAAGGAGGTGCCCTTTTCCACCGCATCGACGTATTGGTAATCGGTGATGCGCAGCCGCATCAGTGCGGCCAAATCCTCGGCACCGTCGCTGGGCCGGAAGTTTTTCTTGATACGCCGGTCTGAAAGGGCCCTGAAAGTGGCGGCATGGATTCCGGCTCCGGTGTTAACAGCCACGCCGGAAGTCTGGCTACCGCCATAACCCGTACCGCCGGAGTACATGTAATAGTGGTTTCCGTGCGAAATACTTTTTTGCCCATTGACTTGAATACCCTTGGCCACGACCAGGACATCGTCATCCAGCCGCATGTATTCCGTGGGGCCGCGCCGGAGTACGAGGTCCTGCCCGGTACCGGAGCTGATGAGGCCGTTATACGCAACAAGGCCGGAACCGCCGATGGAGGCGACGAGGTTACCGCTGTGTGTGAAACGGAAGTCGTTGCCGGCGGAAAAATCCATGGGCATGGTATCGTTCGCCACGATGTTGAACTGGCCGTTGTAGACCTGCACTTCGCCGGTTTTACCATCGTTCTTGACGGTAAGCCTGGCCATATTGTCCACACTTTCCACCAGGAGGTTGGCTTCGCTACCGTTGGTACTGTTCATCAAGTGGATACCCTGGCCGGCAATGGCAGGTGTCGCGGTACCAACGCCCACCGGACCGGTGGAAGGGAACGCGTTCCCTTGTCCGATCAGGGACAGGGCATAAGGAGAGGAGGTGAGCCTGGCCCGGGGTATGAGTTCGGCGCCGCCTTCCACGGCCACGCCCAGGTAGTAAGGCTGGTCGAAGGCTGCGGTCAGGGGGTTCACCTCGCCCAGCAGGGCGCTGTAGATGCCACCGGTCACCTGTACCTCCGGCTGGGTTTCGGTCCAGACGGCGGTACCGCCGCTGGCGGAAGGATAAAGTTTGAATTCCAAGCTATACTTGCCGTTGGAGACGGCCGTGCCGTCGGCGTTCTTGATGACGCCCTGGATGCTGAGGGTGGCCTGGGCCTGGAGTCGGGCCGCGGAGGCGACCAATAGGAAAAATAATACTTTGCGCATCATGTTACCAATTTTGAGAATGAATGAATTTGGTGTTTGTTCAGGCAATACCCGATTCGGTAAATAAACCGATGTCAGGTCACACCTTGGTCGCTTGGCAACGGCTTTGTACCGGGTAACAGGCCGGAACCGCCGCCACCATCGCTTTTCGAATTGTTTTCATCAGGACTTGTGGTTTATGCAAGGTGCCGGGTCGGCGGAAATGATATCGAAGCGTTTCGCGGGCACATATTTCGCCTTTGTTTCGCCTTCGCTTACTTTTTATGTTGGGTTCCCGGAAAACGACCTAGCCGGCTGCACATCAGGTAAATAAATAAATCCATCATTTATAATCGCTTTATTACCGAGGCAAATGTATCTGCTTGTTCAATGACAATAGCGACAAGAATCGGCACTAAAGCGACCAAAATCATCACAAAAGCGACATCCGATCATTTCCGCATGCCGCCGCTCACCTGATTGACCCGTAGAACCGGCTGCGTACCTCGCCTCGGAATCCTTTTGCCCTGCCGGGACGGCACAGAACTAAGAAAAAAGTCACTACTTTAGCAATGCGTTTCGGTTCATGCCGGGTCTGGGGCTGCCGGTATGACAGGAAATGCAAACGCAGACAGATGCCACCGACACAAAAGAGCTATCTGATACCCGTGGTACTTTGCTTGTTGCTGCAGCAGGGAAAGTCACAGCTGTTTGTCGTCGACATCCAACATTACGGCACGGAAGAGGGGCTGCCGCACCGGGAGGTGCTTTCCTTGCACCAGGACCGCCAAGGATTCATTTGGGCGGGTACCGCCGGCGGGCTCAGCCGCTTCGACGGCTACGGATTCCGCAATTTCAACGGCAGGACGGACAGCATCTCCACCGAGGAAATCTGGGGCATCCAAGAGGGTAAGGACGGTTTTTTCTGGCTGCTCCCCTTCCCACCCTACAAGGATATCGAGCTGTGGCATCCAGGCACCCGGCGCCGCAGTTCCCTGAAGGAAAAATATGCCCCGCTCGAAAGCATCCCGCAGGCCGAACCCCACGACTGGTATTTTTTTCCGGATGGCGCGGTGCTCACGGCGGGAACTTCGTTTGAAAACGGTTGGACGGAGTTCCGGGAGGACAAGGGCTTCCTGCCGATCCGGCAGGACATTTTCCGACAGTTCCAGCTCATCCGCCACGGGTCTTCGGTCTGGGCCGTCGCCGACAGCAGCCGGCTCGTGCAACTGGACCGGGCAGGACGTCTCCTCCGGCAACATGCGCAGGGCAACGGCATGTGGTCCGCCCGGCTGAACACCACCCGTCAGACCAACAGCCGCTTTCTCGTCCGGGACCAAGCCGGTACCTGGATGCGGAACGACAAGGGCGAAATCCGGCGCCTGCCCGGAGACTATACCGCACCGACCCTGTTGCCCGGAGCGGATGTTCCGGCCATCGGAGAGGATCTCATCCTCGACAACAACCACATCCACCGGCTGGACGGCAGCCTGGTCGCCGACCTGGAACCCGGCTGGAAATCCATCGGTAACCTTTTTTTTCGTTGTGCCTTGTTCGACGATCAAGGCAACCTCTGGCTGGGCAACAATTTCGGCCTTACCCGGGTGGTTATCCGCAAGAACAAATTCGAGAGATACTTCTGGCAACACCCGGAGAAAATCAAGAGCGGCCTGGCCGTCCGGGGCATGCTGCCCCTCGAAGACAAACTGCTGGTCTGTCTGGAGTCCAAGGGCCTTTTCCGGCTGGACACCAATACAGGACACCCGGATAAGATACAGCTCAACGCCCTGGGCAACAACCATTATGCACTTCACCGCCTGACGGACGGGCGCCTGGCTGTGGGCCATCAGAACCATCTGAGCATCCTGGATGCGCAAATGACCCCGCTGAAAATTTTCGAAGTACCGGCAACAGTCCTCGCCATTTACCAAAACATGCCGGATATGCTCTGGCTGGGAACGGTACAAGGCCTTTACTTCCTGGACCTCCGCACCCGCGAACTCCGCTTGCCCCGGCCGGATGAAGCCTTCGGCGCACTCGCCTCCACCCAGGTGTACAGCATCCGGGAGCTGCAAAACGGCAAGGCCGGAATCGCCACCGCGCAAGGATTCTTCGTGCTGAAAAGCGACGGCACGCCACTGGCCCGCTACTCCCGGGATGGCCAAGGCCCTTTCCGGCTTCCCCACCATGACATCCTGCATTTCCATGAGGAAGAAAACGGAAGCATCTGGCTCGGCAGCCATGGAGGCGGGCTGATGTTCCTGCCCCCCGGGCTGGCCAACCCCGGTATGACGCAGGAGCAAGACGACGGAACGACTTCCGCCGGGCTGCTTCAATTCACTACGGCCGAAGGCCTATCCAACAACGTCATCTATGCCGTTTACCCGGACCGCTTGGGAAATCTCTGGCTCAGCAGCGACAACGGCATCATGTGCTTCGATAAGAAAACCGGGGCCGTCCGCACCTTCCTGGAAAATGACGGCATCTCCTACCGGGAGTTCAATAAGATTTCCCATTGCCAGGACGCAGCGGGAAAGTTGTATTTCGGCGGACTCAACGGCATCACGGCTTTCCACCCTGCCCAGCTCACGGAATCCGGCGATTCCACGGAATTTCCGCTGGTTGTCTCCTCCTTCCGGAAACTCTCGGCCAATAGCGGACTGATGAAAGATTTAAGCGGTGATTTGTTTGAAGAAAAACGGATTGTTCTCGAGCCCGGTGACCGCCTCGTTGAGCTGGAACTGGCCCTGTTGAACTACAGCCAAGCCAAAGACTCGCGCTATGCCTGGAAAATAGGAGGCATGGGCCAAGACTGGAATCTTACCAAATCGAGGACCCTGAATTTCGGCCGGCTGCCGTACGGTGAGCACCAGCTCCACATCCGGGCTGCCGACGCACAGGGCCGCTGGTCCGTGAAGGAAATCATCCTGCCCATCGTAGTGCTGCGTCCCATTTATCTCCAGCCTTGGTTTCTCACACTCTGCGCCTTGCTGCTGGCGGCCACCGTCCTGCTTTATATCGGCCATCGGACGCGGCAGCTGATGCAGCAACGCACAGCCCTGCAGGAGGAGGTTGCCCGCCGAACGCATACCATTGCGCAGCAAGCGGAGGAACTTCGCAGCCTGGACAACCTGAAGTCCAGGTTCTTCGCCAATGTCAGCCACGAGCTGCGCACGCCCCTGAGCCTCCTGGCCGGGCCTGCCGACAGCCTGCTCCGACAGCCGCATTGGCCGGAAAAGGAGCGCAGGATGCTGGGCTTCATGCGGCGGAACATCACCCATTTGCTGAACCTCGTCAATGAGATCCTGGACCTTGCCAAATTGGAGAGCGGACACATCGCGCCGGAGGAAAAACCCGTCCGCCTGCTTTCCTTCCTCAAACCCTTGGTCGCCCAATTCAGCGCCGCAGAGGAAGGCATATCGGTACGCCTGCATTTCGACTATCGGGCCGATAAGGATCTGCAGCTGTGGCTCGACACCGGCAAGACGGAAAAGATCATCCACAACTTCCTCGCCAACGCCTTGAAGTTCACACCTGCCGGAAAATGCGTCCGTCTGGTCGTGGAGGAAGATCCGGAGCACCTGGTCGTCGAGGTCAGGGACGAAGGCCCGGGCATTCATCCGGAAGACCTACCCAAGGTCTTCGACCGCTTCTACCAATCAAAACGAGATGGCCTGGGCCCCCGTGGCGGCACCGGCATCGGCTTGTCGCTCTGCCGGGAACTGGCGCAATTGCTGGGCGCGAAGGTATGGGCGACCAGCGAATACGGGAAAGGGAGCGCTTTCTTCTTTCGTTTTCCCAAGAAACCGGTATCCCCGGACAACCACCTTCCCGACAGCATCGCCGAAAAGCCGGCGGAGTCGGCATCGGCCCTTGGGAATACAGCCTTGTCGCCCGGCGGTAAGACCGGTAACGCGGCCTCACCACCGGCCAATCGGGAGCGGATATTGATAGTGGAGGACCATGCCGACCTCAGGGAATACATCCTCATGACCATGGAGGACCACTACCAGGTCTGTAGCGCGCGGAATGGCCTGGAGGCCTGGCAGCTCCTGGAGAAAGACCCGCCTCCGGACTTGGTCATATCCGATTTGATGATGCCGGAAATGGATGGGTTCGCCTTGCTGGAGAAAATGAAAGGTTCGGACAAGCTGCGGCACCTTCCCTTTGTCATGCTTACGGCGAGGGCGGATTTACAGGTCAGGCTAAAGGCCTTGCGCACAGGTGTGGACGATTATCTGACCAAGCCTTTTTCGGACGAAGAACTGCTGGTGCGCGTTGAAAAGCTGCTGGAGAACCAGCGGGAGCGCGCAGCTGCCCGACGCTTGTGGGAGGCGGACGAGCCCGGACCACAAGATGCCGAACTTCCGCAAATGTCTGCCGCCGATGCCGCCTGGCTGGAGGAATTGGAGACCATCATGAAAAGAAATATTTCCAACCCGAATTTCGTCATCGAGGAGGCTGCTGCGGAAATGCATTTGAGCGATCGGCATCTCACACGCCGATTGAAGCTACTTACCGGTCTGACTCCCAACAACTTCCTGCGCGAAATGCGGCTCCAGCAGGCGAAGCTGCTGCTGCTCGATGGCCGGTTCCAAACCCTGAAGGAGGTGAGCTTCTCGGTGGGGTTCCAGCAGCCGCAATATTTTGCCAGGATTTTCAAGGAGCGGTTCGGTGTGGGACCTTCGGAGTATCTTTAAGGAAACGCTCATTATTCCGGCTGCCAAATCCGGTGACCGGGTGGGGAGGCCAGGACGCTTTGTCAACTGCCCTTTCCGGAACAACCTCCTTCTCCTTGACGAACCGCCGGGACCCGTTTTGCCTTTACCTCGCTGACGGCTTGCAGCGCCACCAAATACCGGCGCTCGGCCTTACCCCTCATCTTCCGTACCTCGATCCTACAAGACCAGTAATTATTACACCCTGATTTTCCACCGTTCCCATTAGTGTTTAAACTTGCTCATGTGCTGCGGCCCCGCCACCCTGAAACACCTGCCCGCCTGTCCCAAGGCGGTCAGGATGGCTCCGAAAAACGAAACGACCGGCAAGGCATGATTCCTTGCGGCCGTTTCCGGGCTAATAAACCGTTTCAAAATTTCATTGGTGGAAAACCAGCAACGGAATCCTGGTATGGAAAGTCATTTTCTTCGTGAAACTGTTGTGGAAAAGCCGTTCCCATAACCTGCGGTGAGGGATGTACAAGCACAGCGTATCTATGTCCTTGCTCCGGATGAAAGTATCCAAACCCTGCAGGACATCCACGTCGTTGATCAGGATGAAATCGGCTCCCCGGAAAGGATATTCCTCCAGCCGGATGACGGATTTGGCAGGGCCGATGCTGGGTTTGGTCTCCACATGGACGAAATGGACATCCGCCTGCAATTTGGCGGCAATGGACTGCAACTGCCGGACGGCCGGCTCGTCGCCCGGCTCGAAATCGGTGGCGAACGCAAAACGACGCAGTTGCGCAGGTTCGAATTCCTCCGGAACAGCCAGGACCGGACAAGGCGCCGACATCATCGTGTGCGTGGTGATGCTGCCGATTGCCTTTTCGAGGGCACGGTGATTCTCCCCCCTTGTCCCCATGACAACCAGGTCATAACCCTCCTTCTTGACCAGGTCATGAATTTCCTCCGGGATAAACAGGCCGTAGACCGCTTTCAACGAACCGAGGACATCCGCTTCCACCCCGGAAGCCATTTCCTCCAGCTTTTGGTAGACGAGCCTTTCTTTTTCACCCAACATGTCCTCCAGGTAATCCGGCGGGACGTTGGAGGCATCCATGAAGGGCAGGTGATACACGTGTACGATATCCATCCGGGCGGATAAGTCCTCCGCCAGCCGGACGGCTGTTTGCAAGGCGTTCTTCGACGCCTTCGAGAAATCGGTCGGAAAAAGGATGCGGTTCATATCGGTAGTCTTGATGGTGTTGCCCGGTATGGTGCCTGGGGGCACGTTCATGCCGGAATGTGTTCATAATGCGACTCACCCGAAAATAAGGTAAGCGTTCCCGAGGCACTTCAGATGATTGTGACGCGATCCTGGGATTTAAGCCCCATCAGGTTGTGCAGCAGGAGACTCCGCCGGTCTTCATCCCCGACCGCTTCCCAACCATGGGTACCTTTGCGGAGTACTCGAACCTTCAAGTCGAATATTTCCTGGAATGTCCTGACCAGGGCGGAAGGGCTCAGCATGGGGTCCAGCGGGAGGGATCCGTTCACGTCCCGCCTACGGATTTGGCTAAGGCAGGTATCCGGACGAACCCGCTTCCACCCGATTCCTTCTTCCTGGCGGACAGGCTGAAGAAACACCAGGCGGAGGAATGGGAACCGCTCCCCGAATTCATTCCGCACCGACCTTACCGAACGATTTCCGCTGATTTTCATGTGATACCATTTAGAATCCAAAAATACACCGGCCATGGGCCGGTATCGATGACTTAGGTCATTCCGAGGTATGATTCATGCATCCTGCGGCGTCCGGGGAGTCGGCAGGCAATACTTTCGGGCTTCGCGAAGCCAGGGATTAACACGATGGGCCATTGGAAAAAAGCCGCCGGCGATGAAAGCCGGCGGCCGGAAAGGAAAACTAACCTATGTGACCAATGGTTCTGCCGTACATCAGGAACTGCGGGCTTCATTTCACGACCAATACCGGAATGCTGGTGGTCAAGCCCATGACCTTTTCCGTAACACTGCCCAGCAGCAGTAACCCGGCGCGGGAATGGCCCTTTGCGCCCATGACAATCAGGTCTATACCTTGCTGAAGGGCGTAATAGTAGAGGAAACCACCCACCCCGGGATGCTCCTGTTCCACCAATTCCGTGCGGACAATCCGCCGCTCCTCCTCGGTAAAGTGGGTATGTAGGAAATCCCGGAAGGCCTTCCTTCTGTCGTCATGGATGATACGCTTGAATTCCTCCCGACTCTTTCGGACCAGGTAGGAAGGAAACGCCGGCAGTTCATAAACGTTGAGGGCGACGATAGCGGGCTTACCGTCCATCGCAAGGCGGATGCGCAAGGCTTCCCGGAGTGCCCGGACCGAATGCGGGGAGAAATCGAACGGGACAAGGATACGCTCCAGTTTGGCGGCGGATTGTTCCGGAACCATCAAGGTGAGGGAGGGGATCTTGCGGATCAGGTTCCGGCCGAGGATATGGTGGCTATCTTTACCGGTGGCCTTACCGATGACAAACAAATCGTTACCGGTTTGTTCGGAGAATGCCAGCAGTTCGGCCAAGGGGTCGCCTTCCCGAACCGACACCGACACCCGGGTGTGCCGTCCGCCCGAGAATCGAGCCGAAACGTTGTCGGCGAATTGCCGCACGGCGGCACTTTCCTCCTCGTACTTGTCGAATTCGTACAAGTCCGCGCCGTTCTTACGGTCGAACAGGTAGATGCCGGGTACGACATGCACCAATTCAAGCCGGTCGAGCATACCGTGGGCGGACCACAGCCCGAGGTAGTCGAACATGGGCTTGTCACTCTCCTCGAGGCTCACGCCGACGATGGCGGAATTGATGTGAAAGGGAGCAGTTTCGTCCCGGTACGGGATTTTTGCGGAGGCGGTCGTCGACTTCATTTTTTTCTTCAAAGAAAAGGAAGCCGAGGCGGACCGGGAATGACACGCGTCTTTCCCGGCCGTTGATAATTGTCACTGCAGACAAAAGGGTGGGGAAGAGAGAGGAGGGGAGCTACCCGGATCCGGCGCCCCCCCTTGTTCTATCGGATGATGAGGACCGGTACCTCCGTGGTGGCGGAAAGGATTTTCTCCGTCACACTTCCGAGGAGGAGGCGGGCGACCTTGGAGTGGCCTTTCGCCCCCATGACGATGATATCGTAAGCGTGCCGGTGCGCGAATACGGAAAGCTGCTCCCCGACGCTGTAGTGGGTATGTTTCAAAAGCACCTTGCCGATGTGCTGTTTCCAACCGGCCGGCACGTTCGCATCGATGAATTGTTCCAGGGCGGCCACCCGGTCTTCCTCCAGCAGCTGGACAACCCGTTCCTGGTTGAAACGGAAGGTTCCGAAACTTCCCGGCACCTCATAGGAGTGGATGATATCGATTTGCGGCGGTTCCTCCATTTGTCCGGCCAGGGTAAGGGCGGCATGAAAGGCGGCGATCCCGTTGGGGGAAAAATCCACCGGGACAAGAATCTTACGAAGTGCGGGCCTTGCCTGGTACGGAACGACCAAGGCCAGCATGGAGGATTGCCGGACCAGGTTCTTCGCCAGGATACCATGATGGGAATCCGTTGATTTCTTCCCGATGACCAGCAGGTTTGCCGCCATGTCCGCGGCGGCACCGAGAAGCACCTCGAGGGGGTTGCCATGCAGGATGGAAACGGAGGTGGCATCGGCCGGAAAACGGGTCAAGTTCCTGGCGGCCAGCTCCTTGAGCCTGTCCTCCAGTTCCCGGTCTGCATCCGTCGTGACATCCGGCAACAGGTCCGGGATACCGAAATCGGGCGATTCCCGGCACACATGCGCCAGGCGAAGGGACTGGCATCGGACACTGGGAAGGAAATGGTCCAGATACCGGAGCAAGGGCTCCAGCGCTTCGTCAAAATCCACGCCGACGAGGCAGCGTTGGAAAGCCGCGGTGGTGGCAGGGGCTTTTCCTGCGGAGTCGTTCGCTGATTGGTGCATCATTCAAAAGCAAGGTTGGTGAGCGGTCGGTCCCCGCCGGACATTCCCGGCAGGTAGGTGCACAATCTGTGCATTCCGGGTAAAGTTAATCGAAGTTTCCAGAGTTGGCAGCAGATTTCGACGAAGGACGGCAGTGATTTTCATCATCGGCTGCGGATGAAGGCCCTCGCTCGCCGCATCGGCCTGGCCGGCTTTTCAACCGACACATCCGGTAATTTTCCGCGGAAAAAATTCCCGTCCATTTCCCCGGTGATTTTTATCAGCAAGGGGAGTGGCATCGGTCATGAGCCGCGGTCGGACCGGCCCGCTACCTTGCGCCCTGTTTCACACAGCTCGTCAATCCAGCATGGTCGTCATCTTTTTTCTCATCGTCATCAGTCTCACCATCGCCGCGGGGTTCCTGGGCGCTTTCGTCTGGGCGGTCCGGGCTGGGCAGTTCGAGGACGATTACACACCTTCCGTCCGGATACTTTTCGAGGACCAAGCACCGATGGAGGCAGGGAAGCCGGAAAACAATCCGCATAAAACAGATAAATATCAAAAATCACAACCATGATCGCATTGGAAAAATTTTACTACGATAATGCCATCGTCAGGAAATTCGCATTCGCCACCTTGTTATGGGGCTTGGTCGGCATGGTGGTGGGTCTGCTGCTGGCCCTGCAGTTATACATCCCGGCCCTGAACTTCGAAACGCCCTGGCTGACCTTCGGCCGTTTGCGGCCGCTCCATACGAACGCGGTCATATTCGCCTTTGTCGGGAACGGTATTTTCATGGGGGTCTACTATTCCTTGCAAAGGCTGTTGAAGGCGAGGATGTACAGCGACATGCTGAGCAAGATCCATTTTTGGGGTTGGCAGGCAATCATCGTCGCCGCCGCCCTGACCTTGCCGCTCGGGCTTACCACCAGCGGGGAATATGCGGAACTTATCTGGCCGATAGACATCGCGATCGCCCTGGTGTGGGTCGTCTTCGGCATCAACATGTTCGGGACCATACTCAAGCGTCGGGAGGAACACCTGTACGTCGCGATTTGGTTCTATATCGCCACCTGGGTGACGGTCGCCCTGCTCCACATCGTGCGCAGCCTCGCCCTTCCGACCAGCCTGACCCATTCCTACGGCTTGTTCGCCGGCGTCCAGGAGGCGTTGGTCCAGTGGTGGTATGGCCACAACGCCGTGGCATTCTTCCTCACCACGCCCTATCTGGGACTGATGTATTACTTCCTCCCGAAAGCCGCCAACCGGCCGGTCTATTCCTACCGGCTGTCCATCATCCACTTCTGGGCCTTGATTTTCATATACATCTGGGCCGGGCCGCACCACTTGCTGTACACTTCCCTGCCGGACTGGGCCCAGTCGCTCGGGATGGTATTCTCGCTGATGCTCATCGCCCCCTCCTGGGGCGGCATGCTCAACGGCCTGCTTACCTTACGGGGTGCCTGGGACCGGGTTCGGGAGGACCCCATCCTCAAATTCATGGTGGTGGCGGTGACCGCCTACGGAATGTCCACCTTCGAGGGACCGATGATGTCCATCAAGAGTTGGAATGCCGTGACGCACTATTCCGACTGGACGATCGGCCACGTGCATGTCGGTGCCCTCGGTTGGAACGGCATGCTCACCTTCGGGGTCGCCTACTGGCTGCTCCCCAGGATTTTCCAAACGAAGCTGCACTCGATAAGGCTTGCGAACATCCATTTCTGGCTCGGCACCCTGGGCATCATCTTCTACGCCATCCCCATGTATTGGTCCGCCATCGTCCAGAACATCATGTGGCGGTCGTTCACCCCGGACGGATTCCTGGTCCATCCCAATTTCCTGGAGACAGTGACGCAAATCCTGCCGATGTACGCCATCCGCTCCTTCGGTGGCCTGCTCTATCTAAGCGGGGTCGTGGTGGGGCTGGTGAATGTATGGAAAACCGTCGGCCAGGGCCGGCTGCTGGCAAATGAGGAAGCTTCCGCCGCACCCCGGGTGGCCCATGTAACCGCCGCTCCCATCTACTGGCACCGTTGGATCGAACGCCGGCCGATGCAGATGCTGGGGGCCAGTTTCGTCCTGGTTGCCATCGGCGGCCTGATCGAGTATGCCCCCTTGGCTTTGATCGACAGCAACATTCCCGTCATCGAATCTGTCCGGCCCTACACCGCCCTGGAATTGCAGGGCCGCGACATCTACGTGCGGGAAGGGTGCCTGGGTTGCCATTCCCAAATGATCAGACCCATGCGCTTCGAAACGGAACGATATGGGGAATACTCGAAATCCGGCGAATTCATCTACGACCGGCCCTTCCTTTGGGGATCCAAACGAACCGGCCCCGACCTTGCCCGCGAAGGGGTCGGGAAGCTCCGGAAATCGGACAGCTGGCACCTGAACCACCTCTACAATCCACGCAACGTCTATGAGCAATCCATCATGCCGGCCTATCCCTGGCTGATAACGGACGACCTGGATACCAGCACCACCGTGCAGAAAATCCAGGCGCTGATGACCCTCGGCACGCCCTACGAGGAAGATTACCGGGACCGGGCCAACGAGGACCTGGCGGCGCAAGCCTCCGCCATAGCGGACGGCTTGAGGGCGGACGGTATCACCCAAGCGGATTTGGAGCGCAAGGAGATCGTCGCCGTCATCGCCTATCTGCAACGATTGGGCAAGGACATCACCGTCCGGCAAACCGCCAGCCAATAACTTCCTGTCAATCAAACCAACCGGCCATGTACAAGTACATCCTTCAATCGATCCAACATATCAACTGGCTGGCCGTCGCAGCCATGCTCGTATTCATCGCGGTGTTCGTCTACAGTACCTGGTGGGCGCTCAGCAGCAGTAAGGAGTATGTCGAGGATATGTCGCGCCTTCCGCTCGAAGCGGATGACCCGACCCCGGCCTCCCGACCCGCTCAACCGGCATGACCCTATCATTCGCTCACTTACAACCAATTTTCATGAAAACGAAGCGCCACCTTTCCTACCTGCCCGGCTTCACGCTGACCCTGGTCTTCCTTTCCGCCCGACTGCCACTCTTGGCCCAAACGGCGGGCGGGCGGCCCGTGGACCCCTATTTCTGGGAAGACACCTTTGGGATCCTGACCTTACTGGGCGGTGTCCTCGTCGTCATCTTCTCCCTGCTGACCATGCTCCAACTGCTGCGCAACCTCGTCAAGGCCGAGGAAAAACGCGCCTTGGGCGATACCGGGCCGGAGCCGGCCGGACAAGCGGAACAAGCCGCTCCGTCCTGGTGGTCCGAATTTCTCCAGTCCGCTACCGCTGCCGTACCTGTCGCCCGGGAGAAGGACATCGACCTCGGACATGAATACGACGGAATCCGGGAACTCGACAACAAACTTCCACCCTGGTGGCTTTGGATGTTCTATGTTTCCATCATGTTCTCCTTCGTTTATTGGATCGTCTTCCACGGCAGCAGCATCGGCGACAGCACGAAGGTCGCCTACGAGAAGGAAATGGAGGTGGCCCGCGCGGCCGTACAAGCCTACGTCTCCAGACAAGCGGAGCAGGTCGACGAAAGCACCGTGACCCTGCTGGAGGATGAGGACAACCTGACACTGGGAAAATCGGTCTATACCGCCAATTGCACGCCCTGCCACGGCGCCCTGGGTGAAGGCAACAGCATCGGCCCGAACCTGACGGACGCCTATTGGTTGCACGGCGGGGATATCGCCGCCGTCTTCACCACCATCAAGTATGGTGTCGTGGAAAAAGGGATGCAATCCTGGAAGGAAAACCTCCGGCCGGTGGATATGCAACGCGTCGCCAGCTATGTCCTGTCCTTGCAGGGAACCAACCCGCCCGGTGCAAAGGCTCCGCAGGGGACCTTGTCGGAGACGCTGCCGGAGTGATGCCGTCCTGCAAGGCCAAGGCAACCGATGACCGACAATCCCGGCATGGAAAGGTGCCTCCCGGCGGACCGCCTTTCCAAGCCACTAATCACGCGGAAGAATGACACCCGAAAATTTCTATGACGAACCGGCCGCCTATCGGGACCACCTCGCGACGGTGGACCCACAAGGCAAGCGGATCTGGATATACCCCAAGAAACCTTCCGGCCGTTTCTACAACCGGCGGACGCTGGTGAGTTGGGTGTTGCTGGGCCTCCTCTTCGGCATGCCTTTCATCAAGGTCAACGGGGAACCGCTGCTGCTTTTCAATTTCCCGGAAGGGAAATTCATCATCTTCAGCATTGTCTTCACCACCTACGACCTCCACCTCTTCGCCCTCGCCATGGTGACGCTGATGGTTTCCGTGGTCTTGTTCACCGTGGTGTTCGGTCGTTTGTTCTGTGGCTGGGTCTGCCCCCAGACCATATTCATGGAAATGGTATTCCGGAAAATAGAGTATTGGATAGAGGGTGATGCCCAACAACAGGTAAAACGCAACCGCGCGCCCTGGACGACGGACAAGCTCGTTCGTAAATCGGCCAAACACCTCCTTTTTTTCCTCATCGCCGTCGTCATCGCCAACCTCTTCCTTTCCTACATCATCGGCGCGGATGCCGTTTTCGCCATCATGACCGAACCGGTGTCGGATCACCTCGCGGGCTTCGCCGCCATGTGGGTGTTCTCCGGCCTATTCTACGGGGTATTCGCCTTCTTGCGGGAACAGGTCTGCACCACGATTTGTCCCTACGGCAGGATGCAGGGCGTCCTGCTGGTTCCGGAATCCATCGTCATCATCTATGACTATCTCCGGGGCGAGCCCCGCGGGAAACGGAAAAAAAACGGTCCGCAGGAAATGAGCCATCCCTTGCCGGTCGTCGCTGCAGACCCGGATGTCCGCGGACGGGGAGATTGCATCGATTGCAATCGCTGCGTCAATGTCTGCCCGACCGGAATCGACATTCGGAACGGCACCCAATTGGAATGTGTGAACTGCACCGCCTGTATCGATGCCTGCGATTTCGTCATGGACAAGATCGGCAAACCCCGCGGATTGATCCGATACGATTCCGCCGAAAGGATCCGGTCCGGCAGCCGTAGGCTGTTCCATCCACGGGCCATCGCTTATGCCGCCGTCCTGCTGCTCCTGCTTGTCCTACAGGCCTTCCTGTTTACCCAGCGCGGCCCGGTGGAATCCCTGGTGCTCAAGATACCCGGCCAACTTTACCAACAATTGGACAACGGACAATACCGCAACATCTATCATTGGGAAATCATCAACAAGTCCGGTAAGGACATCCGGCACATCCGCTTCCGAGTGACCGAACCCGAAGGTGCCCTCGTCACCCTGGTCGGCACGGAAAACGGGGATGTATCCCTCGAACGCGCCGGCATGGCCAAAGGGGTCATGCTCATCGACCTGCCGGCGGAGGCCCTCGGTCAGACCAAGGTGACCTTGCGGATGGAAGTCCTCTCCGATGACCAACCCATCGACCGGATGACCACCAATTTCCTGGGCCCCATCCAGGCCGACCCCCACTGAGGACGGTGCCCCGCACGGCGCATGCTGTCGCTGCAAACGCTGCGGATAAGCATCGGCCCAAACCGAAAAACGCAAGTCCGGCATCCTGGACGGATACCGGAATCGGAGGGTCCGCAAACCAGGGGACTTGCCGGAAATTGCCGCCATCCGACTTGACATCAAAAAAAAATAGCCATGAAATTATCCTGGGGTCAGGGCATCGCCCTCTTTTACACCGTCTTCGCCTTGTCTATGGTAGGCATGGTCTTCTATTCCCGCGGATTGGACCATAGCCTGGTGGAGGAGAACTATTACCAGAAAGACCTGCAATATCAACAGGTCATCACCGCCATGAAGAATACAGCCTCCCTTTCCCGCGATATCTTGATTTCCCGGGACAAGCAAAGGGAGGTCATCCGCTTTTCTTTCCCCGAGGAAACCGCCTCCCCACAGGGATCCATCCAGTTCTATCGCCCGGCGGATAAGGACATGGATTTCACACTCCCGATAAACCCCGACCCGGACGGTCTCCAGGAGTTTGCCTATTCCCGGCTGCCGAAGGGGCGATGGACGGTCAAGGTCAATTGGACCGCCGCAGGAAAGCACTTCTACTCGGAACAAATCGTCGTGCTTTGAAGGCATCTTACCCGGTCGGTTAACAAAAGATTAATTTGCAACAGGTCGGCTGCAATCCTGCTACCTTTGCAGGCGTTAGGGAGGGTAGGGCGCCCTCGCCGCAGGCCATCCGACGCAAGCCGGAACCTCACACGGGATCCGGCAAGTCCCTGATCGACGGCCCACGTCCGCTCCTCCCGACCAATCACCTAAACGCACATGTACGATGAACAGAATCGCGCTTCCACTGATGCTCCTGGTTGTGACCGCCTCCTGCGCACAGGCTCAATTCCGGGACGCCTTGAACAAAGCCAAGGAAAAGGTCGCCTCCGTCACCCAGGAACCGAGCTTGACCCAGGATGAAATCGGCAGGGGCCTTAAAGAGGCCCTGGACAACGGCGTGGCGGATGCCGTCGCTTTCCTGTCCAAAACGGACGGATATTACCGCAGTCCCTACAAGATCCTGTTGCCACCGGAAGCCCGGAAGGTCGTCAACAAACTGAAGGTCGTGCCCGGGTTCGAACAGGTGGAACAGGACCTGGTCGAAAAAATGAACCGCGCCGCGGAATCCGCAGCCGAAAAAGCCAAACCCATCTTCCTGGATGCCATCCGCAACATGTCTTTCCGCGACGCCATGGATATCCTCATGGGAGAACAGGATGCCGCTACCAGCTACCTGCGGCAAAATACCTACAAACAGTTGTATGCTGAGTTTCTTCCGGTCATCCAGGCCAGCCTGGACGAGGTCAATGCACGCGAGTATTGGCGAAAAGCCGTCACGGCCTACAACAAGATCCCCCTGGTCGAAAAAACGAATCCGGCACTTGACGACCATGTGAACACCCTGGCGCTGGAAGGCTTGTTTTCCCTGATTACCGAAAAGGAAAAAGGCATCCGCTCCAATGTGAGTTTGCGCCAGACCGACCTGCTTCGCCGGGTGTTCGCCAAACAGGATAACTGATCGGCCGGGACCAACGCGCCCGTGCGCACACCGCCGGGTCGGCGGTCCGTTTTCCCTAGGGCGGCCGACCCGGCGGAAATACCCGGTACCGACTCCCCTGGTGCGACCCGCTTGCACACCCGGGTGTACACGAAAGCGGATATTTGGACTGTGTCCGTGATAATCACTCCGCCCTTTGCCTACCTTTGCACGAGATGTTCATCAACGTGGAGGGCGGCTTACTTGTAAACCGCAAGTGAACCAAGGGTTTCCCCCCTGCCAGCCATCCACCCAACGGATGCCGCCATGCCAAGATTCCACACCCTTACCGTCCGGGATATACGGCGGGAAACCGAAAACTGCGTATCCGTCGCCTTCACGGTCCCGGAAGCATTACAAACGACATTCCGATTCCTTCCCGGACAACACCTGGCTTTGCGCACTATGGTCCAGGGGGAAAGGATTATCCGGAATTACTCCATCTGCAGTACCCCGGAAGACCCGGAACTCCGCATCGCCATCAAGAAAATCCCCAACGGAAAATTCTCCTCCTACGCCAATGCGGACCTTCAGGTGGGTATGCAATTGGAGTCGATGCCTCCCGCCGGACATTTCCATCCGCCGCGGGAGGTAGCAAAAGCGCCGCATTATCTCGGTTTTGCCGCCGGAAGCGGCATCACCCCTGTCTTTTCCATCCTTCGATCGGTCCTGGAACAACAGCCGGACAGCGCATTTACCTTGATTTATCTCAACCAAACCTCGGCCTCCACGATTTTTCTTTCGGAACTTGCCGCCCTTAAGAACCGGTACATGGAAAGGTTCCACCTGCTCACCCTGTTCAGCCGCGAAGAAACGGATATCCCGCTTCTCAGCGGAAGGTTTACGGATGAAAAATGCCTGGCCGTCTTTTCCCGATTGGTTCGAATCCAGGACATCCATCGTTTTTTCCTCTGCGGGCCTTGGGAGTTGTTGGACCTGGTGACGGACACCCTGGTCGGCCTGGGTGTCGGAAAGGATCGGATCCATCGCGAGGTGTTCGCTCCACCGGATACCTCCGCGCCATCCTCCCCAGAACGCCGCCCGTCGGCAGTCGACCCGAAAACCGCGGGCGAACTGGACATCACCCTGGACGGAAAGACCCACCACCTGGCTTTTGACCCGACGGCGTCGGCAACTATCCTGGAATGGGCGCACCAATTTGGATTGGAACTCCCTTTCGCTTGTAAAGCAGGGGTTTGTGCAACCTGTAGGGCCAAAATCGGCCGTGGACACGTCCGCATGTCGACCAATTACGGACTGACCCCGGAAGAAGTGGCGCAAGGATACGTCCTGACCTGCCAATCGGTCGCCGAAAGTTCCGCTTTGCACGTGAATTTCGACGAATAGCATGCAAGAGTCACCGATCAAACAAAGGATTCTCGAGGAAGCGGCCCGGCTTTTCCAACAGAAAGGCTATCCGGCGGCTTCCATGCGGGATATCGCCGAGCGGGTAAACCTGCGCGTCTCGAGCCTGTATTCCCATTTCAGCGGAAAAGAGGAGCTCCTCCGGTTGATCTGTTTCGATTGCGCCGACAAGTACCTTTCAGGCATGCGCTCCTTTCAGCGGATGGACATCCCGGCATCGGAAAAGGTTCGAGGCCTGATCCGGATGCACATCCAAATCGCGACGGAGGATATCACCTCCGTGACCATCTTCAACGACGAGTGGCGACACCTGAGCGAGCCACACCTCGACCGGTTCCTTTCCCTTCGGCGGGAATACGAATCGCAGTTCGGCGACATCATCCGGCAAGGAATCTCGGAAGGAGCTTTCGAGGAGGTGAACATCCGGGTGACCCTCTTCACGATTCTGACCTCCCTCCGGTGGCTGCACCGACCACAGGCCGACCGGCAGGGACACTCCGCACCGGAATTGGAAGAAGCCATCCTGCAACTGTTATTGAAAGGATTGGAAAAAAGGTAGGTGGTTTACCCGGGATGCCCCGCCTATCTGTCCATCAAGGCGGCGATTTTCTCCCGCCGCGCTTTGCGATACGTCTCCTTCAATTCGAAATTGAATCCCTCCGCCTCCAATATCCGGTATTGCTCCTTGTCGAATCCGTACAATTTGGCCGGTCGGTGCGGCACCCCCTCCTGTACCTGGTCGTGGTCGATGAGCAAGTTCATGGATAGGATTTTCTTACGGAAGTTCCGCTTGTCCAGTTTGGTATCCAAAATGGCCTCGTAGAGATGCTGGAGGGCGGACAAGGTAAACCGGGGCGGCAGCAGCTCGAAACCCACAGGTCGGAAACGGACCCTTTGCTTCAAGGTGTTGAGACAGGTCGAGAGGATGTGGTGGTGGTCGAAGGCCAGCTTGGTTTTCAATGCCTGGGCAACGCTGTGCCAGCCGAGGGTCAAGGCAAAGGAGGCGGGCTGCGGCTCCAAGTCCGCTATCTTGATCAGGGAAAAATAGGCGGTGGTGATCACCCGGCCTCGGGGATGGCGGTTGACGGCCCCGAAAGTCCTGACCTGCTCCAGGTATACCTCCTCCAGTCCCGTCAATTCCGCCAGGACACGGTGAGCGGCCGCATCCAGGTCCTCATGGGGATAGACCAAGTCTCCCGGCAATGCCCATGCCCCTTGAAAAGGGGAGGACCCGCGCTGGATAAGCAGCACCTTGAGGTCGACATCGTCAAAACCGAAGATCACATTATCCACGGAAAATGCCGACTTGAAAAAGGTGTCCGCTACATTCATGCTACGTACAGGTTCATCCGGCTAAAATATCCCCTTTTGACCAATTAACAAAACCGGTGTCCGGTATTTGCGCGCGGAAGCTGAGGTATCGGGAATCGGGATGCATCATCGGCCATATTTATTTCAAGCAAGACAGAACTGCGGACAATCCCCTGTTGTTGAATGGAAATACAGGATCAAACAGAAGTGTCCGATATGAAGAAAAAAGCGCTTGGAAGGATATTGATTGCGGTGGCGGCCGTCGGCGGCCTCATTTTCCTGGGGTTGGTGCTGGCCCCGTTCCTTTTCCGGGACAAGATCGTTGCCTTTGTCGAAAAAACGGTCAACGAGCAGGTCGATGCCACCGTCACTTTCGAACAGGTGGATATTTCGCTGCTGCGTTCCTTTCCTTCGGTGAGCTTGGGGCTTCGGGGGCTTTCCGTCATCGGCAAGGACCGGTTCGAAGGGCTTCCCCTGCTGCAGGCGGATTACCTGGGCGTAGCCGTCGACTTCTGGTCTGCCTGGAATTTCGGGGAGGTTCCCTTGAAAATATTATCCTTGGAAGCGAGCGCCCCCATCGTCCGCGTGCGGATCCTTCCGGACGGAACGGCGAACTACGACATCGCCAAGTCAACACCGGATACAGCCGCCACAAAGCCCTCCGATCCCTACCACATCGAACTCCGGGACTATCGAATCACGGACGCCCAGGTCGAATACGACGACCGCGCCGCCGACCTCTACTGCCGCCTGGCGGGCCTTTCCCACCGGGGTACCGGTGATTTTACCCAGGCCGATTTCCGCCTTCAGACGGAAACGACCGTCGGCCAGCTCAGCTTCGCTTCCGGCGGACAGACCTACCTCGACCGGGCAACCCTGAAATATATCGCCGGTTTCCAGGTCAACCTGCCGGAAAGTCGGTACACATTCCTGGAAAATACCCTGACAATTAACGGATTGGCCTTACAAATGGATGGATGGGTCCAAATACCGGAAGCACCGGTACCGACGACGATGGACCTGAGGATATCCTCGCCTGCCACGGATTTCAAATCCTTGCTTTCCATGATTCCGAATGCCTATACGGCTGATTTCGACCGGGTGGCGGCACGGGGTACCTATGCCTTCGCAGCCACCGCCAAAGGGCAGTTCGACGAGGCGACGGAACGGTTTCCTTCCATCTCCTTGCAATTGCAGGTCAGGGACGGTTCGTTCCAGTACCCGGAACTGCCCATGGGGGTAGGGGAAATCCAGGTCGACCTTTCGGCGGATGTCCCGGAAAACGATTTGGACGGCCTGGTCCTGGATATCCGCCGGTTCGGCTTCCGATTGGACGGCAATCCCATCGCGGGCGATTTCCGCCTGACCAGGCCCCTGACCGATCCGGATATCCGCAGCAGCCTGCAGGGTACCCTGGACCTCGGAGACCTCGTGCAGGCATTCCCGATGGAGGGCGTCGAAACGCTCGCCGGGATCCTGGCATTGGATATCCGGGTTGCCGCCCGGCAATCCGCCATCGACCAAGACAGGTTCGACCAGGTGGACATGACGGGATCTGTCCGCCTCAACGACCTGACCTACCGCGCGGCGGACATGCCGGCCCTTCGAATCCCTACCGCAACCGCTACCCTGCAACCCGGCCGGCTGCTGGTCGATGGATTCGAATGCCAATTGGGCAGGAGCGACGTCCGGGGCAGCGGATCCATCGATAACCCATTGGCTTATTTCTCCCCGGATGCGACACTGCGGGGAACCTTCCGCCTACAATCCGAGCTGCTGGACCTCGACGAATGGTCGGGGGAAACGCCACCGGAGGAACCCCAGGATACCGACCCCGCACCTGCCACCGCATCCAGCTTCGACAGGTACCGGTTCGAATTGGATTACGATGCGCAATCCGTCGTCTATCACCCCTACAAACTGGATGACTTCCGTTTCAAGGGCATACTCACCCCGCAGACCTTCTCCATGGAGAACCTGCAGGCAAAGGTCGGCGACAGTGATTTCCGCTGTTCCGGCACATTCCGTCAATACATGGCATATGCCGAAGGAACCGGACGACTGACCGGCAACCTGGAGCTTTATGCCGGGCTGATGGACCTGAATATGTTCCTCAGTGAGGATACGAGCACGACCGAGGACTCCGGCCCCATCCTCCTGCCCGGCGATATGGACCTGGTCATCCGTGGACGGATGGATCGCGTCCTGTATGACAACATGGAACTGCAGCAAGCCAAGGGCACCCTGCACCTGGCGGACGAAAAGTTGTCTTTCCAGGAGGTCGAGGCCCAAACCCTCGGCGGAAAAATAGCCTTCACTGGCAGCTATGATACCCGGACTCCGGAATCCCCCTTGTTCGACATGGGGCTAAGCCTGAAAGATATGGATTTCCAGCAGGCATTCCGGACCTTCCAGACCTTCCGGGCCATCGCTCCCATCGGTCAATTCATCCATGGGAAGTTCAATACCACCCTCACCATGCGCAGCAACCT
Source organism: uncultured Saprospiraceae bacterium (assembly GCA_964573725.1). Taxonomy (GTDB): domain Bacteria; phylum Bacteroidota; class Bacteroidia; order Chitinophagales; family Saprospiraceae; genus UBA6168. Next base: position 28,170 of record CAZNLJ010000003.1, read on the forward strand.
GGGCCTTGACCTGATGCCGGTCCTGCCCAGCCTGGATGCCAGTGGCATGCTGCAGACCCTCGATGCCACCATCCGCAATTTCGCCCCCTTGGTCAAGGTGGGGGAAATGCTGAACATTGCCGCTTTCCGCGAACTGAACCTCAAAAATTCCAAGAATTGGTTCAAGGTGGAGGACGGTATGGTCACACTGTCACCTTTTACCTACCGCCTTGAGGATATCGAGATGAACATAGGCGGCCGACATGCCCTGACGGGCGGTATGGACTACCAGATCGATGCGAAGATTCCCCGGGACAAACTGAAGGCCGTCCCCGGCGGACAAGCCTTGGGGGCCGGCTGGGACTTGGTGCGCCAAGAGGCGTCGAAGCTTGGTGTCAACCTTCAGCAAGGGAATTTCGTCAATGTGCGCATCCTGGTGTCCGGCGATATCAAGGACCCGAAGGTGGGATTGAAATTCCTCGGGCTGGACGGAGAAGGGGAACCGGGCAGCGGAACCGCTGCCGCCGTGGCAGGCGCCATCCAGGAAGCCGTTGAAAAGAAAATGGACGAATTGAAAACGGAAGCGGAGGCGACCGTCCGGCAGGAATTGCAGGAGGTCAAACAAGCGGCCATGGATACCAAGGATTCCATGGCACAGGACCTTAAGCAAAAAGCGGCTACGGAAGGCAGCAAAGTCCTGGAAAAAGCGGCAGGGGACGCCAAGGCCAAAGCGGCGGAAGAAGCCCGTAAACAGCTGGAAAAAATCAATCCTTTCAAAAAGAAGAAAGAAGGGGGCGGGGGAGGAGCCTAGTGAAAAACCGGCCCGCCACGGTAAACGGGTCGGTCCTGGACATAGGGCAAGAAAAAGCCCTCCCAGGCCCCTAAGAAAGGCCCTCAGTTTCGGTCCTCGTCCGGCGAAGGGCGCCGCAACCCGGCCTGCCGGCTTTTCGGAAGACCTTTCACGACCGAATCATAGGAATGCCCAATCATTTCCTTTAGTTCACGGACGGTGAGGTTGCCTTCCAAACGGACGGTATTCCAATGGTTCTTGTTCATATGCCAGCCCGGAAGGACATCATCGGGGTATTGGTCGCGCCATTCCGCGGCAAGCTCGGGGTCGCATTTCAGGTTGATGGTCGGATCCGGCCGATCCAGACCGATCAAAGCGAACATTTTTCCTTCCACCTTGAAAACGAGGGTGACCGCATCGAAAGGGAACCCCTCCGTAGCCATCGGCAGGGAAAGGCAGTAATGGCGAACAGCTTCGATATCCATAGGTCAATGATGGTTGTCCAGGAGGTCCGGTCTTCTTTCCATCGTCCGCCGGATGGACTCCTCCTGCCGCCATTGGTCGATGAGCGCCGTATGCCCGGACAAGAGCACGGCAGGGACTTCCCAGCCGCGGAATACGGCCGGCCGGGTGTAGACCGGTGGAGCGAGCAGATTGTCCTGGAAAGAATCAAACAGCGCGGAGGTCTCATCCCCCAGGACCCCGGGAAGGAGCCTGCCGATGGCGTCGGCCAGGACCGCTGCCGGCAATTCCCCTCCCGAAAGCACAAAGTCACCGATTGAAATCTCCATGGTGACGAAATGTTCGCGGACACGATCGTCTATCCCCTTGTAATGGCCACAAATCATCAACAGGTTTTCATACATGGATAGCCTGTTGACCAAAGGCTGCCGGAGGGTTTCTCCGTCCGGTGTGAGATAGATGACCTGGTCGTAGGTCCTTTCGCGTTGCAGGTCCTCGATGCAATTCACCAGCGGTTCAGGCATCATGACCATGCCCGCGCCGCCGCCGAACTGGTAGTCGTCCACTTGCCGATGCTTACCCAGGCCATATGGCCGGAGGTCATGGACGACAATGGAAAGAAGCCCGTTGTCGGAGGCCCGCTTCAGGATGCTGTGCCGGAAAGGGCTCTCCAGCAAATCCGGCTGCACGGAGATGATATCGATTCTCATAAGGCGTCTGGAACGAATGAACCGGCGGCCGGTTCAGGGCTCGATGGAAATCAGCTCCACTTCGAAGACCAAGGTTGCGTAGGGACCGATCTGGGGACCTGCACCACGGTCCCCGTATGCCAGGTCCTGCGGAATGAACAAGCGCCATTTCGAACCCACCGGCATCAACTGAAGTCCTTCCGTCCAGCCGCTGATGACCTGGTTCAAACCGAGGACAATCGGTTCCCCGCGCTGCACGGAACTGTCGAAGATGGTACCGTCCAGCAACATGCCCTCGTAGTGTACCTTTACCTTGTCCTCCGCACCGGGTCGGGGGCCTTCCCCCTGGACGATGATTTCGTATTGCAACCCGCTGGGAAGTGTCACCACCCCTTCCCTGGCCCCGTTCTCCTGCAGGAAAGCAGTCCCTTCCGAGAGGTTTTTTTCCTTCTGGGCCATTTTCTGGGACGTCATGTGGGCGCGAAGCACTTCGTTTGCGCTGTTCAGGTCCATTTGGGCAGGACGTTGGGCCAACAGGTCGTCGATGGCCCTCGCAAGTACGTCCGCCCGAATGTCCCCTATGCCTTGCTGCTTGATATTCTGGGCCATGAGCAAACCGACGGCGTAGCTGAGAGAGTCCTTACCGTCTGCCAGCCCTTGTGCCTCCATGCGAAAAACAAAGCAGAAGGCCAGGAGGGTGAGGAATGCCTGTTTGGAATGGGTACGCATAAGTTGATTGTTCTTGATTGGTGAAAAGGTGTTTCGTGGATCGAATCAGGCGGGGAACCAAGTCCGGAAACCCACCCGGTGGACCGGATGGCCTTCCCATCCTTCCGTCCGTTCGACAAAAGTAAGGCAACCGGATTCAATTTCGGCACCGGCATGAAAAAGGATTCGACAAATCTGCGGGTCAACGGCATACCTTGTCCAAACCGCAGGGATACCGGGTACATCAATCTGCCGGCAACCCCATGAGGGCGAAATCGTCGAAAAACCGACGTAACCAGTGCGGATCCATGGCATCGGCGGAAAAAACGGTTTGCAACAGGTAAAAGTTGTCCGCTGCAAAAAAGGCCTGGGAACGGGTGACCCATCCCTTTTCCGGAATATCGATCCGCCACAGCTTTCCCGGATATCGGTCCGACAAACGGATGTCGGAGGAATAAAGCAGTTCGCCACCGGTGTTGGCCAGGGACGCCTGTATCGTTTCCTCCAAAAGATCGTTCACCCAAACCACCGAATCCCGGGGAATGATTCCGGAGGGATACCGCCAATGATGGATGGCGAAATAGGGCGAATCGCCCTTCACCGTCTTTACCTGCGCATACCAAAGCCGGTAAGGGAGGAGGCCGACATCCGTCCGCTGGCTATCCCGGAGCAATTGCGGTGCCGCGGGAAAGGAAGCCATAAAGCCGCCGTCCGGATCCTCCAGGGTGACCCACCCGTCGGATTGGGCAAACACCGGCGCCGGCAGTATGGACCAGAACGGTAAACCCAACAAGAGAATTTTGGAAAAATACATGTCGCAAAGTTAGGGTTACAGGCCAACCCACCCAATAAGAGCTGATTTTACACGGAAGGGGTTGTAAGCGGTTGTCGAGGGACCATGAAAAAAGCGCTGTGCCATGCCGGCACAGCGCCTCCGAACGCATTCATTTGGCGGAATCCCCGGTATTTTCCCAGCAAAAGGAAGGTCGCTGGAACCATATCCTCCGTCGGGGGAAAATGAGGGATGTCCAATAAAGGGTATTAACGCTTTGAATTAAATCTACATGAAATCTTTAGAGCCGGACGGTAAAACCGGTAGTCAGCAGGGAAACCCCGAAACCGGCCTCTGCAAAAACACCGACGTTGTGGCGGAAGAAATACTTACCCCCCACGAAAGCACTGTAGAAGAAGGTCCCGGCCGGCGCATCGGGGTCGATGTTGGAAGGTGCGTCGGGTTGGCGGTAGAAAGGCTGGCCGCTGGCGTGATCGAATTCCTCCAACTTGACGGCATTGTACCCCAGCATTCCCCCGCCATAAAACGCGAGGTTCTTGCGGACGTTCTTGCTCAGTTCGCTCCGCAGGCCGACGGTCAAGGTCCGGTTGTTGGAGAAAACCGATTGGCCGTCCGTCACCAGGTAAGGCTTGGAATTGGATTCGGAATATCCCACGATACCATTCAGGCTGAACGACTCCCCGAAGCGGTGACCCACGACCACGCTGACGGGGGGGACGACCGCAGCGGCACCGTCCATGACGTAGGCGGGGATGACCCCGATACCGGCGGACAACTGGAGGCCTTTGCCGGCAGCATGGTTTTGTTGGGCGGAAAGCTGGAGAACGGAAATCATCGCGATGGCAAGAAACAGAATGGATTGCTTTTTCATTGTCTTGGATTTTTCTTGGTTCTCGGAGCCGGTGCGGAACGGGATCTTCAGGCACCGGATACCGACTGGAACAAGCTTGGATTCATTTGGTGTGCGGCCGTGGACCGAAGCGGAACATCAGGCCTGCCACGTTTGATTTGACACTGCAAAAATGCAGCATTGCCTTGTAAACGCAAACAGCGCCTTCAATATTTTATTCTAATTTTACATTGTTAACATCATTAACTTTTTATATTATTCCGCAATAAACTCAATAAATGAAATATTATTTCTAAAATAAACATTCCGCCTTCTTTAGGTCTGTCCTTGTCCGGCGGACGTTCAAAAATTTTTTTTGAGGATTTTTCCCAGACCTTCCAACCCGGCAGGAAGGCCGACGAAACGGTGGGACGGGCGGTCTTCCTGGCTTGACTCAAGCCTTGGATGCCGCAGGCGATTCCCATATGCGGCATGCCAGGGATGCGCACTTCCCGGTGGAATCCCACGGCCTTGACCACCACCCGTATGGCAACTGGCTGTATGGAGGGGCTGGGGGGGGGGTGGGGGCGTACGGCCGATGCGCCCCACCCGGCGACCGGGTTAAAGCCGACCGCGGAAACTAACCGGCAGCGAAGGTGGCGTGGGCGGCGGCCAGTCTGGCGACCGGGACCCTGGGCGGGGAGCAGGAGACATAATTCAGCCCCAGTTGATGACAAAAGCGGATGGACCGCGGATTGCCCCCATGTTCGCCGCAGATGCCGATCTTGAGGTCCGGATTGGCCCGTCTTCCCCAGGCCACCGTGATGTCCATCAATTTGCCGACACCGTCCCTGTCGATCACTTCGAAAGGATTGTCATGCAGGATATCCAGTTGTTGGTAGAGCGGCAGAAACTTATTTTCCGCATCCTCCCGGGAAAAAGAATAAGTGGCCTGGGTGAGGTCGTTCGTACCGAAAGAAAAGAAAGCCGCCTCCGTGGCCAGGCTTTCCGCCGTCATGCAGGCCCGGACCACCTCGATCATGGAGCCGAATAGAAAGTCCGGTCGACGTTTCAAATCCGCCTCCACGCCATCCCGGACCTCGTTGACCAAAGCCTTGACCTGCCGTAACTCCTCGACGGAACATACCTGGGGCACCATGATTTCCAGCCGGACCGTCAGTCCCTCCATTTGGCATTGGACGGCCGCCTCCAGCATGGCACGGACCTGCATCCGGTAAATTTCGGGATAGGTCAGCCCCAGCCTGACGCCGCGATGGCCCAGCATGGGATTGACCTCATGCAGTTCCCCGATCTTGTTCAGCATCCGTTGCTTCTTGGCAAGCGCCGAACGGACCATCTCCGCTCCATCGGCATTGAAAGGACCGGTCAGCCCGGACAAGCTGTCCGGTCCGGCCTGGATCAGGTGGAGACTGGAAGCGAGGTTATTGACCCCTTCGATGGTGGTTTGCAGATGTTCGAGGTGCTTGAGTTCCGCCCGGACTTCATCCGGGTCGGGCAGGAACTCATGGATGGGCGGATCCAGCAATCGGACCGTCACCGGATGAGGTGCCATGACGCGGAAGATTTCCACGAAGTCCTGCCTTTGGATCGGCAGCAGCCGGTCCAAGGCGATTTCCCGTTCCTCCCGGGTATCGGCAAGGATCATATCCACCACCAGCGGAAGCCGGTCCGGTGCATTGAACATCCTTTCCGTGCGGCATAAGCCGATGCCTTTGGCACCGAAATCCCTGGCCCGGCGGGCAGCGTCCGGTGTATCCGCATTCGCCAATACCCGGAGTGCGGCCAGTTCGTCGGCCCAGGAGAGCAAGGTGACCAATTCCTGGGAGAAGACCGGTTCCACCATGGGAATTTCCCCCAGGAAGACCTTCCCGGTGGCACCGTCGATGGTCAGTACATCCCCTTCGCGGATGAGTTGGTCACCGACCCTTGCCTGGCGCAGCTTTACATCCACGGTGATTCCCTCGGCACCGGCCACACAGGGCTTGCCCATACCGCGGGCGACGACCGCCGCATGGGAAGTCTTGCCGCCCCGGCTGGTCAGGATTCCCTGGGCGGCAAAGAAACCATGGATATCCTCCGGTTTGGTTTCCTCCCGGACCAGGATCAATTTCGCGCCGCTCCGCCCCAAGTTTTCCGCCCGGTCGGCGTCGAAGACACATTGGCCGGACGCAGCGCCCGGTGAGGCCGGCAGCCCTTGTGCGAGCGGAAGTTCCCGGTGACGGGGATCCAACTTCGGATACAGGAGTTGCTCTATCAGGTCGGGGCGGACCCGCTTCACGGCCGTTTCCCTGGAAATGAGGCCTTCCAGGGCCATTTCCACGGAAGTCCTGACCATGGCCGTGGCATTCATCTTGCCGTTCCGGGTCTGCAGGCAATACAGGCGTTGGTTTTCAATGGTGAATTCGAAATCCTGCACTTCCCGGTAATGTGCCTCGAGCTTCTGTCCCAGCTCCCGCAGTTGCCGGTACATTTCGGGCATCTCCCTTTCCAGTTCGGCCACCGGGCGGGGCGTCCGGATGCCGGCTACGACATCCTCCCCCTGGGCATTGACCAGGTATTCGCCGAACATGACATGCTCACCGGTACCGGGATCCCGGGTGAACCCGACACCCGTTGCACAATCGTTGCCCAGGTTGCCGAAGACCATGGTGACGATGTTGACGGCCGTACCGTCCGCCATTTCCGGCGTGATCCCGAATTCCCGCCGGTAATCCACCGCCCGTTTTCCCATCCAGGAACGGAACACCGCCTGTATCGCCAATTCCAGCTGGACATACACATCTTCCGGAAAGGGGCGGCCGGTTTCCTGCCTGACCAGTTCCAGGAAACGTTCGCTTACCGCCTTCAGGTCCTCGGCCCGCAGGGCCACATCCTCAGAGACGCCGGCTTCCCGCTTGACGGCAACGAACAAGGCATCGAACTTCTCATCGGACACACCGAGGGCGACCTTCCCGAACAACTGGACGAACCGTCGGTAGGCATCGTAGGCGAACCGTTCGTTCCCGGTCATTTCCACCAGTGCCGGTAAGGTGACCCGGTTCAGCCCGAGGTTCAGGATGGTATCCATCATGCCGGGCATGGACAAGGCCGAACCGGAACGGACGGATACCAGCAGCGGATTTCCCTTCCCGCCGAACACCTTGCCGGTCTTTTGCTCCAATCGTCGGATATGCGACCTGACCTCGGCCATCAAGTTGGACGGCAGGGCGGCCTTCGGCTGTTTCAGGTAATCCAGGCAGGCCGTGGTGGCAATGACGAAACCCGGCGGCACATTGAGTCCGATCTGGGTCATTTCACACAGGTTGGCACCCTTGCCTCCCAGCAGCCGCTTGTCCTTCCCATCTCCTTCCTCAAAGGAATAAACGAATTTCAAGGCGGGTAATACGGCCGGCACCGCGGCCTGCTCCAGCATCTTCGTGCTCATATGAATCGTTTTGACACAAAGATTAGGATTGGCACCGGCATGCAGGATGACGGACATCAGACCGGGCAGGGACAAAAGTCACCTGCCGGGGAAACCGGGTTACGACGACGTGTTGGCAAGCGGGCTGCCGGAACGGGCCAATTCCCATGCCCAGGCCGTCCGCATGATGTCCCGGACGTCCCGTCGGGCTTCCCAGCCCAACAGCCGGACCGCCTTGTCCTTATTGGCATAAATGGCCTCCACATCACCGGCCCTGCGCGGCCCCAGGGTGTGGGGCAGGCGGGTTCCGCTGACCGCCTCGAACGCACGGATCGCTTCCAACACCGTGACACCCTCGCCGATCCCGACATTGAACACCTCGCAGACCGGCTCGCCGGAGAGACGTTCCAGGTACTGCAGGCTCTTGGTATGCGCATTGGCAAGATCCATCACATGGATGTAATCCCGGACACAACTGCCGTCCCGGGTGTGGTAATCCGTCCCGAAGACCGTCATGCTTCCGCGTTTGCCGAGGGCGGTCTCTGTGATGACCGGCACCAGGTTTGTCGCCTTGTTTCGGGGCGACTCCCCCAACAGGGCGCTCTCATGGGCACCGGCCGGATTGAAATAACGGAGGAGCACCGCCTGGAAGCGGTCCCGGCTTCGGCAATAGTCCTCGATCATCTTTTCCCCGACCTGCTTGGTCCTGGCATACGGACACTCGGCTTCCCGGAACGGCGTGGATTCCGTCACCGGAAGGCTTTCCGCATTCCCGTACACGGAACAACTCGAGGAGAAGATCAGATGGGGCACCTGGTATTCCTCGGCACATTTCAGGATATTGACCAGGCTCTCCAGGTTGTTGTGGTAATACCGGAGCGGCTGGAAGACCGATTCCTCCACGCTTTTCAGGGCGGCGAAATGAATGATGCCGGTCAGGTCCGGATGGTCGCGGAATACCTTCCGGGTCTCCGCCAGGTCGCACAGGTCCGTCCGGTAATTCGAGACGGATACCCCGGTCACTGCCCGGATACCTTCCAGGGCGGATTCGTCCGCATTGCTCAGGTTATCGACGGATACGACCGCGTAGCCGTTTTCGATAAGGTCCACCAGGGTGTGGCTGCCGATATAGCCGCAACCGCCTGTCACCAGTACTTTTTTCATGAGAATCGATATTAGCCGATGAAAAACGACCTGCCGGACCGGACCATTGCCGCCGGGTTCCGGCGGGCCGGGTAAGCCCGCATGCCGAGGCATGCCGGGAGACGGCCTGCTCCGCAGCGGGACAAAGATAAGGACTCTGCCGTTTCGGTGGACCGTTTGTTCCGTTCCGCGCGCGCCTGCGCACCCGGCGGTGCAGCTTGTCCGCCGGAAACGGACGCTCCGGCATAGAACCGGAATCCGGTCTCCTTGTTTACCTGAAACAGGGACCGCTGTGCCGGGACTTCGGGTCTTCCGTCCCGGCGCATCGACCTTGCAGGTCCGAAAATGATTGTATCTTTGGACACCCGCGTATCCGGACGGACCGGAACAGCGGCCAATCCTGCCTATGACCGACGCATTGATACCTGCATTGAAACAACTGGCCAGGGCTGCCGGAAAGGCAATCCTGGACATTTACCGGTCGGATGACCTGGACTTCGGCGTGGAGCGGAAATCGGACCGATCTCCGCTGACCCTTGCCGACAAGGCATCCAACGACATCATTTGCCGCGGCCTCCGGGATTTGCCCGGCGACACCATTCCGATCATTTCGGAAGAGGACAAGGAGGTCCCTTGGGAGACCCGGCGGAACTGGACGCGTTGTTGGTTGGTGGACCCCCTGGACGGGACCAAGGAGTTCATCCGCCGGAATGGTGATTTCACCGTCAACATCGCGCTGGTGGAAAACGGCGAGGCGGTACTGGGCGTGGTTTATGTCCCGGCGCATGACGAATTGGCCTGGGCGGTCCGGGGTGGCGGGGCTTTCCGGGAAATCGACGGAACGACCAGCCGACTGACGGCGGCTGTTTTCCATACCGGCGAGAGAGGGTTGTCGCTGGTATGTTCCCGTTCCCACATGAGTGAGGAAACGGCCGCGTTTGTTTCCAGGTTCGAGGAGCCGGTCCTGGTCTCGCGGGGCAGTGCGCTCAAGTTCCTGTTGGTTGCATCCGGCGAGGCCCATGTGTATCCGCGGCTTGCCCCGACCATGGAGTGGGATACGGCGGCGGCCCAGGTGATTGTGGAGGAAGCCGGCGGCAGCGTGCAGGAGGCCGCCCACGGCCGGACGTTGCGATACAACAAGCGCGACCTCCGCAATCCTTCCTTCATTGCCATGGGCAAGATGGAATGACCAGGCCGGTCGGCAGCACGACGCTTGACGGCGGCGCAATACGGGACCGGTCGCAGGCGCCGCTCCGGCAGGCTGTCCGATCCCTGCGGGACTTCCCGTCAGGAGCAGGCCTTTGTCCGCCCGATGCCGGGAAATAATTACGAACCAACCGACGCCAGGCCTCCGATGAGGGGCGGTTGTCCGGGCCTGTGACCGGACCATCGGCAAGTACCCACCGAACAATGGAAAAGACAACGGAATTGCAAGTGGAAGGGATGACCTGCGCCAGTTGTGCGCGCAGTGTAAACCGCTTGTTGGAACAAAAGGGGGCCACGGACATCGATGTTAATTTTGCCACCGGCGAAGTCCGTTTCCAGGCGGACGACTCCATCGTGTCCCTCCCGGAAATCAAGGCGGGCATTCACGACCTGGGGTATGAAGTCAAGGAGCAGGGAGCGGAAGGAAAAGCGGGGTGGACCTTGGCACGCAAGCTCTGGGTATCCGCCGTGTTCACCGTGCCACTGCTTTCGGCGCACCTGTTCATGTTGGCGGGCATTCATTTCATGCAGTCGCCTTGGCTCCAATGGGCCTTGTCGATGCCGCCCATGGTCATCGGATTCGCCCATTTCGGCCGCTCCAGCTACCACGCGCTCCGCAACCGGAGCACCCACATGGACCTGCTGATCCTGTTGGGCGGAACGGCTGCCTTCGTATACAGCCTGGCCGGCCTCGCCACCGGCAATGCCGACCTGTACTTTTTCGAGACGGGTGCCACGATATTTACCTTGGTGCTGTTGGGCAACTGGATGGAAAAGCGGGCGGTCCGGCAGACGACGACCGCCATTGGGGCCCTTACCGCCCTGCAGGTGGAATGGGCCAATAAAATCATCGGTGCGGATGGGGAGGTGGCCGTGATACCTGCGAAGGATATCCTTCCGGGCGATTGGTTGCAGTTGCATGAGGGCGACAAGGTCCCGGTGGACGGCAAGGTGGTCAGCGGCAGTGCGGACCTCGACGAATCCATGCTCACCGGGGAGAGTCTTCCGGTGAACAAGCAGGAAGGCGACACCGTCCTGGGGGGGTCCCTGGCCATTCAGGGCAACCTGGTGGTCGCAGCCACGGGAACCACCCGGGAAACCGTCCTGGCCAATATGATCACCCTGGTTAAATCCGCCCAGCAACAAAAACCGCCCGTTCAACGGCTGGCCGACCGGATCGGTGCGATATTCGTGCCGGTCGTACTGACCCTTTCGCTGGCCACTTTCCTGGTAAGTGCCTTCATACTGGACATGCCATACAAGACGGCTGCGATGAACAGCATCGCCGTCCTGGTCATTTCATGTCCCTGTGCCATGGGCCTGGCGACCCCCACCGCCGTCATGGTAGGGGTCGGCCGCCTGGCACGACAAGGGATCCTGGTGAAAGGCGCCGCGACCATAGAGCATTTCTCAAGAGCCAAGTTCTTTGTCTTCGACAAGACCGGTACCCTGACCACCGGGGTTTTCCGCATACGCGGCATCGATTACCGGACCGGCGAGGAGGACCGGGTGCATGCCCTCCTGTGGCGGATGGCACGCAAATCGTCCCATCCTGTCGCCAAGTCCCTGTCGGCGGCATTGGAGGCGCGCGGCATATCGAAGGCGGGTATCCGTTCGGCGGATGTTCCCTTGCGCGACATCCGGGAACACAAGGGGCAGGGGATGTCCGCCACCGATGCGGAAGGCCGGAGCTACCGGATGGGAAACCGGAGGTTTGCCGGGGTTGCGGAGGCGGAACCTGCGGTGGGACAGATTTACCTGACCTGCGACGGAAACCTGTTGGCCGTCATTGATATGGAGGACACCCTGAAGGAAAGCGCGGCACCCTGCATCGCCGCGCTGCAAGCGCAGGACAAGGTACCGGTCATCCTGAGCGGAGACCGGATCGACATCACCCGGCGGGTGGCCGGACAGCTGGAAGTGGAGCGGTATTTCGGCGAGCAATTGCCGGCGGAGAAGCTGGCGGTCATTGACCGCCTGAACGCAGAAGGGGTTACGGTCATGGTCGGGGACGGCATCAACGATGCACCGGCACTGGCAAAAGCCGGCATCGGGGTTTCGCTCAGCGACGCTTCGCAAGTGGCGGTCCAATCCGCCCAAATCGTGCTGCTGGGTGGGGACCTTCAACGGTTGACCAAAGCGCTGTCCATTTCGGCGGCCACTTTGGCCACCATCCGACAGAACCTATTCTGGGCATTCTCCTACAACCTCATCGCCATTCCCATGGCGGCCATGGGATTCCTGAATCCCATGTGGGGCGCCCTTTTCATGGCTTTTTCCGACTTGGTCGTCATCGGAAATGCCATCCGGCTGAAATACCGGCGCCTATGAATCCGGAAGTGACAACCGGGGGCGGACCGCACCTGGAACTCATCTGCGAGGACCTTACGGTACCGGAAAATATCGGGATGATATTCCGGTTGGCGGAAGCGTTTTCCGTGCGATGCGTCCACCTGTCCGAAGGTTGCCTGTCCCTTCCGAACCAGAAAATCGCCAAGGTTGCCCGGGGCGCCCTCCGGGTACTACCGCATCGGACCTTTTCGGACGGCGTCGCGCTGATCATGATGCTGCGCGGGGAAGGATATCGGATCACCGCCCTGGAAACGGGTGCGGACAGTATGAACTTGCGCCACCTCGATTTCCGGGAGACCGGAAAGTTGGCCCTGGTCCTGGGCTCCGAAAAATACGGCATACGCCCCGAGACCCTGGCGGTAGTGGATGAGAAAGCCTGCATCCCCCTTTCCGGGCGTCAACGATCCATCAATGTGGCCAATGCCCTGGCTATTGCGCTGTATGAAATCGGCAGCCAGGGTGCGGAGGGTCGATTGCAGCAGGCCGGGAACGGGAGCAGGAAGCGGAGCGGGACCGCCCCATGAAACTTTTCCGTAACAAACCGGTTATCATAGGGTGTAATCTTCGGATTCCTTCCAAATCAAGCCGTTCACAAGTCCGAAAGACCACCAGCCGGTCAGGTAAGATGAAAATGAACCGACGAGGACGCCCCATCCTGCGATGGCGTGGCACAGGATGCCGCCCACGTCGGGTATATCAAATCAAACAGTGTAATGCGTAGAAAAAAGCAAAAATCAAAAAACCAAAAATTATCCTCCCTCCAGTTACAATCCGAGATCCTGCAGATATTCAAGGATAATCCCCGGAAAAGATATAACCCGCGGCAGATTAGCAAAAAGCTCGGGATGGACAACAACAAGGATTCCGTCCTGCATGCCCTGTCGAAAATGACGGAAGCGGGGCAGCTCCAGACCCTGGAGGATTTCAAGTTCAAGTTGCGGCGTGCGGCGGCCGCCGGTCCCCGTCGGTTGTATGAAGGCATCGTGGACATGACTCGGACCGGAACAGCCTACATCGAATGCAAGGGAGAGGAGGACGACATTTTCGTTTCCGCGGCCAACCTGGGCACCGCCTTGCACGGCGACCTGGTGCAGGTGGCGGGTTGGCGGCCCCGTGGCCGCAGGCGACCGGAAGGGGAGGTCATCAAAGTATTGGAACGTGCCACGGAGCAATTCGTCGGAACGCTGCACTATGCCGGGGAGCTTCCGGTCGTGCTGCCGGTCGGAGACCATATCCCCATGGAAATCCAGCTTTCGGAACAGGAACTGCAAGGAGCGGGCGAGGGCGAAAAAGTGGTTGTTCGGATCACCCGTTGGCACAAGCATCCCGGACAACGTCCGGAAGGCCGAATCACCTCCGTGTTGGGGAAAGCGGGCAGCGACCTCGACATGAAGGTCATCCTGATCAACAACGGGTTCGACCTGCATTTTCCACCGGAGGTATTGGCGGAGTCGGAAAGCTTTGCCGCCCATATTCCGTTGCCGGAAATCCATCGCCGGCTGGATTTGCGACAGGTGACCACCTTCACGATCGACCCGGTGGATGCCAAGGATTTCGACGATGCCTTATCCATCCGGAAACTACCGAACGGGAACACGGAAATCGGTGTCCACATTGCGGATGTCACCCATTACGTACAATCCGGGACGGCCTTGGATCGGGAAGCCTACCACCGCTCCACGTCCGTTTATCTGGTGGACCGAGTGCTGCCCATGTTGCCGGAGCGACTTTCCAACGACCTTTGTTCCCTGCGTCCGAACGAGGACAAGCTGACCTTCTCCGCCCTCTTCGAATTCGACCCCTCGGACAATTTGCTCCGAACCTGGTTCGGCAAGACGGTGATCCACTCCGACCAACGCTTCACTTACGAAGAGGCGGAAGCGCGGCTGGTTTCCGGAAAGGGCTCCTTCGCCCGCGAATTGAAACAGCTGAACAGGACGGCCAGGAAGCTCCGGGAAATGCGGTTCAAGCAGGGATCCATCGATTTCGACGTGGAAGAGGTCCGCTTCCGCCTGGATGAGGAGGGTGTCCCGGTGGAAGTGTACGTGAAAGAACGCCTGCAGGCCCACCAACTCATCGAGGACCTGATGCTCCTGGCCAATCGGGAAGTCGCCCGGTACATCCATAAGAAAGGTACCGGGGAAATGGAGGTGCCCTTCGTATACCGCGTACACGACTTTCCGGATCCGGAAAAGGTCCGGGAATTCGCCCTTTTCGCCAAGACCATGGGTATCCAGCTGAAAACCGGTACCCCGGCGGAAATAGCGGCCTCCTTCAACCGGCTGGTGACGGAAGCCGCCACCAACGAAAGTGTCAAGCTGTTGTTGCCGATTGCCATCCGCACCATGGCCAAGGCAGCCTATTCCACCGAAAATATCGGCCATTACGGGCTGGGTTTCGAGCATTACACCCACTTTACGTCCCCGATCCGTCGGTATGCGGATGTGCTGGTGCACCGTATCCTGGAACAAAATCTCGAGAACGACACCTGGCGCACGGATGGCGTCCGGCTGCACGACCAGTGCCGCCACATCTCCCTCCAAGAGCGCAAGGCCATGCAGGCGGAACGGGAAAGTATCCGTTACAAACAAGTGGAATACATCAAAAGGCATATCGGCGACACCTTCGTCGGGCTGGTTTCCGGCATCATCGAAAGGGGATTTTTCGTGGAACTGACGGACAACAAATGCGAGGGGATGGTTCCCTTCCATTCCCTGCCGGAGGCCTACCTGATCGAGGACAGCAGATTGGTGGCACGGGGCATGCGGTCCGGCCGCGTATTGAAAATCGGGGAACTTGTACGGGTAAGGATCTTATCCGCCGACCTGGAGCGTCGGCAGATAGAAATGGAACTGATATCGAATGAGATGCCACCGGCCGGAACGGGGAGACGATGAGGTACGGGAGCGGTGGTCAGAAGATGGAGAACAAGGCGACGGCCGCCACAATCAGGAGGGCGACGACCAGGAGGTACTGGAAAGCCCCCCATTGGCTGCGGTACTCATTGTAGAGGAGCTCCACACAATCTTTCCATTTCAGTCTTCTGACCGCCGGCTCGAAACCCATGAAAAAATACCGGCGGCCATGTCGATTCGGGTTGCCGTGTTTGCGAAGGATGAAAAAACGGGCGTTGAGGAAAGCCAGCTCGTACAATTCGCTCCGACCCGGGCCACCGGAACCCCCTTGTTCGATGATGATCTTGTTCGTTCCATCCAACAAGCGCCAACGCCCCTTGCTGACATTCCCATCCACGGACTGGAGGTATTCCCCGTTCTCGTTGAAGAAATGAAGCACGGATTCCTGAAAGCCGGGATCATCCCGGATTTCCAGCCAGGGTTTTCCACCCGGCATCACATAGTACGCCTGTTCGCGCAAGTCCTCCCCAAGGGGGGCGATATCCGGGAGGACAGCATCCAGGTAGTCATCCAGGGACTCCCGTTGGGGAAGGTCGACCTCGAAGGTTTCCTCTATGTCCGACAAAGGGTTTTTCATACGCTTCGGCTGCCTTTCGGGTGGAGACTTCCGGCCCGGGTTCCATTCGGGCGGACTGCCACCACTTGCCAACAAAGATAAAAATTCTCCTGCAACGGTAAACTTCCCATTTCACCAGGCAAATTCTCCGGCCGGATTCCAAATTTCTCATCTTCCGCACCGTAAGAACCAAATCGAATATTTTGATTGCAAGGTTCGCATGATCGTATAAGGACGTAAGCTACTTATTTCAAATGGTCTTTATTGCGCTGCTCGCCCTTTGGACAGGAAGGTGGGGGGGGGGGGGGGGGGGCCCCCCCCCCCGCCGGGGGGAAATTTTTTTTTGGGGGGGGGGGGGGCCCCCCCCCCATTTTGTGGGGGGGGGGTGGTTTA
>CAZNLJ010000003.1:44418-186381 GCA_964573725.1 uncultured Saprospiraceae bacterium
GTCATTTTTCTTTTTATTATATGTGTTTTTTTGGGCTGCGCGCGCCTTGTGGACCGGTGGGTGGGGGGGGCGCTGCGCCCCCCCCCCGACCTTCCTGGGAAAATTTTTTTTGGGCGTGGGGCTACGCCCCGCGCCCTTTTTCGTGCGGGGTGTAGCGTATCATCGAGCTTATTGACTAAAACAACAGAAAATCAATGTTTTGTAAAGAATTATTTTATTGGGTTGAGGTGCGGAGGATTCGATATTTGATGCGACCAGCGGATTCGGTGACCCTGAAAACAAATAAACAGGTGCATTTCCTATCTTTGGAAACGGACCTGCCCTTGGGGGGTGCCAGCGGACAGGTTTCCGTTTCCGACCGCACCGGGCCGCCGGAAAACCGATCGGCTGCATAGCCGCAACCGGAAAAAGAAAATTTCGGAGCCACCCGCCGATCACTCATCTCTCGCACCGCAATAACGAAATCGAATATTTTGATTGCAAGGTTCACATGATTGTAGAATACGTAACCTTATCATTACCAAATGCTCTTTGCGACGCTCCCCGCCGATTGGACAGGGCGGCCGGCGGCCGACCTGAAAACTGTCTTCGGGCGCGGGTCTGCGCGCCGCGCCCTTTTCCAGGCAGGTCGCAGCAGATTAGCCTGTTAAATAACTAAAATAATTTTGAATATCAGGCAATTACAATGATTGATTTTATAGGGTTTCGGTGCGGAGGATGCGCAATTAACCACAATAGGATGAAAAAAAAGACATGGGGGACGATATGGCTGTTGCCGCTCTGTTTTCACCTGTATGCCACCATGACCGGGACAGGCATATCCGGCGGACACTACACCTGGAATCCGGCCCTGAAAGCGGTATACGGACAAATCATGGAGTTGCGGTTGGCGGAGGCGGAGGCGGACTTATCGGCAGCCGCCCGGCATGACCCCCGTAACCTGTTGGTCCTGCACCTGGAGAACTATATCGATTTCCTGAAGTGCTACCTGGATGAGGAGCCCGGACAATTCGACCGGTTGGAAGGCAACAAGGACAAGCGGATCCAGCGGATCCGGGCGGAAGGGGATCCCGACTCCCCGTACCACCTGTACCTGCAAGCCGATATCTTGCTCCAATGGGCACTGACCAGGCAGAAGTACGGAGAATATGCGACTGCGCTGCTGGAGGTCAACCGTGCTTTCCGGTATTTGCAGCGCAACCAGGAACGGTTTCCGGAATTCCTGCCCAACCGAAAAGATCTTGGCATACTCCGGGGAATGGTCGGCACCATTCCGGAAACTTACCAGCAGATCCTGTCCAAGGTCAGCCACCTGCATGGCTCGCTGGAGGAAGCCCGGGAAGACCTGCAAGCGGCATTGGCAGCGGGTTCCGACGGCGCGTACATCTATTACCCGGAGACGGTCGTGTACCACGCATTCTTTCAGCTGCTGCTCGAAAACGATGCGGACGGAGCCTGGCGGACGGTCGGCCGCCTGACTCCCGCACCGGAGGAAAGTCCGCTCACCACCTATGTACGGGCGCAAGTGGCGCTGCGATGCTATCGGGGGGAAGATGCCATCCGCACCTTGCAAAACCGGCCGCGGGGCAGCCGTTACCATCCATGCCCCTACCTGGAGTACCTCTTGGGCAACGCCAAACTCCAGCGACTGGATGCCGATGCGGACCGACATTTCCACTTGTTCATCCGGCAATACGGTGGACGGCAACACCTCAAGGACGCCCATCGCAAACTCGCCTGGCACGCCTGGTTGGTCCGGCAGGATACGGCGGCCTATTTCCGGTATATGGCCGCCTGCCGGACCGTCGGCCGGCAGGACAACGGCACCGACCAGGAAGCACACCGGCAAGCGGGTGTACCCGTCCTCCCGACCCCCGCGTTGCTCCGGGCACGGTTGCTTTTCGACGGCGGTCATTTCGACCGGGCCTTGTCCGTGCTCTCCGAACCCTCGGTCCCTTTTGTCTTCCCGCCGGAAGAACGGTTGGAATACACTTACAGGCTCGGCCGCATCCAGCACCAGCGCGGCCAATTGGAACAAGCCATCGGGCATTACCTGGAAACATTACGGGAGGGAGCCGACTCGGCAGCCTACTATGCCTGCCGGGCTGCCCTGGAGCTCGGACATATCCATGCCCGACGCGGAGAACATGCGGCGGCACGCCTATACTACGGGCAATGCCTGCGACTGGAGCCGGCAGCTCATGCCCTCGGGCTTCACCAACAGGCCAAGGCAGGACTGAAACGCCTGCCATGACCGGCCAACGACATGGTCCAAAGCCCCCGGCCGGCAAACCAGGGAAAAAGTTTCTTGGAATGGATACACCCTAAAGATGATTTGCCCTATATTTGTGGCCGCTTGACGGCGCGGTAGCTCAGCTGGTTAGAGCGTGTGATTCATAATCACAAGGTCGGCGGTTCAAGCCCGCCTCGCGCTACACTCCAAAAGCCGGTGTCCACCGGCTTTTTTTGTTTCATCCCACACCATGACCACCCTGTCGGAGGAACCGGTCCGCCCCACGGCCTTGTACGGTTCGTCGCGTCAGGCACCGGTCGAAATCAGGAGTCCCCGGAATCCCACACCACGTATCCTCCTCACCTCAACCGTACGAAATAAGCAATTACAAAATATTGATTGTCTGTTCTTACAGTTCTGTTCTTATAGTTATTGAACTTGCCGGTTTGCCACGGTCCGCCTCGAAAAGGCAGCGGAGCTGCGCCCCGCGCCAAAAAAATTTCAGGACGGCCGGCGGCGCACCCTGTCCAATAGGCATCCCATAAAGACCCTTTGATTTCAAGTAGCTTACGTTATTAAACTATCTTGCGGACCTTGCTATCAAGATATTCGATCTGGTTATTGAGACACGGAAGGTGAGACCTAAACGATGAGGCGCAGCCATCACTGTGCCGACCGGACAGTCCGGGTATCAAATCCGCGGCAAGGACCGGACCGACCGAACCTAATAATAGCCGGAAGCCATTATCTTTGCGGAGCCTTCAAACCACAAAACAGACATCCATGCAAAAGACAACACCTGCCGTTACGGTCCAAACAGCCGCCCAGCTCGGCTTGACGGCAGATGAATTCGACAGGATAAAGGCCATCCTGGGAAGAGATCCCAATTTCACGGAACTCAGTATCTATTCCGTGATGTGGTCGGAGCATTGTTCCTACAAGAACAGCATCCGGTGGTTGAAGACCTTGCCACGCGAGGGTGGAAAGCTGTTGGTCGGCGCCGGGGAGGAGAACGCCGGGTTGGTGGATATCGGCGGCGGGCTCGCCTGTGCTTTCAAGATCGAATCCCACAACCACCCCTCCGCCATCGAGCCTTACCAGGGAGCGGCGACCGGGGTGGGCGGCATCCACCGGGACATCTTCACCATGGGAGCCCGGCCGATTGCAGCCCTCAATTCCCTGCGCTTCGGCGACCCGAAATTGCGACATACCCGTCATCTGATGCGCGGGGTGGTGAAAGGGATCGGGGACTACGGCAACAGTTTCGGTGTGCCTACCGTCGGCGGGGAAGTATATTTCAACGATTGCTACAACCAGAACATCCTGGTCAACGCCATGTCGGTCGGCATCGTCAAGGTCGGGGAGACCGTTTCCGCGATAGCGGAAGGAGTCGGAAATCCAGTCTTCATCGTCGGTTCCAGAACGGGAAAAGATGGGATCCATGGGGCCACCTTCGCTTCGGCCGACCTGCATGAGGAGAGCCATGAGGACCTGCCCGCCGTCCAGGTCGGAGACCCCTTCCAGGAGAAATTGCTCCTGGAGGCCACCCTGGAAGCCATCCGGACGGGCTGTATCGTGGGTATGCAGGACATGGGGGCGGCAGGCATCACCTGTTCCACCTCCGAGATGAGCGCCAAAGGCCGGGCCGGGATGCGAATCGACCTGGACAAGGTACCCACCCGACAGGCCGGCATGGTACCCTGGGAAATCCTGCTGTCGGAAAGCCAGGAGCGTATGCTGCTGGTCCTCCGCAAAGGAGACACCACGGCCGTCACGGATATCTTCGAAAAATGGGACCTCACCTGTGTACAGATCGGAGAAGTGACCGACGACGGAATATTGGACTACTATTTCCACGGGGAGCTGGTCGCCCGTGTACCCGCCGAATCGCTGGTATTGGGAGGCGGGGCGCCGGTATACGAACGGACTTATACCCGGCCGGCCTACCTGGACGAACTCGCCGGTTTCCACCTGAAAACCATTCCGATCCCCCAAAGCTTGCCGGAAGCCGCCCGCATATTGTTCCGCTCGCCGAACCTGGTTTCCCGCCGATGGATCTATGAGCAGTACGACAGCATGGTGCGGACCAACAACCTGACGACCAACGCACCGTCCGATGCCGCAGTGGTGCGGATCGACGGTACGGATACCTGCCTGTCCCTGACGGTCGACTGCAACGCAGGGTATGTCAGGTCCGACCCCTACAAAGGAGGCATGATCGCCGTGGCGGAGGCTGCCCGGAACATCGTCTGCTCCGGCGGAAAACCCGTCGCCATCACCAACTGCCTGAATTTCGGCAATCCGTACCATCCCGAAGTCTATTACCAGTTCGTACACGCCATCCGCGGCATGGGAGACGCCTGCCGGAAATTCGACACCCCCGTCACCGGAGGTAACGTGAGTTTCTACAACCAGTCCACTTCGGAAGGTGCCGTGGAACCCGTCTTTCCAACGCCGGTCATCGGCATGCTAGGCATCCTGGAAAATCAGAAATTTCATACCACTTTGAATTTCAAGGAAAACGGAGACCAAATCTACCTGCTAGGCAATTGCTACGACGATCTCGGCAGTTCCGAATACCTGCGGGTGGTCCACCAGGTCTCCCTTTCTCCCGCCCCGGTTTTCGACCTGGCCGATGAATTCGAACTGCACCGCCTCGTGGAACGCATCATCCGGGCCGGATTTGTCCGCTCTGCCCACGATATATCGGAAGGCGGGCTTTTCATGAGCCTGCTGGAAAGTGCCATGGCCGGTGGACTCGGCTTTCAAATCGAAACTACCGACACTTTCCGGAAGGACTGTTTCCTGTTCGGGGAGAGCCAGGGTAGGGTGGTCGTCACGGTCGCGGCCGACCAGGACGAACCTTTCCGGAACCTCTTGTCCAAACAGCATGTATCGTTTACGAAACTTGGCGAAGTTTTTGGAAAAAATGCGGTAATAGATAACGAAAACTTCGGAAGTATCGAGTCATGGCAGGAAATCCACCGCTCCACCCTCGAGCGGATGATGGACGGGCAGGCCTGAATGCAAGAGCGACGGAAATCATCCTGTAAATTGTCCTGCGGTTGAACAGAAAGCGGGACTCCTGCGTTTTTTCTTAGTCAGTATCACCCAAATTCAGACAACACCACTTATGGCAACCAAATATCTTTCCATCGGTATCCTTGCCTTTACGGCCATACTTTTCCAGTCCTGCGGCAGTGAGGCCGGCAAAACGGGCCTGACCCTGTCCGGTACCATCCGGCAAGGTGCCAACATCCAACTCTTCATGGACAAGATGGGACTGGGACCGAAAGGCGCCAACAATGTGATCGGCAAGACCGACCTGGGGCCCGGCGGCGACTTCCGGTTCACCCTGGAGGAACGACAGGAAGCGGGACTCTACCGCCTGCGCATCGGGGAACAATCCATCATCCTCGTGCTGGACGGGACGGAGCAGGAAATCGGGATCCAGGGCGACCTGGGAACCCTCAATCAGATGAACTACGAAGTGACCGGCTCGGCAGGCACGACCGCCTACCGGGATGTAATCCGGCGGCTGATGGCCAGGTCCATGGACGTCGACGACCTCAAGGCCTTCGTCGACACCACCGCCAACCCGTACACGGCCGTGTACACCTGCATCCAGGCCATCGGCACCAACGCCTCCCTGCTTGACATATACAAGCAGGCGGAATCCCGGTTGGTCCAGGCATATCCCAATAGCAGTTACCTGAAGGATTACCAGGACTTGATCGTGAACGTACAACGCTCGGCGACCAATCCGGGCAGGAGCAACGGTTACCAATATATCGAAGCCGGCAACCGGCAACCGGCACCGGACATCAAGCTACCCAGCCCGAGCGGGAAGGAATATGCCCTCTCCGAGTTGAAAGGGAAAGTGGTCCTGTTGGATTTCTGGGCCAGTTGGTGCCGTCCATGCCGGATGGAGAACCCGAATGTCGTCAGGATATACAACCAGTACAAGGACAAGGGCTTCACCGTTTTCAGCGTATCCCTGGACGGGGTGGATTCCCGCCAGCGGACAGCCATGCAGAACGATGCCGGAAAAATAAACGAAGCCCTTCAGAAGCAACGGAAGCTGTGGCAGGATGCCATCAAGGCCGACGGACTGGCTTGGGACTACCACGTCAGCGACCTCAGGAAGTGGGAATGCGAACCGGCCGGCATCTACGGGGTCAGCAGTATTCCCCGGACGTTCATGATAGACCGGGACGGGAACATTGCCGCCGTCAACCTGCGCGGAGCCGAACAAATCGAGGAAACGCTGAAGAGATTGCTCTGACCGCCTCCGCTGTCGTTGCATTTTTCCGACCGGGAGCAGAAACGGCTGTCAGCTACGCATCCGCTGCGCGGAATCCCTGTGGATTCCCGAAGCGCCCCGCCATCCGTCACCGACCGGAAAGGCGGGTCCGGAGCCTTGCACGCGCAGCTACCATTTACCGATACGTGCGGCATGATAAAGGGTACATGAAGATTCTTGTCCTTTCCAAAAAGTTTTTTTTTCCCTTGAACGAAGGGGAACCGATTGCCACCGGTTATCTGGCCCAATCGCTCCGCAAGGAAGGCTGTATCCTCGACCTATTGGTCATGCATCCCCCCAAACACCACACCGGTCTCGCCGACCTACCGGCCGGCAACCGCATGTTCCGAAAGATACGGACGGTTCCGGTCAACACCGCCATCACCATCGGAGGGGCGATGGCCAGTCTGGTTCAAGGCCGTTCCTACATCGCCGCCCGATTTTACCATCCCGATTTCCGGGACATGCTCCGGGACATGCTCCGGGAAGCGGAGCGGGAAACGGACGGTGGCTACGATATCGTACAATTGGAAACGGTATACCTGGCCGCTTACATCCCGCTGGTCCGGTCCTGTTCCCGGGCCCTGATATCCATCCGTTCCCACAACGTCGAGCATCTAATCTGGGCCCGCCAATTGCCCATGACCAAGCATCCCCTCCGGTGGGCCTACCTGGCCTACCAGACCTGGCTGTTGAAGCGGTTCGAAATACGGAGTTGTGCTTCCGCAGATTTCCTCCTGGCCATTTCCTCCGCCGACCTGGCTTATTTCAAGAGCGTCGGGGCCGCACCGGCCACGGCGGTCACCGCCTCCGTCGGCATTCCGGCGGAAGATTACCTGCCGGACCCGCAAGCCTTCCGCACGCCGACCGCCTCCGTCTGTTTCATAGGTGCACTGGATTGGCAGCCGAACAAGTCCGGCGTACATTGGTTCCTGGACACCATATGGCCCGAAGTGGCGGCGCGTTTTCCCCAGGCCATTTTTCACCTGGCGGGAAAGAACATGCCCCTGCACCTGCTCCAACGACAGCAGCCCAATGTCGTGGTGCATGGGGAGGTGCCTGACGCCAAAGCATTCATCAACCGTTTCCCGATCCTGGTAGCCCCCTTGCGCTCCGGCAGCGGAATCAAGATCAAGATCTTGGAAGCCATGGCCTTGGGACGGGTCGTCATCACCACGGATATCGGCGCGGAGGGTATCGGTGCACAACCCGGGCAGGAAATACTCATAGCCAACAATTCCATTGACTTTATGGAACAGTTGGCCTGGTGTTTCAGACACCCGGAACGACTGCCGGTCATCGGCAAGGCGGCACGGGAATTCATGGCGCGTAACTTCAACGGTACCGATATCGCACAAGGTGTGGTGAGCTTGTACCGGAAGCGTGCGTCAATACCACGGACAACAACCGCCACCACATGACACAAGCCGGGGCACTTGGAAAACCGATCCCGCTCAACGGCATGGTGCCGGGCATATGCCTCCACCATCCTTGCCCGATGCACCGCCGGCTAAAAAACCACAGCGCATGAAACTTGTCAATTTACTTTTCTGCGGGGGCATGGCCTTGCTGTCGCTCGGTTGCAGGAATTCCGAGCATCAGTCGGAAGATCGCCTGGCCAAGGAAATTTACACCGTGCACGATGCCGTCATGCCCAAAAGTGCGGACATCGTCAGGATGCAGAAAAAGCTCAACAAACTGTATAAAAAGAAAGAGACCTTATCGGCAGCTGCGGTGTCGGACATCGAGGCGGCGCTGCGCGGGCTGGAGGCGGCGGATGACGGAATGATGCTATGGATGGGTGACTTCAAGGCCCCGGCGAAACTCCGTTCCAGCAAGACACATGAAGAAATCATGGCCTACCTGGAATCGGAAATGGCGGAAATCCGGCAGGTTTCCTCCGATATGCTGGCCAGCCTCGAGCAAGGCGCAGCGGTGCTCGCCAAATGGGAACAACCCTGATATGCCGGCTTCGGCAGACTTATCACCTAAATATCACGACATGAAAATGACATTCGTTCGGGAAAGTTCCTTCCTGTGGGTCTTGGTCATCCTGGTTACCGCTTGTGAACGCCCTCCCCGGACATTGCCTATTCTCGGAGAGAAGGACATCGTCAACGGCGATACCGTTTTTCACCAAATCGGAGATTTTTCATTCCTGAACCAGGATAGCCAGCTTGTGGACAACCGCACCTTCGAAGGCCGCATCTATGTGGCGGATTTCTTCTTCATCTCCTGTCCGACCATCTGTCCCAAGACGACCAAACAAATGCTTCGGATACACGATACCTTTCTGGACGAACCAAGGTTGTTGCTCTTGGCCCATACGGTCGATCCCAAACGGGATACGGTGGCAGCCTTGCACCATTATGCCAGGAACCTGGGTGTGCGTGCCGACAAATGGCATTTCGTAACCGGGGACAAGCTGGACCTCTATGGTATAGCGGACGATTATTTCAGCGTTGCCATGGAATCGGCGGATGCACCCGGCGGTTTCGACCACAGTGGGCGGTTGATCCTGGTGGATCAAAACCGTCGGGTCCGATCGTTTTGCGACGGTACCGATCCGGAGGACGTGGACCGTTTCATCGGAGATATACAAGACTTGTTACGTGAGCAATAGAAAAACGCACCGCCGATTGTGGCTGATTTCGTCCATGACGGTGGCAGGACTCTCGGCCGGCCTGCTGCCCGCTTGCCGGAACACGCCGTTCACCCAAGGTAAAATCCTGTACGAGAATTTCTGTGCGAATTGCCATATGGATGACGGGACCGGGTTGCCGGGGATTATTCCGCCTTTGAAACAGTCGGATTTTCTGGCCGAGCACCAGTCGGAACTGCCATGCCTCATCCGGAACGGCATAGAGGAACCGCTTGTGGTCAATGGAAGGACTTACCGGACACCCATGGAAGGAATTCCACAACTTACGGAATTTGAAATCACGAATGTCATCAATTACATCAATACCGCCTGGGGCAATACCATCCCGCTCATCAAACATCCGGACGTCCGCACCCTGCTGGTAAATTGCCCTTAGCCGCACAACCTTTTCTGCCTGGCGCTGTTCTGCTGCAAAACTTAACCTTATGCACCAGCTGACGACCGTCCAAGCATTGCCCATCACCTTGGAGCAGGCTTGGGCATTTTTTTCCTCCCCCCGGAACCTGGCAGTCATCACGCCCCGGGAGCTGAACCTGGTTCCGGTATCCCCGCTGCCGGAAGAAATGTATTCCGGAATTTTTATCGAATACCACGTCAGGCCCTTGTGGGGTATACCTGTCCGTTGGGTCACGGAGATCACACATGTGCGGGACAAGGAATATTTTGTGGACGAACAGCGGTTGGGGCCGTATTCGATCTGGCATCACCAGCACCATTTCCGGTCCATCGACGGCGGCGTGGAAATGACGGATATCGTGGATTACCGGCTTCCCCTCGGAATCTTGGGGATTGCGGTGGAAAAGATGCTGGTAGGGAAGGAAGTACGGAACATCTTTGAATTCCGCAGGAAGAAGCTGGTGGAATTGTTCGGCGCTTTCCCGGGATCATGATTCCGCCTTTGTCATATCGCCGGCAGCTACCGGCGCAGGCCGTACCTTCATTCTTAGATAAAATGCCGGTTGGCACAGCACCGGCCAAGTACTACAGAGACTTCGCCGCCGGGACAGGACTGATCCGGATTCGGCTAAAATCCTTTTACCTCCATGGGCTTTGAGGACCGTCTCCGTTTGGCCGGTTTCGATTTGAAAGGTTCATAACGCGGATCGAAATCCAATCCGAACTTATCCGTCAGATTGACGGATATCTGGAGCACCCCGAACAAGTACCAATCCGAATTGGAGGCGTCCCCCCGGGGCAGACCGTAAGGGTTTTCCCCGAAGGTGCCGGTCAATTCTGGGGTACGGTAGGACAGGGCGGCGGAAAGCGGGTCGGCCGAACGGATGGCCATGATGTCTGGGTAGTCGCCGCTGACATCATCCAGGCGGTCCGTAAAAGTTTTCCTGGCCCCCAGTTCCATTCCGAGGTTCACTTTTTCACTCAGGCTGAACTTCAGCCCCAGTCCGAAAGGAACCGAAAGTGCTACCTGTCTGTAGGAGACCCCTTCCGTCCTGGCCTGCGGCAGGTCGTACCAAGCGCCGCGCATCTGTGCCTGTGGATCAAAGTAAAAACCGGCGATACCGGCGAAGAGGTAAGGGACTGCCGTCTTGTAGGCGCGGACGTTGTACGGGGACAAGTTCAATTCACCGACCAGGGACAATTCCAGCAAATCGGACCTGAAATTCAGGTTCCTTGCCAGGCTCGATGTCCGCCGGCTTTCCTCATCCGTTCCGGATACGACGGCCCGGACAAAACCCGACCGAACGGAAAAGAAGCGATTGGCATTGTATCGGCCGAAAACACCGAAGGCGCCGTGCGTACCGGAAGCCCTCCATTGGTAATCACTCAGCTCACCCAGGTAATTGGAACCACCCACGGTGGCACCCACCTCGAAATACTGTGCAAAAAGGGAATCCTGTGGGATGAACATCAACAGGATCAACACAATTCCCAGAATTTTCGTCGTGCGCATTTCTCAATATATGTTTGTAATGATTTGATTACATAGCCTTAAATTTTTTAATGCAAAAAAAACGCCAAAATTGGTAGTTCTCATCTTTCGCACCTCAAAAACCAAATCGAATATCTTGCTTGTAAGGTTCGCATGATTATATGAATACGTAAGCAGCACATAAACAAAGGGATTTTATTGTGCTTCCCGCCTTTTGGACAGGGCGGCCGGCGGCGTGCCCGGGCGCCGCCGGCCGCCCTGAAATGTTATGGGTACGGGACGCAGCATACCGGCAGATTTGACAACTAATAACTACAGAAAATCAATGTTTTGTACTCCCCCCCTAAGGTAGCGTTGCGGAAGATGAGGTAGCTGGCCGTCAAGAAGAAAAAACGGACAGCCGATCGTCGGGCTGCCGGTTAGAAAATGTAAAGGCACCCGGCAAAGGAAAGACAAACTTTGGGAAGGGGAGAACGGCGGAGCACCGGCGGGCGGACAAGCCGGCAGGCTACCCACAGGAAAGAAGGCACCGGGGAATCAGGCAAACGGGCGACGGGCAGCTTCCGGTCCGGGGAAGCCTTTTGACAAATCCCGCCGGATGCTACAGGTCGGCGGGATGGAAGACCAGCAAAGGAATCTGCTGATGGTAGGACATCGACTTGGCATGGCTGTAGCGGAACAATTCCTGGAAGAAGCCACGCTGGTGGGCGACCATCGCAATCAGGTCCACCTGCCGATCCAAGGCGAATCGGACGAGGGCCTCCTGCATATCGAATTCATTGAGGACATGAAAGGAAACAGACCCGGAATCCTGGAACTGTTTTCGGAACAAATCCATGGCGTGGGTGATTTCCTCCGTGTGGGCGCTGTCCACGTGCACACAATACAAATTGGCCTGCAGGCGGTTCGCCCATTCGGCGGCAAGGCGGACAGCCGCCGCATCCTCCTCGGTGTAATCCGTCGTGACGGCCATGGTATCAATCTTCCCGTCCGAAACAGCCGATTCAGGCACCACCAGGACGGGACAAGGTGCTTTTTCCAACACTTCGGCCGCGACACTTCCCATGAACACTTCCTTCACGAAGCCGGCGCCCTTGGTTCCCATGACCACCAGGCCGGCACCCAGGGAGGCCGCCTGTGCGCAAATGGTGCTGACCGGATCTCCTTTTTCCAGCAAATAAGAGATGGACATACTATCCTGACCGGCATCCGACACCATGGCACGAAGGGCGGCGGTGCGGTTCCTGAATTCCTCCAGCACCTCCAGGTCATGGTCCTTCAGCATGTCTTCCACCAGGTTGGGAAGATGGTGCCCCCGAACCTGGGGTTGACGATACACATGCAGGACGGTGATGTCCGCGGAAAGGAATCCGGCGAGACCCAGGCAATACCGGAAGGCATGAAGGGAAGCGTCCGAAAAGTCCGTAGCATACAAGATTTTCATATCGACGGCTGATTTTGACGTGGGGCGGTCCCGCCGGAAGAAACGGTCTGCGGAGGTGTCTTCCGCAGGCATTCACCGGGAAACGCCGGGGGAAAGGATATTGCTCAGCTTCCCAACACCTTGATGAAATAGACCAATACGATGCTGATGACCAAACCGAGGAAAATCTTGCCCAGGTCTGCGAACACCATCCGTTGGATCTTTTTGGAAACATGTCCGGCCAACATGATGCGGATGGCCAATTCCCTGCCTGCCAGCAAACCCACGAATACCCAGGTCGTACTCATGGGAAGCTTACCGCCCCAAAGACCAAAATAATCATCTTTGAACACATATAAAACCAAACCGTACAGGAAATCGATGATGGTCGCCGAACGGATGTCGGCCGTATTGGTTTTCTTGCGCACCACATCCTGAATCGCTCCGCCTTTGGTGTAGAAGATAAAGCCCAGCAAGGAGAGGATGATGAAAAGGGAAGTAAGAAAATCCGTATGGTTCAGTTGTTTGCCGGCGTTGAGATAAATGTAGATGTTGGCGAGGTCCTGCACCAGCCACTGTGACCAGAGCCATCCGGTGGAGAACCATTGCAGCACCGACCAAACCAGGTAATTGTTCCGGTTGGGCGTTGAGTCGATGAACCGCTTTTCCACGGTCCTGCTGACGGACAGGTATACGGCCATCCCCAACAGGAAGGCGATCAGGTATCCCATGATGGATTTCTGGACCATCCCGCCCAGTACCTGGTCCTTGTTGAAGACACTTCCGATCAGTTCCGTGGCTTCCGTCGGCACATTCGACAAGGAAAACAGGGTGAGGATCATGAAGGTCGTGCTCACCGGAATACCGATGCGGGTGATCAGAAGCAGTACCACGGGAGGAAGCAGGTAGTACCAATCGTAGGAGGCGGGCGGTTCGAACTTCGCCAACCGGCCGTAGGAAATGTCGTTCTGCAGGTAACCGACGACCAGGACGGCCGAAAGGATTCCCGCCGCGTACAGCCAAAGCACGTACCATGGCAGCCGCTTCTCGTTGGAGGTGAGGAAGGTTCCCAATGTTTGTATCACATCATTACCGACCACGGAATAGGCGGCCAACATGAATCCCGCCCACATCACGACATTGGAGAACTCCATACTTTGTTTTTTTTCAACAGCTTCGCCGGTAAAATTACCCCGGCATGCCGGATTGGCCAAATCGGCTGCCATGGCGCCGGAACAATTTACACAGACTTAACATAGGCGGCCCGGAATAGCATTTCATCGACCGGATGCCCTTAATTTGGCCGCTACTGTCCGGTTATTGAACAATTCGGGCGATTTTCCGTAGAGGAACGGAGCAACCAAGGAAGCCAAACGGGCCGATATCTGCTCCAGCCGGCAAGAGGGACGACCTTCCGGCCGCAATCCCGGTCCTCCATGCATCCAACAGCCATCAAACGTTCACCGATGTTTCCCCTTCCCGCATTTTCGAAAATATCCCATGCGTCGGTCATCGCCGCGTTCCTGTTCTGCGTACTGTCCTTGGTCCGGTGCCAACCTGCCCAGCCGGATGAGGGCGCCCCCCCTGTCCGGTCGGTCGACACCGATACCACCCGGTTCAATCTGGTACCACCGGAGGCTTCCGGCTTGGTCTTTTCCAATGAGATTACCGAAAGTTTCGAAAACAACATCCTGATCAACAGCTACCTCTACAATGGTGGCGGGGTAGCCGTACTGGATGTGAACAAGGACGGACTACCCGACCTCTATCTCAGCGCCACCCAGGAACCCAATAGACTGTTCCTCAACAAGGGAGACATGGTCTTCGAGGATATCACCGGGCGGGCGGGCGTGGCTGCCGAAACCGGTATCAAGACCGGTGTGACGGTCGTGGATATCAACAGCGACGGATGGCCGGACCTATATGTCTGCCGGTCCGGCATGCAACCCACCGATTCGCGTGCCAACCTGCTCTTTATCAACAACGGAGACCTGACTTTCACGGAGCAGGGCGCGGCCTACGGTCTGGACAACCGTTCCGCTTCCAACCACGCCAATTTCTTTGACTACGACCTGGACGGAGACCTGGACATGTACCTCCTGAACCATCCGGTCAGCTTCAAGGAAGTCAACAAGATCACCGCCCGACAGGAGGGAGACGAATATGTCCGGATCGCAGACCCCCGGGACGAATGGGAATCCGACAAGCTCTTCCGAAACGAAGGCAACGGCCGCTTCACCGAGGTCAGCGGATCGGCCGGTATCCGCAACCGGGCCTGGGGGCTCAGTGCCACAGTGACCGACTTCGACCGCGACGGCTATCCCGACATTTTTGTCGCCAACGATTACATTGAGCCCGACATCGTCTACATCAACAACCGGAAAGGCGGCTTCACCAATCAGACGGACCGGTACTTCCGGCACCTCAGCAACCATACCATGGGGGTGGACATTGCCGACCTCAACAACGACGGGCTGGTAGACCTTGTCGGCCTGGACATGATCGCGGAGGATAATCAACGGCAGAAAGAACTGATGACCACCATGCTGTTGGAGCGGTACAACAATCTAGTCCGTTTCCACTATGGCCACCAGCTCATGCGGAACGTCCTGCAAATCAATACCGGCGCTTCGCCGGATTCGGCCGGTGCGCCGTTCATGGACATCGGCGAACTGGCAGGCGTGTCGAATACGGATTGGAGTTGGAGCCCTTTGTTGGCCGATTTCGACAACGATGGGCTGAAAGACCTTTATATCACCAACGGCTACCGCCGGGACATCTCGAACCTGGATTACCTCAATTACACCGTGGATTCCATCATGCAGTCCGGCGGTGTCTCCACGGCCCGCTTCCAGTCCATCGACGAGTATCTGAAGCTTATCCCCTCCACCCCCCTTCAGAATTACATGTTCCGGAATATGGACGGATGGCAGTTCCGACAGGTGAGCGACGACTGGGGGCTGGTCGAGCTTTCCTATGCCAACGGAAGCGCGTACGCGGACCTGGACAACGACGGAGACCTGGACTTGATTGTCAACCAGATACACGGAAACGCACTGCTGTACGAAAACAAGACTGCCGACCGGCAGGAAAACAATTGGTTGCAGGTGGCCCTGGAAGGGGCGCCCGGCAATACGCAAGGCATCGGCGCGACGGTCCGTGTTTATTGTGGTCCGGACATGCAATATCAGGAAGTGACGCCCGTCCGGGGATTTTTCTCCTCGTCCTCCACGGTGCTGCACTTCGGGCTGGGCGATTACCGGGTGGCGGACCGGGTGGAAGTACATTGGCCGACCGGGAAGCTGGTGCAAACCCGCTCCCAAGTGCCGGCGGGCCAACGCATCACCCTCCGCATGGAAGCTGCGCGTCCCGGTTCACGCAGCACACCGGAAGCCGCCGGGAAGCGCCTGTTCACCGGTACGGACATTCC
Source organism: uncultured Saprospiraceae bacterium (assembly GCA_964573725.1). GTDB lineage: Bacteria > Bacteroidota > Bacteroidia > Chitinophagales > Saprospiraceae > UBA6168. The sequence continues at coordinate 60,358 of CAZNLJ010000003.1, forward strand.
CGGACTGGCCTTCCGGCACCAGGAAGACGCGTTCATCGATTTCAACCGGGAGCGCCTGCTGCCGCACAAGTTCTCCGACCGGGGTCCCTGTCTGGCCAAGGGGGATGTCAACCTCGACGGCCTGGACGACTTGTATATCGGCGGCGCCATGGGGCAGGCCGGTTCCCTTTTCCTTCAGCAAACCGACAATTCCTTCCGGCCGACCGGTCCCGACACCTGGGCCGGGGATGCTACCTTTGAAGACCTGGCCGCAGCTTTTTTCGATGCCGACGGAGACGGCGACCTCGACCTGTATGTGGTCAGCGGGGGCAATTCCTATGATGCGGGCTCCCTGAACTATCAGGACCGCCTGTACCTCAACGATGGAAAAGGCGGGTTCCTGCGTGCCCCGGAAGGAACGCTCCCTCCGATCCGCAGCAGCGGCGGCTGTGTCAGTGTATCGGATATGGACGGGGACGGAAAGACGGACCTATTCGTCGGCGGACAGGTGACGCCCGGCCGTTACCCGGAACCACCCACCTCCCATTTGTTGCGAAACGATGGAGGCAAGTTCAACGACGTGACCCCCGCCTTGGCACCTTCGCTGCAAAAATGCGGCATGATCCATGAAAGTGGTTGGGCCGACCTGGACGGGGACGGCCGGGAGGAGTTGCTGCTCGCTGGTGAATGGATGCCCATCACCGTATTCCGTTGGGAAGACGGACGCCTGAAGGACGCCACCGCATCCTTCGGGCTCTCGGAAACCCATGGGTGGTGGAACTGTATCCTGGCAGCGGATTTCGACCAGGACGGAGACCTGGACCTGGTCGCAGGCAACCTCGGACTCAATTGTCGCCTCGAGGCCAGTCCGGATGCACCCTTGCAACTTTTTGCCAAGGACTTCGACGGCAACGGAAGCCTGGATCCCATCCTGGCCTACCACAACCAGGGAAAAACTTATCCCTTGCCCTTACGGGACAACCTGATCAAGCAACTGCCCCCGCTCAAGAAGAAATTTGTCCGCCACCGGGCATACGGACAAGCCACCCTGGAGACGGTTTTTTCACCCTCGGACTTGGCTTCCGCCCAACACTACCGGGCCAATACCTTTGCCACCACTTACTTCGAGAACGTCGACGGCAATTTTCGTCCGATGCCCCTCCCCATCCAGGCGCAAGTCGCACCGGTGAACGCCCTGCTCGCCGATGACTTCAACCGGGACGGCCACCTCGACATCCTGTTGGCCGGTAATTCAAGCTCCCCGGAAGTGGAAACGGGGCGCATCGATTCCGGCAACGGTTTGTTGCTGGCGGGTGACGGCAAGGGTGGATTCACCCCTGTCCCAAGCAAAGAAAGCGGCTTCTGGGCGCTGGGCGTTGTCCGTGACATGGTCAGGCTGAAACTGGCGGACGGCACTCCCCTCGTGGTTGTGGCCCGGAACGACGACGCAATCACCGTGTACCGCTATTGAACCCACGGAAGAGGGCCGGCTGTAAGCTAAGCCGCCAACAACCGCAACCAGGAATGGCAAAGCGCAAATTGGCATCCTTTTTTCAAAGGCAGCGCGAAGACACATAAACACCAGTCTTTTAAAAATAAAATAATCTTACCGAACATGCTCAAATTCTTCCTTTTCAGCAGCTGCCTGGCAATTACCGTCGCAGCGTGTCAACAAGACGGCAACCCGGCCAATGACCCGTCGGCCGGAGGACTGCCGAACGAGGTGCCGACCCTGAACGGAAACCAACTCGCGGCCAGCCAGGCCATGGACGAAACCGATTACCTGGGACGCTCGCGCCGTTCCCTGGAGAAAATCCAGCGACTGTACGACGAGGCGGCCGGAAAAATGCCCGGACTCGGAAAGGTATCCACCCGTATCGATGACGACTTCACCTTTTCCCTCACCAACCAGCTGCCGGACGGAACCATCCGTACGGTCGTCAATCTCAAGGATATCAATCCGGCGGACGGCTCCATTTTCCTGCTGCCGGACAACGAACCGGGCACTTTCCCCGGAATCCGGCTGAGCGTCCTGGAAGGCAGGCCGGGTGTAAGCACCTACAAGGACGGGCAATTGTCTGCCGAAACAAGGTTCCTGGACCTGTACATGCCCACCCGGTCGGACATCGAGCAAATGGCTCCGGTGCTTGTGTCGATCCTCAATATCGTCCACGGAAAAACAAGATGAGCCGGCACGAGGCTTTAAGCCGTCAACAGAAAAACGCACCGTCGGACGCGACGGTGCGTTTTTTTTTTTGTGTCCGGCGGGTATCGCCTATTTCACGATGACCTCCCGCCCTTCGGAATGGCCGGAGAACTCCGGTGTATACATCGACTGAATCCGGGCGATCCCATTGGAGAAGGTGCCCCTGTGCGTGACCCGCAGCGGATATGTCAGCACATGCGTGCCTTGGGGCAGCCGGTCGAAATAGAAATCGGTGGCGGTATCCCGGATGGATTCATACCAGCCCAAGCCGCCTTTCCATTGGTAGCCGCTGCGGGTGGCCAGAGGCTCGAAAGTGGCGGCACGCATATCCTTGAGATGGACGAAAGACATGTCCCGGTCGGAACGGACCACCAGCCGGACCAGCACCTTTTCGCCGACAGTCAACGAATCCCCGGTCGAAAGGGCCACCAGTACCTCCCCGCTATCGGAAGGAACCGCGCGGAAAAGCGATTTTTCCAACCGCAGGGGGGTGTCATCAAAAGCCCGGATGCGCTCCGATGATTCAAAATATTGCCAATAAACGGCGCCCCAGGCCACCGTCGGGTTCGGGTTCTCGACCCGGACGTCCCCCATGTCCGGGCGGATATCCGGACCAGGAATGCGGTAGCTGTAATAACCGGTACCGGCAGTGGACAGACCGGTGGTACGCTTGCGCAGCGCCTCGTTGTGACGGACGGTCGTTTCGGAGGGATGATCACCGCCGAGCACCGGCGCAACCGTTTCTCCCTGCAGGGCGGAATCCTGGGCCGCCGACAGGATGGCGTGGATGGCGTTGACGGTCGCCTTGCCGTTTTGCCAACGGTGGGTCTGTTTCTGTTTCAGCAACCACACCATCATCTCCTGCACGGACCGCTCGTCCTGCGTCACCTCCTCAAATAGCACCATCATCAGCGCTTGAAGTTCGACCGAAGACCGGTACCAGGACCAACCGGCCGGAACTTTCCAATACATGCCCAACTCCGGGTGTCGGATGGCCCGGTCTTTCAGCGACCCGACGATCCGTCGGGCGACATCCGGCTGCCCGGCCCGGTACAGGGTCCATGCGGCCTGACCTTCGGAATAGATGCCCTTACCCAGCCAATAACGGCCGGCCTGCCCCAGGTAATATTCCCATACGCCGGCCATCTTATGATCCAGTGGGACCACCGGTACCGCATCGGACCGGTTGTCACCTTCCCGACCTTGTCCGGGCAGGAAAAACACCCGGGCATACAGGTATTGGATGACCCATGCGTCCAGGTGGTCGTCCTCCAGTCGGGCCTTGCCCTGCCGAACCGCGCTCATCAAGCTTTCATAGCGGTCCAGCAACGCCGCATCGCCATAGGCGACGGCTTTGGCGACCATCCTCCGCAGCGGCTCCCTGGCTTGGCCATCCAGCGCCCCGCGCCACAGGAGTTGCCCGAATCCTTCCAACATGGAAGTGGTGACCGACCAGGAATCCGGACCACCCGGAAACCAGGGCCAGCCGCCGGAGGGAGACTGCCTTTCCAGCAAGGTTTGGAGCAGCACTTCCGTCTGTTGGTCCACCGTTTGTTGGTCCAGCAGGATGGCAAGGTCACGCAGCTGGTCTTCCTCCCGGCGGGCCTCCCAAACCCAAGGGGTTTCCGTCAGCAGGGCGGATTTCAAGTCGGGATGTTCCGTCAATTTCGCGGCGGGCGCAGCCGCCGGAAAATCCCGCCAGGTTTGGAGGACCCGGCGGACCATTGGGAAATCCCGGAGCAATCGGCTTGCGGTGGCATGGGCAAAATAACGGGTGAACAGGGACTCGTTGCAATCGTCCGTACGCAGGATGGGGAAAGGCAGCGCCTGCACGGCCAGCCAGACAGGATGGGAGGTGAACTCGACGGTGAGGCCTTCGTGCCGGAGGGTAGGGGATACGCTTTCCGCCAGGGATTCCAAGCGGAATTCCCGGATTTCCGATTCCCGGACCGGAAGCGGCAGCGTTTCGGTCACCAATTCCAGATTGGTGAGTACGGGCGTGATGCCACGCTCCGCATCCGAGTAGGATTCCGCCACCGCACGGACCGTATGTTCCAGCAAGGCGACTTGCGAAACGGAGGGGACCGTCCATTCCCAACGGACACCGGCGGAAGCACCCGGCATCAGTGCGAAATCCTTTTCCCGGGAATCGGCGGAAAGTCCTTCAAAGTCGACAGCAGCCCCGGTGAGCCCATCGGCCAGGTCCAATCGGACCCGACCGACCAGGGCCGTGTCCGAAAGGTTGACCACTTTGGCCGTAAAGACCACCCGGTCGAATTCCCGGAAGAACCGGGGCGGTGCGGAAACAACCATAAAAGGCTGCCGGGTCTGGAGGCTTTTTTCCAGCAGTGCCGTTTCCAGCCCTTGGGTATGCGCCAGCAGGAGGATTTTCCAACGCGTCAGCGCATCCTTGTTTCGGAACCGGATGACGACATGGCCGGACGTATCGGTCGTCAATCGGGGAAAGAAAAAGGCGGTTTCCCCGAAATCGCTCCGGACGAAAGGGACGGGAGGCAGCGGTTCCGACGGAATCGGCGGACCGGCAGGCAGGGCGACCGAATCCGTCGCCGCGGCAAGACCGATGTCGTCTTCAGCCGGTGTCGCCCGCTTACCGGCGACCTTTTCCTGGCGTTCCATTGCGACCATCGGGACCGCATCCAATTCCATCCGATAAGCTTGCATCCAGCCCCGCTGCCAATCGAACCAGTTTAATCGGACATATCGTTTCGTAGGAGGTATATCGAACCAATAACCCCTGTCTCCCGGATATCCGGCTCCGTAAAGACCAGACCTGACTTCCGACCCAAACCCGATCAACTGCCAGGCAGTGTGCGACCCATAGGAAGGCCAGGGGGACAAATGCCACCGGTTGGGAGCGAACGCATCCAGGGCTGCATCGTACATGGTCGCGGCAAGCTCCGCGGCAACCGGGGCGCCGGACGGTCCCTGGACGGTCAGGATCCATTCTTCGTCCGAGCCGGGCAGGACCTTGTCGCGGAAAGACTGGAAATGTACCTCTAGTTTCTTGTTATCCCACGGAACCGTCAATCGGCGGACGGTCGTCCATGCCTGGCCCTTACCAGCCCAGGAGAGCCGAACGTGAATATTGCCCCGGTCGGCTTCGGTGACGGGGATGAATTCCGTCCAAACCCCTTTCACCCGGATCCATTTCCGTTCGACCGGCCGGCCGGGCCGCTCGATTTCCAGCCAGACCGGGACGGTCGATTTCCCAGCCGTAGCCAACCGCAAGGCTGCGGATTCTCCCGGCAGGTAGCTATGCGGACCTGGCACACCGGGAATCAGTTCATGAGAAAGCAGGGAACGGGTCGGAACCGGTTTGCCGCTCGGAAGAAAGACTTGGAAAAATTGGACTTTCTCAATGGGAACACCATTCGGGTCGATGCTCGAAAGTGTGGCCTTGTACCAGCCTTCCCGCAGTTTCGGATTTTCGAAAAAAGTGGCGGGCCGGTCCGGTGCGGCATCGAAATCAGCGGCGAATGCCAATTCCCGGACCGGCCATTGGTCCGGTTGGTCTTCGAAGGCCCAGGGAAAATCGGGAAAATCAGCTAAAAAAGCGTCCTTGTCCATGGTTCGACGGTCGGGAACAGGCCAGGGACGGGAAAGGTGAGGACGACCGGGGGTGACCAACCGTTCCAGCCGGATAGATCCGGTCGCGGCAACCGGGTCCCCTTGCAGGTTTGTGGCCGATACATCGAGCCGCCATCCCTGTTCAGCGGGCCAGACCCCTTGTTCCGGCGCATGACCGTTGATGGCCAGGCGGAGGTCCATCGCGCGGTAACCGACCGAGACTTGTGCCTCGACCTGCCGGGATTCACCGGTCAGGTCCGTAACCACCGCCGTGACGAGATAATGATAGACCGGTTGGTCGGAGGCATGAAAACGAGGATCGGGTACCGCCGGGAAAGACAGGAGGAAAGTACCGTCCGGTCCGGTTAGCCCGGTGCCGGTGGCGATGGTTGTCGAAAACACCTGGTATCGGGAATAGCAGAAGGACCGCAACCAATCTGCGACAAAAGGAAACCTGGTCGTCCGCTCGACCGACCATTGGACAGCCGCATCCGTGATCTCGGCACCGGAGAGGGCGACCGCCTGCAGGTGGACCCGCACGGTATCGCCCAAGACCCGGGCGACCGATTCCGGTCGGAGGGAGACCTCGAACAGGGGCCTCTTGTATTCCTCCACCTGGAGGGGAACCTGCTGGTTTCCGAGGTTGCTGAGCAGGAAGCCCGTGCCGGTCCGGATGGAGGCCGGCAACACGAAAGTACCATATGCGGACCCGAAGGAGTTGGTCCGCAGTGCCAAGGTCCGGATTTCCTGTCCGTTGGGATCCCGGAGGGAAACGGAGACCGCCTCCTCCGCCACGATCGACGGCAAGTTATCCCCATCGTATTCCAGGCAGAGGATCTTGAAGTGGACCACCTGTCCGGGCCGGTATATGGCCCGATCCAGGAAGAACTGAGTGGTCCGCCGGGTATCCGCACCTCCGGTTTGCCGGAAGTACGAGTAGTATTGGTCCTGGTTGAAAAAGGTGTCCCTGCCATGCGTCAGGGAAATTTCGAAGGAACGGTACGTTTCGTCCTGGTCGTCCCAAATGACCGCACCGTTCCTGTCCGTCAAGCTTGCATCCAATTTTTCCAGCTTCGGGGAAGGGCGCCGGGGCCACTCCCGTCGGGCCCGTTGCCAACGGGTGACGGTGACACCTGCCTGCGGTTGGCCCGAGGAGCGGTCGACCACAAGCACGGACGATGGTGCGGAGCGGTCCGTCCGGTAAAAGGCGGCCAAGCGGGTGACCTGGAAGGAAGCGAGGACGACGGGGGCGGAGGCAGCCTGATTTGCGGCGGCCCGGGCATTTGCGACCAACACGTAATAACCAAGGGGGAGACCGGAGATGGCAAATTCCGACTGGTGGTCGTGCAGGTCGCCGTCGTCCGGCAGCAGGACCGGCCATTGGCGGACGGTAGGCAAGCGCTCCAGGGCCTTTTGAACCTGGGCCAGGGAATCCGGATCCCGTAGTGCGGATTCCCACTGCTGGCGACGTCGATGATCGAGGCGCACCAGGCGCAGGTCAAGGCCTTGTAGATTACGGTATCGGATACCGGACAGGAAAGGGTGGTCCGGCGCCGTCGCTTCCGGGAGCTGCAAGGAGAAAGCAGGACTTTCGAGAGACCGTATCCTTTGCCTGGCAGTTTCCGCCGAACGGGAATCGGGCCAGGTTTTCACGAGGTTGCCGAAAATGTCCCGGGCTTTCCGTAAGTACCATTTGGTCGGATCGGAAGCGAGCGTATCCAGCTCCGGTGGCAGGGGAACGTATTGTTCCGCCAAGCGGGCAAATTGGTCACCCAACCGGATACCGACATCCGCTGCAGCCGGATGCCGGCCGATGCGGTCGGACAAGGCCTGCAATGCCGCCAACATGGACAGCTCCTGTTGGCCGGATGCGCTGATTTCCGTCGCAAAAGAAAGTCTTTGCAGGTCGATGTCCACCCAAATGGCCGTATCCTGTCGGTGGAAAGCAAGCCAATCCCGGTAAAATGCCAGGACAAGCGCATGGATATCGGTCGCCGAACCCGGACCGACCGGTACCTCCCTGGCGATGAAATCGGCTGCATGCGCAAACAGCAAGGAATCGTTCGACAGGAATCCGGGCGAGGCACCGGAGGCCTGCAGCAGGAACCTGTTTTCCCGGAGCATGGAAAGCGCCCGGTCCATGAGCAAATCGAACAAGGTAGGCCGGAGGGAGGCCGTTTCCTTTTCCCCGGCGGTCAGCAGCAGCCGGAATTCAGACAAGGGTGTGGTCCGGATGGTATCGGACAGGACCGATTCCCGCAACAGGCCCCGGACCTTTCCGGCAAGCTGGGAGGCGGTCCAGGTTTCGATATCCGGGGAGTCCGGTTCCGGCGGACCGCTGCGGCCTGCCAGTTTCCATTGGTTCGCCTGCAGGTAATCCAGGTAACATTCCGCGACCATGGACAAAAGCAGCTGCCGGACCGGTCCTTCGGCCAGGGCCGCTTCCGACTCCAGGTCGGTGATGGCAGCCGGCAAGGAATACTCGGACGTTTCCATCCGCAGCTTGCTGCGGTAGACCAGTCCCTTGACCAGGTGGTCGGGCAGCCGATGGTGCCGGGCAGCCGCCAGAAGCCCCGCTGTCGCATCCAAGGCAAGGCCGGGAAATCCGGCGGAAATCAAGGAATCGACGCGAAGCCAGGCCAGCGGCAGCTCCTCCGGTGAGGGAATCGTATCCACCCGTGGCGTTTTCGTGACCGTCATGGGGTCCGGAACGGACACAGCGGCAAACGCAGAGGCGACCGGTATCGACAGCCAGCCGATGGATAGCGACAAAAGGAGGAAACGGCTGCGGCGGACCGTCAGGAAAAACGGTCGACCCGAAGAAAGGCGGAATTGGTTCATAGCGTTATCGGATTACACATTAGAAACATAATGTTCCGGAAGCGGGAAAAGTTAGCCAGTCGACTGGAAAATAAAGGGCGGAAAGCAGGAAGGGTCCCTCCGGCGGGCCCTGCCTGGTCCCTGATGGAACGACGGCCGTACCGGTCCTATTGCCGAGGAGGGCGGATGGGACGGCAACAACAAGGGAATGGAAAACCGTGCGACAGCCAGGGAGGGTCGGGAAGAATATCATCCGGTCCCAGACGCAAGCGACACCGTTAGAACGACATTAAAAAAAAACGCGACGGAAAACCATTTCCCTGCGATTGTGTTTATCTTTGCAATTAGAATAAATCTAAATAAATATAAAAAATCAAGAGCATGGTAGCGAGGAAAATTTATTTGGATAACAACTCCACGACCCCCTGTGACCCGAGGGTAGTGGAGGCGATGGTTCCCTATTTCTATGAGCATCATGGGAATGCGGCCAGCAGGAGCCACCCGTTCGGATGGGCGGCGGAAGAGGCGGTCGATTATGCACGGGAACAGGTAGCGCGCCTGTTGCAGGCCGACCCCAAGGAGATCATTTTCACCTCCGGGGCGACGGAAAGCGACAATTTGGCCATCAAGGGGGTGTATGAGATGTACGCTGCCAAGGGGAACCACATCATCACCACGCGGACCGAGCACAAGGCCGTACTGGATACCTGCAGCCGCCTGGAAAAACAAGGGGCCCGCATCACCTACCTGGAGGTGGACCGCCTGGGGATGGTCAACCTGGAGGAATTGGAAGCCGCCATCACGGCGGAGACCATCCTGGTGTCCATCATGTGGGCGAACAACGAGACCGGCGTCATCCAGCGGATGAAGGAGATCGGCGACATTTGTGCCCGCAAGGGCGTATTGTTCTTCAGTGATGCGACCCAGGCGGTCGGCAAGATAAGGACCCACCCCCGGGAAGTCGGCGTCCACCTGATGGCATTCACGGCCCATAAGATGTACGGTCCGAAGGGGGTAGGGGCCCTGTACGTAAGCCGCAAGAGCCCGCGGGTCAAGGTAACTTCCCAGATGGACGGCGGAGGACACGAACGGGGTATGCGTTCCGGCACCCTGAACGTTCCCGGAATCGTCGGTTTCGGTAAGGCGGCCGAACTCGCCATGCAGGAAATGGAGCAGGATGCCGCCCGATTGAGCCGGTTGCGGGATTACCTGGAGGAGTCGCTGATGAAACTGGAGGAGGTGTATGTCAACGGAGACCCCGCCAGCCGGATGCCGCATGTCACCAACCTCTCCTTCAAGCATGTGGAAGGGGAAGGCCTGATGATGACCTTCAACCAGGAAATCGCCTTGTCTTCCGGATCCGCCTGCACCTCCGCCTCCCTGGAACCTTCCTACGTATTGGTTGCCTTGGGACTCGGGGACGACCTCGCCCATTCCTCCCTCCGTTTCAGCCTGGGCCGATTCACGACGGAGGAGGACGTGGCTTACGCCATCCAGGCCGTGGCCAATGGTGTGAATCACATGCGCGACCTCAGCCCCATCTGGGAAATGTACAAGGAAGGGGTAGACCTCAGCCAGGTCGAATGGTCCGAACATTGACAGGCCCGAACGGACCGACCGACCACTAACGAACCTAAGTTTTCATTTCATCAAATAATTCTAGGATATGGCTTACTCTGAAAAAGTGTTGGAACATTTCAAGAATCCCCGGAACGTGGGCACCCTGGACAAGAGCAAGAACAACGTCGGCACCGGACTGGTCGGTGCACCGGAATGTGGCGACGTGATGCGGCTCCAGATAGAAGTGGATGAAAGCACGGGAATCATCCAGGATGCCAAGTTCAAGACCTTCGGATGCGGGTCGGCAATCGCTTCCTCCTCCTTGGCGACGGAATGGCTGAAAGGCAAACGCATCGACGAAGCCATGCAGATCGACAACATGGACATCGTGGAAGAGTTGGCCCTGCCACCGGTCAAGATCCACTGCTCGGTGCTGGCGGAGGATGCCATCAAGGCCGCCATTGCAGACTACCGACAGAAAAACCAGACTGCGAACCAGGCAGCCGCCCAGGGAGCGTCCGCCTGACCTAAATACATCCGGATATGTTGTTTGTAGCGGAAAGTGCCAAAACACAAATCGAGGCCATCAAGCGAACAAAATCCATCGGCAGCGACTATTTCATCCGGGTCAGCGTCACCAGCGGCGGGTGCTCCGGCTTGTCGTATTCCATGGATTTCGACAATGAGCAGCTGGCCAATGACCAGGTCTTCGAGGACAATGGCATGAAAATCGTGACCGACTTGAAGAGTTTCCTGTACCTATTCAACTCGACGCTCGAGTTTTCGGGTGGCTTGAACGGGAAAGGATTCTATTTCAACAATCCGAATGCAGCCCGGACCTGCGGCTGTGGGGAAAGTTTCTCCGTGTGAGCGGAACATCCCCGGGTTTTAGTATTTTTGCAAAGTAGGTAATTTTTCATAACTTTGAATTCAGCTCCAATGTTATTGCATTGGAGCATTTTTTTATGCGTAAGGTCCTGCTTATCCAAACCGCCTTCCTGGGGGATGTCATCCTGGCCACGGCGTTGGTGGAGAAACTCGGACATCATTTTCCCGGGGTGGCGGTAGACCTGCTGGTCAGAAAAGGGGCCGAGTCCTTGCTGGAGGGCCACCCTGTGGTCAGGCAGGTATACGCCCTTGACAAGTCCGCCCCGCGTCTTCCCCAATTCCTATCCCTGACTGCCCGGATTCGGTCGGAACGGTACGACTTGGTCATCAACCTCCAACGCTTCCTGTTCACCGGCCTGCTGACGGTTTTGTCCGGTGCGGCCCGGACGGTCGGATTCGACAAGAACCCGCTGTCCCGCATGTTCCGCTACCGCATCCCACACCGGATCGGTACGGAGGGAGCGGGTCCTCCGCCCCATGAGGTGGCCCGCAATCTCCTGTTGATCGAGCCGTTTACGGACAAGCGGTTCTTTCCGCCCAAGGTATACCCGGCACCGGCTGCGGAGGCGGCAGCCCGGGCGATGGCCCCCTACCTGACGATAGCACCGGGATCCGTCTGGCAGACCAAACGCTATCCACCGGAAAAATGGGTGTCATTCCTGCGGCAGGTCCCGGCTGACCGAAGGATAATACTCCTCGGCAGTTCATCCGAAAAGCGCTTGTGTGCGGAGATCATGGCAGCGGCGCAACATCCGGGCGCGGTGAACATGGCCGGTGCGCTCCGGCCTACGGAAACCGCCGCGTACATGAAACACGCCACCATGAACTACTGCCAGGATTCGGCGCCCTTGCACCTGGCCTCCGCCGTCAACGCGCCAGTCACCGCCATCTACTGCTCCACCGTACCCGCATTCGGGTTCACGCCCTTGTCGGAGCAGTCCCACATCCTGGAGACAGCATGGCAACTCCCTTGCAGACCCTGCGGACTACACGGACGGAATACCTGTCCGAAAGGTCACTTCCGATGCGCGGAAATAGATACCGCCCGACTGTTGTCCAAGTTGGACGGATAGCCTATCTTCACCGCGGGCCCCTTTCGGGCGGCTTACCGACCAGTACACAAAACAAACGGTCCTAACATGGAATCCTTTATCCTTGCCCTGGACCAGGGCACCACCAGCTCCCGCGCGATATTGTTCGACCGGCAGGGTCAGGTCCGGGGCGTTTCCCAACAGGAGTTCAGCCAACATTATCCTTCCCCTGGATGGGTGGAACACGACCCGATGGAAATCTGGAACAGCCAGCTGCGGGTCGCCCAGGAAGTCATCCGGCAGCAGGGCGTATCCCTGCGGGAGATAAAGGCCATCGGCATCACCAACCAACGCGAGACCACCGTCGTTTGGAACAAGATTACCGGGGAACCGGTACATCCGGCGATCGTTTGGCAAGACCGGCGGACGGCGGCCATCTGCGACGAGCTCAAACAGCGCGGTATGGAAGCGTACATCCGTTCCGCCACCGGTTTGGTCATCGACGCTTATTTTTCAGGAACCAAGGTGAAATGGATATTGGACAACGTCCCGGGCATGCGCAAGGAAGCCGCCAAGGGCAACCTGTTGTTCGGAACCATTGACAGCTGGCTGGTTTGGAAATTGACCGGCGGCAAGGTCCATGTCACCGACTATTCCAATGCCAGCCGGACCATGTTGTTCAATATCAATAGTCTGACATGGGACAAGCAGCTACTGGAGGCATTGGACATCCCGGAGCAGCTGTTGCCGGAGGTCAAGCCTTCCAGCACGATCTACGGAGAAACGGTCGCCGGCCACTTCGGGGGTTCCATTCCGATCGCCGGTATGGCGGGCGACCAGCAGGCCGCCTTGTTCGGGCAAGCCTGCTTCCAGCACGGCATGGCGAAGAACACGTACGGGACCGGCTGTTTCATGTTGATGAACACCGGCAACAAACCCGTCCAATCCGACAACGGATTGTTGACCACCATCGCCTGGGGGCTGGACGGGGAGGTCCACTATGCCCTGGAAGGGAGCGTATTCATCGCCGGTGCCGCCGTCCAATGGCTTCGCGACGGGCTCAAGCTGATCCATGATGCGGCGGATACCGCCTATTTTGCCGAAAAAGTCCCGGATACGGGTGGCGTATACATGGTGCCCGCCTTCGCGGGACTGGGAGCGCCACATTGGGACATGTACGCCCGGGGAGGGCTATTGGGACTGACCCGAGGTACCAGCATCCCGCAAATCATCCGCGCCACTTTGGAATCCATAGCCTACCAAACCAAGGATGTGTTGACCGCCATGGAACAGGATGCCAAGCTACCCCTGCAATCCCTCCGGGTGGATGGCGGCGCCGCCGCCAACAATTTCCTGATGCAATTCCAAGCGGACATGCTGGGGGTAGCCGTCGAACGCCCCGCCGTGCTGGAAACGACCGCCTTGGGCGCCGCTTACCTGGCGGGGCTGGCGGTAGGGCTTTGGAACAAGGAAACATTGGCAGGCAACTGGAAATCGGAACACCGGTTCGAACCGGCCATGCCGGAAGCGCGCCGCCACGCGCTGTACCAAGGCTGGCTCAAGGCCCTCGCACGTTGCAAGCACTGGGAAGATCCTGCCTGATAGCCACCGCCACGACCTGCAGTCCGGGACCAGGCGAACACGGGGTCTAGCCGAGATGGCGAAGCCAGCCCCTGACCCTTGCCTACAAAACAATCGATTGAAATTTTCCGATTCCTGGAACATTGTTTCGATTGCACGGTACGGCAAAAATATTCCGCTGAAATTTCCGGCATTCGCAGTGAAAGATGCTTGTTTATGGCATAGATTTGTAACAGGACAAGCAAATTTCACCTGACATATGACGACAAAGAAAGGAATGCTGGCAGTCATCCTGCTGGTATGGGGTGCAAGCGGTACCGTTTTTTCCCAAGTACCGGCAGATGGAATCACCACATCCGCATTCACGGATGTAAATAAGGAAACGGAAGAGGAATTACTGGAGATTAACGGCTCCAGTTGGACCTTTTACCTGGATGCGGCGGAACGCAAGTGCTACATAGATTTCGAGACCATCAGTGTCAACCTGGACGAAATCGTGGTACACCATGCATCGGGAGACCAAGTGCATTCCGCCGAGCTTTGGAACCTACCGGTCGACTCCATCTACGAATTGGATATGCAAGGCTGGAAACCCGGAAAATACATGGTATCGCTCCGAACCATGACCGGTGTCATCCGCCGGGAATTGTATTTGGCGGATTGAAGTCCACGAAGTGGTTCGGTGCAATCGATAGCAGATGGAAGGCTGTACCCGGCAGCCAAGAATGGTCCCGATTCCGGTGCGCCGGAAACCGCACAAACGGTACCTCCATCCCTCCCCGTCCACGGAACTTAAACAGCCCTGGTCATCCTTCGAAATGGAGGGACAAGGTAAAGGTACGGGAGAGCACCCGGTCGATGACACTGGATTCCTCCAGGCTCTTGTCGAATATGAGAATGTTGTTGAAACCGTGGGAGTATTTGATTTCCGGAGAAAAGATGAAATAAGGAAGGAAGATTTGGATCCCAGAGCCGATTTCAAATGCGAAATCGTTCGGTGCTATCTTGACCAATGACTCCGCTTGCCGGGACCGGGAGTCGCTGGCCACGTCGAAGGCGTATTTCACACCAGCCAGGACGAACAGCCGAAGGTCGTTGTACGGATCGGATTTGTAACGGACGTGGAACGGCATTTCCACGAAGACAGATTCGAAACGCTTGGCAAATGGCCGACGGTCGAGATTGGTCGGTGCATAATTGATGTTTCTTTCCGCAAAGGACAAGGTGGGGAGAAAGCGGATATCGAAATAGTCCCCGATCTTCAGGTTGGTTACAATACCGAGGTTGAAGCCGGGTCCGTTGATGGACTCGACGAGCCGGATGCTGTCGGAGCGGACGAACTCCCGGGATTGGAACACCTTGAAATTGGAGGCGTTGTAAGCCAGCGTGATGCCGAAATAATAAGGTTTCTGATTGAAATCCAAGAAGTTATAATTACCCTTTGCACTTTGTGCAGCCAATCCGGTCCCATTGGCAAACCAGCAGCAGACCGTCAACAGACCAATCCAAAGGATATGAAGGGATAAGCGGGAATGAGCAAGCGACATCGGTGAGAATCTTGATAGGGTAGGGGGTACCCCGTTTGTGATGGATTAAGAACGAACCCGGTGCGGTAATGTTGCACAACCCGGCGAACAAGGCCCGGATGAATCCGCCCGCATTTGCAGGGAACGGGAACTTACCTTTCGCACAGATACAAGGTACAGACGCCCAAGGTGAAAGAGTGGGCGCTCACCGTCCTGAACCCGGTATTCCGCAGGATTTCCACCATCTGGGCGCCGTCCGGGAAAGCCTGGACGGACTCATACAGGTATCGGTAGGCCCGATTGTCCCGGGATGTCAGCTTGCCGATCAAGGGCAGCAAGAACCGGAAATAAAGTTGGTAGAGTTGTTTGAACGGGAAGACACGGGGACGGGAAAATTCCAGGATGGCCACTGCACCGCCGGGTTTGGTGACCCGGAACATTTCGGACAAGCCGATGGAAAGGTGTTCGAAATTCCGGACACCGAAAGCGACCGTCACGGCATCGAAGGCGTGGTCCGGGAAGGCGATCTGCTCACTGTCGCCGCCCAGGAGGGTGATGCGTTTGTCCAACCGTTTGTCATGCAGTTTGCGACGGCCGATATCCAGCATTTCCGCGGAGATGTCGATGCCGGTGACTTGGGCATCCGGAAATTGACGCGCGGCCTCGATGGCGAGGTCCGCCGTACCGGTGGCGACATCCAACAATCGGCCGACGGACGGATTCCGGCGGCGGAGCAGCCGGATGGTATCCTTGCGCCATTTGATATCGATGCCGAAAGAAAGCAGATGGTTCAGGAAATCATACCAGGGAGCGATCTTGTTGAACATACCCGAAACCTGCGATTTCTTAGGTTCGTCCAGGCCGCTATAGGGCTTGATGTGCTGATGGTCCAAGGACATGCGTGGAGGTGATTGATGAGGGACAAAGTTACGTAACTGCCGGCAAAGCGAAGGGAGGGTAATTCCAGAAAACACCAAAGCGGAGGGCGGGAGATTTCCGTAATATTCTACTTAACATAATATAAATTATAGTAATCCTGTTTATGGGATAATCTGACAATCATCGGGACTATTCCGGCACTCCCGGATACACTTTGCTGGAAAGTATGCACCGGCAAGGCACCATGTCCTGAGCCGGCCGTCAAGCCGTCGACCGGAGAAAGTCCGCACATCCCTTGGGCATGCGGCAAACTGGTCCCGGCGACACGACGGACGACCAATTTCCGTGGCGCCGGGCATCGGATTTGGGCCGGTCACCGGATACTGGAAATCCGGAGGACAATCAAATCCGGAAGTGGCAAAATTCTCCCGGCGACACGACGCACGACCAATTGCCCTGGCGCCGGGCATCGGATTTAGGCAGTGGCTCGGATACTGGAAATCCGGAGGACAATCAAATCCTGAAGTGGCAAATTTCTCCCGGCGACACGACGCACGACCAATTGCCCTGGTGCCGGGCATCGGATTTAGGCAGTGGCTCGGATACTGGAAATCCGGAGGACAATCAAATCCGGACGGTGATTATTTGGCGAAGTTCCGGCCCGGCAGCTTGTATTTGTTCATTCTTTGCGAAACCCTTTCCGCGCTGTACAGTTTCCGATTTGTTGTTTTGTCGGAAGATAATTTATCGGAGGAGTAAATATCATGGGGAAACATTTTGTTGGACTACCTGGCCACCGGTCTCTTAACGCATGGTGGCCACAAACTCGGTAACACCTGCCGGATATGCAGCCTGTCCGGATGCGATTATATCCATCGAGGATAGCCCGTTCGGCCGGAACTCATGCTCATTGCGTAATTTCCTCCCCTACCCGACCGTCTTGTTTTTTTTATTAAATTTTTATGCTGCGAATTTACCGGAGGAGTAAAAACATTTATGTGTCGAAAACCTTTTTCGCCCGACGGTATGCAGGATGGATGACGAAACACCTGATTACCGAATTTTCCAGTTGTCTCAGCAAATCGCCGCGGACATAAGTGTGCCCGTCCTTCGGGAAACCAGGCTGAATACCGCCATATCGTTCCGAGTTGCGGCCACGGATGCCGTGACCGTGACACCAGCCGCGTATGCCGCCAGTCCGGGTGCGCTTATTCAGGATAGCCCGACCAGCCGGAATTCATGATTGTTGTGCAGTTCCCTCCCCTACCCGGCTGAATTTCTTTTTTGGATTTTTTAAATTTTACAACAGGGAAATTATCGGAGGAGTAAATATTTATTATGGGCTATTTTCGATTCCCAGGCCACCGGTTCCGCGGACACAAGACCGGGAGACATACGCCGGCAGGCCGGAATCCTCCTTGGTCCGGCGGTTCCCTTGTTCCGGAAATCCTCACCGTTCGCCGGTATACAGCACGGATGGCGCCAACACCCGGTCACGGAGTTATCCAGTCGTCAAAGCAAGTTGACTCAGAGAACAGCTCGCCCGCCCTGCGGAAAACCAAACTGGATACCGCCATATCGTTCCGAATGGCGGCTACGGATGCCGTAACTCCAGCCGGGCATGCAGCCTGTCCGGATGCGCTTATTCCGGATAGCCCGACCGGCCGGAATCTAAGCCTGACCGAACACCGCTCAATTTCTCCAAGCAATTAGCGCGCAAGCGAGATGAGGGAAGGCCAGTCCTGCTCCCCCATCGTCCCGGTATGCGCCTGAATCGGTTCATCCGAAGCTAAACGACGACCGGCCTTGGCGGGTGATCATTTGGATTGGAAATTCAGCCTGGACCTTTACCGAATCACAAAGGTTTGGTATACGTCGACAAACGGGACGTACGCTTACCAAATCGGCATGTTATCGTTGCGAGGTTCCCGACCCTGCCCGACCGTATTTCTCTTTTCCTAAATATTTATGCGGTGGTAATTACGGAGGAGTAAATATTTTATTACACTACTTTTTGATTTACCTGGCCGCCGGTTCGCTTGACACAACCCCGGGACGCATGCGCCGCAAGGCTGCAATCCTCCCTGGCCCGGCGGTTCCCTGGTTCCGGGGATCATCACCGCCCGCCGGTATGCGGCATGGCTGATGCCATAACCTGGCCACCGAATTTTCGAGTTGTCGGAGCCATTCGACACAGGCATAAGGACGCCCGCACGGCAGGAATCATCCCTGGAACAACAAGACCGCCGCCGGGAGCGGCCACCGGTACCGGAACGCCAACCGGGCATGCAGCCTGGCCGGATATGATTGTCAGCTTGGGTCGATGCGCAGGGAATTTTTGATTTTTGTGTATTTTTCCACCCTACCCCACCGATTTATTTCTTGCAGGTAAAAATAAAGCGGCGAAAATGCCGGAGGAGTAAATATTATGAAACGGAAAACATTTTTCAAGGCCCTGGCCGCCGGCACCATCTCCATGCCGTGGCTGATGCGGCTGGGAGGCGGCAAGCCCATCGCCCAATCCGGTGGCAACAGCGCACCGGGCATCCTCACCGCCCGCCGCTACCAATGGCGGATGGCCACCACCTGGCCACCGAATTTCCCCGTCATCGGAGAAGGATGCCTGCGCTTTGCGGAATGGGTCAAGGAGATGTCCGGCGGGCGCATGGAAATCAAGGTATACGGTGGCGGGGAACTCGTCCCGGCCCTGGAGACCTTCGATGCCGTTCGAAACGGTGCGGTGGAGATGGGAAGCGGAGCAGCCTACTACTGGGTGGGAAAATCGCCCGCAGCCACCTTTTTCACCTCCGTGCCATTCGGCATGAATGCCCAGCAGGTCAATGCCTGGATGATGAATGGCGACGGCCTTTCCCTATGGTCCTCGCTTTATGCGGACTTCGGATTGGTGCCCTTCCCCGGCGGCAACACGGGCATCCAGTCCGGCGGCTGGTTCAAGCGGGAAATCCGGTCGGTCTCCGACCTGAAGGGACTCAAGATGCGGATTCCCGGGTTGGGCGGGAAAGTGTTCGAACAAGCCGGCGGAACACCGGTTCTCCTATCCGCAGGCGACCTCTATACCGGCTTGGAACGTGGCATCATCGATGCGGCCGAATGGGTCAGCCCTTATCATGACTACCTGTTGGGACTGCATGAGGTCACCAGGTACTGCTACATGCCCGGGTGGCAGGAAGCAGGCTCGGTGCTGGAATTGATGGCCAACAAGTCGCAGTTCGACAGTCTGCCGACGGACCTGCAAGCCATCATCCGGACGGCGGCACACCGCATGAACCATTGGGTGCTATCGGAATTCGAGGCCAAGAACAGCCACTACCTGGACAAACTGAACCGGGAACACCAGGTGGATTTCCGCACCTTTCCCGATACGGTATTGGATACACTCCGGGAAAGCAGCCGAGCGGTCATCGCATCCATCACCGATGCTGACCCGTTCGCCCGGAAGGTCTTCGAAAACTACAGCCGTTTCCAGGAACAGTGTGTCGGTTGGGCCCGGCTGTCGGAGAAGGTCTATTACAATACCATTCTCCGGTAAGGGAAACGCATGAGACCAGCGGCGACCGATTCCATGACCATTGCTTATCAACCATCCATACCGTGAAAGAAACCTTCCTATCCGTCGTCATCCCTGTGCACTCCGCTGCGGAACAGGCGCAAATGGAGCTCATCGGCCCCCTGGCTGCTTACCTGCACGGCCAGTTCACGGATTTCGAAGTGATCATTGTCAACAACACCTTCTTGCGGGACGGTTTCCGGGAGCGGCTGGCTTCGCTGGACGCACACCTTCGACAACAGGTCTATCTGCTGAACCTGAGTGCGCCGGTCCACCGGAACCAGGCGATCGTTGCCGGGCTCGACCGCTCGAACGGGGATTATACGGTCCTGTTCGAAACTACATTCCTGGACCGCCCCGACCTGGTCGGCCGGATGCAATCCATGTGCACGGACGGCACGGACATCGTGTACCTGCAGGCACAGCACCGCCGTCTTCCCTGGCGCTACAGACTTCCCTACTCCTTGTTCTACTGGATACTCAACCGGTACTCCCGGCTTCAGGTCGATGACAGCGCCCACGACACCCGGGTCATTTCCCGCAGGGCGCTCAACTCGTTGCTCCGGTTGCGGGAGGATATGCGCTACATGAAAGCCATCTACTCCATCATCGGATTCCGGATGGCGGCCGTTCCCGTCCCGGACCCCTTGCCGGGTGCCGGCACCTTTGGCGAGCGGTTCCGTACCTCCTTGGTGGCCATCACTTCCTTTACCGATTTCTTGCGGAGCCTCCTGCTGTGGATTTTCCTGGGCGCCATCGGTTTCCTGCTCCTGGTCATCGCGAACGCCGTCAAAGTGAAATTCACCAATGTGGATTTCTTCGGCACCTACCACCCGGCTGTTCCCGGGTGGACCTTCCTGGTCGTGCTCAGCTCCATCTTCTTTGCCATCACATCCCTGATGCTGTACATCATGTCCATTTACCTGTCAAATATCTACCAGGAAATAAAACATCGGCCGATGTACATCATCGAATCCATCCAACGCTTTTGAGAGACCACGACAACGCAGGATGCTAACGAAGGAAAACCCGCCGCGTTTCCAGCCGGTCGTCGGTGCGGAGCGACAACAAGTAGAGACCCGTCGGAATCCCTTCGACAGGGAATTCGATCTTTCCCATCCAGCCCGCCGGCAAGTTCCGGTACCGGTCGAACCGGAACGTCCTTCCCTGCAAATCCATCAACCGGACATCCAGGCTGGAAATGGCATTCCGGCTCGCTATGGATATCCATACCGAACCACCCTCCGAAGCGGTACCCGCTTCCCAACGTAAAATTTCCGAACCTACGGACCGTGACACGGAGACCGGCGGTTGGTAAGAATCACCTTCCGTCACGAACAACCTTTGATTCGCAGGGACCTGCGGGAAAGAGTCGACCCAGCCGCTGGGCCAGTGGATGGTCAGCAATTCCACCGTATCCGACTGGCCGAGACCAAAATGCAGGACGGGGCTGCTTTGGGAAGCCCATCCGAAGCCGGCGACCACGGCATCCGTGCGAACCGATCCCCCGGCATGCACATACGCGCGAGCCCCGACCGCAGTCCGGTTGGAAGCCTCTCCGGTCAAGGCCAACTGCAACCACCGGTTTTCCCCCTGCGTTTCGTTGATGAAGTATTGGTTGGCTGTTTGCGCCCCGTAGTTGGCCAGGTAGAGGTCCTCCCGGCCATCCTGGTCCGCATCGAACGCAACCACCCCGTATCCTGCCTCCATGCTGTGCAAAGGTGTTCCCCCGCTCACGACACTGAAGGTCAGGTCGCCGTTGTTTCGATACAACAGGTTTGGGAAAGGCGAGAACTTACTGTCGTTGACCAGGTAGATATCCTGCCAGCCATCGTTGTCGGCATCGAGGAACACACAGCCCCAGCCCATGCCGGGGTCCCCTACCCCGGCACTGGCCGTTATATCGGTGAAGGTCCCGTTCCCGTTGTTCAGCAACAGGTTGTTGTATCCGAGGTTGGTCACGTAAAGATCCAGGAAACCGTCGTTGTTGATATCCCCGGCATCCACCCCCATGCCCATTGCGGCGATGTTGGCGCCCG
This sequence comes from uncultured Saprospiraceae bacterium, assembly GCA_964573725.1. Classification (GTDB taxonomy): domain Bacteria; phylum Bacteroidota; class Bacteroidia; order Chitinophagales; family Saprospiraceae; genus UBA6168. The sequence goes on from CAZNLJ010000003.1 coordinate 82,023, forward strand.
AACCCGATGATACGTTGGTAAATTGGCCGTTCCCGTTGTTCCGGTAAAGAATGTTCGGGATATTGGCATCGTGCGTCAGGTACAGGTCGTCATCCCCATCGTTGTCGAAATCGAAGAATATCGCCCCCATGGAAATCAGCGCATCCGTCGCACCGGATTGGAAAACGACATTGGTAAATGTCCCGTCCCCGTTGTTCCGGTACAGGATATTCTCCAGTCCGAGCCGGGCGATGTAGATATCCAGCCATCCGTCCCGGTTGACATCGGACAGCAGAAGCGCCTTGACCTTGGAGCCGACGGTGACCCCGGCTGCAAGGGTCACATCCTGGAAGGACCCGTCCTGATTGTTGAGGTACAGCGTATTCCCCTCGTCCCGTGCCCCGAGGAACAAGTCCGGCCAGCCGTCGTTGTTGAAATCACCCCAGGCGGCAAACTGCACCGTGGGGGAGATTACCAAACCCGCTTCCGCCGTCACCGCTTCGAACTGGTGTGCACCCAGGTTCCGGTACAACTCGCCGCCCGTATTCAGGCGCGTGGCGAAGAGGTCCTCCCACCCGTCGCCATCGTAATCCGCAACGGCAGCCCCGTAATTGAAACCGACCTGGTCAAGTCCGGCGGCCGCAGCCGATTCTGCGAATCCGACCTGAGCCATGACATGCGGCCTTCCAAGGACGCAACCTAACATTAGCGGAAGCAAATACGTCAGTAAGTACCTTTCCATACGACGAATTTGAAGTTCGGGAATCAAGATATTGAAATAGCGGAATGCCCTTGCCCGGATTCCTTTCGGGAACCGGGAAGGGCATTCCGCTCCTATACGGAACGCTTGTCAGGCTCCCACGGGCCGGGATCGGCCGGTCCGGGGCAGCGGCGTGCCTGATCAGTTCTTGGTGACGCGATAAGTATATTTCGCATCATTGAGCAGCAGGTCGACGGTATAGTTGCCTGCCTCCTGTATGGCGATATTGGCGCCATCGTATTCCAGTTTCCCGTTCGGGCCGTCGTCCCCGAGGTTGATGGCCCAATCGTCATTGGCGCGGAACTTGATCTCGCCGGCCACCAGGTCGGTCGTCAGGGTCAGGTAACCGCCGGCATCATCATAGATCATGTCGATGTCACTGTCCCAACCATTGGCCGTCGCACTACCGATCAGCCCCCAGTTTGTCAGCACACTGGTGAAGGTAAGCGTATTCAGGTCCACATTGAGGCGATGCATACCGGCATCCGCGGCGATGATGTTTGCGCCGCCCGGATCCAGGGAGCCGTCGGCCCCGTCGTCGCCCCAGTTGGTATCCCAGGAATAACCCTGGGTGAACTTGTATTCCGTGCCGCCCGATGGGAAGTAGAGGAAGCCTTCATATTTGCCATCGCTTTTCAGGGAGTTGATCACCGTCGTACCGTTGGACGGGTCCCAACCCTGATAGTTGCCGGGCACCTGAAGTTTCGGATACTCGACCACGGATTCGTAGGGCGTGATGGTCAAGGTGAGCGGGGCGGAAACCAACTCCTGGACGTCATTGCTGACGCTGGCCCGAACCCGGACCTGGGTCGTCACGGCCACACCACCTTCCAGTTCCTTGGCCAACAGGATATTGTTGACCTTTTCCACGGTAATTTCCTCCAGCGAGAGGCCGTTGGTGACGCCCAGGGTGACGGCTTCGGCGAAGTCCTTGCCCGCCTGGTCCATTTCCAGGGTATAAGTGATGGCGGCCTGGAATCCGAAATCGGCCTGTGTCCAGGAGAAGACGGCAAGTACAGCTCCCGCATCGGCTTCCTCGAGGACAAAGGAGCCATTGTCCGACGGGGCGGTCATGGTCGGTGCGGCACCCGGTCGGACCACCGGGTCGAGGACTTCCTCCTGGCAACCCAGCACCAGGGAGGCGCCCAAGAGGACAGAGAATATGGATTTACGCATAGCAATAGTTTTTTTGGCAGGAAGACCCGGCCGGTCTTGGGCCGGGTCTTCCTTTCCATGAAGGAATTGGTGGCAAGTCAATAGCAAGTTCCCGGGCTGTTCTGCGAAAGGTTGGGGTTGGCGTTCAGGTCCTGGGAAGGAATCGGATACACGTCCCGGCAGGACGGCACGGCGGAACCTTGCGGCACCCCGCCTTTCCAGGGCCACAGGTAATCCGTGTCGGAGAACCGGCCGTAACGGATCAGGTCGGTCCGGCGATGGCCTTCCCAGAGGAGTTCCCGGGCCCGTTCATCCAGGAGGAAGTCGAGCGTCAGGTCGCCGCCGGAAATCGCCCCGGCGGAGCTCCCGCCATAGGCCCTTGCCCGGACGGCATTGACATACTCGAGGGCCAGGCCCGCATCACCGGCTCCACCGCGGAGCACCGCTTCCGCATACATCAGGTAAGCGTCCGCGAGGCGGAACATCGGAAAATCCGTATCCACGAAGGTCAGGTCCGAGCCGGGCGTACCGGCGGAAGTGACGTTCTTGAATTTGCCGACGGCATAACCCTCCGTAAAGAGGGAGATGTCCGCGATTTCGAGCGTTTGGCCATTGCTGTAGAACATATACCGGTTGTCGGATTCGGATGCGAATTTTTCGATGTAGTAAGTGTGGTCCGGGCTGTCGAGGTAGAGTTTGACCAGATAGGTCCCGTTGGCGGGAATTGCGATATTGGCGCCGTCGCGTTCCAGGATCGCATCGGCGGCATCATCACCGTAATTCAGTGCCCAATCGTCATTGGCCCTGAACTTCAGCTCACCGGCCACCAGGTCTGCGGTGATGGTCCAGGCGTTCTCGGCGGGGTCGTACTGCATATCCAGGTCGCTGTCCCAACCGTTGGGGGTTGCGGACCCGATGAGTCCCCAATTGGTGGCCGACATCGTGTAGGTCAGGTCGGTCAGGTTGACATCGACCTTGTAGAAGCCCGTTTCGGCCACGAGGATATTGGCCCCTCCCGCGTCGAGGGTACCATCGGCGCCGTCGTCGCCCCAATTCAGGTCCCAACCACCCAGGGCGAACTTGAATTCCGTATTCGCCTCGAACCAAAAATAGCCTTCGTAATTGTCATCGTTGGCCGGGGAGCTCGCCACGGTTGTCGGCAAGGCGGGATCCCATCCCTGGTAACTGCCGGGGACATTGAGGACGGCATAGCTTGTGTTACCCGGGTTAGGGGATACGAGGACACTGCCGCCGCTGCCCGGTGCGGGATACTTGCCGACGATGGCGCTGGTGGTACGCAATCCGCCCCATCCGCCGTCGATGCCATATTCCGCCGGGTTCATGGATCCGCCTACCGGGGCATGGACCAGGAAGGTCATCCCGCCGTAGGTGCGGGTGCGGAGCCCGTCGAAAGTGACCGGAAAGATGATTTCCGCAGAACGGTGGTTGTCGGCAAGGAACAGGTGGGCATAATCCGGTTCCAGGCTATAGCCCGCATCGATGACCTTTTTCGCGTAGGCGGCTGCGTCGGAATAAGCTTCCCGGCCGACGTAGACACCGGCATTGAGATACAGTTTGGCCAGCAGCATCCAGGCGGCTGCCTGGTCTGCGCGGGCATATTCGTTGCTGCGCGGCGGGAGGAGTTGCCCCTCGAGGTCCCGCAGTTCCGTCTCCAACCAGGCATAGAGGTCGGCCGCGGCAATTTGGTCCGGGAAGAAAGCGCCGACCGGGTCCGCTTCCGTCACGAACGGAACATTTCGGAACAAGTCGAGGGCGTGGTAGTAGCTGAGGGCGCGCAAGAAGCGGGCTTCCGCCCGGTAGGTTTGGATTTCCGCCCGCAGGCCGGCATCGACCCCGCGGCTGTCCAGTTTCTCGTCGGTGGTTTCCCGCAGGAATTCGTTGCAGATGGATACCTGATAGAAGATACGGCTGTAGCAGGCATAGATGAAGCCGTCGTCCGCGCTCCAGTCCTGGTCATGGAAATCCTTGATGGTGGCGTCATTCCAACCGATGACGGCTTCGTCGGTGGAAAGCTCCTGGAGGTACCAGAGCATCCGGAGGTATTGGCCGAAGCCCTCGTCGATGCCGCTGATATCGGCTTGGCCGGCCGGGCCCTGCTGGCCGGTGACGGAAAGACCGGCATAGAGCCTGGCCAGTACCTTCCGGTAGCTGGTCGGGTCCTCATAGACAGCGGCGGAGGTGATTTCGTCCGGATCGATGGGCACCGTATCCAGGTCCTTGAAGCAGGATTGGAGGGCCAGGATGGCTCCGACCAGGAGAACGGTCCTATGGAAATGGAATATTTTCATCTTGAATCAGTTTAATGTGTGAAACTTAAAACCTGACGTTGACACCCAGCAAGGTGGTCCTGTTCCGGGGGTAGACATTGTTGTCGATGCCGCCGGCGATTTCCGGATCCACCCCTTCGTAGGCAGTGAAAACAAAAGGATTTTGCACAGTGAGGAACACCTTGAGGAAATCCAGGGCCGGCACCTTGCCGCTGAGGTTGTAACCGAGGGTGATGTGGTCGAAACGCAGGAAAGAAGCGTCCTGGACAAAATAATCGCTGAGGTACTGCGGATTCCTGAAATCGAGGAAGGAAGCGACAGGATTGACGTTGCCCAGGTAGCCGGTCGGATGGTAAAGGTTGGCGAAGCTGGTCCCCGACTGGATGTTGTTGTAGGCGTAGTTGCCGAGGTTGGCACGGCCGGCGAAGGAGAAGTCCAGGTTGCCGAAGGTCAGGTTGGACGTGAAGCCGAAGAAATAATCCGGCGCGGCATTCCGGTAGCGGTAGAGGTCGTCGGAATTGACGATACCATCCCCGTTCCGGTCGACATAAAGCCCTTCCACCGGCGCTCCGTTCTCATCATAGACCTGTTCATAGACATAAAATGAATTCGCGGGAAAACCGACGGAATGAATTTGGACCGTATTGCCTACCCCGCCGGAGATACCGCCGACGAGGATACCGTTGTAGGCTGGATCGTCGGAGGCGGTAAGCCGGGTGATCTCGTTGCGGTTCGCGGTGACGTTGAAGCCGAAGTCCCAGGAAAGTTTCTCTTGTTTGACGACGGTGGCGTTCAGGCTGAATTCCAATCCCCTATTTTCGAGGTCGCCCACATTGGTGAAGATGAAGTTGGACAGGTTGGAACCGGCCGGCACGGGAATGAAGTTCAGCAAGTCGCGGGTTTCGCGGACGTAGTATTCCAGGGCGCCGTACACCCGATCGTCGAGGAACCCGAAATCGACGGCGATGTTCCGGGTGGCGGTCTCCTCCCATTTGATCTGGCTGTCGTAACCTTCGGGGCGTATGGTCGTGAGGAATTCGTCGCCGAACTGGTAGGCGGCATTGTCGAAGCCCGCGAGGTAACGCGGCAAGTGGACATAGTAGCCGCCGACGTCCTGCTGGCCGGTGATTCCCCAGCCGATCCGGGCCTTGAGACTGGAGACCGTGCCTTTGCCGTCGGTATCGATGAGCTTGAAGGCGGCGGCCGCGGCCGGGAAGAGTCCCCAGCGGGTATCGGGGGAGAACCGGGAAGAAGCATCCCGACGTAAGGTACCGGTAAGCAGCAGGCGGTCGAAAAGGCTCAGGTTGACCCGACCGAACAGGGACAGGAGATAAAGTTCCCCGGCATTCTCCCCCTCCACGATTTCCGTGCCGGGCAGGTTGGAACTGAAGAAGCTGTCCTCATAGAAGAACCGTTGCCAGGAATAACCGCCCATGACATCGAGTTTCGTCTTGCCGAAGGTCTTGACATAGTTCAGGTAGAATTCCAGCAAGCTGTTTTCCTTTTTTTGGTCGTAGTTGCTGGTAGTCCCCCCGTCGAAGAAGGCGAAGGAGGCTTCCGCCGGAACGTCCGTCGTTCCGGAGCCGCTGGCCCGGTCATAGGCCACATTGAGGTTGGCGCGCAGGGCGGGGATGGCGGCGAAGCGATAATCCGCGCTGGTGCTGAGTACGATGCGGTTGACCTTGGATTGGTCGTCGCGGAGGTACAGCTGTGCCAGCGGATTGGCCGGCGACAGGGTATTGGGTTCGCCATTGGGTTGGACCCAGGTGAAATAACCGCCGTAGGGGCTGTTCTCGTCCCGGACCTGCTGGGTCGGGTCAAAGAAAACAGCGCCACCGATGGCGCCGCGGTTGGCGAAGAAGTTATCGGTCCGCATGCCTTTGAGGCCGACGTTTACCTGCAGGCGGTTGTCCATGAACCGGGGGGTCAGGTTGATGGATCCGGTGGTCCGCTGGTAGCGGTCCGTCCGCAGGATACCCGCCTTGTCGGTATAGCCGAAGGAAGCCCGGTAGGGGACGGCACCCAGTGCGCCGGAAAAATTGAGGTGTTGGTCGTGGGCGAAAGCGGTTTGGTAAATCTCATCCTGCCAGTCCGTGGACGAACTGCCCAGGGTGGATAACGCCGGATGTCCTTCCGCAAAATAGGACTGGACCAGGCTCCGGTAATCCTCCGCATCGAGGACATCCGGGAGGTTGAGCGGGCGGCCCAAGGACACGTTGCCGTTGTACTCCACCTTGAGCGGCTGCCCGGCCTTCCCTTTCTTGGTGGTGATGATGATGACGCCGTTGGAGGCGCGGCTCCCGTAGATGGCGGTGGCGGAAGCGTCCTTCAGCACGGTGAAAGTCTCGATATCATTCGGGTTGACGAAGTCGAACACGTTCCGGGCGCCGGAGATGCCGCCGTTATCCACCGGGATGCCGTCGATGACGATCAGCGGGTCGTTGGATGCCCGCAAGGAGGAGCCCCCCCGGATCCGGATTTGTGCCCCCCCACCGGGATCGGAGCTGGGCGTGATCTGCACCCCGGCCACCTTGCCGGCCAAGAGTTCCTGCGGTGCGGTGATCGCCCCCCGGTTGAAGACTTCACTGCCAACCTCGGCGACGGAGCCGGTCGCGTCTTCGCGGGTCACCTCCCCGTAGCCGATGACGAGCACTTCCTGGAGGTAGGCACCGGCTGACATTTGCAGGTCCAATGTATTGGATGCACCGATGGTGATGGTTTCGGTGCGGTAACCCGTGTAGGAAAACTGCAGTTGGTCGGATCCGTCGGGAACCTCCACCGTATAGCTTCCGTCCACTTCGGAAATGCTGCCGTTCGCCGTTCCCACCACCAGGATATTGACCCCGATTAGCGGTTCGCCGGACGAACCATCCGTCACCACACCCGAAATCGTCCGCTGGGCGGACAACTGTACCTGCAGGAACAGCAGTCCCCACAGCAAACAAAGCGTTGGATTGCGTTTCAGTGTAAGCATTCGATATAGATTTGTGAAAGTAAATGATGCGTAGGTAGGGTACGGTCGGCCGGTGGTCGGATACCGTAGGCAAGGAGCCGGAAGCGCACAGGACTGTTACGAGCACAATTGGAGGTGTCCACTGTCTGGCAGTATGGGTGATAACAAGGACTTGTTCAAAGCAAACAGGGCGTCGTGAACGGTTCCGACAGGAAGGGGGCTCTTTACAAACATTTATTGGACCGTTCCAAGGACAAATATCCGCTTTACATTTGAATAAAATAGAAAGCCGGAATTAAAAAACATTCAGAAGCACCCGGAATTTCCAGGTTACTGCGGGTTTCGCACCGGAAAGCCGGCTCCCTCGGCATCAGTCGGGATCGAGGCGCAAATGCCTCCAGTATCCTTTCACGGTTTGCGGCAGGGAAAGCGGCGCCTCCGGACCTTCCTGCCGGACGATTGCCTGCAGCTGTGGCTCCTGCTCCGGGTAACGGGACCTCCACTCGTCGAGGACCTGCATGTATTCACCCTGGTTTTCCGAACCGGTTTGCTGCAATTGCACGGCCACTGCGGCCACCTGTTTCAGCCAGCAGACATACGCGAGTGGCTTGCCGGAACCCAGCCGTTCATTCCACCTGTCCATTTTTTCCAGGTGCTGCATCGCTTCCGCCGTCCGCCCTTCGGCTGCCGCCTGCAATGCCTGACCCGCCACCAGCCATTCATAAACCTTCCGTCCTTCCCCGGCACCCTCGTAAGGCAGGACGACCAGGGTATCCAACAAGGCCAGGGCGGCTTCGTATTCTTGCCCGATGCCGAGGACTTCCGCCTGCAGGATGCCGAGGGCGGCGATATCCGGATGGCGCACAAAACCACGCCGGGCATAATCGGAAGCGCGGTCCAGTTGTCTCCTTTTCAGGAAATGCCGGGCGAGATAGTCGTAGATCCGCCAGTTCTCATTCATGGACAGGCTCCGTTCCAGGTCGGCGACCGCTGCGTCCGGGTCTGTATCCAGGGAAGCATACCCCCGGACCAGGTAGAAATAAGCTGTCGTGGGGCTGTCGCCCAGCTCCTTCCAGGTCGTCCGGGCAGCCTCGGGATTTCCTTGTTGGTATTGTAGCAGACCGGTACCGAATCGGGAGACCCAGTCCGTCTCCCCTTCCAACCAGTCCATCTCCTCCCATCGGCTGGGGGTATAGGTGGCAGCGGGCACGGAAATCGGCAAGCCGAGCCGGCGGCTGACCCCTGGGTCCTGCTTGATGTGGGAAAGGATGGTCGCCTGTTCTTCCCGCAGACCGCATGCGCCGTACCAGATGCCGATTTCCTTGAGCAGTTCCAACGTCAGTTCCTCCCCGAAGCGTGCGGACAGGTCGCTACCGGGGTTGAAGGCCATTTCCGCTTCGACGAGCAGGAAGGGGTTCATCGGCTGCGCCCGCAGGTATGTGTGAAGCTGGACGGCAAACTCCGCCGCGTCGTCCGACCGCCGCAAGGCGACGAGCCGGACCAGCGGTGCCAACATCGAAAGCGGCTGATACCGCTCCGCTTCCGTCGCGTAGCGGACGGCCTGTCGCCATTCTTCCGCCAGGAGGGAAAGTTCGGCCAATTCCTGGTAAGCGGCGGCACGGTAGGCCTCCGATCGGGCGGCCAGCCCTTGGTGATGGCGGGCAAGGTCGACGGCACCTTCCCGCCGGTAAATCAATCCGACCAGGAAATTGGCGGCCGGATCATAGATATTCAGCCGCAGGAGCTTGTCCAGGACTTTTCCCGCCTCCTGCCGCCGGTTGACATGCAACAGGATTTCCGCCTGCATGTGCAGCGCCTCCCGGTGGAGAGAATCTTTGGCCAAAGCTTCGGCAAGTGCGGCAAGCGCCTCCTGCGGTTGCCGGAAATCCTTGAGTTCCCCTGCTTTGAGCACCCACCAGGACGGCAGGGACGTATCCGGTCTGACGGCAGGCGGAAGCGGGAAGGTATCCGGCCTCGCCGAATCGAACCGCAGGCTGCCGCAACGGACGGAAATGTCGGCGGCACCTGGCCGGAGGGGAATGCGCCGTTCAAAGGAATCGCCGGGTTTCAGGTCGACCTGCGCTTCCAGCAACAATTGTGACCCTTGGTGAACGGCAATCGGGAAAGTGGCCGATCGGAAGGGGTCCAGCCGTACCAGCAGCGTCTGGTCATCGGAACTGACCTGGAGGGCCCCGGTTTCATCCAGGTCGGAAATGTCTGTCAGCCGGCTGACCGGTGCCCAGCGGTCGGTCCATTGTTGCGCCGCATAAGGCGCCAGGGACTGCTGCCCATAGGGTGTCTCCAGTCCGCTGTTCAGGTTGGCCTGATTGAAAAGGCGCCCGGCCTGCACCTCCACATATTGGCCGGCACCGTCGGTCAGCAGGTCCTCCCAAATGGCACCGTCCCGTCCCAAGGACCAGGTCCATATTTTACGGCCGGGATTGGCGTGATCCACCGTCTGATGGGCCATGCCGAATTTTTCCGATTGGTAAATCACGCCGTAGAAAGGGCGGGTGCTCCCCAGCACATGCAGCGACTTATGGGAACCGAAGGCATGTTCCCGATAATTCCGAAGGTCATGCCCCTGTTCGTCCAGGGGCCAGGGATGCACGTCCCCGTCGTGCCCGATGTAATGGGTGCCGGGAAAGACGAAGGTCAGGTCGTCCGCCGCTTTCACCGCCGTATTGTACCAGTGGTATTGGGACGTGGACAGCGGCATCAGGTTCTGCCAGCCGGCGGTGGTTTCGAAATATTTCCTGCCTTCCTCCAGCCGGATCTCCACCTGCCAGATGGTGCGGGCGCTGACGTCCAGGGCACCGACGATGCAACTGACGGAACCATCGGCTCCTTCCCGGATCGCATAGTTCACCGGATGGGCCGTGGCAGGGGTATGTCCGATGAATCCGAAATTGAATTCGATCCCGCCGGAAGTCCAGGGACCGCGCAGCGCGATGTCCCGGAATTTCACCACCGGATTGTTGTACAGGAAGGGCTTGCCTTCCAGTTTGTCGTAAGCGCCCGACACCTTGCCGCCCATCTCCGGCAATATTTCCACCCGGATGTACTCATTTTCCAAGACCACCATCTTCCAGGTTCTCCGGACCGGCGTATGGGTGAACCCATCGAAGCGATTGTAGGGATAGAGCGCCGGTTTTCGGAAGAGCAGGGGCAAGGGGTCCGGATCGCCGAATCCGTACGTGAGCAACACGGTATCCACTTCCTGGGCGGAAACCTGTGCCTGGGCTGGCCCCGTTGGGAAGACCCACAGGCCCAGGGCTACGATCATCGTCCGGAGAACTCCTTTCCCAACTTTTCCTGTACCGAGCATACCTATTTTTTTTTGTGCAGGCAACCATTCCGCCGAAAGTCCCCTCTTATTAAAGGAATAAACCGGCAATCGGCCGCTTTGGCATGAAAATTCGATTAAACCCGATGATGGCGGGAACCAAGCCGAAGAACGGGTTGTTTTCAATTCAGGACCACAATATAGTGCATCCCTACGAAATGACAACCATCCGTCGTTCTGCCGGTTCAGCACCCCAACCACAGGAAAAGAAATAGTTTCATACAATTAGTGAGAGTAAGTTGCGCGGATACCTTGTCGGTATCCGCTTTTTTTTTTTCTGTTTGCCCCTCCTCCCCTTCGTGTCCGCCCGCACCGGACAGCCAGTCCTGCCCCCTGTTATCCCGCGCGACTTCCGCCCTCCGCCCGGTTCCAAAGTGCCCGGTATTCCGAAAAAATAAAAACTCAGGAAACTTTCGAACTTAAGAAAGTTTCCTCTGTTCTCTGACAGAACTCAAGTCGGCGCGATGGAAATCCAATCTGCCAAGAATGACATAACGGAACGCACGGAACGACTTTTCATGAAAGTCGGCATCCGGAGCGTGACGACGGATGACATCGCTCGGGAGCTGGGCATTTCCAAGAAGACGCTGTACCAACATTTCACCAATAAGGAGGAATTGGTAGGAGCCGTACTGCGGCAGCACCTGCAAAGGGAGCAGAAGCGGATTTCCGGGGTCTGCCTGGAGGCGAATGACGCCCTGGACGAGATCATCCGGATAGGCACGACCATCACGACCATGGTGGAGGAAGTGTCCGCCAGCACCCTGTACGACCTACAGAAATATTACCGGCGGTATTGGGAATATATGATCCGCGAGCAGGATGCCTTCATCATGGGATGCATCATCCGGAACCTGAAGCGGGGCATGCAGGAGTCCTTGTACAGGCGGGACATTTCCCTTGACATCACCGCCAAGATTTATTCCAAGGCTTCCTACCTGATCGTGGAGGAACTTTCGGATCCCCAATCCACCCTGGACCGGCGTCAGCTGATTTACGCCCTGCACGATTACCATATCCATGCGGTGGCGACTTCGGCAGGGCTTGAAAAATGGGCGGCGTACAAACGGGAGCAAGGCCGTCCTTAGCCTGGTCCCAGCGGCCGATGAAGGATAAAGCACGGGAAAAAGCGGGAACGGAACCCCTGTTCCCGGCCAAAGCAGGCAAAAAAACCCAACATACCGACGCCCGGCAAGCGGCAGGTCGTCGACCAACAACACACCAAGATGAGAAAAAGGAAGAACCTGGCATTCCTGGCGGCAATCCTACTGCTGCCGACGGTCCGTTCGGCCTCGCAGACGGTCCTGGACCTGCGCGGCGCATTGCAATATGCCGCCGAGCACCACGCGCAGATCCGGAAAGGGGCGACGGACATACAGATTGCGGAACAGCTGATCCGGGAGTCCCTCAGCACCGGTCTGCCACAAATCAACGCCAATGCCACCATTGCCAACAACCTATCCATCCGGACCAGTTTCGTACCGGCGGAATTCTTCGGCGGACAGCCGGGCGAGTTCGCCCAGGTACAGTTCGGGACCAATTGGAACGCCAGTTCGGGAATCCAACTGGAGCAATTGGCCTTTAACAAGACCTGGTTCCTCGGTTTGAGGGCCTCCCGCGAACTGACCCGCTTCTATTCCCTCCTGTACGACCAGCAGGTGGAGGACGTCTTGTATGAGGTGGCGAAATTATACTACCAGATACAATACAGCCGCAACCAACGGTTGCTGATCACCGCAAACCTCGCCCAGCTGCAAGGGATGGTGACCCTGATGGAGCGGCAATATGAAGCCGGATTATCCAGGCAACTGGACCTCGACCGATTGAACGTACAATACGCGAACCTGGAAATGGAACTGGCGAACCTTGACCTGCAACTGGAGCAGGCGGAACAGGCGCTCAAGTTTTCCATGCAAATGCCCTTGGATGCGGATATTTCCCTGGTGGACACCCTGAATCCGGACTTGCTGCCGCTCACCGAACAGCTCACCGCCCAGCCCGTTTGGACCTCCTCGCCGCTACTCCGCATCATGCAGAAGCAACAACAGCTCAACGAGCTGGACGAACTCCGCTGGAAAGCGAACTACTTCCCTACCCTATCCTTCTTTGCGTCCTATACCTACGAGTGGCAAGCCAACAACCTCAACGACTTCACCAGCGGCCGGAACTGGACGGATTTCTCCTTGGTAGGCCTGCGGCTGCAGGTGCCCATTTTCGACGGCATGTATAAGGACAGCAAGCTCCAGACGGCCCGGCTGAATTCCAGGAAAACCGACCTGGACTACTCCCTGGCCCTCCTGGGCACGGAATTTCGGGATCAATCCGCCCGGACCGCCATCCAGCGCAGCCGGAACAACCTCCTGTCCGCGGAAAAGACACGCCGGCTTGCCGAACGGGTGTACCAGGTCGCCCAATCCAGGTACCGCGAAGGCTTGGCACCGGTCACGGAACTGCTGGATGCGGAAAGCGCCCTGCGCAGTTCCCAGACCAACCAACTCTCGGCATTGGCCCAGATCAAATTGGCGGAAATCGATTTGATCAACGCCAACGGAATGATTACCAAACTGATGGAATGACGACGCCCCGGTTTGCAATCATCTTAGCGAACCCGGCAACCCATATCCACATCACCTATACTCGACACCCGAAATGAAACGGATCATCAAAGCGATCATTTGGACAGTTGTCCTCGGCACCCTGGGCTATTTCACCGCCACCCGGTTGTCGGAAAACAAGCAGACCTTGGAAGAGAACGCCAGGTTGTCGCAGGAGCGGAACACCGTCATTCCCGTCACCACACAAGCTGTCGGGCAGCAGTCCATCCCCTCGGACTTCCAGGTCAACGGCATCTTCATCCCGATTCAATCGGGTGCGGTCATGTCGGAAATGGCCGGCAAGGTCATTGAGTTGAAAATGCGGAACGGGGACCGGGTACAGGCGGGGGCCACGGTCGCCGTGGTGGACCGGGAACTGCTCAGCATCCAGTTGGAGACCGCCCGAACCAACCTGGATAAAGGCAAGCAGGACCGCCGCCGGCTATCCACCTTGCTCGGGGAAGGTGGGGTGACCCAGCAACAGCTCGACGATGCGGACCTTGCCGTACGCAACCTGGAATCACAAATCCGGTTGCTGGACAAGCAATTGTCCATGTGTGCCATCCAATCGCCCATACAGGGTGTCATCTCCAACAAGCTCATCGAAAACGGTTCGCTGGTATCTCCCGGGATGAAACTGGCGGATGTCACCAACATCAGCCGCCTGCGTCTTCAGGTATACCTGACCGAGGTCCAGGTTGTCAATGTCCGCAAAGGGCAATCCGTCCGCGTGCAGGTCGACCTGTTCCCGGATCAACCGCTGACAGGGGCCGTCACATTCATCGATGTCAACGCCGGCCCCAACCGCCGCTACCTGGTGGAAGTGGAAACCGCCAACCCCGGGGAGCAGGTCAAGTCCGGCATGAGCGGTACCGCAATATTCGAAGGGAAGGGCGCCGTTTCCGCCCTTTCCGTGCCCCGGGGCGCCATCGTGGGCAGCCTGCAGGAAGCCAAGGTATTCGTGGTGGAAGGCAACCGCGCCATCCTGCGGCCGATTCGGACCGGGACGGTATTCGGCGATTACGTCACGGTGCTGTCCGGCCTTTCGGAAGGGGAGTTGGTCGTGACGGCCGGACAAATCAACTTGGAGGACGGCATGGAAATCACGGTCCCGGAAGGATAAGGAAGGCGGCGCCGACCCGACCTGTTCGAACCTTATCCCTTGTCAATCAATTATCCATACATGTCAATCACCGAAATATCCATCAAGCGGCCATCGCTGATCCTGGTCATCTTCATCGTACTGACCGTCGCCGGGTTGTTCAGTTACAAACAGCTGGCGTATGAATTGATACCGAAGTTCGATGCCCCGTTCGTCATCATCAGCACCATTTACCCGGGGGCCAGTCCGGAGGAAGTGGAAAACTCCGTGACCCGGAACATCGAGGATGCCGTTTCGAGCATGGAGAACCTGATATCCCTGCGGAGTACCTCTTTCGAAAGCCTTTCCTTCGTCTTCATCGAGCTCGCGGACGGTACCAACGTGGACCTGGCGCTACAGGATGCCCAGCGGAAAATCAATGCCAACCTGTCGAGCCTGCCACCGGAGGCGGAGCCGCCGGCCTTGACCAAGTTCGCTTCGGACGAGTTTCCGGTGCTCAGCATCGGTGTGACCACCCAGTTGCCCCCGGGCACCTTCTACGACCTGATCAACGACCAGATCAAGCCGGCCTTGTCAAGTGTCGAGGGTGTGGGGGAAGTCCGGGTCATCGGCGGGCAGGAACGGGAAATCCAGGTCAATGTCAACAGGCAGGAACTCGAAGCCCGGGGGATGACCATCCTGCAGTTGGTGCAGGCCATCCGGCAATCCAACCTGGATTTTCCGACCGGCCGGATCGAGAGCGAATCCGAGCAGATCACCGTCAGGCTGGCGGGCAAATACAAGACCATCGATGACCTCCGGGACCTGGTCGTGAAGGTGTCCCCGATTACCGGGGAGATGGTGAAGCTGCGGCAGGTGGCCGAAGTGCAGGACGGGCTCAAGGAAATCGGCAGCGTCAGCCGGGTCAACAGGCGGGAAGCCATCGGTCTGCAGATACTCAAGACGACGGATGCCAATGCCGTGGCCGTCGCGGAAGGGGTCGTCGCCCAACTGGACCGTTTGAAGGCACAGTATGCGACCATCTCCCTGGATTACGACATTGCGAACAACCAGACGGATTTCACCATCCGTGCGGTGGAGGCGGTCACCCACGACTTGCTGTTGGCCATCGTCCTGGTGGCCCTGGTCATGTTGTTCTTCCTGCACTCCATCCGGAATGCGGTCATCGTCATGTTGTCCATCCCGATGTCGCTGGTGGCCTCCTTCATCATGATGTACGCGTTCGGGTTCACGCTCAACCTGATGACCTTGCTGGCCATGTCGCTGGTGATCGGTATCCTGGTGGACGACAGCATCGTGGTCCTCGAGAATATCTACCGGCACTTGGAGCAAGGGATGCCCCGGCGGAAGGCCGCCCTGATCGGTCGAAACGAAATCGCCTTCACCGCCTTGTCCATCACCCTGGTCGATGTGGTGGTTTTCGTCCCCATCTCGCTGACGACCGGCATCGTCGGCAGCATCATGCGGCAATTCGCCCTCGTGGTGGCTTTCTCCACCCTGATGTCGCTTTTTGTCTCCTTTACGATCACCCCCATGCTCGCCAGCCGGTTTTCCCGCCTGGAGAAGTTCAGCAATAAGAACGCCGTCGGCTTCATTCTCAACGGGTTCGAACATATGTTGACCCGGATCAACAATTGGTATGCCCGACAGGTCGCCCGGATCTTGCGCCCCTTACCCATTCCGATCGGCCGGAACAAAGCCGGAGAGCCCCGGCATTTCTCCCTCTACCTGAATGCCATACTCGTATTTGCCCTCACCCTTTTCCTGTTCTTCCGGTCGTTCGACCTGATCAGCAACGGATACATCGGGACCGCCTTCATCCAACCGGGCGACCGTGGGGAGTTTATCACCAAGTTGGAACTGCCCAAGGATGCCACCCTCCAGGAGACCAATCTCGCCACCCAGCGTGCGGAGGCCTTGCTGGACGCCCGGCAGGAGATTGTGAAGATCTTCAGCACCGTGGGCCGTTCCTCCGGCATGTTGGGCAGCCAGAACACCGCCTACATGGCGGAAATCACCGTCAAACTCGTGCCCCGGGAAGAGCGGGACGATGTGCATACCGACTTGTTTGCCCAGCGAATCCGCAACGACCTGGAGAAGGCCCTGCCGGGTGTGAAGGTCACCACGGCCCCGGTCAGTTTCTTCGGGGGCGCGGATGAGGACCCTATCCAGGTCTTCATCAGCGGGACGGACAAGCCGGCCGTGATGGGCTATGCCGAAAAGGTGCTGGAGGAAGTCAAGAAAGTACGGGGCACGCTGGAAGCCCGACTTTCCATCGAGGAGGGCAACCCGGAGATCCGGGTCTCCGTGGACCGGGAAAAGATGGCCCGGATGGGCCTGACCCTCGACCAGGTGGGGCTGACGATGCAGACGGCGTTCAACGGCAATACGGACGCCCGTTTCCGGACGGAGAACAAGGAGTACGACATCAACATCCGAATGGATGATTTCAACCGCCATTCCGTGGCGGACATCTCCTCCCTGACCATCCTGAACAACATGGGCCAGCTGATCCGCCTGAACCAGTTCGCGGACATCGTACAATCCACCGGCCCCAACCAACTGGAACGATTGAACCGCCAATCCTCCGTGCTCATCAAGTCCAAGGTCCTGGGCCGCCCGAGCGGTGACATCGGTACCGACATCAAGGACATTGTGGAGAACCGGATGCCACCGCCCCAGGGTGTCAGCATCATGTACGAAGGCGATTTGCGCAACCAACAGGAAGGCTTCGAGTCGTTGCTGTTGGCGTTGGCCGCCAGCATCCTGTTCGTATACCTGATCATGGTCGCCTTGTACGACAGCTGGGTATATCCTTTCGTGGTCATGTTCTCCATACCCGTCGCCATCGTCGGCGCTTTCCTGGCCATGGCCTTGACCTTGAGTGTGCTGGACATCTTCACCATGCTGGGTATCATCATGATGGTCGGATTGGTGGCGAAGAATGCCATCCTGCTGGTCGACTTCGCCAACCAAGCCAAGCTGGAAGGGCTCCAGACGCGGGAAGCATTGATGGAAGCGGGCAGGGCCCGGCTCCGACCGATTCTCATGACCACCCTATCCATGGCCATCGGCTTCCTGCCCATCGCCCTGGCCAAGGGTGCCGGTGCGGAATGGAAAAACGGATTGGCGTGGGCCTTGATCGGCGGTTTGACCAGCTCCATGATCCTGACCTTGTTCATCATTCCGGTCGTATACCTTTTCATGGACGGGCTTTTGGCTTACGGCGGCCGATTGCGGAAATGGCTGGGGTGGGACCCCGGAGCGGAAGACATTTCCCTCGATTAGGGTCGCACCCGTCGACAGACGGGTATGCCCCCTCCAAGACAAAGACCTTTCCCGATCGGCGGTGAAAGGTCTTTGTCATTTCTTATCAATCGTTGCCCGGAAGGACCACGCGAGCCGGTCACCCGGAAGGCTACCCCTGCGGAAATCAGGTGGGCAAGGCCTCCAGTTTCTTTCGGTTCAGGATCCGGATACTGCCGTCCACGATTTCGATGTAGCCGTCCTCCTTGAATTCCGTCAACATCCGGATGACACTTTCCTTGGCCGTTCCGACGATATGGGCCAGGTCCTCCCGGAGTATCTGGATATCTTCCTTCCCGTCCTTACCTTGCCGGTCATGCAGCAACAGGACGGCCTCCGCCACCCGTTTGCGGACGGAATTGTAGGCGAGGCTCAACAATTGCACCTCCTTTTCGGCCACATTGTCCGCGAGCATCTTGATAAGCCGGGAGGACACATCCCGGTTGGCGTGCAACAATTTCATAAAGTCCTCCCGCGGGATCAGGTTGACCTCCACCCCGTCCAGGGCCGCGGCGGAAAACGAATAGGCTTCGTCCTTGATCAATGCCGTGTAGCCCAGGAAATCCCCCTGGCTTCGGATATTGATGATGTACTCCTTGCCGATGTCATTCGTCTTGAAGACCTTCACCTGTCCCTTGTTGACGAAATAGAGGTAGCGGGGGACGTCCCCTTCCTCGAAGATCAGGTCCCGTTTACGGAAGACTTTCTTGCGTTTGTCCACGGATAGTTTCTTCAGCTCCTCATAGCCCCTCGCCTCGTTGATGAAGGCACTGAGCCCATCTTCCGAGCGGTTGAAATGTTTGAGCCGATCCGACTTCCGCAGTCGGGTCTCGATGACATTCAGCAGTTCCTCCACCGTGAACGGCTTGGTCAGGTAGTCGTCGGCACCCAGGTCCATCCCCTTTCGGAAATCCTCCTTTTCGGACTTGGCCGTCAGGAAGACAAAGGGGATATCGGAGGTTTCCGGACGTTTCGACAGGATGTTGAGGACGGTGAAGCCGTCCAGCCGGGGCATCATGACATCACACAGGATGATGTCCGGCCTTTCCTCCAGGGCCTTGTCCACACCGTCGGCTCCATCGGCTGCCGCTACCACTTGGTAACCTGAAATCTCAAGGATTTCCTGGATGTTCTCCCGGACATCCACCATGTCTTCCACAACGAGTATTTTTTTCATAGCGCATTGTCTTTTGATTCCTGATGATGGTTTTCGACCGGTATTTTCAGGGTGAAGGTAGTACCCTGGTCGAGCACACTGGTGAAGCTGATGTCTCCGTCCAGCAGGTCGAGGTATTTCCGTACGATGTTCAGGCCCAGTCCCGTCCCCTGGATGTTTTCGGCGTTATGGGCCCGGAAGAACCGGGTGAAGAGATAAGGTTGGTCTTCGGGCGGAATACCGATGCCCTGGTCCGCGATATCGATGACGATGTGCCCGTCATATTTGGAAAAACGGCAGGCGATCTCGGTATTTTCCGGGGAATACTTGATGGCGTTGGAGACGAGGTTGTACATGATATTCTTCAGGATCTTCTTATCCAGGGCGATTTCCTTTTCCGGGAGGTCGACATGGCATTGCAGCTGTTGTCCCGGTTTCAAGAGCCCTTTCAGTTCATCCGTGATTTCCTCGCAAAAAGCCGGCAGGGAAAAAACGACCCGGTCCACCAGCACCCGGTCCTCCTCCAGCTTGCTGAGCGAAAGGAAATCATTCAGGATACTGGTCAGGTTGTTCACCGAGGACTTGATGCGTCTGACGTGTTTGATCCGCTTGTCGTTCTCGTCCATCTGTCGGGTGTAGAGTTCGATGAGGTCTGCCGAGGAGAGGATGGCGCTCAAGGGCGTCCGGAATTCATGGGACGCCATAGTCACGAAGCGGGACTTCAGTTGGGACAGTTCCTGTTCCTTCTGCAGAAGCTTCCGCAGTTCCTTATCGCTCTTACGCAGGGCCTCCTCCGCAGCTTTCCGCTCCCGGTTCTCATAGGATAGTTGCTGATTCGCCTGCAACAATTTGTTCACCACATCCACCAACTCCTCCGTGCGCTTTTTCACTTTTTGCTCCAGGTTTTCATTGAGTTTCCTGATTTTGGCCTCCGCCTCCTTGACCTCGGTCAGGTCGTGCAGGATACCGGCGAACAAGCGCCTGTTTCCTACCTTGGCCTCACTGACCGCCAAGCGGACCGGTATGACCCGTCCGTCCCGACAGACAGCCTCCACTTCCCGCCCGACGCCGATGATCTTGGCGTGACCGGTCTCCATGTAGTTCCTGAGATATTGGTCATGGTGCATACGGTGCTGGTCGGGCATCAGCATCGAGATGTTTTTTCCCACCAAATCGGCTTCCGGATAACCGAACAGCCGCTGCGCCGCCCGATTGACGGAATAGATGACGCCTGCATCATTAATCGTGATGATGGCATCCGTGGCGGCGTTGAAGACAGCTTCGAGGAATAACGAAGCGTCAACCTCCTGAACAGGGTCATTTTTCCTTTCCAAGATGCAGAGTTATGCGCTTATTGTAGATAGGTACCCAGTCCTGCCGGACAGGATGTGGAAGCGGAACCCGCGCTGCCTTCCTTCCCGGGAGACAGGCGCCGCCCTGGTTCCTACCGCCGGCAGTCCATGGTTCATCCGGTGGGTCTTGCCGTATGGATGATGTCCCGACCGCCTGGCCTCCCGGCATGGGCCGATCAGCGGGCTTCATCCGGACCACGACAAACCGGGGCCGGAATATTCGTTGCCGTTCCTTCCTTTCAAGTAGTCCATGGGATGGAAATCAATGGCACATGGGCATCTCCATCAGCTTTTCCCGGAAGAAAAAATTATCCGGCAGCCGGAAGTTCAGGCCTCTCATCAAGAGGAGGAGTGCCAGGAAGGACAAGACGAGCGGGAACAATTTCCTGTATGCCGAACGCCACTGCCAGCGCATACCCAGGACGGTGACCGACAACATCATGGGTAAGGTTCCGGCACCGAATAATGCCATGTAACCAATTGATTGTCCGATATTTTCTGTACCGACGGCTCCGGCGAGGGCCACATAGACCAGGCCGCAAGGCAAGAGTCCGTTCAATCCGCCGGCCAGCAGCGGTGCCATCCCGGCGGATGCGCCCAACCGACCGCCCAATTGCCGCTGCATCTCCTTGTAAAATGCCGACAAGGGAAATCGATCGGAGACCAACAGCCGTTCCAAGGCCGGAAGGCGGAAAGCCATGACCAACAGGAACACAGCGGCCAGGATGGAGAAATATCGCTGGAGTCCGGCCAACCATATGCCTTTGCCCACCAGGCCGATGAACAAACCGAGCACGGCGTAGGTCGCGACCCTGCCGAGGTTGTACAGCAGTGCCGTCCTCCAAACGGTGCCATCGGACCGTTTGCCCAATACCAGGCAAATCGGGCCGCACATACCTGCGCAATGGAGGCTGCCCAGGAGTCCCAGGGAAAAGGCTGTCCAAATATAAGACATTACCACGACTATTGATACCGGCCGGATTGCCGGTGGGTGAACCGGAGGCTGCCTCCCCTCGGCCGATCAAGGCTTCCGGTCCGGCAGCATCCGTTTGGCCAGCAGGGTACCCAGACCGACCCCGAGGGCGACAATCGAAACGGAGCTGAGCGGCATCAGGATAGCCGCAATGACCGGGGATAACGCACCCCGGACGGCGAAACTCAGCCCGATGACATTGTAAACCGCCGCCAGGCCCCAGGTGGCATATACCACCGAAATCATCCGGCCGGCATATGCCAGCAAGGCCGGCAACTCGGCGAAGGCCTTTGCATCCAGGACGGCATCCGCCGCGGGGGTGAAATTATTGGTATCCTCCGCCACGACTATGCCCACATCGCTTTGCGAAAGTGCACCCGCATCGTTTAGGCCGTCGCCGACCATGAGCGTAACCGCACCGGATGCCTGCAACCGCTCGATGAAACGCAGTTTGTCCAAGGGCCGCTGTTCGAAATACATCCGGGGTGCCGACTCCGTCCCGGCCTCGAAATGCTGACGCAGCAAGTCCCGGTCCGTATCCTGGTCTCCGGAAAGCAAATAAGTCTGGTAACCGGATGCCCGGCACCAGGCCAATACCTCCCCTGCCTGCGGACGGTAGGTGGCGTGCAGGGCAAAGGACCCCATCAACACCCCGTCGATCGAAAGAAATGCATTTCCCTCCCGCAGGAAGCTACGATCGGCGTGCGAAGCCGCCGGCCGACCCGGCCTTTCCGTCTCCGGCTGGACGAAACCGAAAGTGCCCAGCCGGAAAACCTTTCCCGCCACCACCCCATGGACACCCCGGCCGGGATATTCCGCAAAATCCGTGACGGGTGGCAAGGGTAACGGTCCCGCATGCACATGTTCCCGTACGGCGGCACTCATGGGGTGACTGGACTCCTCCGTCAGGGCCTCCAGGGCGGCCCGCTCCGACGTTCCCAGGGCAATCCCGGCATACCGGAGCTTGTGTTGCGAAGCGCGGGTTAGGGTGCCGGTCTTGTCAAAAACCACCGCATCGAAATGACGCAGTCTTTCCAATACGGCCGTATGTTTGAGATACAAGCCCCTGCGGGCCAACAGGCGTACGGCGTTTCCGAGGGTAAAGGGGATGTTCAACGCGGCGGCACAGGGACAGGCCACGATCAGGACGGCCGTAAAGGCGTTGAATGCCATGGTGGGGTCCTTCCATAGCCAATAGCCGAGTGTGCCGAAAGCCACCACCAGGATGGCGATGGTGAAATACCGGCCTACCTGGTCCGCCAATTGGCTGGCCGGGGCCGCCGTTTCGGACTGTAAGGAGGATTCGTTCCAGAGCTGGGTCAGGTAACTCTCCGATACCTTTTTGGTGACCCGGACCTCCAAAGCGCCCCCGAGTTGCCTGCCGCCGGCATAAACGCGCTCGCCGGGCTGTTTGAGCAGCGGTTCCGCCTCACCCGTGACAAAGCTGTAATCGATGTGGCCGGCCCCACGCAACAGTTCCCCATCCGCCGGGATCAAGCCGCCGGACCGGATCAACAGCCGGTCTCCGGGAACCAAACGGTCCAGGGGGACGCTGACTTTCCGTGCCGGGGCATCATCTGTCTCCCCGGGCAGCAACCGGGTCACGGCAACCGGGAAATAAGAGCGGTAATCCCGCTGGAAGGAAATTTGGTCGTAAGTGATACGCTGGAACCATTTTCCGATCAACAGGAAGAAAACCAGCCCGGTCAGACTGTCCAGGTAACCGGCCCCCCAGCCTGCCGCGATATCCACCACACTCCGGACGTAGAGGACCAGTATGCCCAAGGCCAGGGGGATGTCGATCCCGTAGGCATGCCGTCGTACGGATTGCCAGGCGGCGTGCAGGTAATCCCTTCCGCTGTAGAAGGCGACCGGTGTCGACAACAGGATATTGAGCCAGGCGAATACCGCGGCATACGATTCGGCGGACTTTTCCAGCCCCAGGTATTCCGGGAAACTGAACAACATGACATTGCCGAAACCAAAACCTGCCACCCCGATTTGGTACAGCAGCCGTTTGTCCACGCCGGAAGCATCGCTCCGGTCGAGGCTGGCCAGATTGATATCGGGGGCGTATCCGATGGAAACGAGTAATTCCACGACTTCCCGCAAACTCATTTGCCGGTGGTCGAAAGTGAGGTACACCCGCTTTTTCAGGAAATTGACGGTGGCGCGCAGGATGCCGGCATTCAGCTTCGGCAGCTGCTCCAACAACCAGATGCAGGAGGCGCAATGGATCTGCCGAAGGTGAAAGGATACCCTGGCCAACCTATCGTCCCGGTATTCCGTCAGTTTCTCCCCCACTTCCGGGTCATCCAGCCAGGCAAATTCCCCCGGTTCGATGACTGCGCCCGAGCCCGGCCGGTCGGTGAGCCGGTAGTATTCGCACAAGTCATTCTTTTCCAGCAGGTCGTATACCGTCCGACACCCTTCGCAGCAAAACCGCTTTTCCCCCAGGGACAGTGCGTCGTGGCGGGCATCCGGGACAAAGCCCAGCCCGCAGTGGTCGCACACTGCTTCCGTACACACCTTTTGACCCGCCGATTTCAGCTTGGTGACCATCTTTGATCTCGTTCTTCTTTTCCGGGGGAACCTGCAAGGGCAAATTACCCACCAGGGAGGTGATAATTTGCGAAAATAGCCTGTGGAAGGACCGGCCGGATTGACAAAAGTCATCCTGTTTCCCTGAAAAACATCAACGGTCCCAAGATTTATCGACGACGGTGTCCGGCTTGACAATTGTCAGCCCCGGTACAAGGTATCCGTCATCTGGCAGGTGCTTTCACAGCGGCAATTTTACGCTGTGGTCATGACAACAGGCCGGGAATACCGACGGCGGACAAAATACCGTCCGCGCGGTCTTCCGGGTCGCTGACAAACAGAAACAAGCCGCCATGCACCGTGCCAATACCCGCAATCATACGTTCGACTGGATGGGGGAAACATTCGCCCCCCTGATCGACCGGGACCATTTTCTGGGGCGGAGCCCCCTGGGAACTCCCCGCTGGAACCTGCCCCCTGCCAACCTTCGGCAGACCGGGCCGATTTTCGAGCTGGAACTGATGGTACCCGGTTTCGACAAGGCCGACCTGACCGTAACGGTCGAAGGCGATTTGCTGACCGTCCGGGGGGAATCCAAACAAGAAAAGGATTCCGGCGGTCGACTGCTGCGCGCCGAGTTCGAAACAAAGTCGTTCGAAAGCCGGTACCGCCTTGCGAACGGCCTGGGCCGCGGGCAGATCGCCGCAACCTGTTCGGACGGTCTCCTGCGTATTACTTTTTCCCGTGTCCTGCCGGAAGCGGAACAGGCCGTCCGCCGGTTGGCCATCTCCGATTGAAAGGCCTGGTACCGAAAGCCTCCGAGGTCCGGATGGATCCGGTGGGCTGGCAGACAGGGCCGACAACCTGATCGCTTATGTACACGCAACGAATTTCGTCCGAAACCCTGCCGGTGGTCGCCATCCGTAAATTGCTGGAGGATGGCGCCGTCCTGCTGGATGTCCGCACGCACGGCGAGTTTGCGGGCTACCACATCGAAGGGGCCATCAATGTACCTTACGATGAAATCTGCCTGATGCAAACCTTCCTGGAGGACTTGGAAGTTCCGGTCGTCCTGTACAGCGCGCAGGGTCGACGCAGCTGCATCGCCCTGCAAAAGCTGCGGGATATCGGGCTGGATGCCTACAATGCGGGGACCTTGTCCGCCGTGGAGGAAGCCCTTCGGATCGGAAGAGACGGTTAGCCTTCGTTTTTGTTTTTTAAAACTCCACCGAAAACACCATTTGTTTTGTTTGTTATTTACAATTTAGAATTATTTTATAACTTGTAGACGATTTGCAGTTTATACAACCACATCGTCTTATGGAACATATCTTGGTACCCACGGACTTTTCCACTTGTGCCGGTTATGCGGAGTTGGCCGCCATCGCCATTGCACAAAAAACCGGGGCGAAGGTCTCCTTCCTCCACGGGATAACCCTGAAATCCGGCAGGGCTGCGGACGCTTCCATTTCCTTGGGCCGCTGGTCCGGTCGGCCCGCCGGGGGCGACACCCCGAACCGACACGCGGCGGAGGCTGCCTTGTCCGCACGGGTCGCCGCAGCCGAACGGTCGGGTGTACAGGCTACCGGTAAGATCGTTGCGATGGGAGGTGCACAAGGATTGGCGGCCGTTGTTTTCCAGGAGCCGGATATCGACCTGATCATCATGGGTAGCCATGGCCACCAATCCGGAAGCCGGTCCACACCGGGCCCCAATACCGCCAAGGTCATGCGCCAGGCCAAGATCCCGGTATTGGTCATGAACAAGGAATTCAACGGACGTTTTTGCATGGATACGGTGGTGTTCGCCACCGGACTCGAACAGGATACCCACCGGGCTTTCGAAAAACTGCTCCGGTTCTCCCGGGACATCGGCACCCATCAGCTCCACTTCCTGGAGGTCAATACCCCGTCCAATTTCAAACCCTCCGGGGCCATCGATGAGGAGATGCATTCCTACCTGAGCCAACACAGCAGTACGCCCGCCATCAAATGCAGTATCTACAACCATTACAACGTGGAGACAGGCATCATCGAATACGCGCGGCAAAGCGGTGCTCAAATCATCGCCTTGTCCAACCATGGAAGGACGGATTTGTCCGGTCTTTTCATCGCCAGCATACCGGAGAACATCATCAAGTTCGCCACACAGCCGGTACTCAGTATCGGTGTCTGAAGCCATCCGCCCTAAAAACAGCCTGTATGATCGAAACTTTCAAAGACATCGGCGTGGTCCTTTCCCTGGATGGGACGGACGGTCCGCTCCTCCGTTCCGTCGCTTCGCTCCCTGCCGTCCGTCTCAGGGCGGGACGCGTACATCTGTTTCATGTCATCCCGACCATGGCCTTGTCCGGCCATGTGCAGGAAATGGTCCACGCCCTGCCTTCCCCCCATTTCGGACTGGAATCCGAGCTGGAAAGCACGCTCTTGGCGGAATGGGAACAAATCCACCCCGACATCGGCAGGCAGGGCGGCCGTGTTTCCGCAACGGTGCGGGAAGGCCATCCCCTGCAGACCCTGCTGCAGCTGTGCGAGAATCGATCGGTGGACCTGCTGGTGATGGCCACCCGACCCGGTGACCCGGGCAGCGGGCTGATGGCAAAAAGATTGGCGCGCCATACCAAACACGCGCTGCTGTTCCTGCCGACGGGCATGCAGCGGCTGGAAATGGACAGCCCGGTCGTGCCGTTCGATTTTTCCGACCATTCCATCCGGGCCGTCCGGACGATGATACGCCTGCTGGATGATTCCGGTCAAGGCACCCAGTCCGTCCGGGTCCTGCATATCGTCGACTACCCGCCGACCAAGTCCTACCTGACCCGTCATTACGGCCTGTTGACCGCCGATTGGGAGGAACGGCTCGCCCACCGCTTCCGGACGGATGTCGCCAAGGCCGGCATCAATCCGGACCGGCTGGAATTCCAGGCCGTCAAGAACGACCGATTCGATGTCGCCGGTACCCTCCGGGAGGTCCTGCAAACGACCAAATCCACATTTGTCTGCCTGGGGGCCCTGGGCCATAGCTCCCTGGAACACTTGTTTCTCGGCAGTGTGACGGAAGCCCTGGTCGGCGACCCCCTCGACCTGCCGGTCCTGCTGGTGCGCAACTGACCAATCATCCGCTCACCCATACCGCGCAAACGTCGAGGGAATCGCTCGGAAAGCCCTGTCACCAATCCCCCTTCCGGGAAATAAGGTGAATGGGACCATAGCCGGTCGACGGCCTGGTCTGCCCGGACTCCGGGACCGGCCTCGATGTGTCGACACCCTTGTCAGGTACGTTTGTTCCGGCAGGGTTTGCCTGTAATTTTCCTCCGATATACGCGCCGCAATGGCTATGGCATTGCGCAATGGTTACCCGATGTGCCATTTGTATGCCTTGGATGTGTTTCCCTGGGGCAACCGACCCTGCTATGGGCATCCAGGAATCTGTATCGTTGGCTTCCCCACTTCCCCTGAAGTTTCCGATGTATCCCTTGCCTTCCTTTCACCACTGTGTAAAGACACCATACTTCCTCCCATCCCGCAAAATACTGCGGGCAGCGGTACTCGGGGAATTTCATCCGAGTCCGACATCCACCCCTTTCTTGTGTCGACCGACCCACTGTAGTCAAAAAATTTTAGGTGCAAGATGATTTTTATCAATCAAATGACTTGCGAATTAAAAATTCGCTGTATTTTTACTGGCAAAATGAAAGCTTCCATATCCATGCCTCAAAAAAGTTTCCACAGGGTACGGGCTGTCACCAGACGACCGGCGCTATGCGGAAATTCCTGTTCGCATATCCTTGCGCAAACTACATGCAAAAGCCGGGCAATCCGAAGCGGTCGACACCATCCGTGCGGCCAGGCGGACAAACACAACTTGCAATCCAGGAGCAAGCGGACCGGATGTAAACCCGGAGCGGCCTTCCATACCGAGGTATGGCTTGCAGAAAAAGCACGTCATCATCCAATCTTCATAGCTCACCGCAAAACTTGATCACCATATGAAAGCAACCAGACTCATTCCCCTTTTCATCCTCTTTCTGCTGGCAATAACCATTCGGGTAAACGGCCAGGATTTCCTAAGGACACAAGGTCAGGCCATCGTCAAGGGCAGCGGCGACACCGTGCTGCTGCAAGGCATGGGCCTCGGCGGTTGGATGCTTCAGGAAGGATACATGCTGCAAACGGCCGGTTTTGCGAATGCGCAATACCAGATCAAGGAAAAAATCGAGCAGTTGCTGGGCGTTCCCGATACCGAGGCGTTTTACGATGCCTGGTTGGCCAACCATGTGCGCAAACCGGATATCGACTCCCTGAAGGCTTGGGGCTTCAACGCTGTCCGATTGCCGATGCACTACAATCTTTTCACCCTTCCTATTGAAAACGAACCCGTTGCAGGCCAAAATACCTGGTTGGACAAGGGATTCGAACTCACGGACAGCCTGGTCTCGTGGTGCAAGCAAAACGAAATGTACGTAATCCTGGATTTGCATGCCGCTCCAGGCGGACAAGGCTACGACCAGGGTATTTCCGACTACAATCCCGCTTTCCCTTCGCTCTGGGAAAGCCCTGCCAACCGGGACAAAACCGCTGCGCTCTGGAAAAAATTGGCCGAGCGGTACGCCGACGAGCCTTGGGTGGCGGGTTACGACCTTCTCAATGAACCCAATTGGGACCTGCCGGGAGGTACGCTGCTGAGGCAATTGTACCAAAGTATCACCGACAGCATCCGCACCGTGGACACCAACCATATCCTGTTCATCGAAGGGAACTGGTTTGCCAATGATTTCACCGGCCTGACACCGCCCTGGGATGACAACTTGGTTTACAGTCCGCACAAATACTGGAGTACCAACGACCAGGCATCCATTCAGTGGGTACTCGATATTCGGGACACCTACGAGGTACCCTTGTTCCTGGGGGAAAGCGGAGAGAATTCCAACACCTGGTTCCGGGACGCGATCCATCTGCTGCAGGCGAACAAGATCGGTTGGGCTTGGTGGCCCATGAAAAAGATAGCATCGATAGCAGGGCCGCTTTCCATTGAAAAAACACCTGGATATCAGGCACTATTGGATTACTGGAACGGAACTGGCCCCGCACCTTCCGCTGCGGCGGCAAAGGCGACGCTCATGGACTTGACGAACAGACTCAAGATCGAAAACTGCCGTATTCAGCCGGATGTAATCGATGCCATGTTCCGGCAAGTGGACTCGGATGCCACGGTTCCATACCGGACACAGTCGATTCCCGGTGTGGTCTATTCCACTGATTTCGACATGGGAGTGGCAGGCGCAGCTTATTCCGATACGGATTTGGCCAACTACCAGGTTTCCACCGGCACCTATACCGCCTGGAACCAAGGTTGGGCATACCGAAACGACGGTGTTGACATCGAAACCACAACGGACGATGTCAACTCCAACGGCTTCAACGTGGGCTGGTGTGCAAGCGGGGAATGGATGCAATACGACATTGCGGTGGCAACCGATGCCGTCTATGATGTACAGGTCAGGGTCGCAGCGAACGGGAGTGATGGCAGGTTCCATTTCGCCGCAGGCAACGCCGATATCTCGTCCGTTGCCATTGCCCCCAATACCGGTGGCTGGCAAAATTGGCAAACCGTCACCGTACCCGATGTCATTTTGGGCCCTGCCGACAAAAAGCTGCGCTTTCATGTGGACAAGGCCGGATTCAACCTCGGCAGTTTCAATTTTATCCAAAAAGGTTCGACGAATTCCCTTGCCACCGACTATCTCTCAGCCAGCACCATCGATGCCCATTCGGTGCAATTGAACCTGAACAAGCCCTTGGCCGGTCCTATTCCCGCCTCTCCTGCCGGTTTCCAAATCCATGTGAACGGCAATGCCATCCCGATTGCCGACGCTGTCCTGCATGCTGACAACCCTCGAATCATTACCTTCCCGGTGAACCATACTTTCAAATCGAGTGACGTCATCAAGATCTCCTACACCGGTTCGGATATTTTTGCGCAGGACGGCACCATCCTGAATAATTTTGTACAGGAGGATGTGCGGAATACCATCGCCATCGTGCATCCGGTACCGGGCAGGGTGCAAGCGGAGGATTTCTTTTTCCAGTCCGGCATTTCGCTGGAAAACACCAGCGATGCGGGTGGCGGACAAAACATCGGCTACCTCGACGCGGGTGACTTCCTGGATTATTATATCCAAGTCGCTCAAGCGGGCATTTACAACGTGACTTACCGCACCGCTGCCTTGAGCGAAAGCGGACAAGTAAGAATGCAGCTCATAGATGCCGACGGCCAAGCAACTACCCTGCACACGGTAAGTTTTCCCGCCACCGGTGGTTGGCAGACCTGGACTTCGACCAATACGACCGCTCCCCTTTTTGCCGGACAGCACCACATTCGGGTGACTATCACCGAGCCGCTATTCAACATGAACTGGTTTGATTTCACCTTTTTGACTACTGCGGCGCAAGAACCTGCACCCTGGGAGGATTTGCGCGTGTATCCGAATCCGGGGCACTCAATCTTTACGTTTCAAGCCACGTTGACAGCACAACAGGATTTGGAAATGCGGGTCGTCGATATGTTGGGGCGCCCCATCATCTCCAAATCCCTGGAGCGTGTTTCCAGTTTACAGGAAACGTTGGATTTGAGCGCATTTCCGGCGGGCACCTATTTTGTCATCCTACAAGCTGGGAACGGGGACTTATTCACTGAAAAAATATTGAAATTGGGTAATTGAGCGTCCGTTCGGCCATCCGAACGAGCTCCTTGCCAGGATTGACAATCGACAGGAACATGGGATTCGGCCGAGTAATCGGGGGTGGCGAAATCAGCCGATGCCTCGGTCAAGGCCAGTACCCCATCCCGAGCGTCGGCGCTTTGCGGATCCGACCTCTTCCCGGTCGGCCAGCCGTACGGGCATCCGTCGAAACGGGCAGAAAACGTGCACCAGGCCGGCGCGGGACCCTCGAGGCTATTTGCCTGTCGAATCGAACAGGCTACCATGGCGCAACCGGGATAGCTCGTTCCTTTGGCGGTCCGCCTATTGTCATCATCTATCGTTCAATAGGGACGGCCCTTGGACAGCTATCCGGCTGCGGGCGGTCGGCCATGCGTATTCGGCAAAACAAAAACCCGCTCCTTCCGCGTGCGCCGTCGGTAGTCAGCAACCCGGAGCAGGCCTTGGCCAGGCCAGACAGCGGGATTGGGGACGGCAAGCCCAGGGGATTTCATCGCCTGCTCTTGGACGAACCGGAAACCTCCTTTCATCCATGCTTGCCGGCGAGAAGAAGGCGGAGTCCGAACCGAATTATTATCCAGAATTACATGCAGCGAGGCGGCAACCCGTCACCCGGTTTACCGCTTTGGCCGCTTCAAATACCATCCTCACCATTTCTGGCAAATCCCATGCGATAATCGTTTTGGCTTATCTTTCACACCCCAAAAAACCAAATCGAATATTTTGATGGCCAGGTCCGCATGATTGTATAAAAACGTAAGCCAGTCATACCCAAAGGTTCTTTATGGCGCTTCCCGCCATTTTTTCAGGACGGCCGGCGGTGCTTGGGCGCACCGCCGGCCGTCCTGAAAAAATTTTGGGCGCGGGGCTGCGCCCCGCGCGCTATTCGGGGCGGGGCGTAGCAAATCAGCGAGTTTAATGACTAAAAAAAATAGAATATCAATGTTTTGTAATTGATTGTCTTGTCGGATGAAGGTGGGGAAGATGAGGGATATCGGGCAACAGATGAACAGCAGGAAACATACGGTCCGTTTTTTCGTCAAACCGATCAATGACATAATCAAAACCCACCTTTATGTGTATGAAAAGCTATGCGTCCGCCGGCAGAAAGGTCCTTTACATCGGGATGGCCATCGTATCGGCACTCCTCTTCCTCCCTTCCTGTCAACCTGAACTGCCTGCCTTGCAACAACCGGTGACCGTGGGAACCCGGGCTACCGGCGGTACGGTCGGCGCCACGGATGCGAAAACGGTTTCCGAGCAGGTGGCACACTTGTCCGAACAGATGCAGGTGGTGATCAATGCCCTGCAGATTGTACAGGAGGCTTACCTCAACACAGCCGGGAGCCAGTCGGCGGCGGACCAGACGACGGTCCTTGTGGATGAGCGTTACACCTTGGCCCTACGCACCCAGGGCCGCCGGTCGGTAAAGGAAATTCGGGTCAATCTCATCGACCTGGATGACGACCTGCAGCACATGGAAATCCTTGTGGATGGTCCGGACAGAAACCTCCCGGGTTGTCGCATACCGGTGTTACCGGACCGGGCGCCGGTTGTCCTGTATGAGAACGGGCGGAGAATCGGGGAAGCGGACCGGTTGGAGCTCATCTTTTCCGACCGGCCGACGGTGCAGAAGGCCTTATCGGGAATGATGCTGGCCATTCGGGCGGCCAGGGGCGAACTGTAAGAAACAAATCCGCCGGACCCCTCGTTCAGGGAATCACCACAAGGGAGGCGTGGCCAATCCTGCGGTTACCATCCCAGATATCCAGCTGATAATATCCGGCGGGCAGGTAAGGCACCTCCAACCCCCATTCCCCGAAGGCGGAGGCGGAGAGCGGCAGTCGGTGCACCTGCCGGCCGAGCGCGTCCCGAAGGAGCACCTGCGGATTCCGCAACAGGTCGGAGACCTGCAAGCGGAAAGGTCCGCGACCGGGGTTGGGAAAAATCCGGACCGACGGTTGATTCATGGGATCCAACAGCCCAGTGACGGTTTCCACGGCCACCGATAGTGTCACGAGACAACCGTTGTCGTCCTGTACGCTCATCAGGTAGAGACCGGGGGTGAGACCGGTGATGGTGTCGTCGACGGGAAGCCCCTCCAACAGGAATTGGTAGGGCGGGACCCCACCCGCCGCGGCCGCATAAATCAGCCCGTCCGCTTGCCCGTTGGTAGCGGGCTCGGCCTGTAGTTGCAACAAAAGCGGAGGTGGTGCTGCGATACTTGCCATGGTATCCAACCCGCAACCGTTCCCATCGAATACCTGGAGGTGGTAATCGCCTGCCGATGCCCCGGTCAGGTCTTCGGAGAAGATCGTATCGTTCCAGACGAACAACAGGGGATGCAAACCACCCGCCACATCCACCTGTACACCTCCATCCCGACCGTCGAAACATACGGCATCCGTCACGTCCAACGCGGTGAACTGCATCGGCTCCACCGTAGGAAACAGGTCGAAAGGGACGGAGACGACGGTACAGCCGAAAGCGTCGGTCACCGTAACCTGATAGTCACCGGCCGGCACTGCGAACAGGTCCTGGGTGGTGTTGCCGTTGCTCCAAACGTAGGCATAAGGCACTTTCCCACCCGATGCGGTGATATTCACCGCCGCATCCGGCACATCAATACAGGACGCCGGCAAGACCACGGCCGGAATCGCCGACACGGACAATGGTTCACCAGGTTCCGTCACCTGGACGGACAGCTCATCCTGACAGCCCAGGGTGTCCGTCAGCTTCAACGTATATGATCCGGCCGCCAGCGGCCCCAGGGTAGGCCCCGTACTGATGGTATCCGGAGACACCCCCGAAAACCAGACATATTGGTAAGGCGGCAACCCGCCGGAAACAAACACCTCAATACTGCCGTCCGCACCGCCCTTGCAACTGACCGGCACCAAGCCGCCGGGAGCAAGGACGGCCTGCAGGGCGGGGACTTCGGAAACCAGCATCCACGGCGAGACGGCGGTACAGCCCCCTGCATCCGTGACGGTGACATTGTACGCGGCGGGTGCCAGGTAATCCTGACCGATCCGGTTGGTATCCAGCATGCCGACGATTCCGTTGCTCCAGATGAACTGGTAAGGCGCTTCCCCGCCCTGGATATCCACCTCCAGGCTACCGTCCGGATTGCCGGGGCAAACCAGGGAAATGAAATTCCCATGGGTAGGCGTGGCTTTCACCGGGCTGAACTCACTGGGCACTTTGACGGAAGGAAGCACTTGTGTACAACCGGCCGCATCCGTGATGGTAAGCTGGTACTCACCGGGCTGGACCTGCTCCAGGCAAGCCACGCTTTCGCCATGGCTCCAAGAGAACGCATACGGCATGACACCGCCGGAGACCTCCACACAAACGGAATCCACCGTAACGGCCACGCAACCGGGCGGGGTGACGAGGTCGAGCACCGACGCAATCGGGTCGGGAGACACCACTTGCAGCGATTCCGTCACCAGCATGCAACCCAGTTGGTCCGTGACGGTCAGCGAATAGGATCCGGCCGCCAGCTCCGCATTATCCTCCGTCTGCTTCCCGTCGGACCAAAGGAACTCGTAGGGCGCAGCGCCACCTGTTACGGAGATGTCTATGCGCCCCTCCTCCCCGCCGAAGCAAGCGATACTTTCGATATTTTCCACCTGGACTCCCAGGGCGTCCGGCTGCGGCAGGATAATATCTGAGACGACCGCTTCACAGCCGTCCTTGTCCGTCACCGTCACGGCATAATTGCCGGCGGCAAGCCCACTGTTCAAGAAAGTGCTCGCATTGTTGTTCCACAGGACCTCATAAGGCGCTGCCCCACCGGAGGGGGTCAGCACCAACTGTCCATTGAATTGCCCGAAACAGGTCGGCGGGAAAGCCTCCAGGTTCAGCTCGATGGGTTGGTTCAGCGGAATGGTTCCTTGTATTTCCAGCACGCAGCCCAGGGCATCCGTCACCATCAAGGCGTAATCCCCGGCCGCTTGTCCGGAAATGGCCGCCGTCGTATCCCCGGTGCTCCAAAGGAAATCATAAGGGGCCAGGCCGCCGGACAGTTGTTGAATGGAAAGGGTTCCGTCGTTGATGCCGACACAAGCCGGAGAAGCCGCCTGCAGGACGACCGACAGGGCATCCTGGCCGATCACCTGAAAAATGTCGGAGAATCCCTGACAGCCGTTTTGGTCGGTAGCTTGCAGCTGAAAGACACCGGGGCCCAGGTCGGAAAGGTCTTCCGTAGGCGTAGGAACGCCGTTCCAAAGGTAGGCCAACCCACCGTTTCCACCGGTGACGGTGGTGAGGATCCGACCGTTGTCGATCCCATTGCAATCCGGATGAAGGATCGTATCCAGGGAAACGAGGATAGGCATCGGTTCCGGCAACAGGAAAGCCTCGGAATGAACACATCCCTGTCGATCCGTCACGGTGACCAGGTAATTACCGCCGGCGAGATTGGTTAGGATGTTTCCGGCGGCACCGTTGGACCAACTGTAACCGTAGGGCGGGGTCCCTCCTGCAATTTCGACGGAAAGGGAGCCGTCCGAGAGTCCTGCACAGCTTGGTTGGACCAGGGTGGAAATGTCGGCGGACAGCGGAAGGGGCGCGGAGACGACCAGCGGGAACAGGACGACCTGGCAATTCCGGGCATCTGTGATGGTCACACCGTAGGTACCCGGCATGACTTGTTGCAGTTGATTGGAAACCTGTCCGTTGCTCCACAGGAAATCATACGGCGGAGTCCCGCCCAGCACGGTGGTGGATATCACCCCGTCCTGATTGCCGGGACAACTGACATGTTCCACGTTGGCCTTGGCGAACAAAGGTTCCGGCTCGGAAACAGGAATGGTGAGTTGGTTCGAGCAGCTACCGTCCGTCACGGTGACCTGATAAGTTCCGGCCGTCAAGCCGCAATTTACCGGACCGGACGCCCCATTCGACCAAACTGCCTGGGGGTTGGAGCCCAACATGGCCAATTGGATGCAACCGTCCGTCCCGTCCGCGCAACTGACATCGGTCACATTTTCCACGATGGTGACGGCGGAGGGTCCGTTGACGACGATGAACGGGATGACATAGGGGCAAGCCAGCGCGGAAGCGTCGACCACGGTGACGGCATAGGTACCTTGCGAAAGGTCATCGATGTAGAGGCTGCCGCTGTGGTTGGAAACGGCACCATTGGTCCAGGTGAAGGTATATGGGGCGATACCGCCCAGCGGATTGAGCAAGATGGCACCATCCTGACCGTCACAGGCCGTCACCGGTTCCACGTCGATCTGGACCGCCGCAATGCTCGTGACGGCGGCAACCTGGATGGTATCCGCGCTGGCGCATCCGTTGGCAGCCGTCAGGACGACCTGGTAGGTGGCGGACCAACCGACCTGAGGAGGGCTTGTCACGCTGACCTGGCCCGTGGTTTGGCCGTTATTCCAGGATATGCCCAAGGGGGCCGGCCCGGATCCGATATCCTGGGCGACCAGGACACCGCCGGATCCGGCACACAGCAAGGTATCCCCTACAATTTTTGCCACGGGGCTGGGTTTGACCGAGACTACCACGGCCAAGGTGTCCGCGCAGCCTCCCACCGCCTCCGACCGGATCAGGAATTGGGAAGTGGAAAGCGGCCGCACCAGGCTACCTGCGAGGGGCAGCGCACCGCCCGCCGAAAGGGAAAAGTAATGCAAGGTGCCATTGACGCCATTGCTGTCGATGATGTCGAGGCTGACCAGGTCGAACGAATCCCCCAGGCAAAGTTCCGGTTGGTCCGCCGTATGGATGGCGGGTTCCGCGAGAACGGCGACGGTTACCGCCGTCCGCTGGCCCGAAATACAGCCGGGACCGATGGCTTCCTCCGCATAGAAAGTATGGAAAGCGGGTTGCGGCCCCGCCTGTGGCAGTTGCCCCGCCGGAATCGCGAAAACATTGCCCGTGTGCAAGGGGGATCCGCCGACGGAATCCAGGTACCAACGGATTTCCCCGTTGAAATAACCGTAGGCGACCAGCGTGGCGCCCGCACCGGAACAGACCGTATCCCCCTGTGCAACCGGTGGCGGCAGGGAGCTGTCGTCATCCATCCCGTTGCAATTCTCATCCACCAGGTTGCAAGGGATTTCATCGGCACCCGGGTGGATGAAGCTGTCGTTGTCGTCGCAATCCAGTTTGTTATCCACATAGCCGGCAAAAACCACGGGTCGACAGGTGGCGATGAAATGGTCCGGGTGGCCGTGACCGTCCCCGTCCAGGTCGCGAAACACGACAAAAGGAGGAAAACCCAGGTCTTCGGCACCGAAAAAGGTCAGGTTGTCGAGTGCGATGTCCCCCCGGATCCCGTTGCCCCCGATACCGATGAAGCGGAGCTGCACCGTATCCCCGTGGAAAGCGCTCAGGTCCAGGTATTGGCCGGACCATTCCTCGCCGAGGTTTCCTTCCGCTTCCCACAAGGTCGTCCATTGCTGGCCGTCTTTGGAAAGCTGCAGCCGGATGCCTGCCACATTGGCGCCATGCAGCATATAGTGGAAGAACATGTCACACCCGTCGGATGAATCCGGCAGCAACAGGCAATTGGACTGCAGGATCGCCTGGTTGCCGTTGCGGCACAACGCACCGGAGGATTCCAGGTACAGGTATTGCCCCCCACCGGGCATATCATCCGAAGGGCCGGTGGCGGGTGTCTGTGAGGGGCCTCCGAAGACGATCCAATCAAAGTCGTCGTGGTTGGCGTTCCACCAGGTGCCGCCGACCGCACAGGGGACCCCGCAACTGCCCGAACAGACCGGTAGGTCGTCGAAGGTGGTTTGCAAGAGGTTACCCGTCGGGGAACAGCTGGTGGTGAAGACGGCGGCGCAGGTGTTCGAGGAGAACTGGCCGTTCCCGCAGTAGGTGCGGATATAAACCTCATAGTCCGTGGAGGGGACCAGGTCCTCCAGGGAAAAAGGGGGCGGCACATCCGTCACAAGGATCGAACCGGAACCCGTGGAATCGATGCCCGGCTGAAAAGTGCCGGCAGGACCATATTCCAGGATGGTGGTCGTGTTGTTCCCGAGCGGGGGCGACCAACCGATGCGGGCCGCCACCGAATCGACAGCGAGTATGGCCAGGTCGGTAGGTGGTGCGCAGGTCGTCGGGGCCAGGACGATTTCCGCATATTCGAGAATACCGGTGTGCTCCTTTCCGTCGTCACAGATCTCCAGCGTCCAGGTGCCCAACGGGCTGGAGCCGTCATTGAAGCGCTCCAGGGGCATTTCCGGGAGGTGAGGCCCCAGGAATGGGGGCGTACCATCCACGATGGAGGGCGTTTGGCAGGAAATCGGCAGGATGCCGGCGATGAACGCCGTGTAACCCGCACAACCAGCCAGGTTGGCATCCCCGTAGTCATTGTTGCTGGAACCGTTGTCGGAAGACAGTTCCACGGTCACTCCGTTGGGAGAACGTAGCTGCAGGTCCAGGTCCGCCACCCATTCGTGGGTGATGATGACCCGGACTTCCCGGACGAAGACGTCGATTCCCAAGTGGTCGCCGGGGGCCTCGTCGAGCGTCAGCAGGAAACGGTTGCCCGCACCGCAATCGAAATCCTGGATCAGGCCCACGTTTCCGCAAGCGGTGGGGTTCGGCAGGGAAAGCTGGGCCCTGACCACACCCGGCACACCGACGTGCATCAGGAATAAAGTTATCAGAATAGCAGGAAAATGTCTTTTCATATTGGGTCATGCAGTTCACGGGAGGTAACAGCATCATAAGGCCAATAGGAATCTGCATGCGAATGTAAACAAAATTCGGCTATCCATGTGTACGTCCCCGGTTTGGCAAAGGATTTGAACCGTTGCGGTAACGAAAATCCGGACGCACGCACCGCAAATGGAAAACACCGGCCGTCGCATGTCCCGGTACCCCAAGCAGCCGACCGCACCACCCTACCCCAAACGGGACCAGGCGCTACCAGACCGCCGCATATGTGCCTGTCTTCAGTCAATTTACGCCTTCATATTTGCAGGAGCGCCCAAAAAAAGATAAATTTGCAACAACCAGGTACATAGCGCCTGGCCAAACGGGTAAAGCCGGTCCCAAATAAAATAATCTCCATGAACGTAAGAATCGGGATGGCAAGACCTTGGGTCTTCCTGTCCATACTTCTGCTATTCGCCTTTCTCCAATCCTGTCGACCGGACGCGGACGACGTGCGGCCGGCCCGCAATCTCGCCGTCCATGAGTCCGCCCGGGTGCCTTTGGCTTGGATGGGCCTTTTCCTGGAAATAGACCGATACTGCTACAATTTCCGCCCGGGACCTTCCCCCCGGGTGCTGGCGTATACCAACCTGGCCGCCTACGAGGCCGTGGTGCAGGGCATGCCGGATTACCAATCGCTGTCCCATCTTTATCCGGGACTTGAGATTCCTTCCCCCGACCCGTCGGAATCCTACCACTGGCCGACCGTGGCCAATGCCGTCTATGCCAATCTTTTCCAAAAAATGATTCCCGGCCACATCATGGACGACCTGCACCGGACGACGCTGCAGTTCCGGATCCTGGGGCTGGAGCAGGGGTTGTACGATGAGTTCGTCAACCTGACCGGCCGCCGGATACAGAACGTCTCCATAGCTTACGGAAACAGTGTGGCGGAAGCCTTTTGGGCTTGGTCCGTCACCGATGCATACGGCCATGAGGGGGTCAACCGGCCCCGGCCGGATTCCTACATACCGCCGACCGGCCCGGGGATGTGGCAACCGACGCCACCGGACTTCGGGGCGGCGCTTTTCCCGTACTGGGGTAAGGTGCGTGCCTTTGTGTTGGAACAGGAGGAAAAACTTTCCCGACCGCCGGTCAGCTTCAGTGAAGACCCGAATTCCGCATTCTACGCACAGGCCCTCGAGGTCCGCAACGTAGTCGAGAACCTCGACTTCACCAACCAATGGATCGCCGAGTTCTGGAGCGATGATTTCATCGGGCTCACCTTCAGTCCACCGGCCCGATGGATCTCCATCACCAGCCAGGTACTGGAACGGGAAGCCGGTTCGCTGGAAATGGCCTTGTACACCTATGCGAAAGTCTCCGTTTCCCTGAATGACGCCGCCGTCGCCTGCTGGCATTCCAAATACACCTACAACCTGGAGCGGCCCGTCACCTACATCAACCGGGTGATGGATGCCGCCTGGATGCCCCACTGGGATTCCTCCCCGAGTTTTCCGGCCTATCCATCCGGACATTCCACCTTCGGTGCCGCGGCGGCGGAAGTCCTTTCCCATATTTTCGGTTACAATTATGCCATGACGGACAATAGCCACGGCCAGCGGGACGACTTTTACGGCATGCCCCGGTCATTCGACACTTTCTACGAGATGGCGGAAGAAAATGCCTATTCCCGGATCCCCTTGGGTGTCCATTTCCGCATGGATGCGGAAGAGGGTGTCCGTCTGGGGTACTCGGTAGGCCGGAAAGTGAACCAGATGCCGTTCAAGAAATAGGAAAACCCATCCCGCCGGTCATGGTTCGAGGCGCGACCCGCCGCAATTCTTGGCGGGGTACGCTCCCACTACGCATCCCCCTTCAATCCCAGGGTGCCGTAAAGGTGTAGGCACCGGAACCCAGTTCGACGGTCAGGTAGCGGTTGCCCAGTTCATCGGGCTCATCGGACAAAAGGCCATCCGCCCGCTCGTCCCCCGCCATGACCCGGCCATCCCCCCGGGTGGGGATGGAGACGGTGGCATGCGCATTGGCGGGTATTTCCACCGACAAGGTGAGTCTTCCCTCCGACAAGCGCCATTCGGTGGAAAGGTCGCCGTACATCGTCTGCAAGGTAGCCGCCGCATGGGTCAGTCCTCCGCCGACCCGGGGTTTCACCACGGCATGCCGATAGCCTTCCCCCCCGTCCGGCAGCAGTTCGATGCCGGTGATATGCCGATACATCCAGTCTCCGATCGCCCCATAGGCATAATGGTTGAAGGAGTTCATCCCCGGTGTTTGGAAGGAGCTGTCCGGTTTGATGCCGTCCCAGCGCTCCCAAATGGTGGTGGCCCCCATCCGGACCGGATACAACCAGGAGGGATAATCCTCCTGCAGGAGCAATTCGTAGGCGACATCCGCCCGACCGAAGCGGCTCAGCACATGGCAGAGGTACGGTGTGCCCAGAAAGCCGGTGGTCAGGTGATTGCCATAGCTCCGGATATTGTCCACCAGGCGGTCGACCGCCTGTTCCCGGACGGCTTCCGGAAGCATATCGAACTGAAGGGCCAGCACATACGCCGTCTGGGTACCGGAAACCAGGCGGCCGGTCGAGGTCATGTATTCCCGTTGGAACGCTTGCCGCACATTCCCCAACAGGCGTTCATACCGCACCTGGTCGGCATCCTTGCCGAGCAGGCGTGCCGATTCGGCCAAGATCCGGGTGGAATGTGCATAAAAGCATTGCGCAATGAGATACTTGTCCGTCACGGCCGACCGGCCGTCGTTATCATCCTCCGGACGGAAAAACAGCCAGTCGCCGAAATGGAAACCCTTGTTCCACAAGAAATCCGTGCTTTGCGCCTCCATGTAGCCGACCCATGCCTTCATGCTTTCGTATTGTTGCTCCAGCACCCGGAGGTCCCCGTACACCTGGTAGACGGTCCAGGGGATGATGGTGGCGGCATCGGCCCAACCGGCGGAACCACCGGCATTGTCACCGAGGACATTCGGGATGACGAAGGGGACACTGCCGTTGGGTTGCTGGTCGGCCGCCAGGTCCTTGAGCCATTTCAGGAAGAAATTACGGACATCAAAGTTGAAGGCGGCGGTGCGGGCGAAGGCTTGGGCGTCTCCCGTCCAGCCCAGGCGTTCATCCCGTTGGGGACAATCCGTGGGCACATCAAGAAAGTTCCCTTTTTGGCCCCATTGGATATTGTGCTGCAGCTGATTGAGCAGCGGATGCGAACAGGTGAAGGATCCGGTCGGCCGCATGTCGGAATACAGCGCATATGCCTTGAATCGGGCGGCATCCACCACGCCGGGATACTCGTCCACCCGGACGTACCGGAAACCTTGCCAGGTGAACCGGGGCCGGAAGGTTTCCGGTCCGTCGCCGCCCCGCAGGATGAACGTGTTCCGTTGACGGGCGGCGCGGAGGCTTTCCGTGTAAAAGTTCCCATCCTTGTCAAGCACTTCCGAATGGGAGAGCACAATCCGGTCCCCGGCCCGACCCGATGCGGTGACGGAGACCCAACCCACGAGATTTTGGCCGAAATCGAGAACGGTTTCCCCTTTCGGCGTACGGATGACCTGGACCGGTTCGAAGGATTCCTGGATGCGTACCATCTCATTCTCGGTGCCGGTCAGCGTCTCCAGGGAGAAGTCGGCGGTTTGGACAGGCGACCAGGCGGTGTCGTCGAATCCGGGCAATTGCCAGCCTGTCGGCTCCAGGCGGGCATCGAAGGTTTCGCCGTGATAGATTTCGGAATCCAGGATGCCGCCGGTGGCACATTTCCATTGGCCATCCGTGGTGACGACCGTTTGCGAGCCGTTCTTGTAGCGGATCACCAGCTGGCAAAGCAATCCCAGCGTTTTCCCGTAAATGTCCCGGGTACCGCCCCAGGCAAGATTGCCCCGGTACCAACCGCTGCCGAGGGTGGCCGCCAGGACGTTTTCCCCACGCCGTACCTGCCCGGTCACGTCGTAGGCCTGGTAGGCGAGCCGCTTGTTGTAGCTGGTCCAGCCCGGCGTAAAATAATCCCTGCCTACCTTTTCGCCGTTCAGCTGCAGCTCGTACATCCCGTGGGCGGTGACGTACAAGAGAGCCTCGGCCACTTCCTGGCGGCAGGAGAATACCCTGCGGAGCAAAGGGGAGGGACGCGGCTCCAGGGCGGAATCAGGTTGCGGCGATATCCAGGCGGCCGCCCAATCGGACGGAGCCATTGGGCCTATGCCGAATCGGGCGGATGCACTCCAAACGGGCTCGGAACCTTTGTTGTCCCAAACCCTGACCTGCCAGCCATAGCGTTGGCCGCTCGCGAGGGCCGGACCTGCATACGGGATGAAAAGACAAGCGTCCGAAGCAACTTTCCCGGAGTTCCAGACGGTTTTCTTTCCCTGGAGCACCCGAATCTCATAAGCGACCTGACTCACATCCCGTTGGGAGGATTGCAACCGCCAACTGAACCTCGGCTGCGACGTGGACAATCCGACTGGATCCTCCAGGTTTTCCGTCCGGAGCCCGACCGCCGTCGTCTGGGCCGAAAGTGAGCATAAGGTGCCACCGGAAAGCAGCAGGAATAAAAACAAGCGTCGCATGGCAAACCGTTTGGATAGGTTAGGCACGGGTGGCGGCCGACTGGACGGCCGTCACGCGTGGTCGCGACAATATACGGCTAATATGATACAGGTTGGTAATATGGCGACCGGAAGCTTTATTGCAGGTCGTACTCCTTGATCTTGCGGTAGAGGGTGCGTTCCGAAATACCCAGGTCCTGGGCCGCTTCCTTGCGGCGTCCCACATGTTTCTTGAGGGCTTTCAGGATCAGGTCCTTTTCCATTTCGATCAGGTTGAGGTTGGCATCCACCACTTCGGATCGGTCGAAGGACTTTTCCGGCCGCTCGATGATGATGGGACGGACCGGATCGGTGTGTTCCTTCCGAATGACGGCGGGGGGAGTCTCCTCCGGATCGAAGGATGCGGGCTCCGCAGCCGGTTTCCAGCCCGGGATATTCGGCAGGGAAGCCTGGAGTAACTGCAACTTGCTGCTATCCGGTATTTGCAGGTCGTTCTGGCGGATCAGTTCGAAGACAAGATTCTTGAGATCGTTGAGGTCGTTCTTCATATCGAACAGGAATTTGAAAAGGATCTCCCTTTCCTGGAGGCTCTCACCGGTCCGCAAGCCGTCCCGGGAAGGGACCGGAAGGTTCCGGTGTTGGATATGGGGGACGAACTGTATCAGTTCCTGGGCACCGACGGCCCGTTTTTCGCAGAGGATGGCGATTTGTTCCGCGACATTCTTGAGTTCCCGCACGTTACCCGGCCAGCGGTAGTGCATCAACAGGTAACGGGCCTGTTCGTCCAGGCGGACCGGGTCCGTGTGGTACCTTT
The DNA here is from genome assembly GCA_964573725.1 of uncultured Saprospiraceae bacterium. GTDB lineage: Bacteria > Bacteroidota > Bacteroidia > Chitinophagales > Saprospiraceae > UBA6168. Next base: position 125,267 of record CAZNLJ010000003.1, read on the forward strand.
CCGCGATATCGTTGCTGAACTTCCGGAAAAGGAGATAGATATCCTCACCCCGGTCCTTGAGTGCAGGTACGTTGATCGGGACCGTATTGAGCCGGTAGTAAAGGTCTTCCCGAAATTTTCCTTCCGCCATCCGCTGTTCCAGGTCCACGTTGGTGGCGGCGATGACCCGCACATTGGTCGTCTGCACCTTGGACGAACCAACCCGGATGAACTCGCCCGATTCCAGGACCCGGAGCAGATAGGCCTGTGTATCCAGGGGCATCTCACCGATTTCATCCAGGAAGATGGTACCGCCGTCCACCGTTTCGAAATAGCCCTTCCGGTCTCCCGTTGCCCCGGTAAAGGCACCCTTTTCATGGCCGAAGAGTTCGGAATTGATGGTGCCGGAAGGGATCGCACCACAGTTCACGGCGATGAATTGGTTGTGTTTCCTGGCGCTGAGGGAATGGATGATCTTGGATATGTTCTCCTTGCCCACCCCGCTTTCCCCTTTGATCAGTACGGTCAGGTCCGTGGGAGCGACCCGGACGGCGGTATCGATTGCCCGTTCCAACAGCGGGGAGGACCCGATGATTCCGAAACGTTGTTTGATGGATTGAAGTGAACTCATCGGCATTGGTTAAGGCCGGCTACAAAAAGGCAGCGCATGCTGCTTGTCCGCCGACGGGCGGCTCCGTTCGCAGGTCATTGCCCGATACAGGAGCCGATCAAGGTCGCACTGGTCGCATCGGTCACCTGCACCAGGACATAGTCTCCAGGGTTTACACCCAGGGTCTTGGGGAATACGACCAGCTTGTTCTGCGAATTGCGTCCTTTGAACTCCAGGTCGGAGCGGCGGGAATCCCCTTCCACCAGCACCTTGAAAATGCCGCCGATATCTGCCAGGTTGTGACGGAGCGACACTTCCTGCTGACGGTCGATGATTTCCGACAAGCGTCTTTTCTTGACCGCCAAAGGCACATCATCCGGATATTTACGGGCGGCCAGGGTTCCGGGGCGTTCCGAGTAGTAGAACATGTAGGACATGCTGTAGTTGGCCCATCCAATCATTTCGATGGTTTCGAGGTGGTCTTCTTCCGTTTCGGAACAAAAACCGGCGATGATATCCGAGCTGATCGCACAATCCGGCATGATCCGGTAAATGGCCTCCACGCGTTCCCGGTACCAATCCCGGTCGTAGGTGCGGTTCATCTTTTCCAGGATCCTGGAGCTTCCGCTCTGGACCGGCAGATGGATATAGCGGCAGATGTTCTCATGGTTGACCATGGTGTTCAGGACCTCGTCGGTGATATCCTTCGGATGAGAAGTGGAGAACCGGACCCGAAGGTCGGGATGCACCGACGCCACCATCTCCAGCAGCTGGGCGAAACGGACAACCGCATCGGTCTGCGGGTTTGTCCACTTGTAACTGTCGACGTTCTGTCCCAGCAGGGTCACCTCGCGGTATCCCTTTTCGAAAAGGTCGGTCGCCTCCGCCACGATGCTGTAGCAGTCGCGGCTGCGTTCCCGCCCCCTGGTGAAGGGCACCACACAAAATGAGCACATGTTGTCGCAACCCCGCATGATGGAGATGAAGGCGGTCACCCCGTTCTCATCCAGCCGGAGCGGGCTGATGTCCGCATAGGTCTCTTCTCGGGACAGGAATACATTGACCCCCTTCTCCCCCTCCTGGGCGGTGCTGACCAGTTGGGGCAAATCCCGGTAAGCATCCGGTCCCACCACAAGGTCCACCAATTTTTCCTGCTCCAGCAACTTGTCCTTCAACCTTTCCGCCATGCATCCCAGGACACCGACCAAGGTACCCGGTCGTCGCCGTTTTACCTGGTCGAACACCCGGAGGCGCTTGCGGACGGTATCCTCCGCTTTCTCCCGAATGGAACAGGTATTGATCAGGATCAGGTCCGCCCGCTCCATGTCCCGCGTAGCCGCGAAGCCACATCCGGCCAATATGCTCGCCACGATTTCACTGTCGCTGAAATTCATCTGGCAACCGTAGCTCTCGATGTAAAAGTGACGGCCGACTACCTGTGCGCCCCCCTGCGGGTCATATACCTCCCCCTGCCGGGCCTCATCCATGGTTTTCACCAAACCCGTTATCGTTGGATTCTGATCGTACATCTCATTTTTTTTGCAAAGGTAAGACAATTCGAAAGGAAAGTGACAGAATGTCATGCAATTCGAAGCTGTCCGCACATGCAATGCCCCTGCCATCCGTTCGGGATGGCAGGGGCATTTCTCGTCCTTCCGGCTTGCGGTATTCCGGGGAACCGGCCTGACCGGCTTCCTTCAGGTATTCAACGTACCAAATTGACTTCCCCCTCGTAAACCTCGGTGGAACCGTCCAGGAAGACCACTTCGGCCATCCAGACGAAGATGCCCGGGTTCAGCTGGGCACCCCGGTATCGGCCGTCCCATCCTACCGGAGGATCGCCGGGCCGAAGACCGAAGAGCTCGTACACCTGTTCTCCCCAACGGTTGAAGACCCGGAATGAGGAGACCCGTTCGACATATCGCCCGGGGTAGACGGAAAACAGGTCGTTGATACCGTCGTCATTCGGGGAGAAGGCGGTCGGGACGAACAAGGTACGCTCCTTGCGGACGAATACGGAGATCAGGTCCTCCGCAAAGCAACCGTCGGCACCCACCCTGACCGAATAGGTGGTCTGGCCCTGCGGAACCACCGTGATGCTCCGGCAACCCAGGCAGGAATCGATACCACCGTCGGACCATCTCACCGTATCCAATTGGAAAAACGGCGGATTGGATTCGAGGGTGAGCAGGAGGTCTTGCCCGAGTTCCACGACCGGATCGCCGTCCGGAAAATCCCCGATGATATCCACCGTGACCTCGGCGGGCTCCGAGACCGTCAGGGTACGGGTGGATTCACAGCCGGCCGCATCCACCACGGTCAGTTCATAATCACCAGGGCCCAGGTTGACGAACTGGTTTTGGGAGGAAAAGGCGGCGCCGTCCAAGGAAAACAGGTAAGGTGCCTGTCCGTTCCGGACGCTGTCCACCACCAGGCTGCCGTCGTTCCTTCCGAAACAACTGACGTCCGACACACTGGCGAACGGATCGGGCGAGGTGATATTCTGACCCACGACCACTTGGTCCGTCGCGGCACAACCCTCCGCGTTCGAGACGGTCAGTGTGTAGACACCGGGCGACTGGGTGGAGGGATTGGGGACGGAGGGATCGTCGAGTGTGCCGCCCGACCATTCGTAGGTCAGCCCCGTCGCACCGCCGGCACCACCTCCCAGGGTCACCTCCGTCACATCGCAGTTGAGGTTTTGGTCCGGCCCGGCATCGGCCGTCGGTTGGGCGGCAACATCGAGCGGGACGGATACGGAGGCATCCGGACAAGGCGGCATTCCCGGAACGGTATACAGGAGGGAATAGCTACCCGCGGAAAGGGTCGCCAGGTTGAGGTCACCGGATGGAATCACCCCGAACGGGCCCGTCCAGGTACCCCCGGGATCCGCCCCCGACAGGTACCCGTCCAGGTCCAACAGCATGGCTTGCCCCTCACAAAAGGCCGGCGGCGCCGAAGCGGTTCCGGCATCGGGGGGTGTCAGGACCTGGATGGTCGTGGTCCCGGCCAAAGGAGCGGAACAGCCGGTCCCGAGGTCTGTCACCTGCACGAGGCTGACGGTGGTGGAAACGGCCGGCGTCAGCTCCAGCGGGAAAGTTCCCGGCGCCGGCAACGGCAGGGTCTGCGGTAGGTTGTTGACGGTGAACGTCAGCTCAAAAGGCCCGATGCCCCCGAGGATGAATGCGACCTGGATGGAACTGCCCAAACAGATGCTTGGGGTGGCGGAAACGGTAGCCTGCGGCAATTCCCGGAAGATGACCGGCGTACCGGGCGCAAGGCTGAGACAGGGATCATTGAGGTCCAGGCCGCCCGACCCGTCGGCACTGGCTACCAGGGCGCTGATGTAATAAGTGGTATTGTAGGACATGGTCGCCGGCTGGAAGTCGAAGGAAGGGGTCGGTCCCTGTGCCAGGATGGTTCCGGGCACATTGCCCGAAGCCGTATGCAGGACATAGACCAGGATGTCATCCCCATCCAGTACCGGTGGCGCCACAGGCTGTGCCGACGCTGTTTCGTCCCCACAGACCACCACGGTACCGACGGCCATGGTACCCGCATCCGTCGTACAATCACAGATGACCTGGCCACTGACCAGGGTCGGTCCACAACCGTTCGCATCATCGACGGCGAAGGAATAGCTCCCCCCGCTCGGGATCGGCTCGCTGAGGAAATCACTACCGGTGAGCGTACCGGCCGGCACCACCGAATAGGAGGCCGCATCACCACCGGAAATGCTGAAAGAAACCGTATAGGCGGTATTGGCGGCATTGCAGGACGTAATTTCATTGATGGTCCCGGGCGCGATATTGACCGTGACCACCGCATTCCCCGATACGGTGCCGGCACAATGGGCATCCGAGAAATTGGTCAGGGAATAGACGACGGACTGTAACGGCGTAACCGGAAAAAGGAAAGGGGAGGCGTCCGCCTGGATGTCCACCTGGTTACCCAATGCGTTGATGTAGGAGAAATCCCAAGGCCCCTCACCGGTCAATACCACACTCAGGTCGGTGGGCGAACCGGCACAGATATCTGCGGACCCGGACAGCACTGCCGTCGGCTTCTGGTAAAAGACCAGGGGCATGTCGGCACTGAAACTCTTGCATGGATCGGATAAGTTGACACAACCGCTGCCGTTGTCGTTACCCACCACCGCTGCCACGAAGTAAGTCTGCCCGTAGGTCATGGACAAGGGGTTGAAGGAAAAGGCCCCGGAAGCGTTCATGGCGATCGGAACCTGGTCGCCGGCATGCAGGATGAAGCATTGCGCATCGTTGGGGTCCAGCGTTTGTGCCATGGCGTCGTAAACCGGGGCTATGGAAGGTCCGTTCCCACAGACCGTTTGGGCGTTCACATCCATCGTACCCGCGGCGCTGAGACAGGCGCATTCCACTTCATCCTGTTGGACCGAGACCGGCGGGCAGCCGTGACCGTCCGTCAAGGTAAAGAGGAACCCCTGGCCTTCTGCGATTTCATCACTGCAAAACTGGTTGCCGAGGATGTTGCCGGCAACCGGGGTCACCACATAGCCGGCCGGATCGCCCCCGACGATATCGAAGCAGACCGTGTAGGCGGTGCCGATATCATTGCAGGTCACCGCCAGGTTGGCGATGTCGGGAGGATTATGGACAATGACCGTCACCGTCTGGTCGGTCGGTTGGCTGCAAAATTGATTGGAGACCTCCGTCAGTTGATAATCGTTGGAGAAAGCGGGACTGACCGGATAATCGAAAGGTGTTCCGACGATTCCGGACACCGTCTGCCCGTTGATGACGACCGACCAGGGCGAGCTTCCGGTGAGTTCCAAGGTGAGTGTCGCGCTGTTTCCCGGGCAGATTTCCTGGGTGCCGGACAACACGGCCGTCGGTATCTCAAAAAACCGTACCGGCGTGCCCGGTGCCACCGAAAGGCAAGGGTCCGACAGGTCGATGCCACCGTTGCCGTCCGCCGAACCGACCACTGCGGATACGTAATACTGGGTGCCATATGCCATGGTTGCGGGATCGAAGGCAAAAGTAGGTGCCGAGGGATTGACAGCCACGACAGTCCCCAACACATTGGAGGCACCGGTGTGCAGATAATAATTCAAGAGGTCATCTCCATCGAGCGTATTTGCTGAGGCGGCCGGCAAGGACAAGGAATCCGGGCCGCAATGATCCACGGCGTCCGGCTGCATGGCACCCGCTGCGGAGGAGCAGTTGCAGACCACCAGGCTTTGTGCGATGGTTTTCGGTGCACAGCCGTTCGCATCATCCAACAGCAGGGAGAATCCGGTACCGGTAGGGACCGGATCGCTGAGGAAAGTACCGTTGGAAATGGTACCGGGCAATCCGGTCACCTGGTAGGAAGCGGGGTCGCCACCGGTGATGTCGAAACTGACGGTAAAGGCGGTATTGGTGGAATTGCAGGTGACGGCGAGGTCGTCATACTGTACGGCCGTCTGCACGACGACGGTGGCCGACCCATCCACGGTTCCGGGGCAATTGCCGTCCGTCACCGTCAGCAGCGTGTAGCTGGTGGTGGCGGGAGGTGTCACCAGCAGCAGGTAAGCCGCGTTGTTGATACCGTTGACCGGCACCGTGGCCGTGCCGTTGTCATAGGTGATGGCCCAAGGACCTTGTCCGGTCAATGCGACCGGGAGTCCGGCCGATTGGCCCTGGCAAACCGCGGTATCACCGGACAGCACCGCGGTGGGCACTTCGTAAAAGACCACCGGCGTACCTTGCGCCACCGACAGGCAATCGTCCGTCAGGTCGACGGTACCGGTTCCGTCATCGCTGCCGACCACGGCCGAGAGGTAATAGGTTTGTCCATAGACCATCAGGGCGGGATCGAAACCGACCGTCGGCGTCGAGGAGACGGCGATGACCGGCGGCACGACCGTCAGGCCGCCGCCATTGTGCAGGACAAAAACGAGCAGGTCGTCCCCGTCGAGCATTTCCGCGGTGTTGTCATAGGATGCGGTGACGGGGCCGTCCCCACAGGTCGTCAGGGCCGATTGGTCCATTTCGCCGGCCTGGGTAGTGCAGTTGCACACGACGGCGTTATCGGAGACGGAGACGGTGGCGCAGGCATTGGCATCCGACACGGCATAATCGTAGCCATCCCCGGAGGGAATGGGGTCACTCACGAAAGTATGGCCTGTCAAGGTGCCGGTGACGGTGGCACCTTGGGGGACAACCATGTACGAGGCGGAATCGCCGTTGTTGATGGTGAAGGAAACCACATAGCTCGTATTGGTCGGGTCGCATTCCGTCTGGATGGCGCTCACCACCGGAGCGGTTTGGATGACGACCGAGCCGGAACCGTCCACCGTACCTTCGCATCCGTTTCCATCGGTGACGGTGGTCAGGGTTATCGTACCCGCCTGGGATTGGGAGACCGGCAGAGAAAAAGGCGAGCCGGCGGCGACCTGGTCCGCCTGCGTATTGCCGTTGGCGGCCCAGCCGAGGGTCCAGGGGGCTGTACCGGTCAGCGTCACCGTCAGGGCGGCGGTTTGGCCACTGCCCTGACAAATGGCCCCCATTCCGGAGAGCGAGGCGGTCGGCGCGGGAAATTCGATGATTTCCCCGGAACCGGAAGCCGTACCCGGGCATCCGTTGTTCGTAACGATGCCGATGATGGTGTAGAGTCCGGCCTGCGTCACCGGCAGGTTGAAGGGGCTGGCCGGAACGGACACGGTGTCGCTCCCCGCCCCGTTCACCTGATAGACCAAGGTCCAGGGAGCGCCGGTACCGCTGATGGACACCGGCAGGAAAAGCGGGGAAGTATCCCCTTCGCAGAAATCGCTCATCCCGGAGATTGCCGCCACCGGGGCGGCGATGACCTGTACGTTCTGACAGGCCTGGGTACTGGTGCCGCATCCATTTTCGGCCGAGACACAGACCTGGCCGGTCACGGCACCCGAGAAGTCGACCGAAACGTCGGCACCGGTCCCCGTGACGACGGCACCCGTGGGAACCGTCCAAACGTATGTATTGCCCGGTGCGGGATTGGTGACGGAAAAGAGCGCCGGCTGCAGGCTGGTACAAGTGCTGGTCGGCCCGCTCAGGACCGGCGTGACCGGCAGGGAGGTGATCACGACATCCAGGCAAGCCTGGACGGTATCGCAATTGTTGGAAGCGGTGACACAAACCTGCGCGCTGCCTTGGGCGGCACCGCCGAAGTTGACATTGACGGAAGCTCCGGATCCGGAAAAGGAGGCCCCGGCCGGGACCGTCCACGCATAGTTGGTACCGGCCTGTGTATTGGTCACGGTGTAGCCCAGCGCCTGGGAAGAACCGCAGACACTGACCGGGCCGTCGATGACGGGCAAAGGTGGAGCCGCCCCGACATTCACCGGGATGCAGGTCGGAGCCGACGCACCGCAGTCGTTGTTGGCCGTCACGCAGAGCTGACCGCCGGCGGAACCGGTCCAATCCACCGACACACTGGTCGGTGTGACCTGGGTGACAGGCTCCCCGTTGGGGGTGGTCCAGACATACCCGGTCGGAGCCGGCGTACCGGCGGGGACGACCGTATACGGGCCGGTATTTCCTTCACAAGGGTTGAGCGGGCCATTGAGCGCCGGCGCAGCCGGTACGGCGGTATTCTGGGTGACGGTCACACATTTGGTATCCGAACAGACGACCCCGTTCCGGCTATGGGTGACCGTCAGGCAGTACTCGCCCGGTTCGTCGACCTGGACGAGGACTTCATCGTCGGGCCCGACGATCCCCGGACCGGTCCACAGGAAATCCGTCTGCCCGTCCGGGACCAGGGCGAAAGTGGAATTGACCCCGCTGATGATGACGGTGGCATTATTCCCGCAACCCAGGATATCGGGCGGATCGATGGCAGCGACGGGGTCGAGGATGGCGAGGTCCACCTGGGTGGTGCTGTCGCAGCCCTGGTAGTTGTCGCAGGTCTCGAAGAGGAATCCGGAGGACGAATAAGGCACCCCGCACACTTCGTAGGTGTAGGGCGCACAAAATGTCACCTGACCGATATTGACGCTGATGGGTGGGATGACATTGATGGTACAGCGCACCACACTGTCGCAACCGAGCCAGCTGGTGACGGTGACCGGCGTCCCACCCGGCGGTGTGGCCGCACAGAAAAGCTGACCGGCGCATGGGATGCAATCACCCAGGCAAATGGACATGGGATCCTCGTTGGTCGGAGGAATCGCCTGGGAGGTCACCGTCATGCAGACCGGAGCGGTCGGCGGAAAACAGGGATTGGAAGCCGTGACGCAGATCTGGGCCGTACCGAGGTTGTTCCAGAGGACGTTCACCGTCTCGCCGGGATTCGGACTGACGATGGAGCCCATGCCGGCAGGGGATACGGACCAGGTGTAAGTGGCCCCGTTCGGCACCGGGACCGTGTAGAGGCTGGTGGCACCCGGGCAGACCGTCTCCGGGCCGAGGATATTGGAGGGTGCTTCCGGCGGGACGGGCAGGGTGGAACCGTCGAGTACATTGACCTGAAAATCGCAGATATCCCCGCCACAGCCGTCGAAGACCACATAGTAGGCTTGCCCGACCACATAATTCGAATAGACCAGCTGGAAAGGTGAGTTGACGCAATTGCACTGGGTCGCGACGGCCGGGCCGCTGCAGCTTCCCTCGTAGATTGCCGCCTGCATCCCGAATTGTCCGTTGACCCCCTGGCAATTCGAGGGGATGACCTCGATGGTGATGGAGGTGGAGCCGGCGATGAAGCCGAACCATTCATCATTGTTCAGCACATTGCCCCCGCAGCCCGGAAAGGGTTGTTGCTGGTTGTTGGTGCCGAGAGTGGCGCAGTAGCCGTTGAGGTCCGTGCAGAGGACCGGCGCAACGGCACACAAGTCACCGGTCTGCGGATAACCGGGCGGCGGACATTGTCCGATGGCGGTACCGGATGCCAACGACAGGACGGACAAGAAAAACAGGGCAGGTCTATTCATCATGACAAGTGTTTGTTTGTTGGGTGAAAACGGCTTGGCTTTTCAGGCCTTCGACAAGATTCCCAGGAAATCGGCAGCCTGGAGGGAAGCCCCTCCGATCAGACCGCCGTCCACATCCGGCTGGGAGAACAATTCCGCCGCATTGTCGGGTTTGCAGCTTCCGCCATACAGGATGGGGACCAGGTCCGCGAGCTCGGCACCATACCGCTCCTGCAGCAGGTTCCGGATGAACCGGTGCATATCCTGGGCCTGCTGTGGGCTGGCCGTCCGGCCGGTACCGATGGCCCAGACCGGTTCGTATGCAATGACGATGCGCCGCATCGCAGCTTCGGAAAGATGGAACAGTCCGCCCGACAACTGTTCGGAGACGACCGCCTCCTGTTGGCCCGCCTCCCGTGCCTCCAGCAATTCCCCGCAGCAGTAGATGGGGACCATCCCGTTCGACAGCACGGCATCCACCTTGGCGGACAACCACTCCTCCGTCTCTCCGAAATAGGCCCGTCGCTCGGAGTGCCCGAGGATGACATATTGCACACCGATCGACTGCAACATGGGGGCCGACACCTCCCCTGTGTAAGCACCATTGGGCGCACTGTGGCAATTTTGCGCCCCCAAGGCGATATCCGAACGGCCTGCCACCATCCCCGCCAAGGTAGGCAGGTGCAGGAATGGCGGGCAAAGGATGGCGAGTGCCCGGGTGTCGGACGGAAGTCCCTCCAACACTTCCGAAGCCAGGCGCTCCCCTTCCGCCAGGGTCTTGTTCATTTTCCAGTTTCCGGCAACAATCTTTTTTCTAGTCATGGTGATGTTTTATGGTATGCTGTTAAGTTTTCGATGCCATGCAAGGTAGACCGGCCATGCCGACCTGTCGTCCGATGCCCAGGGGATATATTGGATGTAGGTCAGGGAGGGGGCGGCCGCACTTGGGTCCCCGGGATATGCATAGGATGCTTCAGCCGATGGTAAGGACCGGACCGTCTCGACGGACCACCTGGTGAAGGCATCCGACCGGGGCGGCATTTTACTGATATTGTTTCAATGCTTCCTCAGGAGGGCAAAGATAATATTGGTTTCAAAATAGGGAAACAAATATTTGGATGAAGCAGCGCCCCACATGTCCCGGTATCCATGCAGCCCCGGAACCCAGCCATGCCATCCCGCCTGCAGACGAGAAACAAGGCGGGTCGAAAAAAAAAATTATTTTCCAAATAAGCGCGGGACGGTTGCTTTTTACGGCAATAGAAAATATATTTGGCCTTATAATTGAAATCCAGTTTACTGTTCTCCATTTATCAAAATTTCAAATCATTCCTATAGGCGACAAACTTCTACACTAAATCGATTAGCTTATTTTTTAACTAACCGCTGATTTAGTTATGCAAGTCACGCCATTGAATGACCACCAGTTGATAGATTCCTATTTGAATGGAGACGAGCGGGCCTTCCAGGAACTGCTCAGCCGCTACCAGCAGAAAATCTACACCTCCATTTACCTGTTCGTCAAAGACGAGGCACAGGCGGAAGACCTTTTCCAGGAAGTCTTCATCAAGATCATCAACACCTTACGTTCCGGTAAATACAACCACGAAGGCAAGTTCGGCCAATGGGCCTTGCGAATTGCCTACAACATGTGCGTTGACAATTTCCGCCGTGGCAAGCGGCGTCCGGTCGTGCAGACGGGAGATGTGTTTGATGTATTCGATGTACTGCACTGCCCGGACCCGAATGCGGAACAACTCATGATGCGCAGCCAAAACCACGACAAGATCCGGCAGCTGGTCGACATGTTGCCACCGGAGCAACGGGAAGTGGTCATCCTCCGGCATTATGCCGACATGAGTTTCAAGGAAATCGCGGCCTTGACCCAAGTAAGCATCAATACCGCCTTGGGTAGGATGCGGTACGCGCTGATCAACATCCGCAAAATGGCCGGCGCGCATGAAATGCAAGCCTAAGTCGGTCCGATTGCAAAAAAAGGTCAAGCAGCTTGCCAAGGACGCCGGCAAGGGCCGATTGAACGGCCGGGAGCGGTTGCCACTTCGGTTCTCCGGTCCGGTTGCCGGCGAAGGCTTTCGAAACCTTTTTCGTACGAACTTGTTTATCTAGCATTTTGATATATCCGGATTGAAGATGAATGCCTACAGCCGTATTTTGGAAAAGCCCGCTTTCGGTGTCTGTACGTTCCTGGGTGATAAAATGGGACTACCGTCCGGTAGTGTGCGGCTCTATTTCATCTACATCACCTGCGTCACCATCGGGTCTCCGGTCATCATCTACCTCTTCCTGGCCTTTTGGCTCAACATCCGGACCTTCTTCCGCCATCGGCACCATCCCGTTTGGGAATGAGACCCGTTATGCCCCCGGGACGGACCACGCCGGCATCGGCGTTTCGAGAAGAGAAAGGGTTTCGATGGCATACGATGGCGAGGAAAAGCCGACCGGCCTCCGGTCGGCTTTTCTCATTCAAGGACAGGAGCCAGCCATTTCGCCGCCTCTTCCCGGGACATGCCCTTCCGGACCGCATAGTCCTGTAGCTGGTCATCCCCGATTCGGGAAATGGTGAAATACCTGGCTTCCGGATGGGAGAAATACCACCCGCTGACGGAGGAGGCCGGCCACATGGCACAACTTTCCGTCAGGGAGATACCGGTATTTTCCTCGACGGAGAGCAGGGACCACAAGGTCCTTTTCTCCGTATGTTCCGGGCAAGCCGGGTAGCCGGGCGCCGGGCGGATTCCCCTGTATTTTTCGGAAATCAGGTCGTCGTTGGACAAGGACTCCCCTTGGTCATAGCCCCAGAACTCCTTGCGGACCCGCTCGTGCATCCTTTCGGCAAAAGCCTCTGCAAGGCGGTCGCCGAGGGCTTTCAGCAAAATGGCGTGGTAGTCGTCGTGGGCTTCCTCGAAAGCCTTTGCATGCTCCTCCAGGCCGATGCCGGCCGTCACGGCGAAACAACCGATATAATCGGTCGGACCATCGGATTTCGGGGCGACCAGGTCCGACAGGCATCGATTCGCTTGTCCCTGGGCGCGCACCACCTGTTGGCGCAGGAAATGGAGGGTAGCCAATCGGACGGCGGGATTTGCCGGATCATAAACCTCCACGCTGTCATCCGGCGTCGCGGCGGCGGGGAACAAGCCGATGACCGCCCTGGCCTGCAACCATCGTTCGTCGATGATGCGCCGCAGGAGCGATTGTGCATCGCGGAACAATTGGCGGGCCTGCGTGCCGACGACCGGATCCTCCAGGATCGCGGGGAATTTCCCGGCCAACTCCCAGCTGGCGAAGAACGGCGTCCAGTCGATGTATTCGGTCAAGGTCTCCAAGGATTCCGATTCCAGCACATGGATACCCGGCCGAAGCGGTACGGGCGGCCGATAGCGGTCCCAATCCCATTTCATCCGGTTGGCGCGGGCGGCGGCCAGGGGAAGCAAGGCCTTGGCCGTGGACCGTTGGGCGCGTTGTTCGCGGATGGCGGCATACTGTTGCCGGGTATCTTCCAGAAATGTCGACCTGGCCTTCCGGTCCGCCGAAGTCAGGACGGACGCTACCGAAACACTTCGGGAGGCGTCCAACACATGGAGGACGGGACCGTTCGCGTACATCGGTTCGATCTTGACGGCCGTATGGGTACGGGAGGTGGTCGCCCCGCCGATCAGCAGGGGGATGTCGAATCCCAACCGTTGCATTTCCTTGGCCACATGGACCATCTCATCCAGGGAAGGCGTGATCAGCCCGCTCAGGCCGACCATATCCACTTGGTGCGCGCGGGCGGCGGCCAGGATCTTGTCGGCAGGGACCATCACCCCCAGGTCGATGATTTCGAAATTATTGCACGCCAATACGACGCCGACGATATTCTTGCCGATATCATGGACGTCCCCCTTGACGGTTGCCAGCAGGATCTTGCCTTTGGCATGTCCGCCCGCGGCGGATTTTGAAGCTTCGATGAAAGGGGTGAGATAGGCGACGGACTTTTTCATGACCCGGGCGGATTTCACCACCTGGGGGAGGAACATCTTCCCGCTTCCGAAAAGGTCGCCGACGACATTCATGCCGTCCATCAGCGGCCCCTCGATGACCTGGATCGGTTCGTCGAACAGTTGGCGGGCGATTTCCGTATCCTCCTCGATGAATTCGTCGATTCCTTTGAGCAGGGCGTGTTGGAGGCGTTGGGCCACGGGAGCTTCCCGCCAGGAGAGGTCCTGCTGTTGCAACTGGGAACCGCCGGCACCCTTGAAGCGGGTCGCCAGTTCGATCAGTTTTTCCGTTGCATCCGGGTTCCTGTCGAAGAGGACATCCTCCACGCAGGTCAGCAGGTCGCGGGGAATTTCCTCATACACGGCGAGCATACCCGCATTGACGATACCCATGTCCAAGCCGGCACGGATGGCGTGATAGAGAAACGCGGCGTGCATGGCTTCGCGGACGCGGTCATTACCCCGGAAGCTGAAGGACAGGTTGCTGATGCCGCCGCTGACGCTGGCACCGGGGCAAAGCCTTTTTATTTCCCGGGTAGCCCCGATGAAGTGAAGGGCGTAGGCATTGTGTTCGGCGATACCGGTGGCCACAGCGAAGACATTGGGGTCAAAAATGATGTCCTGGGGGGGGAAGTCGAGTTCCGTCGTCAGCAAATGGTAGGCGCGGACACAGATTTCCACTTTTCTTTCGAGGGTATCCGCCTGACCCTGTTCGTCAAACGCCATGACGACGGCGGCGGCGCCGTATCGCCGGACCAGGCGGGCCTGGTGCAGGAACTCTTTCTCCCCCTCTTTCAGGGAGATGGAATTCACGATACATTTGCCCTGGACGCACTTCAGCCCCGTCTCCAGGACGGAGAACCGGGAGCTGTCGATCATGATCGGTACGCGGGCGATGTCCGGTTCCGCCATCACCAGCTTCAGGAACCGATCCATGGCCTCCTCACTGTCCAACAATCCCTCGTCCATATTGACATCGATGACCTGCGCACCGGCATCCACCTGCTGTCGGGCGACAGCGAGGGCCGCGGGATAATCCTTGGCCCGGACCAGGCGGGCGAACTGCCTGCTGCCGGTGACATTGGTCCGTTCGCCGATATTCACGAAATTGGTTTCCGGCCGGACCACCAGGGGTTCCAGGCCGGACAAGTTCAGGAAGGGGCTGGGAGGCGGCGGGACCCGCGGCGGAATACCGGCTACCCGGGCCGCCATGGAAGCGATATGTGCCGGTGTGGTACCACAACAACCGCCGACGATATTCAGGAACCCGCTCCGGGCAAAATCGGAGACCAGGTCCCTCATCTCCTCGGGCGATTGGTCGTAGCCTCCCATCTCGTTCGGCAATCCGGCATTCGGATAGGCGTGCACGTAGCAGGAGGCGACACCGGACAGCGCCTCGAGATAGGGCCGCATCTCCTCGGCACCCAGTGCGCAGTTCAACCCGACACAAAACGGCCGGGCATGTTGCAGGGAAATCCAAAAGGCCTCCACGGTCTGTCCGGAAAGGGTCCTTCCGCTCGCGTCCGTGATGGTGCCGGACAACATGACCGGCAGCCGGCGGCCGGTTTCCTCGTGCAGCCGATCGATGGCGAACAGGGCCGCCTTCGCATTGAGGGTGTCGAACACCGTCTCCACCAGAAAGATATCCACCCCGCCATCCATCAGGGCGGCCGCTTGTTCGTAATAGGCTTCCATGACCTCGTCAAAGGATACCGCCCGGTATCCGGGGTCGTTGACATCCGGGGAAAGCGAGAGGGTCTTGTTGAGGGGACCGATCGCACCGGCGACAAAGCGGGGTTTGTCGGGAGTCCGCCGGACGTACTCATCCGCTGCCAGCCGGGCGACGCGGGCAGCCGCCAGGTTCAGCTCCCGGACCAGCGACTGCATCCCGTAGTCCGCCTGGGAAAAAGCGTTGGCGTTGAACGTATTCGTCTCGATGATATCCGCCCCGGCGGACAGGTATTCCTCGTGGATACGCCGGATGATGTCGGGTTGGGTCAGGACGAGCAGGTCGTTGTTTCCCTTGAGGTCGGAGGGCCAGGATTCGAACCGGGATCCGCGGTAATCCGACTCCCCCAGTCGGTACTGCTGGATCATGGTCCCCATGGCGCCATCCAATACCAGGATGCGTTCCCGGATGATTCTTTCCAATTCGGTAGCTTGCGTCATAGTCATGTGGTTGAAGCCTTTACCCGGGACGAGGTCCGGGTGACCGGACCCGATCGTCGATCCCGGTGCGGGAAGGACCAAGCTGCGCGTCTGCCGGTGCCGACCGACGGATGCACAGGGCTTCCCGGGAAAGCCGCCGGACCGTTGCATCCCGGGCCAACGGGCACCCGGGCGTGCCGGATGTCCGCCAGGCCGGAGGCGAAGCCGGCTTATCAGGACGACTTCCCGAACAAGGAGGCCTCCACCAATTCGCAGATGAGGTGTCCGCAAAGGATGTGGCCCTCCTGGATCCGGGGCGTTCGGTTGTCCGGGATACAGAGGAGCAGGTCGCAACAGGACTGCAGGGCGCCGCCATCCCTACCGGTCAGACCGACGACGGTCAGTCCGATGAGCCGGGCCTTTTCCGCGGCACGGACGATATTGTCGGAGTTTCCGGAAGTGGACAGGACGAAGAGCACATCCCCCGGCGTCCCATGGGCGGCGACGGCCCGTTCGAAGGCCCGTTCGAAACCATAATCATTGGAAACAGCCGTCAGGAAGGACGAGTTCACATGCAGGGCCTCCGCCGGCAAGGGATCGCGGTCGAAGAGGAAGCGGCCGGAAAGTTCCGCCGCCAGATGCTGTGCATCGGCTGCGCTGCCGCCATTGCCGCAGAAGAAGACCCGATGCCCCCTCCGGTAGCAATCCACGACCATTGCAACGGCTGTTTCCAGGGAAACCAACAAGTCCGGCTGTCCCAGGATGCGCGTCACCATTGCGGCATGACCGTCCAGGATATGTAGGATTCTGTCGCGCATACAAGAGGATTCAACCGCAGATCGACTTCAGGTGTGCCGCCAGCTCCGACCTTGGCACAGCTTGCTGGACTTCGGCGATCCAGGCCTGTTTGTCGGTGATTTGGTCCGCCAAGGCACGGCCCCGTCGCAGGTTCTTTACGGAAACGACCCCTTTTTCCGCCTCGTCGGTGCCGAGCAGGACCACCGCCGGGCAGTTCTTTTCATCGGCATAGGCCATTTGTTTCTTGATTTTCCGGAATCCCTTGTAGGCGCCGCAATACACTTCCGCGTCGATACCGGCGGTCCGCAGTTCCCGGGCGACCTGGTGGTAGGTCTCCGCCAGGGTGTCGTCGAAATAAGCGATCAGGACAGGTCCCCGGGCCTTCACCCCGTCTGAGAGGGACATGCGCATCAGTTCCGCCAGCCGGTCCACCCCGATCGAGGCGCCGGTGGCCGGCACCCGCATCCCCAACAGTTGAGAGACCAGTCCGTCGTAGCGGCCACCTCCGCAAATCGAGCCTACCTTTCGTTCGCGGCCCTTTTCGTCGCGATAGGTCAGCAGCGATTCCGCCTCGAAAACAGGTCCGGTGTAATAAGCCATACCCCGCATCAGGGTCGGATCGAACATGATCCTGGAATCGTCGAAACCCAGTGCCGACCAAAGCCGGTGCATGCGGTCGAGCTCCCCGAGGCCCTCCAAGGCCAGCGGATGGGTTCCGACGGCGGCGGACAGCCTTTCCAGCACCGCTTGCCGGGTGTCCGCACCGGTTGCGACGGACAGGAACGCCAGGATGGCCCGGCAGGTTTCCGCGGACAAGCCCAGTCCCGGCACCGGTGCGCCGGAAGCATCCGTCCGGCCCGGACCGAGTTCGAGCAGGACGTTGTCCCAGCCCACCTTGTCCTGCTTGTCGATTACCCGGAGGACGGCCGCCTCCGCTTCCGGACCGGCAATACCGACCGAGGCGAGGAAGCCGTTCAGCACCTTGCGATTGTTGACCCGGATGATGTACGAGGAGGGCGGCAGTCCGATGGCCGCGAGGGCATCCCATAAGATCATGCAGGCCTCCGCGTCCGTCGCCACATCATCGGAGCCTACCGTGTCGAAATCCAGTTGCCAGAATTCCCGGAACCGCCCCGGGAGCAATTTGAGTTCATACCGGTAAACCGGGCCGAACTGATAGCGGCGGAATAGGGGTGCCCTGCCTTCCGGAACCTGTCCGCGCCGGGCATCCGTCCAAAGTCTTTCCGCATAAACCCGGGCCAGGGGAGCGGTGAGGTCGTACCGCAAGGCAAGGGGGGCATGTTCCATAAGGGCCCGACCGGAACCATCGCGGATTTCATGCGCGTTATCATCCAGTACCGGCTCCTCCTCCGGATTGCGGAAAGCATAGACTCCCTTGTCGACCGTATCCTCGTCCGGCATGTACTTGCCGATGACGTCCGCATATTCCAGTACCGGGGTATCCCAGTGTTCGAATCCGTAGGAGCGGTAGACGGCGCTGGCGGCCCGGATGATATGCTGGCGCAATTCGTTCTGGTCCGCATCGATATCCCGAAAACCTTTGATTTTTCGGGGGACGATACCTCTTTCCTTCATCTCGGTGCTTGTTGTTTGATGGTTTGTTCCGGCCGGTGCTTCGGAACCCGCCTGCGGGATCCCGCCGAACGGGCTTGGCCACGAAGATACGGCGAAGCCCTGAAAATTGGGAACTTACCTTGGTCGGCGATCCGGGGGGCACCAACAAAAAAAAGCATTGCCGGGCGGCAATGCTTTTGATTTGAATTCGGGTCCCCCCGAGTGGGCTCGAACCACTGACCCCCGGAACCACAATCCGATGCTCTAGCCAACTGAGCTACAGGGGGAAGGACAAACGAAAGGCAACCTTTCGGAGCGGCGCAAAGGTAGCAATACTTCCGCTTCATTTCAAAATCCTTCCGAATTTTTTGTTTTACCGGAGGGAGAACGGCCCGGCCTTCGAGAAACCGGGTTGACAATTGGCGGAAAGGATGTATTTTTAAGCACGGAACTCGGCCGGAAAGCCATTTGGACGGCCTTGTCCATCCCGTCCGCAACACCCGACGGGTTCCGGTAGGAACGAAGAAAAAAAGACCACACAGGTACACACGCAAGTTTTGACTCAACGTTATTCCAGGAGGTTCAGGTGTGGATGGGAATAGGGCGGGCCTCGACCGTTGACTTGTCCGGTTCCGCCGGAGCGCGTCCTTTGGGACGCTCCGGGTGGACGGGAGGATTACCGAAGACCAACCTGCCGACCTAATCGTGATTTTTGGGGGTCCAAAACACCCGAATGCCTGTGTGTGTCTTTTTTCCTTGACCCTTTTGCGGCGTTCCGCGCTTTCCGGAAGGAGGCTGGTTGCCTTCGGTGGCGGCAGCGGCACATTTTGTCGAAAAAACCAGGAAAAGCCCGGAAATATGGGCAACTTACCCGGAGAAAACATCATCAGCTCTTTTTTCACCATATTAACAACGAGACACCAATGACACTACCACTTATCGTCCTGCCCCTGTTGGGCACCCTGATCCTACTGAGCGGGCTTTTCACGGTCCGGCAGCAATCCGCCGCCATCATCCAGCGGTTCGGCAAGTTCCAAAGCGTACGGCAAGCGGGACTCCAGTTCAAGATACCCTTTATCGACGCGATAGCGGGTCGGATGAGCCTGAAAATCCAACAATTGGATGTACCGGTGGAAACCAAGACCAAAGACAACGTCTTTTTGCGCATGCAGGTATCGGTACAGTACAAGATCAATCCGGACACCATCTACGAGGCATTTTACAAGTTGCAGAATCCGACCGAACAGATGGCGGCCTACATATTCGACGTGGTCCGGGCGGAAGTGCCGAAGATGAAGCTGGACGACGTGTTCGAGCGCAAGGACGACATCGCGGTGGCTATCCGCCGCGAGTTGGACGAATCCATGAACGAGTATGGGTATTATATTGTAAAGGCCTTGGTGACCGACATCGACCCGGCGCAGGAGGTCAAGAATGCCATGAACCATATCAATGCGGCGGAGCGGAAGAAGATCGCCGCCGAATACGAGGCGGAGGCCGAGAAGATCCGCATCGTCGCCAAGGCGAGGGCGGAGGCGGAGAGCAAGCGGCTGCAAGGGCAGGGCATCGCCGACCAGCGCCGGGAGATTGCACGAGGGCTGGAGGAGAGTGTCGGCACCTTGCATTCGGTGGGCATCAATCCGCAGGAGGCCTCCTCGCTGATCGTCATCACCCAGCATTACGATACCCTCCAATCCTTGGGAGAGAATTCGAAGAGCACCCTCATCCTGCTCCCCAATGCACCCAATGCGGCCAGCGACATGTTGAACCAGCTGGTCAATTCCTTCGTGACGGCCCAGCAGCTCGGTTCGGGTTCCGAAGAAGCGGGGAATTGACCCCTTGACCGATTTTCCGGAAATTGCGCAGCTTGCGGCTTCCGGTGCATCACTTCCGACCGGAAGCGGTGCACCGGCGGCCATCCAGGGGGCTCCGCCTGATTTTCCCGGGTCGGGATCCCACCGGTCCGTCCCGCTATTCTTACAGCCCTGAAAATTCCGGATGAGTATATTTTCTTTATTTTTACTCCAAAATGAGTACCGATGAAGAAACAAAGTGCCTTGCGGAAACACAATTTCCCGGATGCGGATCTGTACATGACCTGCATGGAGTGCATCCGATACGCGCATCGGGACCTGGCGGCGTTCGAGACCTATGGTTACGGGATGGACCGGCTGAAGGCATTCCAGGCCCGGTGCGAACAATTCCGGGCCTTGCCGGACGACGAGGAGCTGTTGGGGGCACAGATGGTGTTGACGGAAAAGAAGTACCAGGCGGCGGAGCGCTTGCAGGCGACGATCCGGAGTGTGATGACGCGGGTGGCGACGAAATACAACAACCGCTCCGGGCGGTACCGCAAGTTCGGTGCCACCCGGTTGGGCGACATGACGGATGCGCAGCTGATCTTCTGTGCCCGGCGGGTGGTCCGCGTGGCCAGGCAGCAATTGGATTTCCTGGCCGAGACGGGACTGAACGAGCACTTGTTGGGCCGGATATCGGAAGCGGCCCAAGCCTTCGAATCTGCGGTCAACCTGCAACAGGA
Organism: uncultured Saprospiraceae bacterium; assembly: GCA_964573725.1. Lineage (GTDB taxonomy): Bacteria > Bacteroidota > Bacteroidia > Chitinophagales > Saprospiraceae > UBA6168. Next base: position 145,828 of record CAZNLJ010000003.1, read on the forward strand.
CCGGGTAGCGGACCGGGACATCGGGGTGGAGCGGCGCATCGCCCAAGGCAATGCCCTGTATGAGGAATTGGTGGTCGTCTGCGACATCGGGAAAGACATCTGGGACAACAAGGACATCCGCAAGTACGAACAATTCTGTCTGTACGAGAGCAACAACGAGCAGAAGAAGGCCCGCAAAGCCGGCCTCCGTGCCCCGTCCGAACCACAATAAGCCACCATGTCCGACCCTTCACCGCCCTTGCCGGCGAACGCGGCGCCCTGGGATGCCATCCTGGTTGGGCAGGGTCTGGCCGGGACCCTTTTGTCCTACCACCTGCTTGCCCGGGGTGCGCGGATCCTGGTCATCGACAGGTACCGGCCTGGCATGTCCTCCGCGGTAGCCGCCGGCATCATCAATCCGGTCACCGGCCGGCGGCTGGCCAGGAGCTGGATGTACGACACCCTGCAGGACCACGCCCGGCGTACCTACCTCCGGCTGCAACAGCTGCTACGCGTCCCCCTGTGGCACGAAAGGATCATCCACCGGGTGCTGCACCACAATTTCGACATGGCGGAATGGGACCGTCGGAGTGTCTTCCCGGAGTATGCGGATTACCTGGGGGCAACCGGCCGGACCTCCCCCTACCCTTCCCTGCTGCGGGAATCCTATGGTTGGGGCACGCTCCGGCAAGCGGCCCAGGTGGCCGTTCCGACCCTGCTTGAAGCCTGGCGGGCCTACCTTTCGGCGAAAGCGGCCTATTGGGACCACCGTTTCGATTACGACCGACTGGCGATTACACCCCGGGGGGTTGTGTATGACGGCATCCCTGCCAAACGGGTCATCTTTTGCGAAGGCGCCTTCGCCCTGGAGAATCCTTGGTTCCGGCATTTGCCCTTCCGGCCCACCAAGGGTGAGCTGCTGTTGGTACACCTCCCGGGCGTACAGGTACAGGACCTGGTGAAGCATCACCTCCTGCTGGCGCCACACCGGCCGACCCCGCCCCAGGGAGGTGCCGGCCGGGCCGACATGTATTGGGCGGGTTCCACCAGCCGATGGGAATATACGGATGCCGCCCCCACCCCGGCCGTCGGTGTACAATTGGCCAAGCAACTGGAGGAGATGCTGGCCATCCCTTTCGAGGTGACGGACCATCTGGCGGGCATCCGGCCTACCGTGGAAGACATCCGTCCCTACCTGGGAACGCATCCGAGACAGCCGGCCGTCGCCATCTTCAACGGGTTGGGAACGAAGGGTGCTTCCCTGGCCCCCTACTTCGCCGGCCAATTGGCGGACCACCTGCTCAAGGGGACGCCCATAGATCCTGCCGTCTCCGTCGACAGGATTCCCTGTCCCGGATGAAGCGCATCCGAAGCTGCTCCGGACGGAGCTTCCAAGTCGGCATTAACATTTTCCCAACGGTTTTGGCGAGCATTTTGCATAGGTCTTGAAGTCCAGAACAATCCCATGCATATCCCGGCAGACATCCGTTTGCCGCATATCCCTTTCATCCAACCCACAACACGCTTTCAGCTGCTGAACGGTGGCGCACCGGCCCTTGCCGGCGTTTGCCCCTGTCACCGCTACGGCCGGCTTGTACCTTTGGCGGGCCGGTGCGGTGGCCAGGACACACGGAGCAAGGTCCCGCCGATGCCTGCGACCAGCGCGCGACCGTCCGGCATCCCTTTCCGGCATGTTCCGGAAAGAGTCCGTGCAGCCATTCACGATCAACTGCCCCCGGTTGAGACAACACCGATTTCATGCGACTACGACCCATCGCCATCATCGTAGCGGCCGGTCTCTTCATGCCCGGAACGTACGGCCAGCGGAACCTTGACCTCGGCATCTGTTACGGGATCACCCATTACATGGGCGACCTGCACCGCAACCCCGTGGAGGTCCTGGAATTCAACAAGGCCATCGGATTGATGCTGCGCTACAACCACAACAATATCCTCTCCATGCGGGTGCAGTTCCTTCAGGGAGCGCTCTCCGGCAGCGATGCCAATTATCCTACCCTGGAAGCGGCCCGCCGACGCAACCTCAGCTTCCGGTCCCCGCTCTATGAAAGCAGCCTGCAGTTGGAATGCGCCTTCATGAATTTCGGTATCCGCAGGCAGCATGTCTCCCGGCAACTGGTCTCCTACCGGGCATCCGCTTACCTGATGGCCGGCATCGCCGGATTCTATTTCAATCCCCGTACCCTTTACCAGGACGAATGGGTGGAGCTGCAACCCCTCGGCACGGAAGGACAGGGCCTACCCGGTTATGCGGAGAAATACCAACGCTTCCAGGTTGCCGTGCCGTTCGGCATCGGCTTCAAGGTCAAGCCGGGCGACCGGTCGGCATTCGGGTTGGAGTTCGGCTACCGACATACCTTCACCGATTACCTCGACGACGTGTCCGGGACATACCCGGACCTCCGGCAGCTGTACCGGGAGAATCCGCTGGCGGCGACCTTGTCCTGCCGCGCGGAGGATGGGGCATACGCACCGGACAATCCCGTCGCAAACGAACAAAGAGGCAGCAAATCGGGTAACGACCATTACTTTTTTGCCGGCTGCACCTTGGCCATCACCCTGGGCAGGCGGTAGCCCACGCCAGGCGTAATCCCGTCCTATCCGGAAAAATGCCTCATCCACATACAATTTACCGGCAATGGCCTTAATTTTGAAAAGGCAAGCCTCGATTGTAAGGCGTCCCATCCACCTTCCACTCCCCAAGCAAGCGATGACACAGGGATAGGATTCGGCCAGCCACCGGAGACCTTCCCCACCGACTATGCCAAAAAGCCTGCTTAGGCCCCCGACCGGTCGACCGATGTTTCGGGTACGGAATTTGACCCCGGAGTCCGGGGCCGTCCGCCATCGTGGCCATTTCCCGGCGCAAGACATCCGAGCGCCGGGGACAGCGGGTCGGCGCTACGGGAGGGCGACACACCATCAATGCCCCAAGTAAATATGATAAGGAAAATAACCGCTTTCATCAGCCATATCCGGGATTTCCTGAAAGACCTCCTCGATCAGCGTTCGGCCATCCTGGCACTCAGCCGCAGGGACTTCGAACGCAAGTACATCCGGCATTTCTTCGGGCTGTTGTGGGCGGTCCTGGACCCCTTCCTTTTTGTCTCCATCCTCTACTTCGTCTTCCGGTCCCGATTCGGCGGCGGGCAGGTCGACGGGATCCCCTACGTGGTATACATGCTGTGCGGATATGTGGTGCTGGACATCTACAACACCCAGCAGCAGATCATCACCGTGGTGAAAGACCACCAATACCTGTTGAAAAAGATACATTTCCGCATCAGTTCCCTCCCCATCATCCGGCTGCTGTCCAACCTGATGATGCATGGGGTCATCCTGACGGTGACCATGGTGCTGCTGTCGGCAAACGGTATCTATCCCTCCCTATATTGGCTACAAATCCTCTATTACATAGCGGCCGTGTCCGTGTTGCTCATCGGACTGGGGCTGGTCACCTCCTCCGTTTACCTGTTTTTTCCGGACATCAGCAACATCATGGGTATCGTGAACCGGATGATGTTCTTCATAACCCCCATTTTCTGGCGATCGAGCGACGTGCCGGAGACCGTCGAGTCGCTCCTGAAGCTCAATCCCTTGTACTACATCGTCCAAGGTTACCGAGACAGTTTCCTGTACGGCAGGGGCTTTTGGACACATCCTTTGGAGACCTTGTACTATTGGACGGTGACAATGGTCGTACTGTTCGTCGGCATCCGGGTATTCCGGAAGTTGAGGCCCCATTTTGCAGAAATCACCTGACATGACAGAAGCGAAAGACCCAGTCATTTCCCTGCGGAACGTATCGAAGTATTACCGGCTGTACGAGCGGAAGGCGGACCGGGTTCTGGAGACATTCCATCCGATGGGCCGGCAGTACCACGAGAAATTCTATGCCCTCCGGAACGTCGACCTGCAAGTGGGGAAAGGGGAGATCCTGGGGGTCATGGGGCAGAACGGTTGCGGGAAGTCCACCTTGATGAAAGTCATCTCCAACATCCTGACGCCGAGCGCCGGAAGCGTGCGGGTGAGCGGACACATCGTTCCGTTGTTGGAATTGGGCGCCGGATTCAACCCGGAATTCACCGGGCTCGAGAACATCTATTTCTACAACAGCATCCATGGGTTCAGTCATGCGCAGACGGATGCCATGCTGGACAGCATCATTGCGTTTGCGGAGATCGGGAAATTCATCCACCAGCCCCTCCGGACCTATTCCTCCGGCATGAAGTCCCGGCTCGCCTTTGCCGTGAGCATCAACATCGAACCGGACATCCTCATCCTGGACGAAGTCCTGTCGGTCGGGGACGAACGATTCCGCCGCAAGTGCTTCACCGTCATGGAATCCTTTTTCCAAGGGGGCAAGACCATCCTGTTCGTCAGTCATTCGAAATCCTCCATCTTCACCTATTGTACCCGGGCCATCCTGATGCACCAGGGAGAAATCATCCTGGACGGACCCGCCAAACTGGTATCGACCTTGTATGCCCAGCATATACATGCCGCGAAGGAGCTTCTCCCCGAGACCCTGGCGAGCATCCGGGCCATTGATGCGGATGAAGCGCTGAAAGCGGCCATCTATGAGGAAATCGACCAAATGCATGCAAACGCCGCAATCAGTGATTCGCCGGGGGGACAATCCCTTACCTTTCCTGCGGTGCCGAAGACCGTCCCCGGTCGGGCGGATGCCTTCGACAGGCAGGAGACGGAGGGACTTGTGGAATCCTGGATGGACAAGCAGCCGAACTTCCTCATAGCCAAACCGGCCTTCCTCGACAACCTGGTTCCGACCAGCACGATCATCACCGGTCAACCGCATATCCGGATAACGGACATTCGGATCACCACCCCGGAGGGGGTACCGGTCAACCAATTGGTCACCGGCGACACCTACCATTTGGCTTTCCGGCTCCAATTCACGGCGGACGAGGAAAAATTATTTTGGTTCTTCGCCATCAAACTTCCCAACGGATTCGAGATATTCCAATCACAGCCCCGGGGAAGCTCCCGCAAGTCCTTACCGACCGAAGTCGCGGCCGGGTTCGATCGGACCATCCGATGGGAGTTCACCTGCAACCTGCTCCGGGGAAACTATTTCCTCGATGTAGGGATCAAGCGTCCGGAACTGAAACATGCGACCGACTTGTATCGGATCAGCGATGCGCTGCTCTTCAAGGTACGGACTCCCACAACCTATTCCGAAAAGGGCATGGCCTTCCTGCAGCTAAAGGAACCAACCGTCGAGGAGGTTCGGGCCGATTGACCGACCCGCCTGCCCCGTGCCTTATCCGCGCAGTGTTCCGGTACCTCGATACCGCAATCCGGGAAAGCCATTGTGACAATTGCATCATCTTAAAATAAATGAATAATATTCTACTGATACACAAAATTATATTCCGTAAATATTTTTTTCAACCTAAACAACATAAAGGGTTGCGCCAGTAAGCCATATTCCCTTATATTTGCGGTAGAGAATTAGCGTTTTTAATCACAAGAAGCCAATTACCCATCTTCGGCATCCTTATCCGGATGTTGTGTCAGCGTTAGCATCCCATGCGCTTGACGGAATGTGTCCTTGCATTCCGTGTTTCCATCGAATCTTACTTCAAACCGGACTACATTGAAGCACGCAATCACGGCATGTTTGCTCCTGGGATGCATCTGGCAGGCAGGAACCCAAACGATTTACGTAAAGGAGGGTGGGAAAGGCACCGGGACCTCATGGGAGGATGCCACGGGTGACCTTGCGCAGGCGCTTCGCCAGGCAGTGGCGGGGACAGCGGTATGGGTAGCGAGGGGAACCTACCGGCCCACCGCCGACGGAAACCGCTTCCAGTCCTTTGAAATCAAGGACGGTGTAAAGGTCCGGGGTGGATTCGCCGGCACGGAGACCACCGCCGCCCAACGTGACCTATCCGTCAATGAAACCATTCTTTCCGGCGAAATCGGCCAACCCGGGATTGCCGACAATTCCTATCACGTCGTGACCATCGGGCCGGTGGGGCCGGAAACCTTGCTGGAGGGCTTCACGGTTCGGGACGGCAATGCCAACCTGGAGCACCAGGTACATCCTTTGGCCGCATTCGGCGGCGCCCTGCTCATCCACAGTGCCGGACAAACCTCCGCCCCGGTGATCCGGCAGGTCATGTTCCGGCAGAACACCGCCCGCAACGGCGCGGCGGTTTACATCCATGGCAGGAAAGGACGTTGCCATCCGGTTTTCGAATCCTGTCTCTTCGAACAGAACGAGGCGGGACTGGACGGCGGGGCCATTTACAACGACGGCAGCAAGGGCGGGCGCTCCCACCCCGTCTTCAACGGATGCCTGTTCGACCGGAACAGCGCGACTTACGGGGGGGCGATCTGCAGCGCTTCCACGGAAGGTGATTGCAGCCTGACCATGACGGCATGCGATTTCCGGGACAACGCCGCTTTTTTGCGGGGTGGTGCCATTTTTTCCCTCAACGGTGCCGAACAATGTCTGCTCGATTTGAACGAATGCCAATTTTCCGGTAATTTTCCGGATGACCGCAACATGGTTTTTTCCAACCATGCCGGTCGTTCCAAAGGATACAGCCTGCAACCGACCCCACAACCCTGATCCGAAACACCGGGCGGACAACCAACTTTTACGATTCCAACTCCCGGAGTGCCCGGCACCGATTGTGCCGGGCACTTTTTTTTATGGCTGTTGTTGCCGACCGGGCCTGGTCTTCCGATAAGCCGGGGAACCGCACCATCCTCATCGAACCAAGCTGCCTGCGGAACCGTTACCATAGGTATATGCGCAGTTGACTGTCGGGGGGAGACCGTGCTTCAATCGGCGCTGCGATATCGGCGGGCCGGGAACGCACCACGGACCAAGGCCTCCAGCCCGGCCCCGTCCGTCGGACCATCCGGATAGCTTCCTGCGGTGGGTCCTGCCGGCAGCATGGATACTTTTTCCGAAAAATCCGAACAACCCTATGGCGACGCACCAGGAAGTGCTGCAGCAATATTGGGGATACCGACAGTTCCGCCCCTTGCAGGAGGACATCATCACCTCGGTGCTGAACGGGCAGGACACCTTGGCCTTGATGCCGACGGGCGGCGGAAAATCCCTATGTTTCCAGGTGCCGGCCCTTTGCCGGGCCGGGGTATGCCTGGTCATCTCACCGCTGATCGCCCTCATGAAAGACCAGGTCGCCCAGCTTCGTACAAAGGGCATACCGGCCGCCGCCATTTACTCCGGTATGCCGACCCGGGAAATAGACCGGATTTTCGATTCAGCCTTGGCGGGAAAGCTCAAATTCCTGTACCTGTCGCCCGAGCGGCTGCAAAACCAGGCGACCCTGGTGAGAATCCGTAACCTGTCGGTCAACCTGCTCGCGGTGGATGAGGCCCACTGCATTTCCCAATGGGGATATGATTTCCGCCCCTCTTACCTTCGGATCGCCGACATCCGTGCAACACTGCCCGAAGTGCCGGTCCTGGCGCTCACGGCCACCGCTACGGAAGATGTCGTCCGGGACATCCAGCAAAAACTGCATTTCCGGGCGGGAAAAGTCCTGCAAAAGAGCTTTGCACGCCAAAACCTGGCTTATGTCGTCCGACCGGAAGAGAACAAATGGCCGAAGATGCTCGACATCCTCCGAAAGGTCCCCGGCAGCGCGGTCGTGTACGTCCGGAACCGGCGGATGACGGCGGAGGCAGCCCGATATCTCCAGCAGCACAACATATCGGCTTCTTATTACCATGCCGGACTGGATACGGAGGAGCGTTCGCGTCGACAGGATGCCTGGATCCGGAACGAGACCAGGGTCATCGTCGCCACCAATGCCTTCGGCATGGGCATAGACAAGCCGGACGTCCGGCTGGTCATCCACCTGGACCTGCCCGAAAGCCTGGAGGCTTATTTCCAGGAGGCGGGGCGAGGCGGCAGGGACGGGGAACGGGCTTATGCGGTCTTGTTATACGCCCCTTCCGACCGGATTCGTTTGGAGGAAGGATTATCCGCATCCTTTCCCAGCCTGGCGGATGTGCGGCAAGTCTACCGGGCCCTCGGAAGTTTCCTTCAATTGGCGCAAGGAGCCGGATACATGCAGAGTTTCGATTTCGACCTGCATCTTTTTTGTCAAAATTTCCGACTCCATCCCTGGAAGACATATGCAGCCTTGCGTTTGCTGGAGCAGGAAGGATGGATAGCCTTGACGGAAGCGGTGCAGGTCCCGTCGGTATTCCATGTATCCGTCGGTCGGGAGACGCTGTACGATTTCCAGCTGAAGCACCCGCAGCTGGACCCCCTGGTCAAGGCGGTCTTGCGCCAGACCCAGGGCGCTTTCCAAGATTTTGTTCGCTTGAACGAATACCAGGTCGCCCGTGTCTTGCAGACCAGTGCCGAACGGGTCATGGCCGGTTTGCGCTATCTGCAGCAGGAGGGGCTCATCCAATACCAACCTGCCAAGGACAAGCCCCAGCTGGTTTTCCTTCGTCCTCGGGTCGATGCGGAGGCCTTGCAGTTCGATGAGGCCGGCTACCAGGAACGGCAGGTGCGTGCCCGGACGCGGGTGGAGGCGGCGGTGACCTATGCGACGGCTCCCCTGTGCAGAAGCCGGCAACTGCTGGCCTATTTCGGAGAGCAGGACGCACCGGACTGCCAGATCTGCGACGTTTGCCGGGCAAGCCGGCAGCGGACGCTGACCGCCAGCAGTTTCCAGGACTACCGGATGCAAATTTTCTCCTTGCTGGCAACCGGGACCTGCCGAACGGAGAAAGACTTGTTGGGACATTTTAAGGATGTCCAGCGCGAACAAGTCACGGCCGCAATCTCCTATCTCCTGGACGAAGGCTACCTGGACAGGCAGGATGGGAGGCTGGTGGCAGTCCCCCCGGAAAGCGGCGCCATACCTGCCCCGGCGGCGGATGAATAACCTGACAAACAGACCGGGCAACAACAAGAAAACCTGTTATCCAGGCCGAAATCCATCCGATATGGCAAATACCCAGCACCGAACCCGAATCCTCTGTACGGTAACCAACGACCTGACATTGGACCGGCGGATGCACCGAATCGCGGGCACCCTGGTCCGGGCGGGCTACGAGGTGTGGCTTGTCGGCAGAAGAATGCCCGGGTCTGTCCCCCTGGGCAACCAAGCCTTTCGACAGCGGCGGCTGTCCGTGCCGGTGAACCGGGGAAAGATGTTTTATCTGCTCTTCAACATCCGACTGTTTTGGTTCCTGATGCGGACCCCGTTCGACGGATTGAACGTCGTGGACCTCGACACCTTGCCGGCGGGTCGTTTGGCTGCCCTTTTCAAGCGGAAACCTCTCCTGTACGATGCACATGAATATTTCACCGAGGTGCCGGAGCTGGTCGACAGACCGGCCGCCCGAACGGCCTGGTTGATGGCGGAGCGCTTGCTGCTGCCGGGTATCCGCCATGCCTATACGGTCAGCGGCAGCATCGCCGACATTTACCGACAACAGTACGGCGTCCCATTCGAGGTAATCCGAAACCTGCCCCTCCGGCAGGAACCCGGACATCCAGTTCCGCGGAAATCGGCGGACCGACATCCGTTCATCCTGTTGTACCAAGGCATGCTCAACATGGGAAGGGGATTGGAAGTCGCCATTTCCGCTATGCGTACCTTGCCGGGTGTCGAATTGTGGTTGGCCGGAGAAGGGGATTGTTCCGAGGTATTGCGCCGGCAGGCGGAAGCGGAGCAAGTCGGCGACAGGGTACGGTTCCTGGGCATCATCCCGCCCGACCGATTGCCGTCCGTCACCAGGCAGGCCCATGCCGGGCTCAACCTTTTGGAAAAAAGAAGTCCGAGTTACTATTATTCCCTGGCCAACAAGACTTTCGACTACCTGCAGGCCGGCATCCCGGGCATCTGCATGAATTTTCCGGAATATGCCCGCCTGAACGAGCACGACCCGGTCTTTGTCCTGCTGGACCAGCTGACCGTACCCGCGCTGTCGGCGGCGGTGAAACAGCTGCAATCCGATCCTGCCCGATACGAGTCGTTATGTGCCGCGTGCCGCCGGCGGTCGACGGAACTTACCTGGCCGACGGAAGCAGACAAGCTGACCGAGATCTATCGGCGTGCCGTCCCGTTGCCGCCCATGCAGGACAAGAAAACCGAATAGGAAGCCGGAGGTATGCTCGCGGATTTTCAACCTGGACACGACCGGCCCGTCCCTCCTTACCGAGGCACACCGACCGGTAGCCAGGAAAGTGTCGGCATGATACCGGACAAGGAAGTCCGAAGCCGGATCAACGTAGCGCCGGCTCCGTTGTCCTGCGCACCATCAATCGGAAAGGGAAATCATGGATGGTCAGGGAAATGGACATGACAGAGTCCTGGAATTCGGAAATGGTGTAGAGGACTTCACGACCGGTTTTCTCCACAATCTGTTGACCCTTGACCTCATAGACATAGGATTCCTCCTGCAGGGAGGGCGTCATATTGGTGGTCAGGACATTGCCATCGGCAAATTCGTAATAAATGCCGGCCAGTGTTTCCGTTTGGCGGCCGTTCCGCCAGGCTTTCTCCAGTTCCCACCGGCCCATCAATCGACCAGCCAGCCCGTCGGAAGCCTCCTTCCCGTCGCCGCAGGACGACCACAGGAGGACTACGGCCAGGAGCAGGGCTTGATGATGACGGGAGAAGCGCATAGCATACGTGTTTGTTTTGTCCGATAATCAGTTGACCACATCCGACCTGTCCGTAAGAAATCAGCGGCGGGTGCGGGTCGGTTCCCGGAAGGGACCGCGCCCGATCGGCCCCGTAACCGAGCCCGGTGCGGGAGAAAAGCGATCCGGGACCGACGCCACCTTCCCCAATCAACAAACCAACCGACGGGTAGGTTCATCCGGCAGCACATCGGGCGGAAAAAACAGCGGCTCTCCCTCCCTTTTCCCCTTGTTCGAGGCAGGGGACAACATTTCTCATTTTTTCCAACCGAACCCACCTGACTTGCCGTCTATAAGCAAGAGCGGGGAAGCCGAACGGCCCACCCGCACACATCTACTCAAATCATTTCACCTGGCGAACCGAAAATCCGACATCGAATGAAATCGTTCCTTCCGCAATCCGTCGTCGGGGACCGTATTTTGTTCGAACCGCCGATTCGGCAAGCATAAAATCGAAGAAGTACCATGCACCGGAAAACAAGCATCCTATTATTCCTGGCCGGACTGTTGTCGACGAGCGGCTGTCTCCAGGACGACTGCCGGCGAGCCGTCACCTACACCGCCGTCGAGGCCGTATACAAGACCATCGACGAGATCCGGCAGGGAGCGGTCGTATTGGAGGCGCCGCGGCCGCTGCGGCACCCCGGGAAGATTTACTACTACAACCAGTACATCCTGATCAACGAATCGAGGGAAGGCGTGCACATCATCGACAATACCGATCCCGCGCAGCCTGTCAACACCTCGTTCCTCAGCATTCCCGGCAATGAGGACATCGCCATCCGGGACGGCATCCTGTATGCCAACAGCTACATCGACCTGCTCACCATTTCCCTGACGGACTATACCCTGCTGCATCGCAACGAGAACGTCTTCCCACCGATGTGGGAAGACCTGGCGAACAACCGGGTCGCCGTGTATTTCGACCAGCGGCAGGTGACGGAAGTGCTCGACTGCGAGACGTACGGGGAACTCTACCTGGTCGACGGCAACCTGATCCGGCTGGAGCAGTCCGGGGTGCCCACCACCCTTTTTGCAGCGGACATGACCACGGCGTGGAACATCCAACAAAACAACAAGACAGGCCTGTCCGGCGGCGGCACCGGTACCGGCGGGTCGATGGCGCGCTTCACCATAGTCGGCGACTATTTGTACGTCGTGGACCAATCCAGCCTGGAGGTATTCGACCTCAATCCGGCGGAGGCCCCGAACTCGGTGACCCAGGTGGATATCGGTTGGGGCATCGAGACCATATTTCCGTACGAGGACAAACTGTTCATCGGCTCCAACAACGGGATGTTCATCTATGACAACAGCCAACCGACCCAACCGGTACAGTTGGCCGCATTCGCCCATGCACGCGCCTGCGACCCTGTCTTCGTCCAGGGCGACCGCGCCTGGGTGACCCTCCGCAGCGGCAACACCTGCGACGGATTCATCAACCAATTGGACCTTATCGACATCACACAGCTCACCGACCCGGTCCTGCTCCGGAGTTTCCCGATGGACAATCCGCATGGGCTTTCCATCGTGGACAATGACCTGTTCCTCTGCGAAGGGGCATTCGGATTGAAATGGTTCGACATCGAAGACCCGCTCGCCCTTAGCCAGCACCTCTTGAACAAGGAGGACCGGCACAGTTACGACGTGATTTCCGTGCCCGGCGAAGGTCGGCAGCTACTGCTGATCGGGGACGACGGTTTCTACCAGTACGACGTCCAGGAAAAAGGCGTGTTCCGCTTGCTCAGCAAGATCCCGGTACAGCCCTGAATCCGGCAACCAGTTAAAGGCCGGCCGGCATACAATATCGGCGGTCAGAACCGGGTTTACAGGATGTTGCCAGCCTGACGCATGCAGCCGGTATCCGGCGATGCGGCGCGTTTCAGGCATACGGAAGCCCGTCCGGGATTACCCCGGACGGGCGTTTGTGTCATCCGGGGGGAGAAGACCGGTGCCATCCGGGGACCGGGGAATTCGCATCGGCGGACCAAATGCAACCGTGACAAGTAAAAAAAGAAGCACCATGCCCGAACGAGCCTGCGTATGCCGCACGGTCCTTTTCCTGCTGCTGACCATCGTCCTGACCCCGCTGAAGGCCCAATGGGAGGCGGGCGTTGCGCGGGCGACGGGATCCTCCTACGATTGGCGGCAACGACAGGGGATGGCCGGCCTGGAGCCGGCGGGGCAAGCCGCCGGATACAGCCTGTCGCTCGGCCGGTCCTTCGATGCATCCCGGATCCGGCTTTCGGTGGGGCCCGGTCTGCGGTTCAGCCGGTTGGAGCGCTCATACCGGACGACCACGGCGGACGACCGGACCGGGTGGTCCGGCCATACCTTGGCGGGATTGTACCTGCAGACCCGACTTTATTTCCTGGACCTACAAGGGAACTGTGATTGTCCGACCTTTTCCAGGCGAGGGTCGGATGCTTTGAAAAAAGGGATGTTTGTGCAGCTCGTCCCGCAGGGAGGGCTTTCGTGGCACCGGTTCGTTTCGGCGGCAGCCGACCCGGAGCGGGCCATGCACTGGCAACTGGCCGGCGGGATAGGTTGGGACCTCCCGTTGCCGGGCAAGCTGGTGGTCACCCCCCTGTTGCAGGCGGCCGGCACCCGGCTGCAGTACCCCGGAAGCGGAGGGCCGGAACGGAGGGCCGGCGGCTGGGAATACCGGTTGGGCATACAATTCAGGTTGCAGGAGCCCGGACGGCCGTAAACCGTCCTGCCCCAGTCATCCGACAAACTGTTTTCGGGACCTGCGCGCCCTGTCCCGGAAGGCCCCTTTCGATTGTGGCCGGAAAATAGCCTGGCGGAAACACTTTGAATAATTTGTTTTATCTTTGCGCCGCTGTAACTGATTTTCGTAATCACTAACGGCTGAAAACGGTTTCCCATGGACCGTGGCGGTGACTCGCGGGTCCTGTCGCGTCCTTTACAGCAAGGAAACCGCTTTTCCGCACAACCCACACAGAGATGGCTGTTTATCTTTCCAACGAGAAGAAGCGCGAAATTTTCAAGGAATTCGGTAACGACGAGAAAAACACGGGATCAGTAGAAGGCCAAATCGCCTTGTTCACCTACCGCATCAAGAGTTTGTCCGCCCACCTGAATAAGTTCAAGAAAGACCACGCCACGAGGAGAAGTCTGCTGATGATGGTCGGTAAGCGCAAGCGTTTGCTGGAATACCTGAAGCGGAAAGACATCCAACAATATCGCTCCCTGGTGGAGCGGTTGGAACTGCGCGGTTAATCGCGGAAGGAGTACCCCTGACAAGAGCGGGGGTGCTCCTTTTTTTTTGGTCACCGGTCCGGAATCCGGTCCATCGGACGGGTAGGTACCCGATGCTCCGGGCCTATTCCTTGAGACTGGGATATGCAACATCCGACCCGTACCGTCCATCCAAGCGAGTTAGCGGCAGTCGAAACCTTTGCCCGGGGTCGGGGTAGCCAGCGCACCCTGATCGGCGGGGTTGTCCATTCGACGAAAAAGACAAGTATCAATCAGCGTATCAACCATAACACAAGGTCCGGTAATCGGCCGGGTCCCTAATTCATCAACAATGGGTAAGAAAATTCCAACAACGACCTCCTTTCAATTGCCGGATGGGCGGGAGGTCACCATCGAGACAGGCAAATTGGCCAGTCAGGCGGATGGGTCCGTAGTCATCAGGACGGGCGACACGATGCTTTTGGCCACGGTGGTCGCATCCAAGACCGTCAAGGAAGGGCAGGCCTTTTTTCCGTTGTCCGTCGACTACCAGGAAAAATTCGCCAGTGCAGGCCGGATTCCCGGAAATTTTTTCCGGCGTGAATCCAAGTTGTCCGATTACGAGGTGCTTATTTCCCGGCTGGTGGACCGGGCCATCCGTCCGCTCTTCCCGGATGGGTTCATGGAAGAGACACAGGTCATCATCAATTTGATTTCCGGCGATAAGGACGTGCTGCCGGATGCCTATGCGGCATTGGCGGCTTCCAGCGCCCTGACCTTGTCGGACATACCCTGGCAGGGCCCGATTTCCGAAGTACGGGTCGCCCGCATCGACGGGACCTACCATGTCAATCCGAACAAGTCGGCCCTGGCGAATGCGGACCTGAACATCATTGTGGCGGCGGACCTCCACAACATCATGATGGTGGAGGGTGAATCGAAGGAATGCAGCGAGCATGACCTGGTGGAAGCCATCAAGGTGGCCCACGAGGCGATCAAGGTGCAATGCGAGGCACAGTTGGCCTTGGCCCGGACGGTGCATGGGGAAGCCAGCGTCAAGCGGACTTTCGAAGCTCCGCAGCAAAACGAGGCTCTTGCCCAGCGGATTGCCGAGCTGACAAAAGACAAGATTTACGAAGTGGCCCGCAGCTTTGCGGACAAGCAGAGCCGCAAGGCAAGATTCGATGAGATAGCGAAGGAAGCCATCGAGGCCATCCGTACGGCGGACGGCGAGGCTTTTACCGAGGAAATGGAAAAAGAGTCCAAGCAGCATTTCGACAAATTGAAGAAGAAGGTGGTCCGTACCATGGCCTTGGAGGACGGGGTCCGCTTGGACGGCCGGAAGCATGATGAGATCCGGCACATCTGGACGGAAATCGACTACCTGCCTTCTCCGCACGGTTCCGCCATTTTCACCCGCGGGGAAACACAGTCCCTGACAACGGTCACCCTCGGCACCAAGTTGGACGAGATGATGATCGACAATGCGTTGGAACAATCGTACGAGAAGTTCATCCTGCATTACAACTTTCCGGCCTTCTCCGTGGGCGAGGTAAAGCCGCAGCGTGCCCCCGGCCGGCGGGAAATCGGTCATGCGAACCTGGCGGGACGTTCCCTCCGCAGGATCATGCCGGATGCCTTCCCATACACGGTCCGTCTCGTTTCGGACATCCTGGAGAGCAACGGTTCGTCCTCCATGGCCACCGTTTGCGCCGGATCGCTGGCCTTGATGGATGCGGGGGTACCCGTCAAATCGGCCATTGCCGGTATTGCCATGGGTATGATTGCGGAAGACGGCAAGGCCGCCATTCTGAGCGACATCCTCGGCGATGAGGACGCGCTGGGCGATATGGATTTCAAGGTGACGGGTACCACCAAAGGTATCTGCGGTTGCCAGATGGACATCAAGATCGACGGTCTTTCCTACGAATTATTGGAAAAAGCCCTGCTACAGGCCCGGGAAGGCCGGCTCCACATCCTGGAAAAGATGGCCGAGACGATGGCCGAGCCGCGGGAAGATCTCAAGCCTCATGCGCCGCGCATCGTGGAACTCATCATCGACAAGAGTTTCATCGGTGCCGTCATCGGGCCCGGTGGCAAGATCATCCAGGAAATCCAAAGCACGACCAATACCATCATCAACATTACGGAAGTGGGTGACCAAGGTATCGTGAACGTGGCCAGTCCGAACAAGGACAGCATCGATGCGGCCTTGAGCCGGATCAAGCAGATCACGTTCACCCCGAGTATCGGGGATGTGTATGAGGCGGTGGTGAAAACGGTCATGCCGTATGGTGTGTTTGTGGAATTCCAGGGAAAGAGCGGACTGCTGCACGTCACGGAGATGTCCCATTCCCGGATCGACAATGTGGAGGACGTCTTTTCCGAAGGTGACCCGGTCAAGGTCAAGCTGATCGGCATCGACAGCAAGACCGGAAAATTCCGCTTGTCCCGTAAGGCGCTGATGCCCCGTGCGGACGGTTCCATGCCGGAGGACGGGGAGGAGGAGAGCCACGGCGGCGGCGGCGGATATCGCGGCGGCGGCGGTGGCGGCCGGGGCGGCAACCGCGGCGGTGGCGGTGGCGGCGGTTTCCGGGGCGGCAGGCGTTAAGCCGCCGGACAGGCTCCGGGCAAAGAACGAAAGGACATGTTCCCACAGGAGCATGTCCTTTTCTTGTTTCGGCTGCCCGCTCGGCGGCGGAGCGGTCCGCGCAATTCCGGGCGGGCCGCGGGCACCGGACCTTCGGCCATGAATCCGGGCCGGCGGACGGCGCCGCCGGGAGCCCTCAGGGCCTTGCCGTCAACAGGGGGGATCAGTCCTTCCGAACCACCAGGGTCCTGGCCATGATGTCATGCAGCGCCTGTTTCTTATCGGTGAAACCGGCCATGAGGAAGCCGAAGCCCAGGATAATTCCGGATACAATTTTCCCGAAATATCGTCCGGCGGCTTGTCCGATGCTAATCCGGTTCCCGTGTTCATCCGTGACGATGATACCGACGACCTGTTTTCCGAAGGTGGCCTGCTTTTCCGAGCTTTCGAAGAGGATGAAATAACTGATGCTGACCAGCAGGCCTAAGCCCCTTCCCACCGGATTGGGGTCCATCAGGTTGCCCCCGATGGTCAAATAAATGATCAACACCGGGATGGATACCACGACCGAGTCGATGAGGTAGGCGGCTACACGCAGCCAAAAGCCGGCATACTCCGGTGCCGGGTCCTTGGCGACCGGCATATCGAGGATTTCATTTTCCATGGTTCGATTATTGGATGAACAGATTTGACAAGGATCAACATACCGTATCGGAACAAAGATAGCGAGAAGTGTCAAGATCCCGGCCGGTCCCGGATGGTCGGCATCTGACTTTTGTCAGGAAAACGTGAACGGGTACAACAATCGTCCTAAATTTGAGGGGTGGCCATTACAGCCAAGCCAAATTCGCTTCCTCCGTACGACCAGTTGCCTGGCGCGGCGGTCGGAAGAACATCCCTAATCAAACAAATCGACCTTCCGATGAGAAACAGAACCATCATCACGAACATCTCGCCCGTCCTGGAAGCGGGAAAACATTACATCAAGCGCGTGCCCGGCGAGCAGGTGCATGTCCGGGCGGATATTTTCTGCGACGGGGAGGATACCATCCAAGCGGTCATCCGGTACCGCCTATCCGACCGCAGCGAAGACCATTGGGAGGAGGTACCGATGTATCCGAACGGGAACGGCGGATGGGAGGGTCGGTTCACCGTCACGGAAGAAGGTTTCCACGATTACCACCTCATGGCCTGGATAGACCATCCCGGGAGTTGGTATCGGAATTTCGTACAAAAGCACCGGATGGGGCTTTCCTTATCCACGGACATTGCGCTTGGACTCCATTGGTTACGCGCCTGTCAGGAGGCGTCCGAAAGTCCGGAAAAGGAAGACCTGGAGGCTTGGATCCGGCTGCTTGAAACCAGTTCCGGCTATGAAGCTGCCGTGGAACTGGTCCTGAGTCCGGCTTTCGAATCCTTCCTGGCGCAGTGCCAGTTGCGGCTCCATCCGACAGTATCCGCCCCGGGTCTCCGGGTTCGGGTCGGCCGGCCGAAGGAGCAGTTCAGTACCTGGTACCTGTTGTTTCCCCGGTCGACGGCGGATGCCGTCGACCGGCACGGCACCCTTCGGGATTGTGCCCAACGCCTGCCACGGATTGCCTCCATGGGTTTCGATACGCTGTTGCTCACCCCGATCTTCCCCATCGGACAAACCAATCGCAAAGGCAGGAACAATGCCCTGGAGGCAAAGGATACCGACCCGGGTTCTCCTTGGTCCGTCGGCAGTGCGGACGGGGGGCACAAGGCCATACATCCCGCCTTGGGAACGCTGGATGACTTCGACCGGCTGGTCCGTACCGCACGAACCCTGGGCATGGAAATCGCCATGGACATGGGGCTGCGCTGTTCCCTGGACCATCCCTACCTGCAGGAACATCCGGACTGGTTTGTCCGGCTGCCCGACGGTCGGTTTCATGTGGAGGAGGTACCACCGCTCAATTACATGGACATTGTGGAATTCGATTTCGAATGTGCGGACTGGGAACAGCTGTGGGCGGAGTTGTTGTCGGTATTCCTGTACTGGGCGGACAGGGGGGTCCGGATCTTTTACGCCAGCACCCCCCAACGCAAGCCCTTCGCTTTTTGGGAGTGGTTGATCGGGCAGGTCCAGTCGCAGTATCCGGATGTCATTTTCGTCTCCGGGGCACTGACCCATCCGTTGGTGATGGGCCAGCTGGCGAAATCCGGTTTCAACCAGGCTATCTCGAACTTCCTGTGGAAGACCTCCGCGCACGAGATCCGGGCCTATATGCAGGAAATCACAGGCGGGGATGCCCGGGAGTTCATGTGTCCGAATTTCTTTACCAACACACCGGACATCCTGCCGCACTTCCTGGCCGATGCGGGACCGGCCACATTTATGTTGCGCTATGCCCTGGCGGCGACCTTATGTTCCAACTGCGGTGTCTACGGCCCGGTATTCGAACTGATGCACAACCAGCGGTATCCGGGCAGCAAAGAGCGGTACCTCCATTCGGAGAAGTATGAGGTCGTCAGGCATGATTGGGAGACCCGGAACAAGCTTGTCGATTTCATCAGTTTGGTCAATCAGGTCCGAAAAGAGCATCCGGCCTTCCACAACGCCTACAATCTCCATTTCACCCAATCGGACAATGACAAATTGTTGGGATTCGTGCGTATCTCGACCGACCGGACCAACCTCATCTGGTGCATCATCAACCTGGACGACCAGCATCCGCAATCCGGGTACGTGGAGGTACCGAAGGCCCTGCTCAACCTGAAGGGGTCCTGGTTCAACCTGAAGGTCACGGACTTGCTGACGAAAGCGCAATACCATTGGTTCAACGACTGGAACTTCGTCGAGTTGAACCCCTTCAAGTATCCATTACACATCCTCCAGGTCGAGCTGGCCTGAGTGGAAGCGCCGGTGCGCCCTCCCCGGGGCTCACCGGCGTTTCGTGCCGATCAGGTCCACCTCCGCTTCCCGGATCATCCTGTTCAAGTCAGGTAGGGCCGTGGTACGGGCATCGTACCAAACGGCGAGCCAGTCGTCTATGCGGGCCGTCAGCTCCTGTTGGACCGCCAGCGCCTGCCGGGTAGGCGGGTAATCCTGGCTGATCAGCGAAAGCAGGTGTGCCAGCTTGTTCGTGAGGCGGATGGGAAAATTGAGGGGGTCCTGTCCGGACTGGTTCTGCGTCTGGTATAATTTCCTTTCCACGACGGAGAGGGTCGAGTCAAGTTGTTTGCTGAACCGGAGAATTTCCGATTGTTTATCCACCTCCTTGTCCAGCCGCTGCTGCAGGTCCGTCAATTGTTTCTTGATATCCCGGATGGTGGCGATGGCCTCATGGGCTTCCGAAATCTTTTCGGCGATGGCCGTGTGGTGGTCGAACTGCGCGCGGAGATCTTCCGGAGAAGCGGCGGAACGAGGGTCCTGCAGGAGCCGGAACGGTTGCGTCAAGGTATCGGTACCGACGGTCAGGCGGACCGAATAATCACCCGGAACGATGCGGGGGCCGCTGAGGCGGGCCCACCAGAGGATCATCCCGTCGAACGATTTAGCATCGGGAAGCCGGAGGTTCCAGGTAAAGGTATTGGCACCCTGTTTCACCTGCAATTGGTCTTTTTTCTCATCTGCCCGGGAATGGAAGCTTCGCCACACCTTGCCGGAGGCATCCAGGAAGGCGATGGACACCTCGGAGCCGCTGCTGTCGAGGTCGGACAAGAAGAAATGGGTGGTGAGTCCCCCGCGGTGGTTGGTACCCATGGACAAGGAGGTACCGGCCCGGGATCCGTCCGTCCGGTAAGCGTCCTGAGGTTGGAAGAGGACGACCGGCCGGTCGAACATGGCGGGACGGAGTTGGTGGAGGACGGTCAGGTCGTCCATTATCCAGATGCTCCTGCCCTGGGTGGCGGCGACCAGGTGCTTGTCTTTCACCAGCAGATCCGTGATCGGTACGACCGGCAGGTTCTTTTGGAACGAGGTCCAGTGGGCCCCGTCGTCGAAACTGATGTACATACCACTTTCCGTGCCTGCGTAAAGCAAACCGGGACGGTCCGGATCCGCACGGACGACCCGGGTGAAATGATCCGGGTCGATACCCTGGACAATCAGCTCCCAGGATTTGCCAAAATCCCGGGTTCGGAAAAGGTACGGGCGATAATCACCGGATTTGTAGGCGGTGGCCGCCAGGTAGCAGGTAGCGGGATCGAGGGGGCTGGGTTCGATGCTGTTCACCTGCGCCCATTCCGGCAGGCCGGGCGGGGTCACATCGGTCCATTGCGCGCCGCCGTCGGTCGTGAGGTGTACGAGCCCGTCGTCGCTTCCCGTCCAGATCAGCCCCGGTGTCAGGGGGCTTTCCGCCGCGGCAAATATGGTGCAATAGTACTCCACGGAAGTATTGTCCTTGGTGATGGGTCCGCCGGAAGGCCCTTGTTTCGAGGGATCGTTGCGGGTCAGGTCCGGGGAGGCCAGTTCCCAGGATTGACCGCCGTCGGTGGTCACATGCAGGTGGTTGGAGGCGGAATACAATTTATTCGGATCGTGCGGGGAGAAGAAAATCGGAAAATTCCACTGGAAGCGGTATTTCATATCCTCGACCCCGTGTCCCATCGGATTATCGGGCCACACGTTGACGGCACGTTGGAAGCCGGTGCGGTGGTCTTTCCGCTCGATGAGTCCGTCGTAGCAACCGCCGTACACGATATCATTGTCACGCGGATCCACGGCGATATGGCCGCATTCGCAACCGGCGGTTTCCTCCCAGTCCTTGTCGGTGATGAATCCGCCCTGGGTCCGGTGGGCGATACGGATGGTGCTGTTATCCTGCTGGGCGGCGTAGATACGGAAAGGGAAGTGGTCGTCGGCCGTCAGCCGATAGAACTGGGCGGTCGGCTGGTTGTGGTACGTGCTCCAGGACTTGCCGCCGTCGTAACTGACGCCGGCGCCGCCGTCATCGGCCATGACCATGCGGAGCGGGTCTTCCGGTGCGATCCACAGGTCGTGGTGGTCTCCGTGCTGGGCGTTGAATGCCTGGAAGGTCCTGCCGCCATCGGACGAGCGGTGATACGAGACGTTGACGACATAGACCTGGTCCGGATCCTTCAGGTCGGCATAGATCCGGGAATAATACCAAGCCCGTTGGCGCAGGGCCCGGTCCTGGTTGACTTTTGTCCAGGACTTGCCGGCATCATCGGAACGGAATACGCCTCCGTTCTTGGATTCCACGATGGCCCAGACCCTGTCGGGGCGAACGGGGGAGACGGTGACCCCGATGATACCGACCGTATCCTGCGGCCAACCGGGGTTGCCGGACAAGGCGGACCAGGTATCGCCACCGTCGGTGGATTTCCAGAGCAAGGAGCCATCCCCGCCACTTTCCAGGCTGTAGGGAGTCCGGCGAATCCGCCAGGTGGAGGCATACAGGATCCTGGGGTTGGTGGGATCCATGACCAGGTCCACCGCACCGGCATGGTCGTTTGCGAAAAGGATGCGTTCCCAGTTGCGGCCGCCATCGCGGCTCCGGTATACGCCCCGGTCGGAGCCGGGCCGGTAAATGTCGCCCAGGACGGCGGCGTAGACCAGGTCCGGATTTCCGGGATGGATTCGGATACGGGGGATATGCCGGGCGTTGGCCAGGCCGACGGCAGTCCAGGATTTACCGGCGTCTTCCGACCGCCAGACCCCGTAACCGTGGGAGACATTCCCCCGGACCGTCACTTCGCCACCGCCCACATACAGGACATTGGGGTCGCTGTGGCTGACCGCTACGGCGCCGACGGAACCCCCGAAATAGCCGTCGGAAATATTTTCCCAGGAAAGGCCGCCGTCGGTTGTCCGCCAGACCCCACCGCCGGTGGACCCCATGTAATACAGGTCCGGTTTGCCGGGAACGCCGGTGACGGCGGCCGAGCGGCCTCCGCGGAAAGGACCGATAAGCCGCCATTCCAGGGAAGCGTGCAAAGCGCTGTAATCGGGAACGGCCTGGGCGGCAGGCGGGGACGCTGCCTTGGCCTTCCTGGACTGGGCCAGCAGGCCGGTCGGTACCGGGACCGTCAGGCAGGCCAGCAGGACCGGAAAAAATAGTGCGCGAAGTTTCATGGATATAGATTTAAGGATGAGCACATCGGAGGTATCCGGGGGACAAGTGGAAGGACAAGGCCGCCGGATGCCGTATGCGGGTCATGGGTCTACCAGCCCGTGGAAGAGCCAATCGGCCAGCAATTGTCGGTTTTGGGGCAGGATGATCCTTTGTTGGTCCGTCGGATGCCGGATATTGCCCAGTTCGATATAAGCAGAGGGCACCTGGCATTCCCGCAACATGTGCAGGTCCCTGGGTGAGACAGTACCGGCGTATCCCCTACCCTGCCGGTACTTGCGGTAGTGGAATTCCATGCTCCGGTGCATGCGGGTGGCCAGTTCCCGACCGGCCGGATCATCCGGATGGTAGTAAAAATAGAGGTCCGTCTGGTCGCGCCGGGACCGTGAATCGACATGGACCACAATCAGGGACTGGTCGGAGACACCTTGGCGCAGGTGACGCTGGTACAGTTCGTTGATAACGTCCGAGCGTTGGAACAAGCGGGGCTTATGGCTGAGGGGGATGGGTTCGTTTCCCCACACCACCTCATCGGAATCACAGCGCAGGAAATGATCGTCGCGAATACCGTCATTGGGGTCTCGGGTGATCATGTAGGCGGTGGCACCATGGGCGACGAGGTTGCGGACGAGGCGCAGGGCCACATCGTAGGCATATTCGTCCTCGCAGATGGTGCGTCCCTGGGGCAGGGTGACCATGGCACCGGGATCCGGACCACCGTGACCGCTCTCGATGAAGAAGACCTTACCCTGGAGGCTTTGGTCCTTCAGCGGCACATGTTCGTATTTTTTACCGAAAATGGGAAAACGGCGGTTGCCGGCGGGTTCCACGGACAGGTTGACCTCACCTTGGGGGATGGCCGACGGAGGGACCTGCTCCCAGGCGGAAGGTTCCGGGCAATGCAAAAGGTGGAAAGGAACCCAAAGGACCCGATCGGTGGTGAAAGTCGAGCGCCGGTATCCTTCCTTGAGCATGTCGGCATTATACCCTTCGATTTTACGGGCAAGGTCCCAATCGTCGGTACCGATGGTGGACCGGATACTTTTGCCATTGTAATCATACATCAGGACAGGCAGCAGGTAGGATTTACCGACCTGGAGTCCCTCGCTGCCACGCAGTCCGTTGATCCGGTAGAATTCCTCGTGATTGCAGAAGTTGCGGTCCAGGCCATACCGCCGCAGGAGGGCGTACACACCATCGCCGGGCAGGGCGGTGGCCTGCAGGTAGGGCGGGTCGCCCGAGGCGGGCCCGGCAAGGAACGGCAGCAAAGAGACCAAAAGCAGGAACGGGACCATGCATCCTGGATTGAGGTGTATGGGGGGCCGGGCGGTATCGGGTTATGCCCGGACGGTTCGTAAACTTCGGAAGTTCACTGAAATTAAACAAGCCGGACGCACGATTTCGCCGATCCGACGGTCGGTTCGCCGCCGGATCCGGGCCGAAAGCCGGGGCGCGGCTCAATCATTGTCCGCGAAGGCATTGCGTACATAGGCGACGACGGCGTCCAACATGGTGGAATCCCAGGCGGGGTTATCACGGAAGGCGGGCATTTCCCCATCGAAAGTGCGCATTTCCCCGCGGATTGACACCGGGCCTTTTTTTCCTTCCCAGACCACCTGTTTCAGGTGCGGCAGGTCGCCGTTAACGACGGAGGAACCGACCAGGGGTGGTGCCAAACCATTTCTTCCGGAGCCGTCCGACTGGTGGCAGGCTTCACAATAGGACCGGTAGAGCACGAGGCCGGCGGTCCTGCCGTCCGTGTGGGGGAACACCTGCGGCCGGCCGGACCGCCGGCTGACGGGTGTCCGGGACACCCGGTCCAGCCAATCCAGAAAGGGAGACAGCGGTTCACGCACCTCCGGCGGCAGGGAACGCAGGTGCCGGAGGAAAACCGGAGACGGCCCATGCTTGGCGGCGGCCACCAATTCCCAGGCGAGGGTGTCCGTGGCGTGTCGGAGGAGCACATCCGCGAGGATAGGCGCCAGGAGCGAATCCATCCCGGTACCGGCCGCGTGTGCGAGGGAGAGCAGGTAGCGGTCCGTTTGCGGATCCTGCCGTGAGCGCAGGATTTCCGCCACCGCCGGCAGCCAATCCCCCTCGCTCAGGTCAGGATTTGCCGATGCCAATTTCAGGGCGGACCAAACCAATCCGGGATCGGGCGCGGTCAAAGCCAGGCGGAGGATCCCGGGGGAGAGTTCCTTTCTGCCCTCGAGGGTCCAGAGGGCGTGGACCGATGCCACACCGGCGGATGCGCGGACCAAGTTTTCGAGGCTTTCCCTGGCCGGGAGGGTGCGGTCATGGACCAATGCTAGTTGGGCCTGCATGCGGCGGGCGGCCACCGGGTCGGAAAGTCCCCGGACCAGGTCTTCCGGCAAGCGGGGATTCCAGGGAGCAGCGACGGGAGGGCGGTCGTAGCATATCCGGTAGACCCGACCTTTGCCGACGACCGTATCCAGCCCTTGTTCCTTCGTGGCGGCGGAGAGGAATTGCGACATATAGGCCCGGTGTTGGATGATGCCCCTGCGCATGTCCGCCACATAGATACAACCGTCATGGGGTCCGGTCGCGAGGAAGACCGGCCGGAAGGTACTGTCCTTGGAAGCGAGGAATTCCCGGTCCGGGTAAGCTTGTTCGGCAAACAAGCGACCGGTGGCCGGATCAGACAGGAGGCGGTTCCTTTTGACGAGGTGGGCCTCCGGTGCGCAGACGAATACATTTTGTTGAAAAGCGGCGGGAAACTGAGCGGCGGAATAGCACAAGGGCGCACAAGCGGCGGTAAAGCGGCGGAGTTTACCCAGGGAATCCAGTTCACCCGGTTCATAGCCCCGGTTGACGAGGGTCCGACGGACCGGAAAAACCCGCTGGTCGGCCGTCAGGACGGTACCCGCCGCATAGCGGACCGGGAACCCGGGGCGACGGTCCGCCAGGCCCGGCAACACCTGGTCGCCGATCAGTTGCGTGGCATTGGTATTGTACAGCAATCGTCCGAGGGAATCCATGGTAAGCCCCCATTGACCCCGCTGCCAAACCGAATCGATGCGCCAGGAATCGCCTTCGCGGCGGTACCGTTTGGGACAGTCCGCACTATACACCCAATTGTCGGGGTTGCAGAGCAATCCGTTGGCCTGGTATTCCGGGTTATGTCCGGGCGCGTAGGCGCTGTCGACCAATACCCGCTTTCCGGGGCGGTCCCGGACAATCGGGACAAACCAAAGCGCCGGCGGTTCCGCCAGCAGCAGCCCCCCCGCATGGAAAGCCATGGCGCGCGCCATGACCAGGCTGTCGAGGAATACCTTCCGCGTATCCATGACCCCATCGCCGTCCCGGTCTTCCAGGATGACTACCTGTCCCGAAGGCTCCGTATCCGCATCCCCCGACAGGTCGGGCATGTAGCCCGGCATATTCAGGACCCACAGGCGGTTGCGGTCGTCGAAGGCGATGGACACCGGCGTATCGACAAAAGGTTCCGCCGCTACGGTACGGATGGAAAAGCCGGGCTCGATGACGAACTCGGACACATCCGGAAAGACCACCGGCGGACCGGGCCGGCATGCCGCCAGCCATATCGGCAGCATTCCGAGCAGGGCAGCCCGGCACAGGAAGCCGGTACGAATTTTCAGGTCGGAAAAATCGGAAAACCAAAACATCGATCTCGTGTTATCTTGAAGTTCGGTTGCCGGCAGCCATGGAAACCTACCGGCTTCCCGATGGAAAGGAGCCAAAGGTAAGTGTACTTGGTCGCCAACCGGCCGTTCCGGCAAAAAAAAACCATTCTATACAATATGAAAAATCTTAAGTCACTCGTGGCATTGATTCCGTCCTTACTGACCTTCAGTGCCTGTTTCAACCAGAACAACATGGTTCAGAATACGGGCAAAGCCACGCCGTCCACCTCCGTGTACGATATCCCGCTCACCCGCATCGATGGGGAGGCCACCGACCTCAAGGCCTACAAAGGAAAGAAAATCGTGCTGCTGAATGTAGCCTCCAAATGCGGCTATACGCCCCAGTATGCGGATTGGGAGGCATTCCACCGGGAACACGGGGAAAACGTGGTGGTCCTCGGATTTCCGGCGAATAATTTCATGGGACAAGAACCGGGTACCAACGAGGAAATCGCCACCTTCTGCGAGCGGAACTACGGTGTCAGCTTCCCGATGTTCGAAAAGCTCAGTGTCAAAGGTTCCGACCAACATCCCCTGTACGGCTGGTTGACAGACCCCGCGCAGAACGGATGGAATGAGAAAGGTCCCAGCTGGAACTTCTGCAAGTACGTCATTGACGAGCAGGGCAAGCTGACCCATTTCTTTGCTTCCGGGGTGAAGCCGGAATCGGCCGAATTCCGCGAAGCGGTCGGATTGTAATCCCGACGCAACGTCGTAGCGCGCCCGGAAAGAGGTCTGGCAGGTATCATTTGCCGCTTCCGGGGACGGTTCCTATATTTGTGCGCGATGCCGACCGAAAGGTCGGGAAATCAAGCGCAAACAAATCGAGGGACATGTTCATGAAACTATTATCCGTGACCCTGGTCCTGGCGGCCGGCTTCATCGGGTCGATTTCCGGGGAAGGGCGGCCGCTGGCGGCGCAAACCGGCCGTCCGATCCAGGGTCCGTCCGTACCCGGCGACGGGCAGACCGTCGTCTTGATTTCCCTGGACGGCTTCCGCTGGGATTACGTCGAGCGGTTTTCTCCGCCCCACCTGAGCGCATTCATCCGGGAAGGGGCACGGGCCGTCTCCCTGGAGCCCAGTTATCCCAGCAAGACCTTTCCCAACCACTACACCATCGCCACCGGGATGTACCCGGACCATCACGGGCTGGTGGACAACAGTTTCCGCGACCTCAACAAGAACAGCTTGTATTCGATCGGCAACCGCACCGTGGTGGAAGACGGCAGCTGGTACGGCGGGACACCTTTGTGGGTGCTCGCCGAGCAATCCGGGCTTCGGACCGCCAGTTACTTTTTTGTCGGCTCCGAAGCCGACATCCAAGGAATCCGGCCCACCCGATACCGACGGTACGACGGAGGCATACCGAATGAGGAACGGATCCGGCAGGCCCTGGAATGGTTATCCTTACCGGATCCGGAGCGTCCCCGTCTGATTACCCTGTATTTTTCCGACATGGACGACACCGGCCACCGGTTCGGTCCGGACGACGACGCCCGGCTGGGCGCCAGCCTGGAAAAACTGGATGCCGCGTTGGGAATACTGTTCGACGGCGTGGCGGAGTTACCCATTCCGGTGAATGTGGTCGTGGTATCCGACCACGGCATGCAAGCCATTCCGGTCAGCGGCCTGATTCCGGTGGAGCGGTTGGAGGCGGTCGGGGACGAGCGCTACGAAGTGGTCAACAACGGCGCATTGGTCCATTTATACCTGTCGGCAGAAACTGCGGCAAGCCCCGTTGTCGACCGGTTGTCGGCGGATGCCGAACACTACCGGGTCTACCACACCCGGGATGTCCCTTATTTCGATGTACCGCCCACCAACGACCGATGGGGGGACATCATCGTCGTCCCGGACAGTGGCCACTACTTCGCCGGCGTCCGCGTCATGGGCCTGCGCAAGGCCGCGGGTCAGCCGGTCATCGGGGAACACGGGTTCGATACCGGCCGGCGGGACATGCACGGCATCTTCTATGCAAAAGGACCCGGCATTCGGCAGGGGCTGACCCTTCCCACCTTCAAGAACATCCATGTATATCCGTTCCTATGCCGCCTGCTGGGGCTGGAGATACCGGCGGAAGTGGATGGGGATCCCGCCGTGCTGGCACCGGCCTTGCGCTGAACCTAACCCGGTCCGTACACCGCCGGGGTTGAGATACCATCCGGAAACAAGATGCGTGCAGGATTTCTGACATACATGCGGGAAGAGGCCCTGGTCGGGACCGGGGAACAAACCTTGCTGGCCGTCAGCGGCGGGATGGACTCGATGGTCATGGCCCATCTTTTCCAAAGCGGACAGTTGCCTTTCCAGGTGGCCCATTGCAATTTCGGGTTACGCGGCACGGAATCCGACGGGGACGAAGCCTTCGTCGCGGAAACCTGTCACCGATGGCAAGTGCCCTTCCATCAGGTCCGGTTCGATACGGCCACCTATGCGAAGGGCAAGGGACTTTCCATACAAATGGCGGCCAGGGAGTTGCGTTACGAATGGCTCGCGCGGACCGCGGCTTCCGTAGGTTGCACCGCAATCGCCACCGCCCACCACCTGGACGACGCCATCGAGACCTTCCTGATAAACTTTACGCGGGGTTGCGGCATCAGCGGGCTGCATGGCATCCTTCCGAAAAAAGGGAACATCATCCGCCCCTTGCTGTGGGCGGACCGGGAGACCATCCGGCGATTTGCGGCAGCTTGCGGAATCGCCTTTCGGACGGACCGGTCCAACGAGAGCCTGCGCTACACCCGCAACCTGTTGCGTCACCGGGTCGTGCCGGTCCTGCAACAGGTAAATCCATCCCTCCAGTCGGGTGCAGGCCGGACCTTCCGACGGATTCAGGATGCCGAGGCCTTGGCCGGATATGCCCTGGCGGAGATAAGCAGGACCGTGTGGGCACAAATCGACCGGAACACTTTTCAGGTCGACCTGAAAACCCTGCGCGGTTATCCCGCCCCGTTGACGGTACTGCATCATTTGCTCCATCCATACGGCTTCCAAGAAGCCCAGCTTGCGCAGATCTGGGATCGGGCAGCCGGGCAGCCGGGAGCCCGGTTCCTCGGCAAAGGATGGAATCTGGAATTACGCGGCGACCACCTGATCCTGTCCACGCAAGATAATTCCGGCGGCGAATTCACAATCGAAGAAATCCCGGTGGCTACCCTTCCGCTGGGAGACGGGAGCAGCCTGTCCTTCCGGCGGCACGGCGAAGCGCCTGCCGGCTTCGAAGGCGGCCGGGCGGTCTGCTGGGTGGACGAGGAGCAGCTACAGTTACCGTTGGTCGTCCGGCATTGGCGGCCGGGCGACCGGTTCCAGCCATTGGGGATGGGTGGGAAGCAAAGGAAGCTGCAGGACTACTTTTCGGATGAGAAAGTCCCGCGGTCCTTCAAAGACCGCATTTGGTTATTGGAAAGTGCCGGACGGATTGTCTGGGTGGTAGGCATGCGGGCGGATGAGCGGTTCAAGTTAGGTCCGAAGACCCGCCGGTTCTTGGAAATCCGGAAGGAATCGAAATAAAGGCAACATTTTTGTCAGGTATCAACGCTCCGGAAGAACCTACGAGCGCGCCGGTCCCGGTAACGGCGGTCCTGCGTGTTCGGGGGTATTTTCCGTACAATCGACCAATTCTCATGAAGCAAGGCAAACTCAACCACCTGATGGCTGCGGCCCTGACCGTGCTGTCCATCATTCCGGCCATCTCCCAGGAAGTGTCGGCGGAGCAGCGTTCCCTGATTACCAAGCGTACGGCGAGTTGGTGTCCGAACTGCGGCACCTGGGGCTGGAACCTCTTCAAAGAGCTGATTGCGGATAACTCACAAAAGGCGGTGCTGATTGCCGCGCATTACGACGGGGCGTTGGCCGTACCGGCGGCGGAAGCGTTGACCGACAATTTCGGCGGATTTTACCAGCCTCGTTTTTTCCTGGACGAAACGGACCAGAATGCCACCTCCGGCAATGCCGCTGCCGTCCAGTCCACCATACGCGACCAGGTGAACGCCGCCTTCCAGCAGGCCCCGGTCGCCAACACCGCCTTCCAGCCCGGTTATTTCGCCGGGGAGATCCAGGTACCCGCCAAGGTCAAGTTCTTCCAGGATGCGCAGGGACAATATTTCCTCGGCATGTACCTGCTTGAAAACAACGTGACCGCCTTCCAGTCCGGCATCGGTGCCGATGCGGTACACCAGAAGCTGTTCCGCGCCTCCTTCACGGCGAGCACCTGGGGGCTTGAGATCGTGAACGGGTCGGTAACCGCAGGGACGGAATTTTCGCTGGATTTCAGCTTATCCGCCAACGACCCCCAGGCATCGGACTATGAGGTGGTCGGGGTGATCTGGAAAAAGGAGGGGGAAAAATACCTTCCCGTCAACACATGGTCGACGGCGACCTTCGGGACTCCCACGCTCGGCGAAACGGCGGCGGCCGTATTGCCGAGGCTGACCGTATGGCCGCAACCCATGAGCCACAGCGGCTACGCCCAGCTTGACCTACCGCAGGCACAGCAGGTCCGCCTGGTGCTATCGGACGGCGAAGGAAGACTAATCCGGGAAATCCATCGCGGCCATCTGGGTGCCGGGATGCATTCCTTCGACTTGCGGGCCGATTTGGCGAACTTGCCGAGGGGCACCTATATCCTTCAGGCACAAACGTCCGCCGGCAGCCGCAGCACGCCGCTGTTGGTCCAATAAACAGGACCGGCCGGCGGTATCCGTCAGGGGATATCCAGCCATTTGTGCGTTTGGATGCTCAAGCGCCAACGGGGATTTTCCAAACAATAGCGGACCGCCGCCCGGGTGTTCGCCTCCTTCCGGGGGCCGTCCATCGGCTGCAGGAAGAAATGTTCGAAGTCCAGGTGTTCGAACAATACCGGCATGGCGGCCGGTTGCGGGAAGACCAGCTTGAGTTCGTGGCCCTGGAGCAACCGCAGCGAAGCACCGGCCTTGGGGCTCATGCAGATCCAATCGATACCGACCGGCGCCTCGACGGTCCCGTTGGTTTCCACCGCCACTTCGAACCCAGCCCGGTGGAACCCGTCGACCAGGGCGGCATCCAGCTGCAACAAAGGTTCGCCGCCGGTACACACCACGAAAGGTTTGCCCATGGACCGGTCGCCCCAGGTCGCCGAGACGAGGGAAACCAGTTCCCCGAGATCGTATCGCCCCCCGTTGACACCGTCCGTTCCACGGAAATCCGTATCGCAGAAGCGGCAGACCGCCGTAGCCCGGTCCTCTTCCCGGCCGCTCCAAAGGTTGCAACCGGAAAAGCGGCAGAACACGGCCGGCCGGCCGGTATGCGCCCCTTCCCCCTGCAGGGTGTAAAACACTTCCTTGACCTTGTATTTCATGGCGAACAGTCGCTTCGGCTGCGTCGGGTCAACCATCACGCATGGTACCGTCCTGACGCAGCAAGTCCGGTAAAAAGGATGTGGAGGCGCCAGGTCCCGGCGCCGGGTTCATCCGATCCGGCATCTCAAGAACAGCATGCACCGCAAAATGTTGCCGGGCAGAACCACCGACCCGACGACATTCCCGACCGGGTACAAGCCCGCGGTCGGCCGAACAACCCATCCGGTGGAAAACCGGCCGCCACATCCGGCCGGAACAAGGACTACCCGCGCATGCCATGCTCTGCTGCCCCCGAAGCCAGGAACAAAGTCGGTTCCCGCTCAAGCGATCGCCCCCTGCAACCGGAAGCTGCCCCGGACGGATATCGACCTGGACCCGCCTAACATCGTATCACTGCGCTTGTTTTTCCACCCCCGGAACACATCGGGGCTGAGCTGGAAAGGATTCAAGATCGATTAGCCGTCCTGCGAGGTCCGGCGGATCGATTCACGCCGCTTTTCTTCAGTTCGATCCAGTGGTAGTCGAAGATAGGCGACCGCTGGATACGTTGTCGGCGAACCACTTCCAGCCCGAGTTCCTCGAACAAGGACAAGTAAGCCGCCAATCCCAATTGGTGCGGATGGAGGATATCCCCGGGGATTCGACGGAACACCGGTTCCAACCAGCGGAACCGGTGCGCGTCCACACTGAAATAAGCCGTAGCGTCCGGTCGGAGGCCGTGGCTAAGATTCTGCAAGCAGCGCGACAGGTCGGCCACGTGATTGATGGCATTGAGGCAGTAAAGGCGGTCGTAGCGTTGTTCCGGCACCCATTGTTCCAGGGCGACGGATTGAAACCGGACATTCGGGAAACGGTCGGGACAAAGGTATCGCCAGGAGCGGCGGTACCGGTCCAGCAGCGGATCCAGGGCGGTCACCTGGACGTCCGGCAAGGCGATGAAGACCCCGGCGGGACCACAACCCGCATCCAGCACCGATTCGCCCGGCTGCGGCCAAGCATCCATCCGGTCCAGCAGCCGGCGCCAGTACATTTGCTTCCAGGCAAGATAAACCTCATCCGATGTTCCCCACCGGTACCACCGCCACCACCAGGCTTCGAAGAACTGTGCGATTTTCCAACGGTAACCCATGGGACAAAATTAAGTACTGCGGAAGATAAAACCAGCGCCGGGATACATGTAGGCGTGGATACCGGACGGATTGTAGCACAGCGACACCTCCCGTCCTGGGCGGACCCTGTCGTGCGGAAGGATGATCCGGTTGGTGTGCATCCGCCCCGGTACCGGACGAGCTATCGTCACTACGCGATCCGAGGTCGAGGCATACCGCGGAAAACGGCGCATCACACCTGCAAGCCGCGGGGCCTTCGGTACGGCATACTGCGTCGAGGAGCGGGTTGAAATGGACCCTGGGATCAAATAAAAAGCATCCGACCGTATGTGTTCGGCCGGATCCCGGGCGAGTCCGGGCGGAGCGCCAATTTTTTTTCGATCCGGTCGAGCAAAACACGGCCAAAACTGTTGATACGAATAAAAAGGATGCAATACGCGACAGGAACCAGGGTAAGGATAAGACATACGGGGGACGAAGGCATCATCCGGGGGCAACTGGAACCCGGCCTTTTCAACGTTTACCTGCCGGCTGACGACATGGAAATACCCGCATTCGGCGAGGACCTGGCCCTGTGGGAGGACCGGATGCAGGCATCCGTCCCACCGCCGGAACGGCGGATCCAACCGGCGGCACCACCCCGTCGGGAGGTGCCGGTGGAAACCCAATACCTGATACTTCGGCACAGCGGGATCCATCTCGCATTCGTGCCGGTGGCCGGTCGGGACGGGCTGACGGTCTCCTACGAAGTGCACCTCCTCAACGACACCGCGTACCAGGCATTGTACGAAATCCGGTTGCTCCGCAACAACGGTCGGTCCCAGTGGGAAGGCACGGTACCGGCGGCCGGCAGCACCCGGTTGGGCAGCATGGATTACGACGACCTGAATGAGGCACCGGTGGTGGAAGCGACCTTCCGCTGGATCACCACCGAAGGCGTCGGTGCGGCCGTAGCAAAAACGATATCCCTGAGACCGAAGACATTCTTCTCCAGCCTGCGCACGGCCCCCTTCCTAAACCGGTCGGCGCACCAATACAAGCTGGGCGAAGCGCCATCCGCGGGTGAGGAGCATCCGGCACCGGCCCCCTCCGCACCGCCGGAAGACCTCGCCAGTTATACGCGCCGGCATGCGAAGGCCTCCCTGGTTCCGGCGGCGCACCGGAACAAGGACCTCAGTCGGCACGAGACCAAGGAGTTGGCCGAATTCTCCGCCGAACTGGACTTGCACATCGAGAAATTGACGGACAATCGGGAAAAAATGAGCAATGCGGAGATCCTCCGGTTCCAGTTGAGCGCATTCGA
Source organism: uncultured Saprospiraceae bacterium (assembly GCA_964573725.1). Lineage (GTDB taxonomy): Bacteria > Bacteroidota > Bacteroidia > Chitinophagales > Saprospiraceae > UBA6168. The sequence goes on from CAZNLJ010000003.1 coordinate 179,765, forward strand.
CCGTTACCTGGACAAAGCGATACGGCTCGGCGTGGAAAGGGTTTTTGTGATACACGGATTGGGGCAGGGCCGGTTGAAAGACAGCATCTCGACGCGGCTGATCCGACATCCGGATGTGGAGCGGTTCACCAACGAGTACCACCCCTTGTACGGTTGGGGGGCGACGGAAGTGATATTCCGCTGATCCCGGTCGCCGGGGAATGGCGAAGGGCCGGACACCAGAACCGGCTGGATGCCGCCCCCAAGCGGCATCCATCCGGTTCCGTGGTCGTTCCGGGGCCAGGCAGCCGTCGCGGCCTGAGGCCTGTCCAACCGGCGGGCAGGACCGCAGGCCATGCACCCTGCTAAGGTTCCGCCTTGGTCTGCGCCACCGGACGTGTTCCGCCCGCCAACTCGATCATGGTGGATAGTTCCCGGACCAGGTCTGCGTCATTGCCGCCATATCCGACGCTTTTGAAGCGGATGACCCCCTCCTTGTCCAGGACGAACTTAGTGGGGATGCCCGACACCTTGAAAGCGGAGACCACCGCATTCTCCGTATCCATCAGCACCTCGAAAGGATAGCCATTGGACTGCATGAAATCCGCGGCATGTTGACGTTTGTCCGCCGCATTCTCCCAGGTGTTGACGAATACGAAAGCCACATCATCCATGCCGTCGAACTGTTCCTGGGCTTTTTGCATACCCGGGAAAGAGGCCTTGCAGGGGCCGCACCAGGTGGCCCAGAAGTCGACCACCACGACCTTACCGCGAAGGCTTTGAAGGCTGACCGGTTCGCCGGCCAGGTTCGACAATACGAAATCCGGAGCCGGTTGCGCCAACATCTCCTTCCGCAAAGATTCGCGTTGATTCAGAATTGCCGCTGCCTGCAGGGATTCCCGGTAGCGCTGGTAAGCACTTTCCAGGGTGTTGTTTGCCAGGAAGAGGCGTTCATGCTGGGCGGCCATGACATCGGTGGCATGGCCCTCCAGCAGGAAGCGGGCCAGTATCTTTTCCGTTTCCCCCCCCCCATTGACCTTTTCGAAGTAAGCACAATAGCGCTCGTTCATTTCATCGTCGCCGAAACCATTGGCCTGGCAGGCGATTTCCTGGTACATCAGCGCCTCCTCATACAGACCGGACCGGTAAGCGAGCAGGGCGTAGGTATCCGCGTACATGGCCCGGGAATCGGCCAGGGAGCGGCGGTATTGGGCGGGTGTCTGATACGGGCGCATCTGGGAGCGGGACTCCGATTCCCGGTCGAGCAAATCGAGCGATCGGCGGGAGTATTCCAATCCTTTGGCGACATTGCCAGGTGTACCGTCGAGGGATTCCCCGGAGGCGGTCCATGCGTAGGAATTCATGACATTGGCGGTGATGGACACCTGGGAAATACCGGCGAGCACCCGGTCGGCCCGGTCGAAATCGCCCGATTGCAGCAGCGCGAAGGAAGTGCCTGCGGCAGCACGGTCCGCGAGTTCACCGATGACCGTACGGTCGGGATAAGCCGCCCAGAGTTTCTCCAACAGCTCGGCGTTTGCGTCCGGTGCACCGTCAGGTTCAAAGGCGGCCAGTTGCTGGAAGACACCGACCTTACCCTTGGGGTAGCGTTGTTTCAGGGCTGCGTCCACCTGGGCCTTCCGTTCCTCGTCGCGGATCAGGTCGCAGAGTTCCCTTGCCTGGAGCAGCAGTTCCTCGCTGGGTTTGCGGGCGGAGAGGATATCGGAGATCCGGACCGAGGCCCTTTCCTTTCCGTCCGGGATCTTGTTAGCCATGGCGATACCGGCATAGACTTTCAATGCCTCGTGGGTGTCGGAGTAAATGGGGTGGGCGCGCAGTTCCTCGAGCAGCAGGGACCATGCCTTTTCCTTGTTGCGGTCCATACCGGCGAGCGAAGCCCAATTCTGCCAGACCGATGCGGCGGCGGCGCGGGCGCCCGTGACCGGTTGTCCCGCCCTGGAGAGGTAGACGAAATATCCATCCCCGTTGTTGTTGTCGAACAACTCCCCGGATGCGTCCGTCGCATAGAGGAGCACACCGACGGTGGCGTCGGTGGTGGGAACCGAGGCATTCAGCGGGGAGCCGTCGGCGGCCAGGGGAAAGGAGACCGCCCGGGGAGCGGGCGTCGGAGGATACTCGAACAGGACGGCGACCAGTTCACCGGCCGTTCCGGCCTTCCAGCCGGCGGCGGCGGGTCGGAAAGTCAGTTCGATGTCAGTCCCCGGGGCGGGTTGCCCGGACAGGACGGTTATACCCTGCGCCGATAGGGAGAGCGGCAGGACCGTCATCAGGAGGAAAGCGTAGTGAGCGAAGCTGCGATGTTTCATGATACGTATGATTAATCGTGAGCGGCGACCGGCCCACGTGAAGGGCGGGACGGCCGGTCCGGAAGGATGCAGGCCGCGCCGGGACCGGGCTGCGCGAAAGATAAACGCAAATTATGAAAACCTCCGCATGGACGGCACTAAAATAGCGACGGCGGACCGGTTGGGCCGCCAACGGGCGGCGATTCCGTCCTGTCGGCCGGTTCCGGTTACACCGGTCGTGCAGGCGACCGGATAATTTCTTTTTTACGGGGGATTGGTATCGGAATCCCCGGGCATTCCTATTTTTGGCAAAAAAAAGGTGTTACCTTCGTCGCCGGGGTGTCGTCCGGCACCAAGCCAAGCTCCATGCGAATACAAAACAGAACTTATGAAATATACGTTTTCCGTTGTTCTACTGTTCCTGGCCATCCTGGCATACGCCCAACCGGCCAACGACGACTGTTCCGGCGTGATCGACCTCGGTGTGGCGCCCTATTGTGACTCCACCTTGTACAACAACGTCGGTGCGACGGAAAGCAACATCGGTTTCGACAATTTCCCGCCCTGTTTCGTCGGGAACCCGCAACGGGACGTCTGGTTCTCCTTTGTGGCCTCCGACACCATCCTGGATTACCGGATCTTGCTGACCGGTGCGCCCGACGCGGTCAACGGGCATCCCTCCATCCTGAACCCACAGATTGCGCTGTACCGGGGGGATTGCGAGTTCGACGGATTGCAGTTGCTGGACTGCGTATCCGCGGCGGCGGGAGAGACCACCGCGCAGGTGGACCTCATCGGTCTGACGCCGGGCATCACCTATTTCCTGCGGATCAACGACTGGTCGCCGAACGCCACCCCGAATGCCGGGTCCTTCCAGCTATGCATCACCGAAAAGCCGCCCATCACCAATATCACGGAGGGGAGCAGCACCCTGTGCAGCGGCACCCTGGTGGATTCGGGAGGAGAAGACGGTGACTACGGCAACAACGAGAACTACACCTTTACCATCTGCCCGTCCGCGCCGAACAACTGCATCAACTTCACCCTGGAGTATTTCAACCTGGAGAGCAGCGACTTCGGCTTTACGGGGGATGTCATGACCTTTTACGACGGCGCCAGCACGAGCGCCCCGCAGCTGGCCGTGCTGGACGGGGCCGGCAGCAACAACCCCTCCCACGGGGGAGTCTGTTATTCCGTTTCCGCGTCCAGCGGCTGCCTGACCATCCAGTTCACCTCAAACGGCAGCTCCACGTTCGAGGGATTCCTGGGCACCTGGCAGTGTACGGCGGATGCCTGCGACACCCCGCAGGACATTGTGGTGAATTCCGATGCCACCCCGGAGGAAATCGTCCAGAGCGTCGTGGCCGGGCAGACCGTCATCAGCGTGACTGCCGTCGACTGCGACCAGGATGCCCTGGGCACCTTCGAAGCGGGGCCGGATTCCCAGTTGGGGCTGGAAAAGGGCCTGCTGCTGACCAGCGGCTCCGCTGTCAACGTCGCCAATCCGGCCACCTTCTTCACCTCCTCCGTTACCGGGGGCGGCAACGATGCCGACCTGGACTACCTGTCCAGCATCAACGGGAACAGTTCCACCTCGCAGGACGCCTGCATCGTGGAAATGGAAGTGTTCGCCGCCACGGACGAGATCACCTTCGAGTACATCTTCGGATCCGAGGAGTACCCCGAATTCGTCAACACCTCCTTCAACGACATCTTCGCCTTCCTGGTGTCCGGGCCGGGCATCGTGGGAGACCCCAATATCGCCGACCAGTTGAACATCGCCACCCTGCCGAACGGCACCTTCATCCAGATCAACAGTGTCAACGACGGTCAGAACTGGCAATACTACCGCAACAACAGCACCAGCCAGACCGTGGCCTACGACGGGTTGACCTCCGACTCGATGGGGGTCAAGAAAAGCCTGACGGCCAGTGTGGCCACCATTCCGTGCAACACTTACAAGCTCAAGTTCGCCGTGGCCGACCGCGGTGATGCCTCCTTTGATTCGGGGGTATTCATTTCCGAGATCAAGGGTGGCTCCCCGCAGCTCGGCGTCAATTACCAATCCGGTATCGAATACCTGGTCGAGGAATGTACGAACACGCCGGACGAGATCGTTGTTTCCCTGAACGCCCCCATATCCCAGCCGGCCACTTACGATGTGGTCATCGGAGGCAGCGCGGTCTTGGGTGTGGATTATGAGTTGGACATACCCGGCACCCTGACCTTCGTCACCGGGACGGAGTCCTTCAATTTCCCGATCCAGGCCTTGGCGGATGGTGTGACGGAAGGGAGCGACACGATCGAAATCCAGTTGGTCCGCGATTTCGGATGCGGTTCGGTGGTCTTGGCCAGCCTGATCATCGAGATCCAGGACCAGCTGGACGTCACCATCTTCGATGACCAACTCGACACGGTCCTGGTATGCGAAGGCGGCTGTGCCCAGCTGCAAGCGGAAGGGGCTGGAAGCTATTTCTGGTCACCGCCGGGATTGCTGTCCAATCCGGACATATCGAACCCGAGCATCTGTCCGGATTCCAGCGTCATGATCACCGTCACCGGCACCCTGGGCATCTGTACGGACAAAGATTCCGTCTGGGTGCAGCTGATAGCCCCGGAAGTGACCATCCTACCGGACGGCGACCAGACCATCTGTGCCACCGACACGCTGGTGTTGGAGGCCGCCAACAACATCAACAACAGCAACCTGCAGTGGACCTCGTTCTTCGTACCGCTGCCGGACCCGGGCGCGCCCATCCAGCAAGTGGTGCCGCCGGCAGGTTTCACCAATTTCACGATCAACGTATCCGTCTCCCTGGCCGGCTGCCAGGCTACGGATGCCATTACGATTACCGTCGACCCTTTCAGCTTTCCCACCCTGGCCGCAGATACGGTCATCTGTGAGAACTACAGTGTCGACCTGGGCAGCGACATCGAGAATTCCACTACCACCTTCTCCTGGACGCCGAACCTGGGCTTGAGTCCCGGGGCGGACGTATCCGGGCCGATCGCCACCCCGGATGTCACGACCACCTACAAGCTGTTGGCAACGAGTGCCACCGGCGTATGCAAGGATTCCGCGGAAGTGACCGTGACGGTCATCCCGGCGGATGTCGCCTTCCAAAACCCGGATACCACCTACTTGTGCCTCGGGGATACGGTGTTGTTGACCGCTACCAACAGCACCGGTGGGGACGGGGTGAGCTGGCAGGCCGACCCGAGCCTGCAGGTCCTCTCTCCGGAAACCGCCAACGCGGCGCCGACCGTCTCCACCTGGTATTACATCCAGCTGGAGACCGCGCAGTGCATGGTCTTCGACTCCGTCCTGGTCTATGTGGATTCCCTGCCCTTGCTGGACATCATGGCCATCCCGGACAAGGAGTCCTATTGCCAGGGCGAGCAGGTTACCTTGGTGTCGCCGACCTATGAGCCGGCGCATTTCCCGAATATCGAGCACCTTTGGGACGACGATTCCCCGGGGGCCTTGACCCCGGATTCCTTCCTCAACCTGGTATTCCTGGCGCAGGAAACCAACACCTACATCCGGGTGACCACGGTGAATGCCTGTACGAGCATCGATAGTATCGACATTTTTGTGGTACCGGTCGCCTCCATCAGCATCGATCCGCCGCAAAGTACCATATGTCCCGGCGACCCGGTCGTCTTCACGGTCACGGCGGACCCCGGGGTGACGGATTTCTCCTGGAGTCCTTCCAACGGATTGAGCTGCGACGATTGTACCAACCCGACGGCTACGGTATTGACCACGACGACGTTCAGCCTGGACGGCGAGTTCATGGGTTGTCCGGTCGGTGCATCGGCGACGATCACCGTTTCCCCGGCACCTGCCTTCTCCCCGCCGGCCAATCCGAGTATCTGTCCGGGCGACCAGATCACGCTCAACAATTCCGCCAGTTCGAACGCCACATATACCTGGACCGCTTCCGACGGCAGCCTGAACAGTTCGGCGGCCCAGCCCGTCGTAGCCCCGCTGCAGACCACCACCTACTTCCTGGTGGCCAGCAACGGCATCTGCGACCGGGAGGAGGAAGTGACCATCCTGGTCGCCACCGACTTCAGCCTCGCCATTCCCAACGACACCATCCTGTGCAGTTACAGCCTCGTGCCGTTGCAGGCGGAGGTGTCGGCCTCCGGGGTGCAATTGACCTGGACGGACGAAGCCGGCAATGAAGTGACCCCGCCCTACCCTGCCGGTGACGGCGGCAGCTTCACCCTGACCGCCATTAGCGGGGAAGGGTGCTTTGTCAAGGAGGAGGTGCTGACCATCGATGTGCATCCGGATTTCAGCCTCGATGCCGGTCCGGACCAGGT